>JAUXWR010000540.1 GCA_030680075.1 Legionella sp.
AAAAAGACGTCGTTGCGAGCGCTTTAGCGAAGCAATCCCGCGACTTTTCGAACAGAGATGCACTCATAAGCCTTTCTAAGGTCACGGGATTGCTTCAGTTCGTTCGCAAAGACGGGGTTGCGTTATATGGATAATTTTTAAAAAGACGTCGTTGCGAGCGCTTTAGCGAAGCAATCCCTCGACTTTTCGACCAGAGATGCACCCATAAGCCTTTCCAAGGTCACGGGATTGCTTCACTTCGTTCGCAAAGACGGGGCTACGTTACATGGCTAATTTTTAAAAAGACGTCGTTGCGAGCGCTTTAGCGAAGCAATCCCGCGACTTTTCGAACAGAGATGCACTCATAAGCCTTTCCAAGGGCACGGGATTGCTTCACTTCGTTCGCAAAGACGGGGTTGCGTTACATGGATAATTTTTAAAAAGATGTCGTTGCGGGTAAAAATTTCTTAATATTATATTAATATTCTTCATTTATAATGCATAACTATTAAACACCATGAGCCCATAAAATGACAATAACCCAAGAGAAATTGAATCGTATTTACGTTCGCTATTGTCAAGCCACGGGCTTGCCTGCCACAGCTTCTGCTAAAAAATCGTTTTCACAGGCTATTGAGTTCATTGAACAACGCTTCAACCCCGAATATATCAATCTAACAGCCCTTGGCAGTTCAAATGAAGAGACTGTTGCCGAGCACAAAAACCATTGGTTGGTTATTTGTGAAATTCTCAATAGCAGCTTAAGCAAAGAGGCTCCTTATATTTTCAGTGAATCAAAAGCCCGATCAGCCAGTATTATAGCGGATCAACATATTGATTATACCAGTGTTATGGCTCTCCACGGGGCACAGGCCAATCTGGGCATTAGAGAAAAATGTATCAAGGGAGCATTATCAAGCCATGAGTGGCTAATTGATCTTGATTTACAGCGTATGCTCCAGCTGACTGATACACAAGACAAAATTCATGTGCTTACCTTCGATGAAAAAACAATTGGAACAACAATCCATTTTGAGAGAGAGAAGGCTCATGCAGATATTTCTTATACCATCCCCTTACTGCTCAACAAAGGCAGTGATGGAGCTCATCACGGGATACACTGGCTTGCTGCCACGATTACAATTGATGAGGTAGCGCATGAAATATCCTATACCATCACGGATAGTATGGACGTATCTGAAGCAGAAAAACACAATTATGACGCGTTAATCAAACGAGCCATTACATACCACGAGACCACTAAAGCTGGCGAAACAGTATTTAAAGCGTTTCCTGAAAATGCATGGACAATTACCGGGAAGGTTGTTTCTCAAGATCAAAAAGACAGTTATTCCTGCGGTTATCGAGCCATTCATAACCTGTTCCAAGACAAGACGTTAATTGGTCAAAATGAGTTAGCGAATAGTTATCGCTTGATCAAAGCCGATGGAGAGGCTTTAGCCAAGGCCTTCTATCAAGCCCAGCTTGAAAATTTTGTGATTCAACCGTCTGTTTTTCAAGAGATTAATCACCAACAACGAAAACTGTTTCTACCTGAGACAGGCAAAGTCAGACGGTTGAGTCCTATTGCTCTGAGTGACTTACTTAATGCCAAAGAGATTGGTCCAACTGAAGATAAAGCTTACCACCTGAGCCACCCCAGTGTGAATGATGCCATCAGTAAACTGGACAACACATCAAGTGTTTTTAGTTTTCCTGGCGTGGAAAATAGGTCATTAACGGTTTCAGACTACGAAGATCTCTTCAAAGAATTACACGCCAAATTAACAACACTGGACACTCGATTGATTGAGCTTAGTTTACGTCCTTGTGATGAAACTGCATTAGATGGATTGAATGCTTATTGCCAATTAAATGCGGGAATTCGCGCCGCTAATCTTACTATTGAAATTAATCCTAACGTTAACCCCGACGAATTCATTAAAAACCTGCAATTAACATTGATTAATCTCGCCGCAAATAGCTTTCCCAAGGTCACGTTTATTGATGCAGAAGGTGTTCTTAAAGAAAAACACTGGAAAAACATAGCCGAATTTATAGCTAACAATACCCTGGCCATCGAGATTGATTTGCCTAAAGCGTATTTAACGTCCGCTATGCAAAGGACAATTGATGAACAAGCGTCTATTAACCAACGCACTAAAAATAAACAGAACCTTAATGAAAACACCCCACAACTTGCCTCAGCAATCTTTGAGCGTGTTGCAAAGCGCAAGCGCCCAACACTGGATACGCGCGCGGGACTGAATATTGACATTGAGCTGCAACAAGAGCAACAAGTGGAAGTGCAGGTTGCTACCCAGATGACTAGCGGCACATCAGAAGAGATGGCAGGATTTGGTGATATACAGGCGTTAACATTAGACGATCTTGAAAAAGCCATAAAAGAAGAAAAATTAAACCACCCGGCAGTAAATTTAATCACCGCCAAAGCGTTAAAAAAAATCTGGCATACCTGGATGGGTGATATAGCTCTCATTGAAAAAGATGGGAATCGTCACGATTTTTTACTATCAGATGTTGAAGGCGACCCGGTAATCCATCATCGCAATACGTTTAGTCGTCTCTCACTGGCGGCGGCACAAGAGTTGTTAGTTCATCACCATCAATTTAAAGAGGGTTTAAATGCTGGCCATTTGCCCAAAGGCTTTGTCATTGTTCCCGAACCGGGTAAAGCAGACTGCTTTATCCTTCATTATGACAGTAAAGTAGTTTCACAAAATAATGACACCGTGACGCCTGTTATCAAAAAAAGAGAATTACCCCCCGCGCTGGCTGCAGATGTGTGTGAGAACCTCCTCGGCAAACTCACGACTAATCCCTTTATTGGCGAGTACTGGAAAGACCTAAATGACGGTCAATACGCAAGAGCCGATGTCATGATGTTTCGTCGTTATTTACCTGAGCTGATGCTCTTCACAGCAGGTCAACAACAATTATTCCAGCAACTCAGGAATAAAACGCCTCAAAGGCTTGCTTATATTTGCCAACATTATCAACAAATAAATGACGTCTTTAAGGGAAAAGCAGCTACAGCTGATAACCAAGAAGTTTATGACCGACTGGTAAAAGAGTTCACTCGGCAAGACGCTGATATCCTCATCAGTTTGTCACATAGCCTTGTAACCACGCCCGAGGATAACGCACCTCACCTATTCTTCACTTTATTAGACAATCAGCCTGAGCTAAAGCAACAAGTGATGACGTGGGCGGTTAAATTGGGTTTCAATAAAAGACAAATTAATGCGCTGCTCAGGGTCTATTCTGAGTATGGTGAGGAAGGATTGACTCAACTATTCCATGATTGGTCGCTCCTGGATGCCGATTTACTTAAAGAGCTGCACGATACAATTTACAAGCATGCCCTGTCTTTTTCTTCCATGATAACGGAGCCGCGAACCAAAGATGCTCTGCAAATAGTGAGTGGGATAAAACAAGATAAGGCGCAATATGAATGGTGGTCAACGCTATTGAAGCAACATGTCGCTTCAACAGGATTCGACAGTTTTCCTGACTTGGTTGAGGCGTTTATTACCTTCTCTAAAACCATCAAAGCCTACAACCTTGATTTTTACCCAAACGTTGCATTCGCCAATGTTAATAGTTTGCCAACTGTTTTAGGTCGTATTCTGACGATATTAAGTCAAAGTCAACCTGACGAACGCGACGCTCAATGGCAATGCATTACCGAGATTCCCCTGCAAGCAAATGGCGCCATTCGTGCATTGGCTGATTTGCATTTAGCCGGGAAACGTTTCGGGTTCGTCGTTCCTGAAATGCTGACAACCCCAGTTCACTATGACACTACCTATGGTTATAGTACCAGCATGGAATGGAGAAAGGTTGCTTCAGAAGATAGCTTAATTCAGACCAGAGAGAATTTTTATCGATATATTGCCAATCAAAAGCACCGTCTACCCTTATCGTTTTATCAGGAAATGGATAAAACAATTAACAAAGCTCTTCAATTTAACGACGAACAAAAAGCAAGGCTGTACGCCATACTTGCCGAGAGCACGACAGGTGAAACCAATAGCGAGATGTCAGCCAATATAGAACAATCCAAACAGAACTGGATTGATATAATAGACAAACTAACCAACATGAAATTACCCTTGGTTTTTAAGCCTTTTAGCAATAGTTTGCGCAATCAATTAGTTGAGCGCTTATATCAGCTGAAAAATTTGCCCTCCTTGCCTATTCTGCAAAAGTTATCCGCGTTAATGGCGCAAACGTTAACGGTTGGAATAACTAAAATTAAGCAAAAAGCCGACGAATTGGCAGCTTCCTGCAACAAACTTGAAAAATTCACTAATCGGTTTGGCAACTCTATTTATGTGGGCATGTCTTTTTATACTGAAGACACGTACATGAACTCAGATGAGCCCATTTTTTACCGACATCTAGATGTGGCTTATAGTATTGCATGGGCGCCGAGTGAAGCGGACAATCTTGAACACTACAAACAATTAATCGCGCTCATAAGTACGTTTGGATTGGCAAATGGAACAAAAGAAGAGAATGAAAAACAGGGCAAAAATATCCGACACCTACTCGATCGAGCACTATTTTACTATAAAAATCACCTGAAAACGGCTATGTCCTTACTTGCAGACATTGATAAGAGAGGGAATCCTCCTTTATCACCCAATGATTTGCAACAGTTTCTAACAGATTTTGTGAACAAAGGGCGTTTCGCCGACACAAAAGCTATTCAGGATTTTGTTAAATCGCGGTTTGAAGCCAATTTCCCACAAGATTATTTTGAGCGCTTACAGGCAGATACTATTCCCCTAGATGTTCAGCAATTGATAGATAGCAAATTCGAGTCCTCGGAGAGAGCGAAGATTTTAGAGATATTGAATCACTTCATAACGCCCGGCGATGCCCAATTATATATGGACGTGACGCGTAATCTGACTGCCATTATCAACAATATGAGTAAAGACGAGCGTTTCAATTTCCTCAATAAACTCACCACTGATGTCCTCTTCTCAGACGCCACGATTGCTGACTTTAACCAATTATTAATTACCATTAAAAACGATGAGTCAGCCAATGATTTCTTATTTTTCCTGAGCAAAGCCGAAGACGCTCCAAAGCCTGTTTTGGGTGTGTTGGCAAAATTACAGGTCTATCTGAAAACCATTTTACCCAGAATGGCACGTGTTGAGAGTAAGGTGGTCAGACGCATGGATTCATTGAATTTAATTATTGATCTCCTGCTTGCAACCTCGCCTGACAAATTAGATGCAATACCCAATGTAAAGCGCGAGGATGATGACAATTTTCAACGGTTGTTTTCAGAATTAAACAGCTCGCCAGATACCATTGACAGTCAAGAACTCGCTCAGGAAATTAATGCATTTATTAAACAAATACCGGGGGCGGATTCCCTTGTTGAACTCAAGCGTTTGCGTACTCATTTAGATGAGTTGCATGCCCCTGAACCGCCTCCACCCGCCGATGTGAAAATCGATGAGACTGTCCCGCAGGAAAAAATAGCGCCGAATTTATTAAAAAAAGCTGCTTCATTTTTTTCAGGGTTGTTAAAAAGAGCGTCCAAAAAAGAGCCCGTTAAAGAAGTGGTTAAGCCCGTCATCCAACCGGTCATGGTCGTTGTTAAAAAACCAAAAATATTGAATAGGGAATTAGTGAACCTTGCTAAAGAGGAATTGGCAACTATCATTGAAAAAAGAAAACAATTTGATAACGTGTTTGTTGATTTGTTCCTCACCATTAATCAGGTGGCAGAACACTACGCGGGTGATAAACAGGTTGTTATCAATTATCTGCAACATTTCCTTACCAAAAACAACAGTACGGATGAGCAAATTGTCTTTGCATGGAATAATATTAACCTATTGAAGAATGAGTTCATCGCCTTAAACGACGCTGACATAGTTCGCTCTTTATGTGATCAATTCAATCAGGATTCGGGTGATTTTACGCCGTTTACATTAGTAGAATTACTGTCTTCGCCGGATTATCAATCCTTTAAAGAGCAAGAGTATAAGACATTATTTTTAAACATTCTGACCTCGTTAATGAATAACAGCAAGGCCTGCTCTCTTGAGGAGTTTGAGAGTCTGCTTAAGCAATGTCGTGGGGAACAAGGCCCTGTTATTCTTGCGGCGTTAAAGAAAATCTATGGGTCGGCGCCTTTTCCCTCGCTGAAAATGTTTGATAGATGGCGAGCAGATTGCCCTGAAAATGAGGATTTATCGGCTTTCCTGGATAATCAATACAGTGCATTCGATAAACAACCTTGTGAGCGTGAAACTGGCAATGGATTTAACCTGGTAAAAGCCCGTGCTCAAGCCAATTTGATGAGTGGGGTCGTCTATACCGATGAGGAGTTAAGTCAAATAGACGAGGAGGTCAAGAAAGTACGAGATTTGACCACTGAAGAGATTAAATTTGAGCTGGGCGAGTTGCGGGCTAAAACAAGAGCTATAAACAATGACCGACTTGTGGCTTTAGTAGCCGAGTTATTATATCGCACTAAAGGCTTGCCGCTTTTGCTTGATAGTGAAGGCAAGCCTAAATCAGGCCGCTCTTTTGAAATTCATACCACACAGTATCTGGCTATTCACTCTATGCTAAAATCCGGTCGTCATGTGACCGGTGAAATTGGCACAGGTGAAGGCAAATCGCGAATCATGATGCTCATGATAGCTTGCCAATATGCACTAGGACAAACTGTCGATTTTGTCACGGCAGATGTGGAATTAGCTTACCGTGATTACTCGTCTTTTCGCTCTTTTTTCCAAGCCATGGGTGCTAAAACCAATCTCATTTATCAAACGACGCCTGCTAATGATTATGCCATTGACGGCATTAACTTTTCTGATGCAGCCAACCTCAGTTTATTCAGGAACAGAGCGCGCAGCGAAGGTCTTGCGGATGTGGTGATTGCTCGAGAGCCTATGAATCGTGCGCTCTTATTAGATGAAGCGGACAGAGCTTATTTTGATTTGGCGGATACACGGTTTAATTATTCTGCTTTAGCAAATGAAACTATTCGCGATATGCAGTGGGTATATGACGTAATGGTTGGATTTTTCTCACAACCCTCCTCGTCTATCATGGACTTATATCAAAATGACATTGACGCCTGCAACAAACAGCTGATGGCCTATGCCAGCAAGGAAGTCGGACCAGAACTGGCTAAACGACTGTCAGGCGTGTCTCAGGCACAAGTTGAGTCATGGCAACAATCGGCCTTAACGGCCTTGGCTTTAGAGCTTGACAGCGATTTTGTTATTAAGTCAGACATTGAAATTGAAACGGCAAAAGGCCCTAAAATTGTCAGTGAAGCACGATTGCTGATTGGTAATAGAGAAAACCGCAGCTCAAAATTCTCCTTCGGCGTGCATCAGTGTTTACATGCCCGATTAAATCGCTTAAAAGCCAACCCTCATAAAGCCCGTGAGCAGGAAGCCGCTTTGGTTGCACGCCTGTCTGAATGCAAACCTGACTTCTTTATCGATAACGAAAAGCAAATTGTTTATTCTTCAACCAGCAAGTCTATGCTTAGTGAATATGAGAGCGGATCACTTTATGCCGTGACGGGGACTGCCGGTTCGATTAGAGAGAGGGAAGAAGCGGCCGTCTTATATGGGCAAGGTGAAGGAAATAAGATGGGTTTTATCACCATACCCAGGCATCAGGGCTTAAATCGCACTGATTACCCACTCTATCTCGCTGCAAATGAAATAGCCCAAAATGCGCTTATCTTAAAGCAAATCCAGGTGGCAAGAGTTGCAAATCAACCCGTGGTACTCATCTGTGAAAATGACATAGAAAGTGCAAAATTAATGGTATATCTACAAAAAGCACTACCCAATGATGAGAAGCTCGTGCGCCTGAGTGCTCAAAATGACTCAAGACATGAAGCAGAGCATATTGAGAAAAAAGCAGGCCTTCCCGGTATGGTAACCCTATCCACCGGCATGATTGGTCGAGGAACAGATATTCCCCTGTATGATAAAGCTACAGAAGCGGGATTAAAAGTTTTAATAAACTATCTACCCAGAGAAAGAGAGTACTATCAAATTATTGGTCGCGCCGGACGATTTGGGGCAAAAGGCGACGCCAGACTGATTTTAAATAAACACGATCTAAAGAAACAGTTGGGCAAAACCAGTTTAAAAGATGGGTTTTATACGGCAACCGAGGCATATATTCGCCAACAACATGCGATCATGGACAGGCAAGCACAAGTGGAGCGCTTGATTAAGTTCACCATCGGCGATTTTAGACGAAACCTGACACAAAACTATTTCAATGACTTTTTCCGTGATATAGCCGTCCCCCATCAAAACTATGACAACAAGCCATGGTCAATGTTTTTCAAAGAAACCGATACAAAATGGACTGAAACCTGGCAAATTTTAAAAAGTAAGCTGGATTGTATCGATCCGAATGTGGCTATCATTGAGCAGCATTTGAGTGAATATCAGGCCTATGTTCAATCAAAATGGACGGACTTAATTACAGAAGTCGGTCATCAGGATTTGAAAAGCATAGAGACGCCAGAGGCTCATCCTGATAAAAAACTGATGAGGAATGTTGGGTCATTAATGCTTTCTGCTGACACAAAAGCCATAATGAACACCTTTAATGCATCCAGTATTGCGCCGTTAAAAACCGCCGTATATGAAAAATACGACCCCGCCCATGATGGTAAAGCCGTGCTTTATACTCGGCCTTTTGAAAAAATCCGCGCGATATTTCGTGGTGAACGCGCGCTTTTTGCCGACTTCAAAGCCTGGAAAGCGGGTCGTGGTATTTTGTTCCCTAATTTACGTGCTTGGTGGAATGGCAATATGACCTTCGGCCAACTACTTTTTGGAGGGGCTACTAAAGACAGTGAGATAATTACACTGACGCCAACGGTGATGCCTTTAGAAACGTTGGAAATAGTCTCTTCGACGAGAAAGATGAAAGAGCAATTAGGTGCTGCAGAGACCTGTGTTTTGCCTTTGAATACGGCGAATCCTGAGAGTAATAACTATGAGCCTATACTAAAGCAAGGAATTACCAGGCTTGTAATAGACAGTACAGACGCGATGCAACCCGATTTAGCGGAAAAGGACAGGCCATGAACACGTCATTAAAAGAATCTGTTTTATCACTGATCAATAATAATAATCAGAACGAGTTACTTAATCAGCTTAAAGGAACCATTCTTTACGATTTGGCCATCAAAGAATCCGCGGTTCAAGGAAATACAGACTTGGTCAACAAACTGTTTAACCAACTAGGTATGCCCCTGAAGCCCCCATATACTACAGCAGAATTAGGACGACTTAACCAGGCGGTAGGCGGATATGCGTTGGGTGGATATTTTAATCAGGTCGAGTTCCTTGTCCGCCAGGGGGCTAATATTTATTTCGCCATCAGACAATTATACTTGGCCAATCAGTTAGACAAGCAAGCGATATCATCATTAGTTGATTGCGCATTGCCAAATCAACAGGCGCAAGTCCTTATTACCATTAGCACATTACTGGGTGCAAATCCCTTGCCTGCCGAGCAATTTGATCTTAGTGGAATTACAAATAGTTAACAAAAGTAGTTGTGGTCGTTGTGACATCCACGGGTTGCACATCAACAATAGTCAAGGTTTCGCAAGGTGGATTGACTAAAACCTGTCGGTATTCAACGACGTCTCTGGTACAAGCCGTCAGGAAAAGAATAAGTGGCAAAATTGGCATCCATCTCATGATTAAGCTCTTTAATAGAATTCCCTGGTAAAATTGTAGATTAACTGACCATTAATTGCCAGTTTAACAAGACGTTTTAAACTTAATAGAATTTACTTGTCATCTATAAAGCCATTTCACTATACTGATGCCGCGGTTTAAAACGTTACATACAGGATGTGATGATGTTAGATAGAGCTAGTGTAGTTAATGAGCAGTTTATCAAGCGTGTAAAGGAAGCTGACTTTCCAATTGCCAAAAGCGACACAACCCTCGCTGCCGCAAGAATGGATAAAAAAACAGCCATAGAGTTATTTGATTCACAAATGAAATCGCGCCTCTTGGATTTAACTGCGCGTGAACTTAAAGAAAAGGGTCTTTCTTATTACACAATAGGTAGCAGTGGCCATGAAGGCAATGCTGTATTCGGTCAGGTATTTCGCCATACTGATATGGCTTTTTTGCATTACCGCAGCGGTGGCTTTTATTTGCAGCGCGCAAAACAAGTAGCCGGTGGCGACGGCGTTCGTGATATCTTATTATCACTGGTTGCGGCAGCAGGAGACCCCATTGCTGGTGGGCGTCACAAAGTTTTCGGGAGTGTGCCATTAACCATTCCCCCGCAAACATCAACCATTGCTTCTCATCTTCCTAAAGCATTAGGCGCAGCCTTATCCATTACGCGTGCCAAAGAGTTGGCAATTAGTAGTAAATTGGCAGCAGATGGGCTTATTGTATGTTCCTTTGGGGATGCATCAACCAATCATGCCTCGACCCAGACGACACTTAACGCATGTTCATGGATTGCGACACAAAATTATCCACTGCCATTGATTTTTATCTGCGAAGATAATGGCATTGGTATTTCGGTGCCAACGCCCAGCCACTGGATCGAAATGTCAGTAGCGCAGCGCCCGGGCATCCATTATCTTCCTTGTGATGGCCTGAATATCGCTGATCTATTTTTAAAAGCACAACAAGCCCAGTATTTGGCGCGGGTCAAAAAACAGCCGGTATTTTTACACATGAAATGCGTACGGCTACTGGGCCATGCCGGGTCTGATATCGAATCACAATATCTCGCTAAAGCCGAGATTGAGCGCATCGAAAGCGATGATCCTTTGCTCCATACCGCGCGCCTTATCTATCAGGAAGGCTTAATGAGCCTTGATGCTATTGTTGAGTTATACCTTGATAATCAGGCATTAATTAAAGCTAAGGCCATGGAGGCGATTCGACTGCCAAGGCTTCAAAGTGCTGAAGAAGTGATGTCCTCCTTAACACCACAAAAAAGCGAGGTAATACCTTATTTGCCTCCTGATAGAAAGAGGCGAGCCGAAGTATTTGGCAATGCGTTTAATCAATTGTCAATGAAGCGCAATTTGTGCCAGCACATTAATTTTGCATTAACTGATTTAATGATTCAGTACCCCAATATGTTGGTATTTGGCGAGGATGTGGGCAAAAAAGGGGGTGTTTATCGGGTAACCGCAGATTTGCAGGCACGTTTTAGTCAACGGCGCGTATTTGATACCATCCTTGATGAAACGACCATTTTAGGTACTGCAATTGGCATGGCTCATAATGGATTTTTACCGGTACCGGAAATCCAGTTTTTAGCTTATTTGCACAACGCAGAAGACCAGCTTCGTGGTGAGGCATCGACATTATCCTTTTTTTCAAATGGCCAATATCAAAATCCCATGGTCATTCGCATCGCAGCCCTTGCTTACCAGAAAGGCTTTGGCGGGCATTTTCATAATGATAATTCCATTGCCGTGTTGCGCGATCTCCCCGGTGTTATTGTCGCCTGTCCGTCAAATGGACCGGATGCTGCGAAAATGTTGCGCACCTGCTTACGCCTTGCTTATGAAGAGGGCAGGGTAGTTGTGTTTCTTGAGCCTATTGCTTTATACATGACCAAAGATTTACACAAACCCGGCGATAATGGTTGGCTTTTTGATTACCCGGCGGTTGAACAAACTATAGCACCAGGCGAGGTAGGTGTTTTTGGGAAGAGTGATACGGTAATTCTTACTTATGCCAATGGTTACTATTTGTCTCGGCAAGCCGCGAAGCTGTTAGAAGAGGACTATAACATTTCAGTAAAAATAGTTGATTTGCGCTGGTTAAGCCCTTTACCCGTTGAGGCTATTTTAAGGGAGGTGGCGAAAGCCAAACGCGTTTTAATTGTTGATGAAGGACGCTCCAGCGCATCTCTTAGCGAAGGATTAATGACATTACTTATGGAGCATGCGCCGCATCGTTTAAAAATTAAACGCATAACAGGTGAGGACTGTTTTATTCCATTAGGTACCGCCTGGCAATACTTACTACCCAGCCGTGAATCGATAATAGATGCGGTACTGGCCTTACATTCTGTAAAAAGGGAGAAAGAAAGTGGACGATTTGCTATTTCTTGACGAACAGTTACATGATGATGAGCGGATGATCCGTGATAGTGTCACCCGCTTTGTAAACAACGATGTTGTGCCCTTAATGGCAGAATCATTTGAACAGGCCGAATTTCCAAGACAGTTAATAAAACAATCAGCTGATCTAGGGTTACTCGGTTTGACCTTGCCCACAGAATATGGCGGTGCCGGCGCTTCTTATGTAGCTTATGGCCTGGTTTGCCAAGAGTTAGAGCGCGGTGACAGCGGTTTACGCAGTTTTGTTTCGGTCCAAAGCTCACTTTGCATGTACCCTATTTTTCGTTATGGTAATGAAGAGCAAAAAAGGCGCTTTTTACCTGGCATGGCAGCCGGTGATATCATCGGCTGTTTTGGTTTGACCGAGCCTGATTCAGGTTCTGATCCCGGTAGCATGCGAACACATGCCAAAAAAGTAGCCGGCGGCTGGCGATTAAATGGCGCAAAAATGTGGATTACTAATGCCCCCATTGCGGATATCGCCATTGTTTGGGCAAAGACGGAAGAGGGGATTCGCGGCTTCATCGTCGAAAAAGACTTTAAAGGGATGAGCACGCCTGAGATAAAATTAAAGATGTCGTTACGCGCGTCAATTACCGGCGAGCTGGTTTTTGAGGATGTATTCGTACCGGATGAAAATTTACTACCCGGCAGCGATAAAGGGCTGGGAGCCGCTCTTGGTTGTTTAAGCCAAGCGCGCTACGGTATTGCGTGGGGTGCAATGGGTGCAGCAATGGCCTGCTTTGATATCACCAGAGAGTATTTATTGGAACGCAAACAATTTGATAAGCCACTTGCCTCTTTTCAATTAATCCAAAAAAGCCTTGCTGACATGTACACCGAAATCATCAAGGCACAATGCCTGAACTTACAAATTGGCCGCTTGAAAGAACAAGGGCGAGAAACGCCAACCATGATTTCCCTCGCTAAAGGGAATGCGTGCCGGGAAGCATTAAAAATAGCACGCGACTGCCGCAATCTTTTGGGTGGCAATGGTATTAGCCTCGAATATCACGTGATTCGTCATATGTTAAACCTCGAATCTGTATTCACTTATGAGGGCACTGATAACGTTCATACCTTGGTTCTAGGCCGTCATATCACGGGTATTAATGCGTTTGGATAAGCTATAATTAAATTAATACAGATAGAGAGGAGTAATCATGGGCGAGCTGGAAAAAGAAAGCGAAGATACCATGATTACTCCCGATCTGGATCTCCCCCTCGAACTTGGGCTTGAAGGCTCCTCCAATGAACTCAATCAAAACCAGTTTACCGGCGCTGACATGGGAAATTCACTAGGCGACGGTGTACCAGGCTATGAAACAACAGGCGAAACCCACCCTATTGACGACGTTGAAAACGCAATAGAAGCAAGGGAATACCCATTAAAAAAATAAACAGACCAAAATAACCTGATGTCTATTCAACAATCCATCATTTCCTTCACTAACCCGCTTGTCATTCAGCAAAAGAAAAGTTATTATTCGCTTCCAGTTCGGGGCGTAGCGCAGCCTGGTAGCGTACTAGCATGGGGTGCTAGTGGTCGAAGGTTCAAATCCTTCCGTCCCGACCAATGAAATCAATGAGTTACGAATACCGCCTTCTTAATAAAAATTCTCGGGTTACACTTAACAACCAATTATATCCTTAGCGTACGTTTCGTACCCTTGAAACTCAAACCCCCGTAACCAAGAGAGGTTTTATGTTAAATCACCATGACAAACTCACTATAAGAATGATAGAGCAACAAATGAAGGTGCTAGTTCAAAATAAAACCAGCAATGCAGAGATGTTAACAATACTCAGCGATTTTGCACCTGACGTTAACTATATTCTGGCAGCAGGTGGAATCAAAGAAATAAAGTTGTGCTTAAAAGAAAACCCTTTTTTTGCCTACTTTGTAAGCCTGGTACAAGGTAAAAAACCAAAACCCGTTAAATTGTAAGACGCTTTAACAGCTTTTGCGGCGGAAGGCTGAGTAGGAGTAATCTGAGCGTTCTACTCACTCTTATACCGTTTTTAAAGTATCAAGTTTACTGAAGTGCTCCTACCCAATGACTTATTTTAATAACTGCTTAAATTTTTTAGATAGTCATCGCGTGTTAGCCGGTACAGAACATGTCGTCTTAAGGTGCTTTTTTCTTCAAAGTCTGGGTGATTAAAATCATCTTTTTTAGAATGATGCAGTCCTATTTTTTCCATAACGCGTCGAGACTTGCAATTGGCTAAGGGTGTAAATGCAATAATTTCCCTGAGTTTAAATTCAGTAAAAGCATACCGTAAAACAGCACTACCTGCTTCTGTGGCATATCCTTTTCCCCAATGGGTTGATGATATACGCCATGCAATCTCCACAATAGGTAAACCTATAGGTTGAAATTGGGGAATTTCAAACGATGGATGATTTAGACCGACAAAGCCAATAAATTCATGTGTCTCTTTAATTTCAACCGCATAAGCACTGTAACTAAATTTTTTATAATGCTGATTAATGTGATCTATCAATTCTTGGGTAGCTCCAATATCTTGAGTAGACTGAAAATATTCCATCACTAATGGGTCAGAATTAATAGCCGTCATTAACGGGATGTCACTGGGTTTCCAGGTTCGCAATATCAAACGATTGGTGGTTAAAATAATTTTTGGATTATTCATTTAGGTTATCCAGGATTAATTTAATGGTTCTTATGACTAAATGTTTGATACTAAACAACGTGACTGAAGTAAAGCTGCATAATACTTTACTAATCCAGTGTATAAAAGCAGTTTGGCCATCAGAATAACGTATTTACAGCCTGTTTATAATTCGATTTATTCATCAGTCTTTTCGCACACTAAGAGGCCGTTATCTACATGCATCTCTGTTAAGCAAGGATTTTAAAAATTACTGACCAACTACCTGACTCAGTCAGGGGGTTGGTCAGTTTTAAATATATTACTATCGACTCGAATTTTGATGTAGCACCAATGTGTTGTAGTAACAAATATAAGGATTTAATAATGCGTTCAAAAGAAGAAAATGCCGGTTTTGAATCACAAATGGCGATAAAGCTTGCCGT
This sequence comes from Legionella sp., assembly GCA_030680075.1. Taxonomy (GTDB): domain Bacteria; phylum Pseudomonadota; class Gammaproteobacteria; order Legionellales; family Legionellaceae; genus Legionella_C. Next base: position 15,205 of record JAUXWR010000540.1, read on the forward strand.
GCACCCCGAATTGTTTCCATCAGTTAAAATTATTTCCGATCGGATATTGGAAATAATTCATACAAGAAGAGAGGAAATTATCAGTAAATTTACGACAGAAGCCTCTCTTGATGACATTAAAAGTGCGCTATACAGGAGCGAAAGCCGTGGTGCGTTGGGATGTATTGCCAAGAGTACTGATGGGTTGACTATCGACGAAATACTGAATGACATTAAAACAATGTTACTAAGTGCGACCACTTTAATACAAATAATGCCGATACATGCGACATTCGGTTATCAAATTGGAAAAAAACTGGATGATCAAAGTTATCTGACTTTTCGAAACGAGGTTTTTAAAGAGGCTAACGAGTTCGTTTCAAAATGCAAGCAAGCAGTAAAAAAGAAAGCCGAGGATAGTGACATTGAACCAACAACCCAGTTAGGGGTATCAGATTTAGCGGATATTTGTGAAAAAATCAACGCGTTGCCTGAAACCGAACGGTTGAAAGAAATAATTAACCCTTCACATACAAACTCCTTACAGAGACACCGTGTTGATTTCGAAAATCCGGTGCTGCAAATTTTTGTAGAGAACAATGTTCCTTTGGCAGCAGGGCCGTCTACTCATACAGTCACATTATTAGCCGCGGCGAGATTGTATGAAAAATTACTCGCAAAAGAATTTACCAAAGAAATGCAACACGAATATGCTTTGGCTTACTTCGCCTATTTTGGTACAGCGGGATATCATACTTTCCATGAAACCATGTCTGTTGCAGCAAAATGTATCGGATTTCCCTACACAATACATTCTTACCAGGAAAATATACCCGCGCATGTTCGTGATTTTTTGCAAATTTCTTTGCCGGAAATGTCATCCGAAATGCCCAGAGCAAGCGCGATATCCAGCACGCAATTATTGCCAGCTTTAGGACTGTTTTCTCAAGGCTCATCGTCGTCTTCTTCAGGCCAGCAGGAAAATTTACCAGGGGCTACCTTTTTACAGTAACGATATAATTCGCACAATGGAGATATTAATCCTTCGTGACTCTAGCTGACGGTTATAGGATAAGCCGTCACGCGGAGATTTAATTAAAGAGGTTTTGGTTTTTTGCGCAGAGCACCACTTCTTTTAAAGTTTTTCTGTCACTACAAGCTCCTGGAAAATATTGAAATCCAGGGGTACACTTGGTTAAAAGTGATTTTAAACAAAAGAGGATTTCAAAATAGACAATAATTCTATTTATTTTAAAGCGGTACTTGAATCATCCTTAATTTTCAAAATAAAAGGAACAGCGAGATCTCTTTTCGATATCTGGGTAGAACAGGTTAAACCACGATATTCTAATTATTTATACGAGGCAAAGGATGAGGCTCTGGTTAATGATTTAGTAGCCGCGTTTGCCAAAGGCCTGGAATTTGTTTCGCGAAATGAGAATAAAGTTAAACGCACTATTCCCGAATGGTCTCTGGGGGTTATTTTAGATACCGCTTCCGTTAGTCTGAATACTCACTGGTCTCAAGAGTACATCTATAAACAAACCCACGAATATAAAGATTTATGTTTTCTTACAACGCTCTCTCAATTTTTAAAAGTAGATGAAATAGCTGTTAAAAGAATTGAGGCACTTTATCGGCATAGGATGAGGAAGGAAACAACTATTGGAGAGGCAGCGTTTGAAAAAAAAGATAAAATTATTGATCTTAATAAATTTAAAAAAAATAAAAAACCGGGGGCTGTTTTTAAAAAGAATATAACGGATTATCTGGATTCACTTTATTACGAAAAGCATTTTCTTGTATTTGGGGATATTCTTAAAAATAAACTCGGTTTTGTATTAAAAGATTTTTTTAACCCTGATGATGTGAAATACCTTATTGAAGGGGTTTCACTCTAATAGTCAAATCTTCACTTTAACTGTGGTATTATTGCGCTGATGAGGTAAATAATTACCAATTACGTTATCTGCTTAATACATTTCAATACATCGATGCATGGATGATGCAAATCCGGATAAAATACTGTATATTATGCGACTATTTTTAATCTATTTTATAAGAGCGCTATGACTGACTTAAACCTTTATAGAAACATTGGTATTTTCGCCCACGTAGATGCTGGGAAAACTACCACTACTGAACGTATTCTCAAGCTCACCGGTAAAATCCACAAGATGGGTGAAGTTCATGAAGGTGAGTCAACCACTGACTTCATGGAACAGGAAGCAGAGCGCGGAATTACCATCCAGTCAGCAGCGGTAAGTTGTTTCTGGAAAGGTACACGTTTTAACGTAATCGATACCCCAGGACACGTTGACTTCACTGTAGAAGTATACCGTTCACTGAAGGTACTTGATGGCGGTATCGGCGTATTTTGTGGTTCTGGCGGCGTTGAGCCTCAGTCAGAAACCAACTGGCGCTACGCGAATAATTCAAAAGTATCTCGTTTGATTTTCGTCAACAAACTTGACCGTATTGGCGCGAACTTCTTGAAAGTTACCGAACAAATCAAAAAAGTATTAGGCGCAAACCCATTAATTATGACCTTGCCAATCGGCATGGAAGATGACTTCGTAGGTGTTGTCGACTTATTAAGTCGTAAAGCCTATATTTGGGACGAAACAGGCCAGCCCGAAAATTACACCATTACTGATATGCCAGCTAATATGGTTGATGATGTTGAGATGTACCGCAAGCAGCTAATTGAAATGGCGCTTGAAATGGATGATGATTTGCTGATGGCTTACCTCGAAGGTGAAGAGCCTTCAATAGAAGATCTCAAGCGTTGTATTCGTAAAGGTACGCTCGAATTAGCCTTCTTCCCAACGTATTGCGGTTCGGCATTCAAAAACAAAGGGATGCAACTATTATTGGACGCAGTCGTTGACTATTTGCCTGCTCCCCACGAAGTTAATCCACAACCTTTGACAAATGCTGAAGGTGAGCCAAATGGCCAATTTGCTATCGTTTCTCCTGATGAGCCATTTCGCGCCCTGGCATTTAAAATCATGGATGACCGTTTTGGCGCGTTGACTTTCGTCCGTATATATTCAGGAAAATTGAATAAAGGCGATACCATCCTTAACTCCTTTACCGGTAAAACTGAACGCGTTGGTCGTATGGTTGAGATGCAGGCGAATGAGCGTAATGAATTGCATAGTGCTGAAGCAGGCGACATTATCGCTATCGTAGGTATGAAAAACGTTCGAACCGGTCACACGCTTTGTGACCCCAAACATGAATGTACACTTGAAGCAATGGTTTTCCCTGAGCCCGTTATCTCTATTTCTGTCACACCAAAAGATAAAGGCTCCACCGAAAAAATGAGTATTGCTATTGGTAAAATGGTTGCAGAAGATCCAACGTTCAGGGTGGAAACGGATATAGATTCAGGTGAAACCATTCTTCGTGGTATGGGTGAGTTACATTTGGATATTAAAGTGGATATTCTGAAACGTACTTACGATGTTGAGTTAATTGTAGGTCAGCCCCAAGTTGCCTATCGCGAAACTATCACCAAGTCGATTCAAGACAGTTATACCCACAAGAAGCAATCAGGTGGTTCTGGTCAATACGGTAAGATTGATTACACTATTTCACCCGGTGAGCCAAATTCCGGCTTTACTTTCGTCACCTCTGTCGTGGGTGGTAACGTTCCTAAGGAATTCTTCCCGGCAATTGAGAAAGGGTTCCGCTCAATGATGAACGTCGGTACATTGGCCGGTTTCCCCGTGTTAGATGTTAACATTGACCTCACCGATGGTGCTTACCATGCTGTTGACTCATCCGCAATAGCGTTTGAAATTGCTGCAAAAGGTGCTTTCCGTCAATCCATACCAAAAGCTGGCCCACAACTGCTTGAACCAATCATGAAAGTTGACGTTTACAGTACAGAAGACAAGGTCGGTGACGTTATTGGTGACTTGAACCGTCGTCGTGGCATGATCTCTGGTCAAGAGCCTAGCGCCACTGGCGTACGTATCAAGGCCGATGTTCCTCTCGCAGAAATGTTTGGTTACATCAGCACATTGCGCACCCTTACTTCTGGTCGTGGTCAATTCTCAATGGAATTCTCTCACTATGCTCCTTGCCCAAATAATGTTGCAGAAGCGGTGATTGCCAAAGAGAAAGAAAAGAAAGCTGCCGCTGCCAAGTAAGTTAGGTAGTTACACTTAAAAACGCCCTGTCAGTTTATTCTGACGGGGCTTTTAAAGTCCAAAAAGTATTCTAATTTCCACTCATGTAATTAATTGCCTGAATCAATGCCTCATCAGAACAATTTTTATTGGGGATGTCTGCTTCATGACATAAACCGCCGTGATGCATTAATCCTTTGCCAATTTTTACACTATGAAGTAAATACTCATCAGGTGATTTAAATTTGTCTGGGTTGTTTTTCACTTCAAGTTTGGCATTTCTGAATCGAGCCGCCCATTGAGCTTTATTAAATGCTGCGGGAGCTTTGATAGCTGCTGCCAGTTGTGGTGCATGGCAATTTTTACAGGCTATTTCATACGTTATTTTACCTTGATCATCAGCAAAACTGACAGAACTTACTCCATATAACAAACTGATCAAAATCAGGTTTTTCATTTTAATTCCCTTTATTTTTCTTATTATCTTAACGCTTACACTGACTCGGTCAAGCAAATTGTGAAATCCTATGCATCTGCTTATTACTATTCTCCGAAAAGGCAGTTGTAAATTCTCTGCGTTGGCTGCACGACTATTTCTATTGTGATTGGTCTGATTAAGGGTTTCGGACATTATGCGAAAGGTGCTACTGTATTATCAAAAGATTCAAAACAATTGCGATTTTTCATCGTGGCTCTTATAAAAAGCGCTCCATGATGGAGTCGCCATGTAGAGGTTTCCGACTATGCAACATAAAGAATATCATCGAATTGAGCGAATTGGTTGGTTACGTGCTGCGGTATTAGGGGCAAATGACGGGATTATCTCTACTGCGAGTTTATTGATTGGTGTTGCTGCGGCTCATACACCCTATAATGGAATATTGGTAGCCGGGATTGCAGGACTAATTGCGGGTGCCATGTCCATGGCTGCAGGTGAATATATATCAGTGAGCTCTCAAGCGGATACAGAAAAATCTGCCCTGCGAATTGAAAAGAAAGAACTTGAAGAGAGTCTACCTGGCGAAATTGCAGAGCTAACCGCTATATACATTAATCGTGGATTGGAGCGCAGTTTTGCAGAAGAAGTTGCCAAACAATTGATGGCTAAAGATGCGTTAGGTACACATGCTCGCGACGAGCTTGGTATAACTGAAATAACAAGCGCGCGTCCCTTGCAAGCTGCATTGTTTTCTGCTGGCAGTTTCACTTTGGGCTCATTATTACCTTTGTTAATTATTTTTATTGTTCCTGAAACCCATATTATTCCATCAGTATCAATAATGGCGGTTATATTTCTGGCATTACTAGGCGCCATGGCTGCGAGGGTTGGGGGAGCTAGAGTATTATCCGGATCATTGCGTGTCGTGATTTGGGGCACAATAGCGATGCTTGTAAGTGCAGGTATCGGTGCGTTATTAGGTATTTCGGTGTAAAATAATAGACTAACCAAATGTCTGTTGATAATGCGGGTTCCTGTAGATAGATAATTTTCGGTTTGACTCAAATATAGTTAAAAATCGGTGAGCCAATTATGGCAAAATACGTGTACAACGTAGTGGTGGTAGTTGATGTGAAAAAATCCAATAATTATTTTCTGCAAGGCATGTTATTTCTTATTTTTGCGCAAATTATGGTAGGTATTAATATTGTATTGTCCAAATATATACTTTCGTCAATCCCTATCCTTTTTATTCTTGCACTTCGCTTTTCATTAGCCGCGGTCATTTTATTACCGCTACATTGGCTGACGCCCGCTAAAAAAATATCCGTGTATTCCTATTTCAGATTGTTAAAACGAAGAGATTGGGTATTTATTTTTGCGCAAGCATTATCCGCCGGCGTACTGTTTAATTTTCTAATATTATGGGGATTGCATTACACCGATGCTAATGTAGCTGGCATTATAACCAGTGCTTTACCTGCGATTATCGCGGTTATGTCCTGGATAATTTTGGGTGAGAAAATATCGGGTAAAAAAGCCGTCTGTGTAGGTTTTGCTACGATTGGCTTAATTGTAATTGCATGCGATAAGCTAAGTGGCATCAAGGTAACGCATTCTTTTTTAGGGGATGCGCTTGTTTTAGCCTCACTTCTGCCTGAAGCCATGTATTATATTTTTAGTAAAATGCATGTTATCTCACTACCCGTATTTCTAACCTCTTCCTTGCTCAATGGGATTAATGCAATTTTATTATTCCTTTGTTTGGGATTTAGTACGTGGGATGGTTTAGCTATCCATGCTATGGATTGGCTAATTTTATTTATCCTTGGCTTAAGTTCGGGGCTTTTTTATGTTTTTTGGTATTTTGGTAGTCAGAGAGTTGACGGTATCATGGCGTCACTGTCAACAGCCGTGATGCCGCTTGCAACAGTAATCCTTGCCTGGCTATTTTTAGGTGAGCAATTAACTGGCGGTCAAGCTCTCGGTATGGGGATGGTTGTACTTTCCATTGCAGCTTACGCGAAGCGTTAAGGAACATTTTCCTCTCAGTTTTATCTTGTTTCCGATTCAGTGTATGCTAAAGGAATACCATATCAGGGATAAGATAATATGAGTTCACATGAGTGGCCAGCTAATAATTATGCCATTGGGTCTTATATCCAGGCAACTGTTTCCCTTTCATATCTCCATTCCATCAACCCAGAGTCTACTGATAAGATTTTAGATATAGGTTGTGGGGATGGCGAGTTTACCACTAAAATTTTGGATAAAATTCCCAAAGGTCATCTGATTGGTCTTGACCGCTCAGAAAACATGTTGGCGCTTGCTCGAGAGAAAATTAAGAAATATCCCAATTTTAGTGTGCAGCAAGGCGATGTTTTATCAATGACCTATCAAAATGAATTTGATTACGTGGTTTCATTTTGGTGTTTGCAGTGGTGTACAACTATCGAAGTAGCCTTTAAAAAAATATTTGATGCATTGAAAAGCGGCGGTAAGCTTTTTTTACTGTTCCCGACAGGCGATGATCCCTTTATGAATATGTATTATCGGGTTAAATCATCGAATCAATTCGATTCGCTGAAAACATTTCAATGCCCAGTAAATTACAGCCAGTTTGCCGATTTGGAAAATAAATTACAGGTTCTCCCATTTGAAAAACTCGATATAAAACGAGTAAAACAATCAATAGAGCTTCCGTCTCTCGATTTTTTCCGCAAATTTATTAATGGAATTGCTTTTTATCAGGGACAATTACCTGATGATGAAGTTGCAAAAATTAATGAAGCCATGGTTCAATGTTTTGAACAGGAATGCAAAGAGAAATATAAAGGAAAATATGTATTTGCATTTACTATTTTTTGTGTTGAAGGGAGAAAATAGCCCCCTTAAAAGATTCTGGAAAATTTATTAATCCTCACATACACTTGACTGATTTTTACCTCAGGAACTCTCTAAAGATGTTTTTGAAAAGATGTTTTATAGCAGTCTTATTCAATGCCTTATTTCTATTGTTTAATTTGAAATTAGTTGGTGCCCCTAGTCTGCCTGTTGAAGAGAGCGTTTTGCAATTTTCTATAATTGCCAATGATTATGAAACGGACTTATTTGATTATTCCCCGGAACTAGGTCTTTTTTGGGGAAAATCTGACGTAGCACTCGACCGTTTTACGGATGTGTCCTTACAAGGATACGCCGGTTGGTTGCAACAGGAAGATGATTTTTTACTACGGCTAGATGCGCTAAATGAAAAAGAGTTGCGCGATACGCCTCAATATTTTACCTATCTTCTTTTAAAGGAAACCTTGAAAGCCAAGAAAGCGAGTCGTCTTTGTAGGCAAGAATTATGGGATATAAATCCCGTTTTTGGCTGGCATAATAAAATGGCAATTGTTGCTGAAAAACAGCCAGTCGGCACACCAGAATATCGACGCTTGGCACTTGCTCGCTGGCAAACATTTGATAAAGTTGTTGACCGCCAAATTAACAATTTAAAATCAGGTTTGACCCTTGGGTATACTGCCCCAAAACCTGCCGTTAAGAGAGTATTGACTCAACTTAAAATAATCCTTGCGAGTCCCGTTGAGGAGTCGCCTTATTTTGATTTCGCACGCCGTGATGGTGATGAAAAATTTAAAACACAAGTGGCGGATTTGATCAAAACCGTCATTAATCCATCCATAAAAAAATACACGACTTATCTAGAGAGTGAGTATATTTCTCAGGCGAGAAACGAGATAGGTGTAAGTGCCTTACCTGCTGGGGCAGAATGTTATCAAGCAAAATTAAAGCAGGAAACTACGCTCGATTTAACTCCGGGTAAAATTCATCTTATGGGTTTAAAAGCGATGCAAAAATTATCTCGTGAAGTGGGAGAAATTGGCCTTAGAAGATACGGTACAGCAGATATGACAATGACTTTTCAGCGTGCAAAAAACGAATCAATGAATTTTTCTACTGAAGAGGATATTTTAAATTATAACGTTGCAGCGCTTGAAAGGGTTAAGGCAAAAATGAATGATTGGTTTGATATCATGCCAAAAACAGAAGGGACTATAAGAGCGTATCCGCCTCATCGAGCAAAGACCGGAGCACCCGGAGAATACCATGCTCCTAATGAAGAGGGTACAGAACCAGGTGTTTTTTATATTAATACCTATGAGCCGAAAAAAAAGAGCCGTATTGAGCAAGAAGCAACTTTATTCCATGAATTAATTCCAGGGCATCATTTTCAAATTGCCCTGATTTATGAAAATAAAACATTACCCGCGTTAAATCGATACCTGTTGAATGCAGGATTTGGTGAGGGTTGGGCTTTGTATGCCGAGCGTCTTGCGGATGAAATGGCGCTATATCAAGATGAAGTTTCGCGTCTCGGAATGTTATCCAATGAATCATTACGTGCAGCCCGCCTGGTTGTCGATACGGGTATCCATGCTTTTCATTGGTCTCGAGCAAAGGCCGTGGATTATTTAAAACAACACACAGCGCTTGCTGAAAATATCATCGAAGGAGAGGTTGATCGCTATATAATGATGCCCGGACAAGCCACTGCTTATATGGTGGGAAGAGATGAAATACAACAGTTACGGCAATTGGCAAAAGATAAACAGGGCATGCGGTTTGATATCCGCGAGTTTCATAACCAGGTGCTCAAAAATGGTGTGGTGAGCTTATCAATATTAAAAGCGCAAATTGAAAACTGGCTGGGGCAACAAACTATCACGTAACCGTGAATTTAACCAATGTCATACTGTTTATTAATAGAGCGTATTAAGTTAAAATAGTGAGGCGTGTTTTTTACCGGATAGCAGGCTATGAAGCCCTTGACTCGTGACATTATACTAACGCTCTCATTTAAGTTTTTATTACTTATTACACTCTGGTGGGTTTGTTTCAAAGACGTAGAAAAGCCTAAAAAAAGCACAGGGCAATGGTTGTTGGGTGCGAGTTTGCAATCTGATATGGCACCAGTTGCTAAAAAGAAATCGTGAGGTAACCCCTTTCCTTTTAGCCTCATTAATTTACAATTTGAGGTAACGCTAATGATTCCTGGCAGCGAAATAGTTGATCTCTCTCGTCTACAATTTGCTCTTACAGCACTTTATCATTTTCTTTTTGTCCCGCTCACCCTGGGTTTGTCCTTATTATTAGCCATTATGGAAACGGTTTATGTGATGACCGGGCGAGAGATTTGGCGTCAAATGGTTCGTTATTGGGGCGTTTTATTTGGGATCAATTTTGTTTTAGGGGTAGCGACTGGTTTAACGATGGAATTCCAGTTCGGCACGAATTGGGCGTATTACTCGCACTATGTTGGCGATATCTTCGGCGCACCATTGGCGATTGAAGGGTTGATGGCTTTCTTTCTGGAAGCGACTTTTGTCGGGTTATTCTTTTTTGGTTGGGATAAATTAACCAAATTCCAACACATGTGTTGTACCTGGTTACTTGCTTTAGGCACTAATCTCTCTGCTTTGTGGATTCTAATCGCTAATGGCTGGATGCAAAATCCTGTTGGTGCAAAATTTGATTATCACACCATGCGTATGGAAGTAAGTAATTTTGCTGATGTGATGTTTAACCCGGTTGCGCAGGCAAAATTTGTTCATACTATTAGTGCAGGTTATGTTACTGGCGCGATTTTTGTGCTCGCCATCAGTGCTTATTTTCTGTTGCGTGGTCGTAACAAAGCACTGGCTACTCGCTCTATGACAGTGGCTATTTCTTTTGGCCTGGCTTCTGCTTTATCAGTAGTTGTTTTAGGCGATGAGAGCGGTTATCTCTCAAACTCCAATCAAAAAATGAAATTGGCCGCCATCGAAGCGATGTGGCACACTGAAAAAGCCCCGGCCGGTATGACCGTAATTGGTATGCCTAACGAAAAAACGATGAAAACTGATTACGCCATTGAGGTACCTTATGTTTTGGGTATTATTGCTACACGTTCATTTAACGAACCAATGGAAGGCATTGTAGAGCTTGTTGAGCAAGGGAAAGTGCGTATTCGTGAAGGAATGCTCGCATATGGCGCCTTAACCCGTTTGCAGAAAAACCCGGATGATGTTGCTGCTAAAACTGAGTTTGAGAAGTATGGTAACTCGCTGGGGTATGGTTTGTTATTAAAAAAATACACAGAAACCGTAACGGATGCCACGGAGGAGCAAATTAATCAGGCAGGGCGTGATCTTAAACCCCATGTTAAACCTTTATTCTTCTCCTTCCGAATTATGGTTGCTTGCGGATTTTTCTTCATTCTCCTGTTTGTAACCGGATTTTATCTGGTTATTAGACGCCAACTGCATACAGCGCGCTGGTATTTACATCTCGCCTTCTGGTCATTGCCTTTGCCCTGGGTTGCAGCAGAGTTAGGGTGGGTTGTGGCAGAGTACGGGCGCCAACCCTGGGTTGTGCAAGGAATTCTACCTACGTTTATGGGTACTTCATCGCTTAATTCATCCCAACTACTCACGTCTTTAGCGGGCTTTATTCTGTTTTACACAGCCTTGGCTATTGTCGAAGTATATTTGATGGTGAAATATATCCGCCTCGGACCCGATGGTATGCAACATTAATCAGGAGCGTCAAATGCCTTTAGATTACGAAACATTACGTGTTATATGGTGGGCTCTTTTAGGAGTACTTCTCATTGGGTTCGCGGTGATGGACGGGTTTGATCTCGGTGTTGCCATGTGGCTACCCTGGCTCTCCAAAACTGATTGGGAGCGACGTGTACTGATTAACAGTATTGCGCCAACCTGGGAAGGGAATCAGGTGTGGTTTATTTTAGGTGGCGGCGCTATTTTTGCAGCCTGGCCTATTCTCTACGCACTTTCTTTCTCCGGTTTTTATTTGGCAATGCTGCTTGTCTTGCTCGCGCTGATTTTGCGCCCGGTAGGGTTTAAATATCGCTCCAAAATAGCCAGTCCTGCATGGCGCACATTTTGGGATTGGGCATTGTTTACCGGAGGTTTTGTCCCTTCATTAATTTTTGGGGTAGCTGTTGGTAATGTGCTTCAAGGTGTGCCCTTTCATTTTGATGAAAGTTTGAGAATTTTTTATACAGGAACTTTTTTAAACTTATTAAATCCTTTTGCTTTATTGTGCGGCTTACTATCTGTAGTTATGCTTGCCATGCATGGCGCCTTTTTTATTAGTGTTAAAACGGAAGGGCACCTTCAACAAAGAGCAAAAACTGCAGCCAGGGTTTGTGCAGTCTTGAGTATTTTGTTGTTTATTAGTGGCGGTCTATGGATTTACAATGGAATATCTGGTTATAGATTAACCAGCGTTTTATTGCATGATGGCCCTTCTAACCCCCTTTATAAAGCAGTAGTACGTGACGCTCAAGCCTGGTTTTTTAATTATCAGCTCATGCCATTGGCAATGCTTGTACCCATTCTAGGGATTGCAGGGGCTTTTTTAGCGATAATAACCGCGGCCAAGCCCCGCATTGCTTTTATTTGCAGTGCAATGTCTGTCATTGGCATTGTGGCAACGGTGGGCGTTAGTATGTTCCCTTTTATTCTGCCATCTTCGTCTAACCCGGAGCAAAGTTTGACAGTATGGGACAGCTCATCCAGTCAATTAACACTATTTATTATGTTAATAGCCACGGTGATTTTTTTACCGATTATTTTAGTATATACGGCTTGGGTTTATCGTGTACTGCGCGGTAAAGTTACCGTTGAAACGATTAAAAACAATCTAGATACAGCCTATTAGGAGTTTAATAATGTGGTATTTTTCCTGGATTTTAGGAACAGGGTTAGCCTGTACCTTTGCCATATTAAATGCAATGTGGCTTGAATTACACGAAGAGGATAGTGAGAAAGCATTGAGTCTTGGGAAGGGCTACAATGAAGCAGGGCAAGGGAATAATACAAATGAGAGTTTAAATCACCCAGATTATTGAGTGATGATATTACCGGATTAACCTGAGTGTAATCCGGTATATATTAAAGAGGTTAACCTCGTTTACTGCAAATTGATTTTGCAATAGACGTATTGTTTAAATAAGTCCAAACCGTATCCAGGCTCCCATCTTTTTTAACCAGAGCTACAGAAACACCGGTCTCTTCTGATTTTTGAGGATTAATAAAGACCGTGGATAAATGATGAGTCGCGGTACTATAAATACCTGTTCCTCTGTATGAATTACTATCGGAACATTTGGCTTCAGACGCATAGGTTTCGCCTGTGCGTTTTATAAGCATCTCACAAGTGAAAGCGCTTTTAGTACCCACTTCATGACCCGCGCACTCATATTTTCCCTCGAGACTCGCAGGATGTTCATTGGCAAAAGAGTATAGTGGGATAACTAATGCGGTAATGTAAAAAATTTTTTTCATGCTGGCTCCTGAAGATTATTTTAATTCGGTGCCATCATACTTTTCTGTGGCCAGAAAAAATAGCTTAACGAGCGCGAGAGTTTAGTTTCACATTTAACTTGGCACAGGACAATTTTTAAATGTGGGTAAATAACTCGTCTTTGCGAACACAGTGACGCAATCCGGCGACCATATATGAACACTGGGTGCACTAATTGGATTTTCAAAGGCCACTGGATTGCTTCACTTTGTTCGCAAAGACGGAATTTTTCCGAGATTTAAAATTGTCCTGTGTAAAATTCATTTAATGCATATGACAGCATTAAGAAATTTTTGTTTGAAAGTAAGATTATCCGTTGGCAGGATCTGCTCCCTCGCCCGGAAACGAAAAACATACAAAGTGATAAATTTTATTGTGGGAGAGGGTGAGCATTTGGGTATGTAGCTGTTTACAACTTAACTGCTCAACTCTCTCCACGCTTATCCTTCTATATTGTCTGATGCACATAATTAAATATTATATGAACAACCTGCTTCATCGGCGGAGGTTATCGCGTTAGGCTCCGCTTTAAACAAGCGGCCTTCATAAACGCGTGTTCCTCGTTCTTTTTTATCACTCGTATATTTTTCATAAGTGCGATTTACATTTCTATTGACGATCTCGTTACCATTAAAATCAATATCTTTTGCCCTCATCTTATAGATATGGAACGTTCTACTGATGCCATCCCCATAGTATTTGCAGCGCTTTAACTGATGGATTAAAGCCTCCAAACCGTCTAAATCATCTCTTTTTATATCGAATGTAGCCCTGTCAGCGCAACTCTCGAGTTTAGCAAAATTTGAATCGCCTATTTGCTTGTAATATATCTCTGATATAACTCCATCAATTACCGTTACAGTGCATTCGACGTTATGGTCATGTATAGGGGTTTTTTGTCCGGGGCCAAACGCAAATACGAACATGGAGAGAGGATCATCCGGATCAGGGTTATCAAAGACCAAGTGTCTACCAATTCCTTTGGCTTCAGTTGTAGTGGAATCAGCAGGTGTATACACAGATGCATCAAACTTACCACTTGCTAGCATCGTGGGTATTGATACTGAGGCAGTCTTATAGTTTATTTCCTGCAATGAGCTTAGTGCATCGGTAATTGCGCGCTCATTTGCCGCCATAATCGGATTAGCCATTATTTATCTCCGGAAAATGTGTAAAAATTATTATTTTTTCATATTGGTTTATTTATGCCCGAAATTCTACCATAACCTCAATACGGTTTAAATATAATCAAGAGCCAGGGCATTTGATTTATAGATAATTAATGCCCTGCAAATACGCCTCTAAATTGTCTAAATCGGTGGGGGATTGAACATCAGCCGGCATTAAATCTAACGCTAAGCTTTGAGACGCTGTCTGAAAAAAACGCTGTTTGGCGAGATTGATTGCTACTTTATCTCTATTCCTATCCTCAAAAAAATCGCCTCCCGACAATGATGAGCAACTCGAAGAGGTGAGAGCTGCTTTTAGAGGTGCTTGGTTATTAAAGACGGACGTTAGCAATGGAGGGGCTTTTTTTTGCAAGTTATTAGATGATCCCCCCCTTTTGTTTACAGGCTTCCATGTATAAATGTCTTGCAAAGGCATACCATATTTTTCCTTCCAAATGTCATAAGCCTCCTCGGCAGTCAGGGATGTTAAGTCCTCAAAAGTCAACGGGATATTATTATAAGCTATACATGCTAATTGCTTTCTTAAGGTTGTAGAATGCACTCCAAGCTCATCGGTGACGGGAGTTATCTTCTTATAAAATAAAATACATTCATGAATTTCAGCTAAAGTCCGAGTGGATATATCCACTTGAGAAACCTCTACGGGCAGATAGTAAGCCTGACCAAATTGATCTACAAGGCTTCTTTCTGTACTATTTTTAAGAAGATCATAATTAAGCTTAAGCACGGATCTTGTAAAAAATCTGGCAAGAGCGCCCATACTTACCTGGAGTATTTTGGTTGCCTGATACATACTCTTGCTCTCTCGAATGAAAGCATGAATAGTTTCAAAGGTGCTAGTTTTTAAGCATATTTTACCAATTTTCAATGGATTAGTATCTTTATCCCCGCATTCCTCAGGGCTTGTCATGGTATCCTTTGAATAAGGCTCTTCCGTTAGCGTTGGCAATGGAGGAGCACTTTGTTGATCTTCATCATTCGATGTGCCTAAGTCTACCTCCGAAAATTTGCGTTTACGAGAAGACGGCTTCGTATTAATCTCAAGTAAAGGCTTATAGTAAGTTGTTTCCCAGTGAGCTTCAGCTTTTTGAACCTTCAGCTTTGTTAGCGTCCTAAAAGTCAAATGCTTATCAGAGAGTGTAAAATTGTTCAAATGGAATCTTATGGTATTTGCATGCACGTCAAACTCATTAGCAATTTGAACTATCGACTTTCCGGTCAGAGCCTGAGCATGAATTTGAGCTAAAGTAACTGTCGAGAAATCTGCCTCAAAAACTTCTATGGGCTGAGAATAGGCATTTCCGTATTGGCTTCTTACGCTCTCTTCTGTACTATTTTTAAGAACCTCATAATTAAGGTTAAGCTTGGACCTTGCGAGAAATCGGCTTAGAACACCAGTTCTAACCTTGAGCTTATCAGCTGCATGATCCAGGCTATCGCTGTTTCGAATGTGGGAATGAATTGTTTTAAAGGTCAAAGCTAACAAGCTTGTTTCTCGTAGCGTAGTGTAATCATCACCCCAGTGCTCTTGAGCTGCCTGGATAGTAAGCGTTTGAAGTTTTTTAAAAGTAAGCAGGATTTCTTCTTTATCTTTAAAACTAGACAGCTGATTATCTAAAGTAGACCTGTTAATGCCCAGCCCCTCCGCCACAATTGTTTTAACCGGCCAGGTTAGAATGAGGGAATGAATTTGTTTCAGAGAGTAATTTGAAATAAATAAAGTTTTAGTTAGAGGGTAACTATAAGTGTGACCGAAAGCCTTTCTCAACTCTGATGGAGTAGAGGATTTTAATAACTCAATAGTAATAGGCCCCCCATTGCACACAAATTGAGCAAGATGTTCTTGCAAAGCGGAGGAATCTACATTTAATTCAGCGACTACTTCTTCAATTGAAGGATTTGTTAAAATTAGGGCATGAATAAAGAAAAGACTGTAACTCTTCAGAAGGGATTGAGACATCTTCTAATTTCCGTACTGATTTATTTGCCGATATTGTATCATATATACAAAAAGGTTTAAATATGACCATATCTTGGGGTGGTTATTATTTTCAGGGATCAGCAAATCATTTTTGCTGATCCCTGAAAATAGGTGGCATCAGTATTTGAATTTGTTATCTACAGCATATTCGTTATCTACAGCATATTTGGCAAACAGTTTAGAAAGAATGTCTGGTGCTGGATTAAAAAAAGGCTGACTTGCGGGAGTGCCTGTCGCTGAAAGAGCTCCTGCCACGGGTGTTGCGAGAGAGGTTGCATCAGGGGCAGGCTCTTGAGACAAAGTACGGGTTTCTGGTGCGGGAGTAGTCGTTAACGTTGAACCTGAATCTTGTGGTGCTGGCGTTACATTAAAAAAACGCAGGGGTCTCACAACAGGAAACGGAGGGGTTATTCGTTGATCTTCATCATTCGAGTGATCTAGCTCCGGACGTTTGCGTTTACGAGAAACCGGCCTGCTATAAATTTCCTCCAAACGCTTATAGTAACGTTCCCTCCAAATATCTTTAGCTGCATCAGGACTCAGGTGTGTTAAGGCCTCGAAGGTCAAGGGGCTCCCATTATAGTCAACACGAGATAAATATTGACAAAAGGTAACTACATGTTCTTTTAAATTATAGGCGGTTGTTGATATTTGCTCTCTACTAGCTAGAGCCTCTGCATGAATATAGGCTAAAGAACGTTTAGACATGTGCGTATAAGAAATTTTTATGGGCTTATTATAATCAACTTTACCATATTGCTCTTTTAGTGTTTTTTTGTCGTTATTTCTAAGATGTTCTTCAGTAAGTTTAAGTGCGGATCGTGATAATAATATACGCAGAGCTCTATCATTAATTCCGATGGCTATTGCGGCATCATACAGGGTTGGGGTGTTTCGAATGTAGTAATGAACTTCTGATAAACGAATACCTGTCAAGTCTCTTGTAATTTTGTTCAGGGGCTTTGTATACTTGGCTCCCTCCGTGTTTAGAGCGTCTTCAATCGTAAGATCTTGCCACTGTTTAAACGTACGAGATGGGTTAAAACTTTTAAGTTGATTATTTAACGTGTAAGCGGCAACCCCCAAGGATTTTGCCGCGTCTTTTATAGAACGAGTGATACGAATGAGAGCATGAGCTTGCTTCATAGAATAATTTGAAAGTTCAAATTTCAAGGCATTAGGTTTATCTGAAGCTATAGGTTTACTATAATCGTTATCATAAGCCTCTATAAAGTCTTCAAGATTCGGTTTTTTTAAAAATTCAACAGTAACAGGCTCTCCCTGATATTGTAATCGGGCAAGCTGCTCTTTCAGGAGAATGGGGGTTGTGTTTAATTCGGCGGCTACTTCGTCAATCGAAGGATTTGCTATAAGTTGTGCACGAATAAAGGCAAGACTATAAGATTTGATCATTTTCTATTTTCTCAGCATCATTTATTAATGATGAGAATTGTATCATATGTGCAATAATCTTTCATATGGTTAATAGGTGCGCAGTAGAGTTTTTTAAATCTCGGAAAAAAGGGCTCTTTGCGAACAAATGATAGTCATTGTGGGTAAATGGTCGTCATTGCGAACAAAGTGAAGCAATCCAGTGGCCTTAGAAAGGCTAATCTGTATACCTATTGTTCGAAAGGTCACTGGATTGCTTCACTTTGTTCGCAATGACGAGTTATTTATCAGCAATTAAAAATTATCCTGTGAATTGGTGCTCGCGTGCATAAGCGTCAAACAGTTTAGAGAGAATGTCGGTCTTTGGTGCTGGGGTTTCACTAAAAAAAAGCTGGCTTGTACGAGTGCCTATCGCTGAAAAATATCCTGCCACAGGTGTTGGAACAGAGGCTTCATTAGAGGGAAGCTCTGTAGGCAAAGCTGATGCTGGAGTGCTGAGGTTTGGCTCTACAGGTGTTGGAACAGAGGCTTCATTAGAGGGAAGCTCTGTAGGCAAAGCTGGTGCTGGAGTGCTGAGGTTTGGCTCTACAGGTTTTGGAACAGAGGTTTCATTAGAGGGAAGCTCTGTAGGCAAAGCTGATGCTGGAGTGCTGAGGTTTGGCTCTACACGTGTTGGAAAGGGAGGGGTTCTTTGTTGGTCTTCATCATTCGAAGGACTTAAGTCTTCCACCGAGCGTTTACGTTTACGAGAAGGCGGACAGGTATAAAGTTCTCCCAACGGCTTATTGAAACGGTCCTTCCAAAAATCCTCATCGGGATTCAGTTGTTTCAACTTCTCAAAAGTCAAGGGATTGTTGTCCTCATCGGAAACATAGGCTAAATATTTTCTTAATGTATCTCCATGTACTCCCAAAGTATAAGCGGATGGGTGTATTTCCTTTATAGCTAAAGCTTTAGCACGAATCTCGGCTAAAGTGCGTGTCCAGATGGGTCTATAAGAAATTTCTAGGGGCTTATCATAAGCATCATCACCGAATTGTTCTCTTAGTTTTTTTTCTTCGTTATCTTTAAGGAGTTCATAAGTCAGTTCAAGCTTTGTTTTTCCGAGAAATATACGAAGCGACCTATCGCTAACCTTGACAGCTGTTGCAGCATTACCGAAGGTTGTCGCTGCTCGAATACAGGAATGAATTTCGCGGAAAGTATAATCTGACAAGTTTTTTTTAATTTTTAACAAGCGCTCTGGATACTTTGCTCCTGCTTCTTTTTGGGCGTCTTCAATCGCGAGATTTTGCCATTGCTCAAAAGTAAGAGATTGGTCTTTATATTTAAAATTTTCAAGTTGATTAATCAACGTATAATGGGCAGTTCCCAAGGCTTCGGCCACCTTTATTATAGAGGTACTGATACGAATGAGAGCGTGAATTTGCTTCATGGAATAATCTGAAATTCCGGTTCCGTTTGAAGGTCTTCTATTGACTATTGGTTTACAATAAAGGTTACCGAATATATTTATTAAGTCTTGGGGAGCCGTATTTTTTAAATATTCAGCAGTAACAGGCACTCCCTTATATTTAAATCGGGCAAGATGCTCTTCTAAGGCTGTGGGTGTTACGCGTAATTCGGAGGCTACTTCCTCAATTGAGGGATTTGCTATAAGTTGAGCATGAATAAAGGCAAGACTATAAGATTGGATCATTATCTGTTTTTCTCAGGATCATTTATTAATGGTGTGAATTGTATCATATGTTATTGATGCTCAATGGCAAATATTGAAGAAAAAGGAGGAGCCTCGATTGCAGGACAACTACTCGATATTAAAGTTGAGTCTGGGTGTTTTGTTTGTTTTTTACTAAAAAAACTGAAGCCTGCAAGAGCGCCTTTCGTTAAATACCATTCCTCCACCGGCAGGGGTATAGGAGGAGCTATTTGTTGAGCTTTTTCAGATGAAGCGTCTAGTTTCTTACGTTTATTTCTAATGATAATCTGTTTACTGTAATCGTTTTGCAAACGAATATCATTTAACTCAAACGTTTTCAGGTATTTACATGATAGGGGAATGCCATTATGAGAAAATTTCACTAATTTTCTTCTTAAGGTGTTTGCACATATTCCTAACCATGCTGCGATCTGTGCTTCTGATTTCTTGTGCAAAATTTTGGCATGTAACTGTGCCAGGCTAACTGATGTAATGTCTTCGCGACAATCTTTCAGCGGCTGATAATAAGCCTCACCATATTGCTTTATCATGGCAATAGGCGTAATTGTTTGAAGTTTTTTGAATTCAAGGTTCGATTTTGCTAGAAAGATGCAAAGTGTTAAACCATCTGTTCCAAGTTTTATCCCAGCCTGGCTAAGGCTATTGCTGCGCAGGATGTGTTTATGAATTTCATTAAAATTAGTGCTTGATAAGCGTTTTTTTAACTCACTCGGCAGTATAGTATATTTATCTCCCAATTGAATTTTAACGTCTTGAGGCTCGAGCACTCTCAAGCGGTTAAAAGTAAGGGGTTTGTTGTTATAGTAAAATTTTTTGAGATATCGATCTAAGGATTCAGGTTGAACGTTCAGTTTGCTTACTGCTATCTCAATAGTCTCACTTTCAAGAATAAGAGAATGAAGTTGCTGCAGAGTATAGTCTAAGACACAGGGTTTCATGGCGAGGGGCGGGGGATGAGCGCGAAATATCAAAGGGTTTACGAGTGCTGGGGCATGAATCTTGACCCTCTTGGGGCGTCTGGCCATTTTATTTTTATCTATGATTATTTATGGCGGAAGCTTATCATAGCTGCATTAATGTTTATAGAGTGTATATTCAGGGCGCGTCAATTGACAGCCACTTAATGAACAGATTTTTCAAATTCAATTCATCATTTAATCTCAAAAATAAAAAATACGTCTATACTAGTTTACGAGTCATAAACTTAAACTAAGGAAAGTATCATGTTTAAAAAAATCATATGGATGGTTACTCTCGTATTCTCGTTTGCATTAAGCCAGGCTGTTTTTGCTAATTCCTGGGAATGCGGTGGAATTAAAAAAATGGTTGAATCATTAAATCTTGATGATGCTCAAAAAACAAAAATAAAACCAATTCTTGAGCAGTTAATGACAGTAGGAAAAAATGCTGGTTCTCAAATGAACGATCTTGATAAACAAATCAAACAACAAGTGATATCAACTTCAATGGATCAATCGACCGTTGATGGTTTGATTGACAAGAAAGCTAAACTGATTGGTGACATGATGAAAGCCAAAGTCACTGCTAAAAATCAGATTATCAATATCTTAAATGCTGATCAAAAAACAAAACTCCAAAATAAAATGAAAGAGTTTGAACAAAAAATGGTTGATAAATATAAACAATGTCATGGCGATGACTAATAACAGTTAGTTGTCACCAAAGGCACCCAACAGGGTGCCTTTTATTTATGCTACCGAGCCGCGACCATTAGGGAGCGTTCACCGCGCTTATTCAGGCACGGTAGTTAGCGCCAGGCGGCTCTTCATTAAAACCAGAACGTTTTCTTCTGCTTTGAAAAGAGTCTTTGCTCAGAAAAGAAATAGAACGGGGTCTGCGCCCAACTGGATGATGTGGCTGTTTAGGGCTGTTATCCTGCTCGCAGTTATCCCGCATATAAGCTTCAAGATTGTTGGTCACACTAAATTCTTGTTCCTCGTATTGCTCAGGCGCTAATGCGCACTGCTCCAGAAATACTCGACCAACATTATCGGCGACATATTCGGCGACGACACTGCCATTATGACCATCATAAGCACCCAATACAACCGCGTTATCCCCCAACGTTTGTACGGCTACAGCTATATTATCTATTTGACTGAAAAGGCGCGGGTCAACTTTACGGTGTTGAGTGATACTTGCAACCGCCTTGTCTGCCAAATACCGGGCAATATTTTTTTCAGACGCTTTACCGGCGGTGTTTCCCAGATAGCTTTGTAAACAGCTTCGCAAGTAATCTTCATGCCCTTTTTTAGTTTGCTGATGAGGTCCCGCCCCATCTGTAAACCCGTCACAGGTCGCAATAATTTGAAGCTTCCCTGGCACTTCAGGAAGGATTTGTAAATCTGTATTGATATTAATTATATCAATATGGGCATCGGCGGCCAATGCGGCTTTATTGATTACGGTGCCTCTTATGCCCTGAACACCATAATCACCGATGGCACGAGACACGGCGAAAACGCCCTCTACTAGCCCCTCATCTATTTTGCTACCCGTCTTTACAATACGAGCTATTTCCTCTTTTTGCGATGGTTTATGAATTTGCTTATTTAATCGTATGACGCCTATTACACTCCCATCATCCCGGTAAGCGACTCCAAAAATTGCTGAATCCCCTATAGTTGCTGTAATTAAATTTTCCCCATCAAAGACCGTGGTAGATGCGGTCGTGCCGCCTTTTAAGGAGGCGACATTTTGATCAAGGATTTGGTAGGTGGTCCATAAGCGCTTGCCGATTTCCTCCGGTGATAACTTCTTCAGGGCTAATTTATCAATTAAATGCCATGCAAGTGCGTCTTCCTCTGTGAGTCGCTCGTTTTGCGTTTTAAAAAAACCAAAACCATATTCAAGGCGTTCACCGGAGGATTCACCCGGAGTTGGTTTGGAAATTATAGTTTCCGGCGTCATTTTGAAAATTTGCCTTTAAAATAAAAAGAGAAATTGTATCATAGTTAAAAAGTATTCTCAGACAGAGAAGATGCCATATTACACAATCCTTCCAACTCAGCAAAAGCAGCAGAATGATCTTCTTCTGTATTAAAAAAATTTATTATAGAGGTTCTTGGAGGCTTTTCGGGTTTTAATTTTTGGTAAATATCAGAAAACCAGTAAGGCCAGGGAGGCGAAGTTGTGCTTAAAGTCCACTCGTCTTCAATAGGCGACATTCTCCAATCATGTATCGTATCGGGCAATATTTCGTCTGGAATCGCAAGTTTTTCAAACCCTGGATAATCTTTTTTCAATAATTCTAATAAACCCCTGATTGAGTGATTAATAATGGTGGCTACGTCCATATCACTGAATTTATCAATGATGGGGAGCATATGATCTATTAATACGGCAGGAATTAATACGGCAGGAATCTCTGAGGCTTTGGTGTGGATTCCCGTTTCGTAAGCTAATAAATAACGGGCTAATTCATTATTACGAATAAAAGTATTACGTATACTGACAAAGTCGAGAGTCTTTTTCTCTTTAGCCAAGACACATTCGATGAAGTGATGTAGTTCCAGTTCGGATAAATATGGGCATACAGCCCGTGTAAAATCAATCATGGCCTCTTGTTGGGTATATCCCTTGTCGCTGTATTGCAGCTCACTATGATATTTACCATCTTTTGAAATACTATGCTCTAATTCTTCTACATTTTGAATTGTTAATTCCCCATTCACTATTTTATCGCGCCACTTTCGCACTATTTTCACTGTGCGAGCCATGGGCAGCCAGTCGTCATTTTTTTTAATGGTTTTTTCTGTGAGTTGTTCTAATGATTGTAATGATTCTAATGATTCCATGTTTAAATCTCCTTTAACGCTCATTGCTATTTAGGAATTTCTTCGCTTAAGCTGTTTTAACTATACATAAAACAGCAATAGTAACAATTCCTTTACAGCGCTTGAATATCAAGAAGACCGCGTTTAACCTATGTAAAGCAAAGGAATGCAGCATCAGATTGCTCGCACTCTGGAATAAAAACAAGCTGTGGAGTTGCATTTATTAAAATTTCATCCTTAAGTATTTTACTCGCTGTGTTTATCCTTCTGGTTTATAGCGTGCTTTTTTATACGATGTTTACCTGCCAGTATAATTTTGATTTCACCTCGTTTTACTCAGCAGTCCTCGCTTCAATTAAAGGCAGGAATCCTTATGACGCATGGATTGCTGATTACCTGCCCTTTATCAAAAGAGCGCCTGTTAATTTAAACCCGCCGATATTTTTATTGTTATTTTACCCGCTTGGGTATTTAAGCTATCAGGCAGCAATTGCGATATGGTTAACCCTTTCTTTTGTGTTTGGCTTGATGGGGGCATGGGTTGCTTTTTATTACGCCTTTTCACGCGCGTTCCTTACAAAATATTGGCTTATTCTTTTTATGGCTTATTTGGCGCTCTTTGGCACTCTTATGAATTACTCAATAGCACAGATGGGAACGGTTTTAGTCCTTTTGATTATGCTCGGTTATCATTTTTATCTTCAAAATAATGATAATTTGGCGGGATTTTGTTGGGGTTTAATTATCTCGTTAAAATTGTTTCCGGCTTTATTATTTATCTATGTTTTAAAACAACGTCGTTTTAAGGTATGTGCAATGATGGGAGCAACGATAGCGTTATGCTTTCTTCTTCCTTTGTTGGTTTATGGCGTAACTATTTATAGTCAATTTTATAAGACGATGTCATCCATTTGGTGGTATCACAATAGCTGGAATGCTTCGGTTCTTGGCTTTATTTATCGGGGGATTACGGAGCTTAATCAGGTTGAGTGGATAATGCCTGTATACGCGCTCATTTTTTGTCTTACGATAATTTTATATGTTGTTAATCTTGGGTCTAAAAACGTCGGGGCGGCTGTTAATCATCAGCCTTTTTGTTTGACGCTTGTCGTGATGCTAATCTTAAGCCCTCTGGGATGGCTTTATTATTTCCCTATGTTAATTTTCCCCCTTTGTTTATTATGGGCGAAGCTCATGCAGGAGCCAGAAGCGTTATCAAGCAAAGCACAAGTCTTTCTGGTGGCCTTATTTCTAATTAACTTTCCGGTTAATAACCATAGTATGAATAGCGATATCGTGCACGTTAAATTGTCGTCGTTTTATTTTTTCGGGTTACTATTATTCGCTTATTTACTGGTTATAACAAAAGATTTGTCTGGAAATAACGACATAGTTCCAGATGAAAGAAAACAGTCTTTTTTATTCATTATTTTTATCATAATAGCATTTGGATTAATCATCCCGGGTACAGGGTTTTTACTGCGCTTGGCAACAGCGTGTGTCTATTAACCACCTAAAAATGTAGCCCGGATTAGCGCCAGCGTAATCCGGGAAATGCACTATTCAAAGCACCCCCACATCCCCAATTATGCAGTGCTAATTCGGTCTACGCGCCTCTAAATTGATAAATTTCACACCAATAGCGCTAAATATTGCATTTTATTCACAAATATTCTGCAAATTTAACTATGATTAATTATACCTTAATAATTAATCGATAAACTAAATAATAACAAGCGCGCGCGACGAGGTCTCCAATATGGGATACTGTAAGAAATTTATTAATGGCATCAATATGATTAACTTTGCTGAACAATCAGCAAAGACGCTTTATAATGAATTGCTTGCTCTTGCCTATAAGGAATTGATAAAAGAACGAGAGGAAATAACTGCGCGATTGGCAGAATTACCTCCTCATATCGAAGGCAATCCGAGTGCTGAAGAGCAGTTGGTGCTCTATCGAAAAATCCAGACAGAAAACGCTCATAAAATTTCAGAGCAAATAAATTTCATTACAAACAAAGCGCAAGAAGAAGGTGTTAATCTTAATCAGGACGTAATGATTGATGATGATTTTGTGCGTCTCTTTGCGGATAATTTTCGCAATATTCGCCATTTATCCGACACTTTATCGGATGCGCCACCCATCATTAAGTCTGTTCAGACTCGCCTGTATACCGAAGTCCTTTTTAAGCTCGATAAACCTGAGCAGGAAATGCAGCTTCAGACTCTGTCGGTCAATAATATTCAGGATATGATAAGTCAGGCCATTTTAATTTATGATAACAATAAGGACGATATTGACTTAAATAACCAATGCCAACAATTGGTGGAAATGGGCATTTATGAAATAGTACGCCGTGAGGGTGAAAAAGTAGAAAATGCACCTCTTCAAAATCATCAACAGTATCAGGATGTTATCCGCTCCTTGATTGCAAAGCTGCCAGATGTAAAAAAATCATCGATCATCGATAATATTAGTCAGTATAAAGACAGTCAGGGTAGTTCTATTGATGACCTACTGATTTTTGTTGAGAAAAAATTAAAGATAAATCGTGACAATGATATAAGTGTTGATGAAAAAATTGATACCATCACGCAACGAAAAGCGCTTTATCATCGCTTACGGTTTGGCCAGGAAGACAGAAGAGAATACGCTAAAAAAACTGAAGATAATCTCGGACGTGATTTGTTTTGGGCGCGAAATATCAGAGACGTTGAGTTATTTACCAAAAGTGGCGTCTCTGATCAAATGTTTGCAAGCCTTGCTGAGCAACGTTATCTTAAAAATGACAAACTATTTAAACCTGCAAAGAGTATAATAACAGGAAAAGTTACTGGTAAATTAAGCGTATTAGTAAAGAAAAAACTTGAAAGCGTTTTAGCGTTGCTAATCAACGATCGCAAAGAGCGTAAGCTTTTTCCACGTGGAGACAAAACGGATCAACTAAGGCCACAAGATAGACCGGCAGCAATAGCTGCTATTTTAAGAGTTTTCCAGAGCCATGCCAATAGCCCAACTGTTGAAATAAAAGATGATGAAATAACCGTTAATCTCTACCATTTTGCATTTGACAAAACACACGCCGAAACTATTCTTGATATTATCTTGGCCAGCGGCGGTTTTGGACAAACGGCTTACACAATGCTTCGTGGCTTTGATGCGGATTCTTCCATTACTGACAATATACACAGCATGACAATAACTGGGCGCGCCTTAGCTGAAATTGAAGAAAAAATAGCTGGGCCACAAGTCGCCGATGAGCAAAAAGCGATTTATAAGGACGCCCTGGAAGCTATAAAAAGTGAGGTTCATGACCAGCAAATTACAGCCATTACAGGCCTTGAGCTTGATAATAGTAATGAGATAATTTTGCGGAAATTATTGGAATTGCGCTTTATTTCTTCTGTAGAAGGTGTGAAATTGCCCAGTGCAATAAAGGCGGCTTTTAAAAAAATGGAGGAGGGGCAATACATCGATGCTTTAAAAACCCCCGACCTCGAAACAGCGCTGGATGACGTGTACGATCAATTGGCAGATATAGATCAAAACCAGGTCGCTGAACACGTTAAACCCATTATTATAAAATCCAAAATTCTTAACGAATCCTCGCGCCAACGGCAAGAAAAACTGCACGCGCTGAAAGCGGCATTTGAAGACGATACAGAGGCTTCTCAAAAAGCTGCAAAAATTAGTGACCTGTTCCTGGCTGAATACCAAGAGATGGCACCCACTTTGGGATTGACCGCAGAAGATGATGCTCGTTTGACCCACGAAATCAGACAGATGGCAAACGAAATGGTTCGGTTAATAGACAGGACTCGACAAGGCGCGCCCGCTTTAACGGAAGAAGAACAAAACGCATACTTCTCACTGATTAAACAGATTGCCGAGCAAATTGCACCTGAGAGCCTCAATGATGTGCAATTTAAAGTAAAACACTCCTCGCATGCAGTCAAAGTAGTTAACCAGGCAGGGCTTGAGCGCATAATCCCCGTAAATTTAGACGGCGTAAACCTCCCATATTCTTTAATAAAACCGCTGAATGGTGAGTTTATTTTCTCTTATGGCGGCACACGAGGGGTAATCGCGCCTTTTGAAGGCCTGGATAGCGCGTATGCGGGTGAAGGCCAAAAAAAGGGACGCCTCTTTACCCACAGCCGATTATTAGGGGTGGGCCAATACGGCTCTGTGAAAGAGGTCGAAAGTTTACTTACTGGCTTAAATCAGGTCATAAAGCAAGGGTATCTCCCAGCCGATGATGCGACGCCTACCTTCAAGGAAGCAAGCCGTAATGATTTACGAACGCGCCCAATTACCGCACGCGATGACCCACTTTACCGTATTGAAAGTGATATTTTACAAAACCTGTCAAAAGCGCAAAATGCTGGAAAAGCAGGCGTCTCTGGGAGCACGCAATATTGGATAGAAAACGACAAACCACGCCAAAGTGGGGGCTTATATGCCAAAGACAGCACGCCAAAGCGCTATCAAATTTTAACGGAAAGGGCTAAAGGCGACACCTTTGCCGACACAGCTAACAGGGAATTAAATCAATACATCAAAGCCGAGATTGCTTATCACAATCCCGTGGCACGCCCTGATGTAGAGCTTTCTGATTTAAACGACTATTTAGCGCTATCAGGAGCCATTGTTCGTGAGGCGCAAAAATTCGAAGACTTGGGATTTGGTCATAATGATATAAAGCCTGAGAATTTTCTTTACAAAAGAAATTCGGATGGCAGCTACGAGGTTCGTTATATTGACTGGGCAACGGGTGGTTTTAAACAAATTTATCAAGGGAATAAATCCAACCTTCATGCTATTTTTGGTGAGCTCTTTGGTCGTGATCTTCCTGCTGACGTTCAGGGCTCGCGCTGTGTTGATAAAAATGGTCGTTTTGTACAAGAAAATGCCGATGGTGTTATCACCTACGGCGTAAACCCGACTCTGCAAATCTTGCATGGCGCGCGTAACGGTACGCTTCCCTACATCAGTCCCGCGACTTTAGGTCCTGACAGAAGCTTAAAAGCGGTCGCAGGGGGAGTGATTGACCCCCATCTCGATACTAAATTGGATACTTCTGATTCAACACAGGATAATTGGGCGCTAACCGCGATGACCTTTGGGGTATGTAACCGACAAGCCTATTTTGCGCTTATCAAAGGTCGCGCCGTTGGGGACTATGTTGTGCCTGGGATTTTAGAAACGGATGGGGAAGAGCCTCTAGGTTTGAAAATCATTAATGCCCAAAAATTCAATGAATTTTTTGCCTGCGGCGATGATGTGGTTAGCAATGAATTATTAGCCTCAGGTGAGGTATATGATAAAAAAGATGCGGTGATGTTCATTCCTTCCAATCAACGTGAAGGGGAGCCGCTGCATCTTTACCGTCGGCTCGAGAAATTAAAACAAACGTTGCAGCATGAGAACAAAGATGCAGATAGCCCTGAGGCACAAATTAGTAAAGAAATTGATAGTATTCTTGCGGCCGTGCGCCAAGTCGTTTCTACAGGAATTGGCTTTAGCAAAGAGGCCTTAAAAGACACGTTGAATTCTGCTGAACGCTGTATTAAAAATTATGAAAAACTCAATGATGAAGCGTTTCAGCAAACTGCTTTAAAAAGCGATATTTTGGAAACAATTTTTGCCGAAAACTTGTCCACCGCTGATGACTTACTCATAAAAACAGGCGGGGTCAGTCGCCTTGAGGCGCTTTGCACTTTCCCGGTTAACAGAGAACAAGAAGAAAAAGCGTCTACTATTTTGGATAAAACCATAGATGCGGCGCAACTTCGTGATAAGTTCCTGGAAAAAAATGCACCGGGTGCTCACTTATTTAAAGAATGCATTACCGAAAGTCAAGATAAAATCCTCCTTACTTTATTAGCAAAAATTACGGATGAAAATCCTGAATTTATAGCGCTGGTCAAGAACGAAGGCTTATTGCACTACGCTGCCCAAGAGGGTAGGACAGACGTATTTGACACTCTTGTGGCCACATTAAAGAGAGCAGGCGCCTCAAACATTGAACTATTTGAATTAATGTTAAATGAATATGGGCCTGGAGCACATCATTTGCATGGCGCCCCTCATATTAAATGGGCCACCAATTGTTTTCACATTGCTATTCGAAATAATAATGAACAACAACTGGCGATTATTTTAAACGCAATGCCTGCAAAAAATGCGCTAAATACGGATGATGTTATCAGTAAAGCGCTGCATCTTTGCGCAGTTCTTGGTAACAAAACGTTGTTTAACAACATTGTAAGAAAATACAATGCGCTAAACCCTGACACGCCCCTTACTGCCCAAAAAATCAGTACTATGCTATTTCCACCGGATGATACTTCTCCTTACCATCTGTTCTTGAGTGATGAGGGTACTCTGGATGTTATTGCCTGGGATGAGTTGAAAGAGAATAGTGAATTTGCTAAAGATTTCTTACTTATCCCGCCTCCTGAAACAGCGTCTTATCCCGCGCTGATTGCGGCGAAAAATGGTAATTTTGAAGGGGGCAGGCGCCTTATTACATTAGGGGAAGACCTCAATCTCTCACCAGAAGAGTGGCGACAGTTCTTCACTCAAAATGATGGTGAGGGTAAAAACCTGCTGAATTATATGTTAGAACAAGGCCAAATTGAGTCTGATCTACCTGGTTTTATGGCTTTAATTGCCAAAAATACCGGTGAAGATAATGCCGATGTACTGGTTTATCTGATGAGCAATCCTCATCCGGTAAATCCGCTTCAAAATTTTTTAAATACACCGGTCAGTAGCGCACAACAATTTGAAGTGGTAAGTACTCTATTAAACGCTATATGCAGCGATTTTAAAGAGGCGACTCCAAAGCAACAAGAAGCACGCATTGTGGCACTTTTGATTAATAAAGACTGGCTTATTGAAAAGGCGATGAGCGCCCAAAATCAAGGTGAATTACGCCGTCTTCTCCAGAATAAAGCGCTATCTATTCCGTTTAAACGATATCTCTTCGAGCAGCTGCAAATTACGGCTCCCGTATCGTCTCTTGCGCATGAATTTTACACTACCTTGCACGATGAAATTGCACCGGCTAATGTTGAAAAATCGGCACCTGTATTGTTGGAAATTTCAGAAATAATGCAGGAAGTAGCTCGTCAAAGCAATGATTTGAATGGTTTTATTACGGCGATG
This sequence comes from Legionella sp., assembly GCA_030680075.1. GTDB lineage: Bacteria > Pseudomonadota > Gammaproteobacteria > Legionellales > Legionellaceae > Legionella_C. The sequence goes on from JAUXWR010000540.1 coordinate 45,392, forward strand.
TTGTCGGTGAATCGTGAGGTTACCACACAGTTGCAAGCACAAGTAACTAATCTTGAAAGCTCTATTGCCGCATACAGCGGTGAATTAGCTGCAACTGAGAAAGAATTAATAAATCAGTTAAAAGAAACTAAGAAAGTTAGAAAGGTGTTAAACGGAACACGCGAGCAACTGGAAAAAGCTACTAATCAATTAGAAGATTTGGAAGAACAGATTATAGCGTTGACGACGACTTCACGCGTGCGTGAAGAGGCTCTGGAACAAGCGGTTAAAAATGCTGTATCGAAAGGAATTGAGGCGGAGCAAGAAGCATCTCTTGCCCTTGCTTTGACAAAAACGCATCATCAGGAAGTAATGACAGCGCTTGAAGGTGAGTTGAGCAAAGTACGTACTACTACTACAGAATTAATGCACGAGTTAACGCTTCAAAAAAGACAATTAGCCGAAAAAGAAAATATCGTCAGTTCGCTAAACCGTCAATTAGAAGTGCTTGGCAATGACTATCAACAATTAAATCAAACGCTGGAAGAATTTAAAGTCCTAAGTGCCGCTGATAAAGAACACCTGGAGTCAGCACTTGCAACACAAAATAGCGCAAGAAGTTCAGCTGAACAAACAATTCAGTTCATCTCAGGCCAATTAAGTGAAATACAAAAAGAAAGAAATGCATTAGCCCTGCAAGCTCAACATCTCGAAGCGGCTAATCAAGAACTTTCAACAAAAATCACGACTCTGGACAGCCAGATTGCCAGTAATCAAAATGAATTAACCCAATTAAAAGACGCTCTAACCTCGCAGGAGCAAGTTGTAAAGGAAACACGCGCCACGTTAGACAGCACCAGGCAGCAGTTAGTTAAAGCCTTGCAGGCCTCAAGCGATTTGGAAGACAAAATAGAAGACCTGACTGAGGCATCAAGCGCACGTGAAAAAGCCCTGCAACGAGAGATCGATGAGGCTCGGGTTAAAGGGAGCGAGGCTCAACTTAAAGCAGAAGAGGTATTAGCAGAGACTAAAACTCAGCATGAAGAAGCCATGAAGCATCTGGAAGCTCAATTAGCGACAGTTCGCACTACTACTTTTAAATTAAATAAGAAATTTGGCAAACAAAAAACGCATCTGGAAGAAGAACAAGAAATGGTAGCGTCTCTAGGCCGCAAATTAGATAAAGCAGCGGACGAAATAACCCGTTTAACAAAAGTACTTGTTAAATCTGAATCATTGAATGAAAAAGAAAAAGCACGCCTACAAAAAGAACTTTCCGCTCAAGCCGAAGCATTGACGACATCAGAGCAAAGAGCAGAGGTGCTTTCGGAACAATTAGTTGAAATGACTGACACGAGAAGACAACTCGAAGAACTTACTCAACAATTAACGTCAACCAATAAAATTCTTTCTTCAAAAGTAAGCACATTGGAAAGCCAACTTGAAACCTATCAAGGGGATTTCGCTCAATTAAATGAAAAATTAATTCTTGAGCAACAATTAGCAGAAAAAACACGTGCTACGTTAGACAGTACTACACAGCAGTTAGAGCAAGCTACAGTGACATCACAAGCCTTGCAAAGCGAGATTGAGGCGTTAATTGCTGCATCAAGCGCGCGTGAAGAAGCCTTACAACGAGAGATCGATGCGACCGTGGTTAAGGGGGGCGAGGCTCAACGCAAAGCACAAGAGATGATGGCAGAAGCCCAGGGCATGCATCAGGAGGCCATGCAGCGCCTGGAGGCAGATTTAGCCCAGGTTCGCGCCACGACCTTGGAATTAAGTCAGGACTTAGGCAACCAAAAAATCCAATTGGACGAAAAACGAAAAGCGCTCGCGGCACTAAGAAGTGAGTTAGAGAACTCAGGGGATGAAAATACCCGTTTAACGAAAGCGCTTGCCGAATCTCAGTCATTGAGGCAGCAAGAAAAAGAACAGTTGCAACAGGCGCTTTCAGTTCAAGCCAAAGCGTTGATTGCATCAGAGCAAAGAGCGAGTAATCTTTCAGGTCAATTAGAGGAAATGGTTGATGTACGAAGCCGTCTTGAGGCGGATGCTCAACAATTAGCCTCAACTAATAAAACACTTTTCTCAAGAGTTAGCTCCCTGGAAAGTCAACTTGAAACTCAAACAAGTGAGTTAATACAATTAACAAGCGAGCTCGCCTCTCAACAGCAAATGGCCCAACAAGCCTCTCTTAAATTAGCTCAAACCAAAGAGCAGTTACAAGCCGCAGAAGAGGCGGTTGAAGGATTGGAACAGGATCTAGACGAGCTGCAAACGACTTATAGCGAAGAGGTAGAGACACTAAAAGAGAATATCAACGCAGCTGAATTGAAGGGAAAGAAAGCTCTTCATCAAGCAGAAGAGCGGTTGGCCGAAACACAGTTAAGCCATGAAAAAGCAATAAAGCACGTTGAAAAGCAATTAAATAAGGTTCAGGATAAAGCTGAAAACCTGCAAAGAAATGTTGATGAGCAACAAAGTCAGTTAGAAGAAAAACAAAGTGCCATCAATAACTTAGGAAGTCAGCTTGAGAGCCTGGCTGATAAAAATAAACGATTAAATCAGGATATTGAAAATTCTCAGCGGTTTAGCGAGAAAGAAAAGGCGGCGTTACAAATAGAGCTTACCCAACAAAATGAGGCAAGAGCTGCACTTGAGCAAGAAGTGCAGATAATGTCAGAAAAGTTGAGTGAGGTGATTGAGTCAAAATCAAGTCTTGGCACGCACGTACAAACATTAGAGTCAACTAACGACGCGCTGTTAGAGCAAGTGGCTTTGTTAAGCAGGCAGATTGAGTTTCACAAAAATGATTTGGCAGCGTCAAAAGCCGAGACACTTGTTCAACAGGCTCTGGTTGAGGAGACGCGCGCTGAAGTTGAAAAACTCGAGGGTCTTCAGATGGGCACTCTCTTGCAGTTAGCGGAGCATAATGCAAATTCCGCTTTGCAGGAACAAGAGCGATTAGCACTATTGAGCCGTCAGTCACTTGCAGTTGAAGAAGTAATTGAAGATGCGCCTGTTTCGCCGATTATTGAAGAAGTACCGGTTAATGACGCAATTGAAGAGCCTTTTCTTGAAGAAGACGTCGAGGAAGACATTGAGGTTGAAAATGTTCCGGAAGTGCCTGTTAATCGGATAAATTTCAAAGACAGATTAAAAAATCTTCATGAAAGCGAAGAATTTGCAAAAACGCTCGTTAAGACGATTAATAATCCTGAAATTCTTAAGGAAATTGCAAATGTAAGCGCGCGCGATGATTTAATAGATGCTCTACAAAATGCCGGCATAGAAAACGAGAGAATAGAGCTCCTGGACGATGATGCGAGAATCGTGAGTTTCATTAGTAATGCAGCTCAGAATAAACTCCGGGCGCATCAAGAAGCAGTTAGCTCATTGGTAGTAGAAATTTCTCAAAGTAAAGATGCTGAATTACTGGCGATAATCCAATCGGCAAAAACTAAAAAAGAAGTGTTTGTAAAAACAGAATTTGGTGGATTAAGTACTAAATTGTCGTCTGATTTATTAGACAATAATGAGGTCGTTAAAGAAATTACGGAACAGGCAGATACCCGATTTAAGGATTTAATGACCAGACGACAAATGGCGCAAGAGGCTATTTTAAGCACAAAAACCAACTGGGAATCGCTACAAAAAACAGATAGGGCGCTGTTAAAAGAGCCTATGAAAAGCATAGAACCGCTTAAAACTATGCGCAGGGAATTAATCTATTTAAGCCAGACGCCATTAGTATGGCTTAGTCCTGCATTCCAGGCTTCTGCGAAAAAATACGCGGCACAAATTACGGCTCATATCAATGAATTGGCAGAAAATAGTAATTTAATTACCCCTTATTTGCAAAAACAACGTTGTGAATTAATCGAGCTTTTAGCAGGCTTACCTACCAATTCGCAGTTGACAGGAAAGCCGTATAAGGCAGAAGTTAATAAACATCGTGAGGTACTGACGCGGTATTTAAAAAATGTTGAGGCGGAATTACGAATTCATATGCCTGTGCAAAATCTTCTGAATGGTAATGAAGAGAGCTCGAGTCCCTTGAGGCAGCAAGGACTGTTAAAAACTCTGCAGCAAGCGCGGGATGAACAAAAGGATATTCGTTTCTTATCTTTTACGAGTAATTATAAAGACTACTCGGTGTCAGAAAAAGCGCGTCATTTTGCAACTGATTGGAAAGATGATGAGGTTAAGTTGGGTAAAAAAACATTTATGGAAGCCAAAGGCGGGGATTCGCCTTTTTATAAAATGGTAGATAGGGTGAAAGCCGGGGAATTTCGGGAGCACTCAATTGGGCGCGATAAGACCATATTGGGTCGATTTATCGAAGAACGTGTACCTGATTCAGCCAATTCTAAAGAAGAAAACATCCGCTTAACAGTAAACACTTTCCCAGATATACGTGATAACGATGCTTGCATTCAATACTCAATGGCTATGGCGAGTCAATTATTGCTAGGGATGAAAGGAAAGCCTTCTGCGGACAATCCTGTCGTATTGCAAGGAGCTGATCCTGAAACGTTAAAATATTTATGGACGGCATTAATGGTTCTAGGTGACTCAGTGCCTCATATGAAATTTAATCACCGTGCGATAAAAGTGGTCTCTAGTGCTTATGATCCGGATGTTGAAATGAGCACACTGTCGCGCTACAGCAATAATTCCTGTTATAAAACAAAATTTCATAATTCTCCGGTATTGAAAAAAATACAGGCAGATCTTAAGGAAATAATGAGCGATAAGTTGGGGCATACAGATGATCAACAAAAACTGAAGCAATTTAGTATGCATGTCTCAGCTGTTTTCAAAGAAAAAATGAAAGATACGTTAAGTAAGATAGAGAAGGAAAATGCAAAAGATGGCCCACAAGTTCCTCCTCGAATTCGCGATAGATAATGCATTTTAAAATTTATCGACTAATCTTAATAGGGATAAATTAATGAAAAGGAGAATAAAATGAATAAGGATATTTTTGAAGGAAAATGGGAAGAAATCAAAGGAAAAATGAAAAAAACATGGGGAAAACTTACTGATGATGATTTCGATCAAATCGAAGGAAATCAGCAAGAATTGTGTGGAAAATTACAAAAACACTATGGCTATAGCCGCGAAGAGGCAGAAAAAGCTATAAAAAAATTCAGAGACAATTGATTTTTTAATCTTCGCCCGTAAAGGGCTATCTACCCTCATCGGCCTGGCAGATGAGGGTAGATCAAACACGCGTCTTTACAAAATATTTTTATTTTTTTTTAAATAGATATTTCAAATGGTTATCGCATTCCTAACAATATTTTTAATAACATAGCTGGCAATTATAACTATCTCTGACTATGTTTAAGATCCATCATAACTAAGGAGAAACAAAATGACGGATCATAAATATCCAGGCCACAACGAAAGCCAAGACCGTGCTCGTCATGTAGGTAATGAGACAAAACATGGTCAGGAACGTAAAGATCAAAAACATAACCAAGACCAAGGCCGTCCTCAAGACAGAAATCCAGGTCAAGGTGCACAAGGTAAAGATAGAAAATAATCTTTCACCGAGAGTCAATGGAAAAATTTTTCCATTGACTTGCCAAATCTCCACCATCTGTCACACGCACCTGCAACAAAATTTTGAATTAATTCCTATACTAAAATGAACACATCCTAATGAGAAAAACTCATGAGTTTGGAAAAATATAACCAAAAAAGGAATTTTAAGAAAACGGCTGAACCAAAAGGTAAAATTACCCGTGATAAAAACAATTTGTTTATTATTCAAAAACACGCAGCCTCCCACCTTCATTATGATTTTCGATTAGAACTAAATGGTGTGCTTAAAAGTTGGGCGGTTCCCAAAGGCCCCTGCCTTGATCCAACCGTCAAACGCCTGGCAATACATGTTGAAGACCACCCTGTGGCCTATGGCTCGTTTGAAGGTATTATTCCGAAAGGCGAGTACGGGGGCGGTACCGTAATGTTATGGGATAAAGGTAAATGGCATAGCCTGGATGAGGATGCGTTAAAAGCCTACGAAAAAGGGCACTTACGCTTTGAACTACAGGCAAAAAAGCTAAAAGGGCGCTGGGATCTGATTCGCTTTAAGGAAAAAGAATGGTTTTTAATTAAATACAAAGACGAATATGCAAAACCCCTGGATGATTATGATATTAGCGAAGAACTCCCCAATAGCGTAGCAAGTGATCAGTCAATGGATGAGATTGCTGATAACTATAAAAAGATATGGACGAAGCGCGGGTTAAAAGAAGCGCCGTCAAAGGCAGGAGTTGTAATCCCATCCAGCCTGAAAGCGAGCAAATTCCCTGAAAAAATATCACCCCAACTAGCCACTCTGGTGGATGAGCCGCCCAAGGGAGACACCTGGATTCATGAAATAAAATTTGATGGTTACCGAATTCTAGCGTTTAAAGAGGGTGATACGGTAACCATGAAATCTCGTAATAATATAGATTGGACCCGTAATTTTAAACAGGTCGTCAATGCCATCAAAGAATTGCCTGTAAAAAATGCCATTTTAGATGGGGAAATCGTGCTATTGGATGCTCAACAAAAATCCAGTTTTCAACTATTACAAAATGCTATAAAAGGCGATAAAGAAGCGCCATTTATCTATTACATTTTTGACTTGATTTATTACGATAAATTTGAGTTAAAAAATTTGTCATTGCTAGAGCGAAAAAAGATGCTGTCTGCCTTAATTGGTGAAGATTCGTCATTATTACGTTTTAGCCATCATATTGTGGGCGAAGGTCAGGAAGTGTTTGAAAAATCTTGTGAAGCGGGATTGGAAGGTATTATTTCCAAACGAATTAGTAGCCCTTACATAGAAAAACGAAGTAAATCCTGGGTGAAAGTTAAATGCATAAAACGTCAGGAATTTGTGATTGGTGGGTATTCTTTGCCACGTGGGGCAAGAAGCTACTTCGGATCGTTATATTTAGGCGTTTATAATGATGATGCTGAATTAATTTATTGTGGCAATGTAGGAACAGGTTTTACCGATGAATCGTTAAGAGGTGTATTTGAGGCGCTTAAAAAAAATCAATCGGAAAATAATCCGTTTAATACTAAGCCACCTGGTTCCAAAAAAGCAATTTGGCTTAATCCATTATTAGTCGCCGAAGTGGAATTTATTGAGTGGACAAATGAGGGGCATTTGCGTCACCCGAGCTTTCAAGGGTTGCGATACGATAAAAAAGCAACTTCAATAAAAAAAGAACATGAGGTTCCCGTGACTACCATTAAACAAAGAAGCGTAAAAACGAAAGAAAAATCCTCATCATTTGTAATCAGTAATCCTGATAAAATACTCTATCCGGGAGATGGTGTAACTAAACAAGATCTGTTGAATTATTATGATGAAATCAGTGATTTTATATTACCTTATATCAAAAATCGTCCATTATCGCTGGTTAGATGTCCTGACAATTACGAGAAATGTTTTTATCAAAAACATTTTAACAACAGTACGCCCAAAGCGCTTAAATCTATTCCGATTAAAAGCACTACCGATAATCAGATTGAACCCTATATTTATCTCACCAATAAAGAAGGTCTGCTAAGTCTTGTGCAAATGGGGGTATTGGAAATTCATCCGTGGGGAAGCACGAATAAAAAGCTTGAGTACCCTGACATACTTATTTTTGATTTGGACCCCGGCCCTGATGTGGCTTGGAAAGCAGTTGTAAAAGCCGCATTTGAAATAAAAAAATACCTTGAAGAGCTCCATTTAACGCCATTTGTGAAAACCACCGGCGGTAAGGGATTGCACGTTGAAGTGTCTATCAAGCCACAATTTAACTGGGAAGAAATTAAAGAGTTCACTCGAGCGTTTGTGCAATTATTAGAAAAAATTAATCCTGAGGCCTACATTAGTAAAATGACCAAAGCGAAAAGAGGCGGCAAAATATTTATTGATTACCTGAGAAACCAGCGAGGAGCGACCGCGATTGCGCCTTATTCATCGCGTGCACGTAAAAAAGCAACAGTTGCTACACCGATTGAGTGGGATGAGCTGACCAGTAACATCAATGACACCTTTTATACGGTCCAGACGCTACCCTTGAGGTTGAGAGAGCTTAAAAAAGACCCTTGGGAAGCCTTCCTTAAATTGAAACAAACGCTTACTTTAAATGAATTGAAATAAACAGGTGTATAAAGACAAAAACCACCGGAAGGTGGTTTTTGCAGTTGGCTTGTTTGAGGCATAAATGCCTGCAATCTGCCTACACTTAAAGTATAGAATAGAATGCAAATATGTCAAATATTTGCGCATTAATAAACTATACTCTCCCTAACAACATAAGAATTAATAATACAACTAAAATTAAGCCAATAATGCCTGAAGGGCGATATCCCCAATTGCGACTATAACCCCATGTAGGTAAGCCACCAACAAGCATCAGTATCAGTAGAATAATCAAGATAGTACTAAGCATAATTTTTTCCTTAAAAATCGCTCACTATAATGGTAGTACAAATTTCGAACTAATTGAAGGGTAACAATATGATCTGCCAGTAATTATCGTTATCGGATAATGAATACTCCTGATTTTTGCTATAATTAAAGTGTTTCTGATTTTAATAAGGAACTACCATGCTTTACCGGCTATTTATCAATTATCTTCGATTAAGACTTATTCGTCTGATTTTAAACCGGGTGATGGGACGCAAAGTAGTAAAAGGTAAGGGCATGAAAACCATGAGTACCTCGACCTACTTAATCGAACTTCTTGCAACCTATTTTTTAGATTTTAAACGAAAAACCAAATAAAAATCCGGACAAAAAACGCCCGGATTTATGAGAGAGGGAGTACTAGTCTGCTCTTCTGCAGGTCATGCCCCAGCAAGCGCCTACGCACGCAGAAATTGCGCCAATAAAGAATAAAGCAAATATCATGAATACACCCGCGGCCAAATGCCCTGGAGTGGTTGCAACTTTAGCGGCAGGTTTAGCGTCTGTAGTGGCATCGTTATCTGCAGCTGGTGTTTCTACAACCACCGTGTTGGTGTTATTTTGAGAAACAACTACGGATGTTGCGACGTTGTTGGAATAGGAAGAAATGTATTGGCTTAGAGACGCTGTAACCACCGCACTCAATATCAAGGCGACAGTCCAGGTAATGAAGCCATACAAAATCCCCAGATTACGTTGTGGACAATAAAGTCTGCCTAAATAACCCGCAACATATCCGGCTACTACCATTGACACGATAATGCCGATTAAAATTCCAATTAGACCGCCCCAAGCCAACGCAGTTCCGCCATCACTATTCATATTAATGGCACTTAAACCAATAGCGACGCCAAATAGATTTAATAAAAATCCCAAGCCTACAGCGGTTAAAGCACCAATAAAAATTGCAGTCCATGAAATACGCTTAAAGCCATGCAGGTGACAGTGTTCTTCATGAGTGGAGATATTTTGAGTAACCATAATAACTTTCCTTAGTTAAATGAGTTTTGTTTGAGGTAGTACTAAAAAATATGCGAAACAAGCCATATGAGGGCGAGTATGCCTATTGGGACGCCCAGTAACCAGGCAACCACATATTTAAACATTTTTTATCTCCTTATAAAAATTTTTAAACAAATGATATCGTCAATGTTTATCAGGACTATAGCAGCTAGCCTGCTTTTACTATACCTGACAGTTTCCCAAAAGCCAACGGTGTGTTTGCAGAAGATAAATGATAATGAATTCAGTGGGTTGGTATGGGTTTGCTGTGATCAGGCTGGTAATTAATTTGACAATGGCTGTTAATGTGATAAGTTTAGTATTAATGGAATTGTTTAAATTTTGCTCAAAATTCTTTTAATGTTACAACATGATTGAGAATTTCGATTAGTTCTCTATGAAGCGTTTTCAGATTCATAAGGAGATAATCATGTTCTATCAAGATCAAAAAAAACCTGGTGATCGTAAAATCGACGATAAGCAACAGGATGATGAAAATGAGAATGATCTCGATCCTATTCTTGAAGACGAGGAAGAAGCGCCAAGTGTGGAAATAGACACTATTGTCAATTTAACTCCATGAATATTCTATCCAATTCAGCACTAGAGTGTGAAATAATCGCAGGAGTTGTTGATTTGCAGTATATCAATGATTCTATCCCCGGGATTTATCGCAAAAGACGGGGCAAAAAATTTGTATACTATTATCCCGACGGCCATCTTGTCGAAGAGCATGCTGTATTAGAGCGTATAAAATCATTAGCTATTCCTCCAGCTTATCGCGATGTATGGATTTCGCCGTTTGCCGATGGCCATTTACAAGCCACAGGTCGTGATAGTAAAAATCGGAAGCAGTACCGCTATCATCCCCTGTGGAGAAGGGTCAGGGCAAATAATAAATTTAAGACGATGGTGCCTTTTGGAGAGGCAATCTGCCTTATTCGCAATAACATTCAACAAGAGCTCGATAAGCCACTGAAAATTAACAAAAATCAAATTATTTGCGCCATCATTTATTTATTGGACAATCATCTGATAAGAATTGGAAATGCTGTTTATGAAAAACAAAACAACTCTTATGGGGTGACCACACTTCGCAAGAAACATTTATCGGTAAATTCAAATAAAGCCGTGTTAAAATTTAAAGGGAAGAATTCCAAGGCCTGGCATATCGTTTTAAAAGATAAAAAAATTGTGAGAATTTTAAAAAAGTGTGAGGAAATTCCAGGTTATAAATTATTTAAATACCGTGATGAAAATAATGCCTGGAATGTTATAAGTTCCCAGGACGTAAACAGTTATTTATTTGATTTAACCAATTATCATTTTACCGCCAAGGATTTTAGAACCTGGGGGGCATGTCGGGAAACATTTTACCGATTAACGCAATGTGATTATATTGATGAGAAGACTTCGGGAGAAAGCCTGAAAGATATCATCGCCTCTGTGGCATCCTTGCTAGGCCATACCCCGGCTATTTGTCAAAAAAGTTATATTTATCCAGAGATTATCAATCATTGGAAGGAAAAGAAAATTAATGCCTGGATAAAAAAACAACCCGATAGCTTAATTACCGACAAAGATAAATTATTATTTCACTGGTTAAAATCCCACATAAAAGATTAGCAACCGAGCCACGACCGTCAGGGAGTTTATCGTGAGTTTGAAAATTGTGATGGGTTAAAATTGGCAATAGGTTGGTTTTGCAAATGCTCAAGGCGTTGCTAATCCGGGCTATGTCAGATTTTAAGATTCTTATTTCCCTCATCCAAAGTGAAATACATCGCTTCAGTGTCACTTTTAATATATTGAGTTAATGTTTCTATGTTTCTTTTGATTGCTATCAATTGCTGGAGCTGTTTTTTAAGCAGCGCGTCGTTCTCTACTAGGGGTTCCATCAGGGAAAGTTCTCTGAGAGGGGTTTTTAAATCAATAGCAAGAAGCTTTTCGGCCGTATTTACATCAAGAGCATCCTTTGTGAGCATTGGAAGCAGCGCCCAATAGCATCTAAAGAAGTCAATTTTAAGCGTGCCAGCTTTTACAATTGCCATATAGTTGCGATAATCTTTATTTTTAACACGTTCCATTTCTTGCAGGGAATGAGGGGCGGCAGGATTTACACCTCGCTCCGTACACTGTAATAACTCTGTAAAAGAGGCGGGCAAATTTTCAAAAACCTCCTGATAAACGTCGTTTATACTTCCAAAAAAGCCCGGGTCATCTGAATTTAACGACACAAGTCCTGCACTCATCAATATCTTGAGTTGATGGTGAGCTTCAAGGGTGGGAATTTCATTTGGATAAACGTTTATATCACTAAGGGGACATATTTCAAAGCTCATGCCTTGAGCCTTCATTTTGGCAATGGTGTCGCTACTATCCGCGGCATTACGACCATGAGCAATCCAGTCGAGCAAGTCGGTGGCTTGTTCAATCGTGTTAGCGTCAGAGTAGGCTTCCATGTGGGCCGTTAAAAAATACCATGGGGCATTCTCTGCTTTTCTCAGGTTTTTTAAGGCATAATAATAGGCCTCAAAATCCTTGAGAGGGTGATTTTCTTCTCCGCCAGCAAGCCCCACCGTTGTGATGAATGGATTAGGATTGCTTTCTAATGTGTTAAAAATTTCGTCAAACAAGATTTGATCATCAATATGTCTTTCAAGGTAATAACGTAAGCGAAGTATCGACACATCCCCAAAGTCATTCATTCCTCGTAACAAGGCACGATTATAAGCGTGATTAAATGCGGCAAAACTCATCTTGTCTTTGCATTGCACCCAGGAAATGCCAGGCAGTGCAAAAATAACATTATTGTCATAACAGTGACGATAAAAAGCATAAGCGACTTCTTCAATATCTTCAGGCGTACAAATTAATGCGGATATTGCTAAAAAATCCGCTATGAATTGCAGGAAATTATCTTTTCCGCGGTATTTCCAGGTATTTTTATCATCTACCAGCTCCTCCGGGAAAAGCACTTTATTACGCTTGGCGAGTTTGCGCGCCAATGCTACATCCATGAGAAAACCTGCTTCCCCATGCACATGCAGATCGGTTTTAGGTAATTTATGAATGAGCGCGCGTTTAAAATTGGCAGGCGTTCTTTCGATATGTTCCGGAAATGGGTAGAGACGGGTTAATGTTTCTAAAGCCTCATCTGATAATTCTTCTAATACAGAATCGTTTGAAGGGGGAGTGGCAAAAAAATAATTTTTTAACATGGTGCTCACCATTATTGCAATAAATGCGCGAGTTTAGCATGAGATTCTTTTGCCCTTCTAGCAGAAAAACATTTAATGTAAAGTAAGTTTAGCGAGGACTATTATCGTTAGCCTCTATGATTAGAAGTTGCCAATATGCGCTGTTTTCAATTGATAAAAGGAGAGTAATTTGTTCATCGATTTATTTAATATGTCGCCTGAAGATGAATATTATTTATTGAAGCTGCTATTGAGATCAGACGCTGGTATGCACTATCTGCCGAATAAAAAATTTACTCTCACAACAGAGCCTTATGAGCATTATCTGGCAGCAATTCTTTCACCATTGGCTTTAGAGAGTGAACCGCCATTTGCAGAGCCCTCTTTACCACAACAAATAGAAGTAGAGATTTTCTTATCGCGCTTGCTGCTAAAAAGTGAAGAAGGAGATGAGATAAATTTTTACGTAATTGAAAATGATTTTTTTGCCAAAGGGCAATTTGGAAAGGTGTACAGAAGTCCTGTAAAAATAACCCTGGATAGCGTAGGTCAGCTGAAAATAATCGTTACTAATAACATTGCCAAGCAGCTAACAGACATTGATAAGCCTGAGTTTCATCAAAATGTGCTGCGAGAATATAGTCATTTGCAAAGCGTAGATAAAACCGCTCGCTTGATAAGGCACACGGGTTCTCTGGCAGAGGCAAGCTATTGGTTGCTCATGAAGGAAATAAAAGGTGTAACGCTTGATAAGGTCGATCTTAATAAAGCGGGACTGGCTAATAAATTCAAAATAGCGCTTTCTGCTCTTCTTGCCCTTATTCATTTTCATGACCCGGTTGACTCCGATGAAACGCACGTTCATAACGATATAAAACCCGTTAATATTATTGTCGATGACGATTATATTGCTCATTTGATTGATTTTGGTATGGCAACTTATGAAGATGAAACCAGACCCGGGGGAAATCTTGCCTATCTCGCTCCAGAATATGATAGAAACGCACCTAAAGCGAAAAAAGAAAATGACGTTCACGCCTTGGGACTAATTTTATTTCAGTTATTCCTGGAGATAGACAAGCCCTTTAGATCACTGCCCAAAGGCAGGTACCAGGGGTTAAAATCTGCTTATCCGGTCGTGACTGCAAAAAAGGAATTTCAACCCGTCAAAGTATATCGAAGTCGTGCTGATCAGTTAATGCATCGTTTTAATTTTAGTGATAAATCGCAAGCAACACGCCCCGTGATAACAGGTTTAAACAAGGAAGATGCTCGAGAGCTTTTTGTTTTGTTTAAGCGCATGCGCGATAAAGATAGTGACAGGCGACCAGCAGCCATTGATGTTTATCATCAAATGCTGGCCATTGCTTGCAACGTCGCGGAATTTGAACCGAGCTATTTTGAGGCGCAAGGTAGCTTATTGAGCCTGCGATCGCAAGCTCAATTGGAGTGGTAACGCTGAGACAACCGCATCCCGGATTACGCGTTGCTAATCCGCTCTACAAAGCTACAGTTTAGAGCAATTGGTGGTTTTTCTATCCCTTTTACGCTAAAAAACTGATGCGGGTGGCTTTCAGTCCAAAGGCCAGGAGATATTATGTTTAACTCAAGTTTTGCCTGATTAAGCGCGCTAATTCTATTCGGATGAATGCCGATATAGGTTAATACAACGGCTCCCCTGTCTTTATTAACGGCTATAGCCCATTCTGGTTGTTGCTTATTATTTAAATAATATTCTGAAAAACGGATAATAAAATCATCCATTATGTCGTTGGTAAAGCGCAGGGTAAACGTCGGATTCTCATCTTTTTCGCCTGTAAATCGAACCGTGCGAGAGAGTATATTTTGAGAAAGGTTTTTCCCTTCCCACTGGATTTCTTCTTGTTCACGAGTATATGTGCGGGCGCGGATGCCAAATTCCCCAAATTCCCCTGCTTGTGTATTTTTAGGAATGACACGGCATACTCCAATGTACGCTTTTGCCAAGGCAAATAATTCTTCTAATGATTTTTCAGTAACTATCGCATCAACATCTCGTTTAATTTCTACATGATAATCAACACAATGTGTTCCAGGCTTTAGGCGTGAGCTAATATAGGTGCGTGAGATGGTCATTTCTAGGCCTAAGTGTTCTTTAAAAAAATGAACCAGACGTTGTCGCTGGGAAGCAAAACCTAGAGGACTTTGTTCCTCGTCTTCTTCCGGGATAGAGGAAACAATCAGCTTGGCAGTAGCACCTGGTGCTAATAATAAACCGGCAAAGATAGACGCTTCGATGGGATTGGATTCACCCGCAGCGTAAGTTGAGGCACCATATGCTTCACAGACGAGTGCTACTTTACCGCGCAAATAATTAAAAACCCGATTGGCCCAGGCGCCATTAGGAACAGGGCTATAAATTAACAGATCAAGAAAGGGAGCATTGGCCGGATTAATTTCATGCAGTCCTAAACCCACCGTTACAAATCCTTCCCGTTCCTTTATTTCTTTTAACGCGTGAGCATCGCCCATGCCGATATCAACTATAATAGGCTTATTGCCAGGATTTATTCTTTGCAGAAAATCAACAGGGTCCATAATAGGCAAAGGCTTTTGAGCAATCCAGGCTAATGATAATAAGGCCATAATATCAGGCAGCTTTGGCTCTTCACTTAACGATTTGAAAGTCCAGGGCGCCAGCAATAACCGCCAGTAGTCGTCCAGATGACGATTTTGGGGCCAGCTTTCTGCTCGTTCAGGCCAAGACGCATCCGATAAAACGGTTTCTTTGAAAGACTCAATTACTCCATGCATGACTAAATTTTTCTCATTTGGAATGTGAGGGCTATTGTATGTAATTTTTTTGGGCATAAAAACGTCGCAAGTCGGACATATATTAAGACTGTCAGGAAAAGAGGGCGAGCGCCCATATTTGAATAAATAATGAACAAATAGTATTTTAATTTATGAAAAATTAGTGTAGAATGGTTGAAATTTAGTCAATCAGGTGAATATAAATGAAGCATGATAGTCTGCATCCCTGCTTAAAATATCATTCGATGATAAATGAGCTTTGTTCTCCTTTGCAAACTTTAGGCGTGACTTTTTTTGGCTATACGGCACTGGATGCTGAAGGGAATGCGTATTGTCTTGGGTCGAAAGCTGATTATGCGGAACAATATTTGACACGCGAACACGTTAAAAAAGATATTTTGATACAACCCCAGCAATATAAGAGCAAATATGATTATGATTTCTGGGACTTTCAAGCGCTGGATAAGAAACAACAAGAGCTTTATAAAATGGCTGCGGATTTTAATCAAAGCCACACCTTAAGCATTACCCAACATTTTAACGACATGTCCCACTCTTTCCATTTTAGTGGAATGCGCGCGGATGAGGGTTTAAACCAGCGAATGTTGGAAAAAATGGACTGTTTGCACCTCTTTATTGATTTATTCAAAGAGAAGTTAAGTACCGTTAAAGAACTGTCGGAAGTTTATGATTACTCCACGTCAGTTGAGCAATCAACTATTATAGACACGCGCCCTACCGAACTTGTTAATGGCAATCCCAAGCGTTTACCGTTACAGAAAAAAGGGAAGAAAACATTAAATTTCAAAGCAAGTGCTTATTTAACAGAAAATGAAAGAGATTGTTTGAGATGGCTTGCTCTGGGAAAATCTGCCCAGGTCATTTCTAAAATAAATCTCGTTTCCCCTAAAACTGTTGAGCGTAATATTGCCTCAATTAAGGAAAAGCTTGGTTGTTATACGCTTTTCCAAATGGGGATATTTGTGGCGGAAAATAAACTTTCTTATTTTTTGCCTAAATTTAATTAATGTTATTTTTCTTTTGAATGTTGATGAGGCACTAATCCAATTAACCTGACTGGTGCTTCTGTACCATCCGCAATTAAAAGAGGTGCGATGAGAGTATAGCCGCCAACAGGAGGCATGCGGTCAGCAAAGGCTATATTCTCAATAATGTATTTGCCTCGTTCTAATAATGCTTTATGTACCGGAAAACCACTTTCAGCTGTATCTGGACTTAATGTATCAATACCTATCCCGATAATATCTCGCTTTAGTAAATACTGTGCTGCCTCGATAGAAATGGACGGGAATTGTAAATCATTGCGGTATTGTGAGGGATTTGACCAGTATTTATCCCATCCTGTGCGAACGATAATAAAGGTTCCGGCATTAATACGCCCATGTTGTTGTTCAAACTGTTCAATATCTTTTTTTGAGAGTAGAAAATATTCATCCGCGATGGCCTCAACATCAATAACTACACAAGGCGCCAGGCAATCATTTAGCGAAATTTGATCGACAGTTTTACCGCCCGGCATACAATGAGCTGGCGCATCCATATGTGTTCCCATCCCGGCATGCAAGCTTAAGTCTTGTACTTTAAATTTTACCTCTGCATCACAGTCTGCATACTCAAGCAGGGTACTTACAGAAAAGCCACAAGAGCCATCCCACGAAGGTATTGAAGGCGTGAGTGAATGTGTTAAATCAATTAAGGTGAAGGGAAATGGAGGCATTTTTATTAATCCGATAATACTTAAAACTCATAATAATACACTAGATTTGGGTGGTGAGAATGGAGAGATCTGTCCCGTATTACGCTTCGCTAATACGGGCTACTGTATAGATCCCGATGTAGCCCGTATTAGCGAAGCGTAATACGGGGAAAATTCTCATGAAAAACACCTCCATGAACCACTATAATTTAACTACCAACCGAAGGGATTTTTACCATGGTCAAGCGGATTGGGCTGGTGAGAATTGAGAGATTTGTCCCGTATTACGCTTCGCTAATACGGGTTACTGTATAGATCCCCGATGTAGCCCGTATTAGCGAAGCGTAATACGGGAAAATTCTCTTGAAAAACACCCCCATGAACCCTATGATTCAACTTCCAACCGAAGGGATTATTAATATGGTCAACTATCGCCGCGATTTTACAGCGGGGGCAACTTATTTTTTTACTCTAACGCTTCAAAACCGAGATTCTAATTATTTAACTCAATACATAGATTTATTGGGCGAGGCATTTCGCCATGTTCGAAAAAAAGCCCATTTTACTACTCACGCTATAGCAGTACTTCCAGAACATTTACATGTGGTTTGGGAGTTGCCCAGAGATGATTGCTCTTATTCTTTACGTTGGAGGCTCATCAAAACACGATTCACTCAAGAAATAAATAAAAAAAATTTTATGAGTAAAAACAATCGCGGGGAATTTGATCTATGGCAAAAGCGATTTTGGGAGCATCGAATAAGAGATGAAAATGATCTTCAGAAGCATATTGATTATATTCATTATAATCCTGTGAAGCATGGACATGTTGTAGCCCCTGTGGATTGGCCCCATTCAAGTATTCATCGATATATAAAAGAAGGTATTTTGCAAGTGGATTGGGGCGGTGAGAATTGAGAGATCTGTCCCGTATTACGCTTCGCTAATACGGGCTACTTTATGTAATAAATTCCCCGATGTAGCCCGTATTAGCGAAGCGTAATACGGGAACAAGCCGCCTTTACCTATCCCAAAAACGAATAGAACGACAATTTTGAATAAAGCTTGAAACAGAGGAAGAGGAATCCAGTTTAATGCACCCTTTGTCTAATGTTATCAAAGGATTGTTTGTTAAAAATGATTCAACCTCAGGTACATAGCCAATGTATTTAAAATTCGCGTATGCATCAGAAATAAACTCATGTAACTTTTGTTTTTCTTGTAAAGATGCAGGGCTTCCTATCATTAATACCACGGCATCAAATAAGACCGCTGGTGCGCCCCCTATCTTCTCATTGGCCAGTACATGAGTACCGTCTTTTAATGAAACACCACTAATAGTTGGACAAATAATAGTATAAGACGCTTTTTCCTTCGCGATGTCTTTTGTTAAGTCATTAAAGATTTTTGCATCGATATTGTCGCCTAATATAATGCCAACACGCCGACCCTCAAGGGTTTTTGGATTATTTTTTAAAATGCTTAATTTGGGTGAAGAAGGTAATTCGACAGTGGGTTTGGCCGCATCACAGGCTTTGGGTAATTTTTTTAGTCCTAAGCCATCACTTACAGTTACCGCAAGATCCTTATCGATATTAAGAAGATGCGCTACCATGCGTACTCTAATGGCTTCTTTTTCCACCTTGCTTAATTCAAAAATTAAAGCGTCTGCAATATGTTTTTGTTCAATGCTGAGTTGGCTTATATAAAACTGACGTGCCTGACTATAATGGTCAGCAAATTTTTCCGGGCGAATTCTTAATTTTGTCGCATGCTGAAGCTCTTCGGGATAAGAGTGAAATCCTTTTGGTGATTCTCGTGGCCCCTCATCCCAAGAGTTAGGATTATAATTAGCACGCCCCTTAGGATTATGAAAAGCCATGTGGCCGTCTTGTTGAAAATTTGCAAAGGGGCATTTGGGTGCATTAATGGGGAGGTGAGTAAAATTAGGACTTCCCAGACGTTTTAATTGCGTGTCAAGATAAGAAAAATTCCGTCCTTGTAATAAGGGATCATTAGTAAAATCTATTCCCGGGACGATGTTTTGAGTGCAAAAAGCAACTTGTTCTGTTTCCGCAAAAAAATTATCAACGCATTTATTAAGCACAAGACGCCCGATAATAGTGACCGGTATTTCTTCTTCAGGAATAAGTTTTGTCGAATCCAGGACATCAAAGGGAAATGATTCTCTGAATTTTTCATCAAATACCTGGATACCTAATTCCCATTCCGGAAAAGCGCCACTTTGAATAGCATTCCATAAATCACGGCGATGATAATCAGGGTCTGCTCCATTAATTTTAACCGCCTCATCCCAGGTAACTGACTGTAAGCCTAATTTGGGTTTCCAGTGAAATTTTACGAAAGTAGATTCACCTTTATTGTTGATCATTCGGAACGTATGAACACCAAAGCCTTCCATAAAACGAAACGCGCGCGGGATAGTTCTGTCGGACATAATCCACATAACCATGTGCATGCTTTCAGGTGTCAGGGAAATGAAATCCCAGAAATTATCATGCGCCGTTTGTGCTTGTGGGAAACCGCTATCCGGTTCATCTTTAGCGGCATGAATCAGATCAGGAAACTTCATTGGATCCTGGATAAAAAATACAGGAATGTTGTTGCCAACAATATCCCAATTTCCCTCTTGTGTATAAAGCTTAACCGCAAAACCGCGAACATCGCGCGCTAAATCAACCGACCCTTTATTGCCGGCGACGGTCGAGAAGCGCACAAAAGCAGGTGTGATTTCGCCCTTTTTTTGAAAAAGATGGGCTTGAGTAATATCAGACAGCGATTGATACGTCTCAAAAAAACCATGCGCACCGAATCCCCGTGCGTGCACTACGCGTTCTGGAATGCGTTCATGGTCAAAATGAAAAATTTTCTCACGTAAAATAAAATCTTCAAGAAGCGCCGGACCCTCTGCCCCCATTTTGAGCGAGTTTTGATCATCAGCGATCGGCGTGCCGATCTGTGTGGTTAATACAGGCGTGTCTCCTTGGGCAATTTGATGACTATCCCCTCCAACACCAAGGTGCATCGTCTCATCATGCATTTGTTTTTTTTCCTGCTTCAAATCGTTAGTCTTTTTTTTCATGACACTATCCTTATTGTATGTTTCGCTCGGCCTTCCTGGCCTGTAAAGTGAAATGTAATTCAGAAAAATTGGGCTTTATCATACAGCATAGGCCAATAACATCTCGGGGACAATTTATGGCGACGATTTCTTTAAGCACCCGAATATGCATGGCATGTTGGAGAACACTTCCATTAGCCATTAGAAAGTCTGATGTCCTTAACGTCTAATTTTAGGTATATAATTAGCAGAGAACCGTTTTTCCATATTTGATAAGGAAATAAAATATGAAAAAAGCAATGCTAACGCCGATTGTTTCCGCAATGGTGGCTTTGGGATTAAGTCTTACCCCACTCTCCATCGATGCTTGTACGTCCTTCATCGTCAAATCCAGTGACAATAGTTATGTTTATGGCCGTACACTCGAGTTTGGTATAGATCTGCAATCCACGCCAATAGCTATTCCTCGAAATTTTAATTATCAAGGCACTGGCATAGACGGGCATGTCGGTAAAGCATGGAAAACCAAATATGCGGCAATCGGCATGAATGGCATACAGTTACCCATTTTAGTCGATGGTATAAATGAAAAAGGTATGACTGGCGGGCTATTGTATGCGCCAAATACATCTGTATATCAAGATGTGACGGCCGAAAATGCAGCAAATTCAATCGCGTCATATGAAATGCTGACCTACGCACTGACAAACTTTGCAACCGTTGATGAAGTGAAAAACGGATTTCAAGATATTATGATCAATAAGACTGGGCACGCACCCTTTAAAGGCGCTGTGCCTGTTCACATGACCTTGCATGATTCTACGGGGAAAAGCATTGTCATTGAGTATAATAAAGGAAAATTATTCATTTATGATAACCCGACGGGTGTAATGACTAATGACCCCAATTTTGCTTATCAACTGGCTAATATCGGTATATATTCCAATTTATCGGCGAAAGAGGCTAATCCCCTGGATATTAACGGCACAAGTTTTACCCCGCCATCCTCGGGAAGTGGGTTACATGGCATGCCAGGTGATTTTCTCTCACCCTCTCGTTTCATCCGTGCGATTGCGTATGCTGTATCTGCCCCTACCAATCTCACCGCCGATAAACAGGTTGCGACAGTATTTCATATCTTGAATAACTTTGATGTTCCGCCCGGTTCGATACAGCTTTCGGCCAAAAATCCCTACGGTGGTGGTGCCGATGGTTTTGAAATAACAGAATGGTTATCAGCGGCAGACGCAAAAAACCTTATCTATTATGTTAAAACTTATGCAAATCCAACCGTTCAAATGCTGGATATGAAAAAAATTAATTTGGATGCGAAAGAAATAAAAACATTCAAACTTCAACCGAATGAAGTGCGCCTTGAGATAAATTAAAGCTTTGTGAAACTTATGAAGGCGGAGCCAACAAACATGGCTCCGGCCTCGTTTAAAACACCTTAAGGATTAGGAGTAACCCCTACAGGTGCTCCCGATCTCCCGCCAGGGCAATAAGTAATTTTATAGTTGGTGGAGTTTACGCCACCAGGATTATTGGTGCAGCTAAAGGTACTGCTTTTATCATCGAAGGGATAGACGTAAAAGGGTGGGCATGCTGCCTTATACCAACCTAGCGTTGGCAGCGCATTTGCACTCCATACAGCATTGTTGGAATTATTCCCTGTAACATTACATTGCGGAACAATTGCCGGGTTTGAGGGGAGCACTATGTTGGTTGGAGCCTCCTGCCAATTCTGACAACCACAGCAGGTTGTTGAGTTGGATGAATTATAGCAAGATTGATCATAGCCCGTGCCACTGCATTGATACATATTTGTAAAGGTGCCATTGGTCGCTGGATTGTTGCAAAAATAGGGCGCTTGCGAGTAGCTCGAATTGATGCCGCATACTTGATCGGCCGTCCAGTAACCCTCAAAAATCCCGCAGGTGTTTTGTGCTGAGTTAAGCGCGATATTGGTGACAGATAAACCGCAAGCCTCACCCCCTGCTTCATTACATTCATTGTTAGCCGTGCAGGGCGCACCACCATTAGCAACCCAGATATAGCTGTTGCTGGGTGGCACAAAATTCCATGTACAACCACCAATCGTTCCACCGGTACTAGCCTGGTCGGTCGTAATACCAGGGGCGCCACAAGTATAAGGATTGAATGCATCTCGCGTGACACCTTGGGGTTCAATAGACATCGGAATATTGATGCCATTAATGCCGGTGATGTCATAAAAGTCAGATTCTTGCTGAAACGTAGGTTCTGCTTGTTGTGCGGGTTGACTCAATCCTTGTCCAACAGGGCATCCTCCCTGACCTCCACCGCAGTCAGCCGTAGAGCAACCCGAGCTGGTGCAACTGGTTCTGCCGCCTATTACCCCGCTCCATACCAAGTGTTGGGTTGAGGATAGGGCATATACATTTTCAATTAAGGTGACATCTTTGGTGCCGCCATTTGCAAGCACCCTGTAATCACCGCCCGCAGGTGTCGGATTTTTCCAGTTACAAATACCCGCTCCGGCATCGGCTGTCGGATCACAGGCAAAAGTCCCGGGGATCACATTGGGTTTATTGTCACAATCGGTATCGGTAGCACAGCCATTAATTTGCCCGCCACCAACGAACGCTATCCAGACATCATATGGGCATAGATTCTCAAACGAGAAGGTGCGGGTATTGGCGTTTGACCGGATGGAAAAATTGGTTGGTTGGTCAACAATAAGGGTTTTCCCGGCATCGTAGGGAATAGCGAGATACTGATTTACCTCACCTGCGCTACCAAGCGCTTGAATAGTGGTTGTAATATTACAAATGCCACCACCTGCTGTAACAGTACTACCGCAATCATTAGCAAACGTGGGCGCTGCTATTAAGGGCGATGCGACAGTAAAATTGATGGTTGCATTATTAATGGCAATGTTACTCGCCGTGGTATTTTGTACAGTCCAGCTCAGGTGTTGGGTCGTATTCACCAGCATATTATTTCCAGCAGGCTGGATGGTAAAAAAGAATCCGGTAGCGCTTGGGCTAATATCAAAACTTAATACGGGAGCGGGTGCAATGGTTTGGAAAGTGGGGCCATAATTTATAATAAGATTTTGCTCTATGTGAGCGGCCGTACTGCCTGCGTCAATAGTAACGATAACATGGCAAAGCCCGTTAGGCGCTATGTAATGATTCATCCCCTTGTATACACAATCATCGGTAATTTGCCATGTAGTAAAGGAGGATGATGGCGTTAGTTTGGTCCTGGATGTGCTCATATTTAGCATAACCGGGGCAATTGGGACGTTATTTTTAATAGTATAAGTTATGCTCTGAGTTGTGTTGGGCAACATATTTTGAACGCTCTCCTGGGCTACAATAGACAAGGGAGGCGTGCTTTTTGAGTAGGCTTGTGTCATACCAAATAGAGCAAATATAAATAAGAAAGCCAGTTTTTTTTGTAGAATATTTTGCATGTATAGTTATCCAAATAAGTAACTTAAGCCAAATAATACCGATTGCGACTGAACATTGGTCTGGATAGGGCGTGCCAGCTCTACGCCTGTTTGTGGGTCTATCAGTTCACTTTCGGCTTTTCCTTTATCGACAAACAGATAACGGGCAGAAATTGTAAAGCTACTGTTCACCGGTATTTTAAGTCCTGCACCAATCTCATAGGCAAATTGCGTGTTTGAATCACCAGAAAGCTTATAATAGCCACCATCAGCACCAATATTTGGCCGGGGTATATTCTGGAAGCTCATTGTATTTTGAGCACCACCAATCCCTGCTTCAACAAATGGCATAATACCGAAGCGTAGAGGCGTTAAATCCCATTCAGTGTCCAACATTAGCCGGTAACTTTTAATATTCATGTTGTAAGTGGCATTATTAAAATCCGGTAAACTATATTCATATACCGAACCATTTTGCGAGCCTTCATTGTAATAAGCATTTACGCCTATAGAAACGCTTCGAAATATATTCCAGGGGATGTTTTTATTGGAATCAAGCGTTTTTTCGTAAGCGAACCCCGCCCCGGATGCAAAATTGATTTCATTTCCGAAGACGTTGAAGGTATCTGTTCTAAATGTTTGGGCAGGGAAAAATATTCGACCCTGTTTACTTAGAGCATAAGAACTGCCACCAGCTAATACGGTGACACGCACACCGTCAGCAAAAGTATTGTCTGCAGCTATTGTCATTAATAACAATGACAAATTTGAAATAGCGATACATTTTAAAATTACAGCCTTCATTTATTATCCTTAATAGCAGTAAGCGCATAACTTATTTTAATCTCAATGACGTTGGGTTTGATTTAAACTGTTTTAAAAAAACGTGAAGAATAATTCCTTAAAGTAAAATCGAGCGATTAGCTTACTCTATAAATAGCGTTCAATAATACTATTTTTCGGTATTTTTAGTGATTGAGTTACCATTTATATTTTTATGCTTTTTAGTAAATTGTACAGATCAACGAATGCCCAATATTGTATTATTTTTTGATTTGATAATTGATAAATTGTAACACCCGCGTACTTAACCAGCGATTTTGATGGCGGGTTACCTAGAAATTCGCCTTCGTGTAATCCTTGTGCATGCCAACGACTAACAACTTTATCATCATCACAAATAAAATCATCCCACACTACTTTTAATCCGGGAAATGCTTTATGCCATTGTAAGATAACGGCCTTCATCTTTTCAGTGCCTTTAGTTGCTTCAACAGGACTATGGACTATTGCTGTTTCATCAAAAAATTTATCGATAGCACTGATATCTTTTTGTAACCATATTGCATCTTGATAGGCCTTTACAATGTCTAAATTAGTCATTTTCTATTTCTCTTAGTATGGAGGTGTAAATCCTGTTTCAAACACTTAAATTGATAGTGCTCTTTTTTTAATTTCACTGATAGCCCGTGCTAAAACCATGGCTGCCCATTTTTTCAGGTTGTCCTTATTTTGTTCGCAAGTATAAGGTAAAAAACTCATGTGATGGCAAAAAGAATGAAACAATAAAAGATTAACCGTGCCATCATCAATAGCCCCATAGGTGTTAAGAAATACCTGAAATGTCTCCTCGGTAAAAATCATTCCAACGGCCAAATCAATACCCGGATGACCTATATGCATATCACCCCAGTCAATTAGTCCAGATGGAGTAAATGTTTGTGGATTAACGACTACATGTCTGCTGTATAAATCCGCATGTAAATAGGATTTTTTATTTTCCTGGAATACTAACGATGGTAACAACGCTATTATCTCAAGCAATATCGCTTTATCAAAACCTGATTGTAAAAAATAATTTTCATACTGTATAAGTTTTTCCGTGCATTGCAAAACCCTATGATTTACATCATACCGCCATCTTTGATCACCTTTGATTAATGAAAGATGTTCCTCTTTAACAGGCAGAGAATGCAGTTCACCCAGCCAGGAAGCGAGTTTAATTGCAAATTCGGTGTCGGCAATTAGCGATGGAGTTGTATCTGATACTGGTTTGCCTGGAATCATTGGATAACCTGCAAATGGATAGGGATATAAATCTGTAGGTTTACCGATCCATTTTGGAGATGAGAGTGGGAAGGATACTTGACTCGCTATATAAGGCAGTAATGCAATTTCATTCTCTATGCAGGTTAATCCAGGTTCTCTCTTAGGAAATCTGAAAATAATGGTTTCATTAACAAGATAAACCAGGTTATCCCATCCTTCGTCCAATAAACGGAACATTTTAATGGGAATATGATGTTGCGACTCAATAAGTTGTTTCGCTTTTTTCTCATCTATACTGATGGATTGATTCCACGCGTGTGTCATAAATTTTCTACAATTCAATTCACCTATTTCTTATGGCGTTAAACAGCATTGTTTATATTTTTTTCCGCTATTGCATGGACAGGGTTCATTTCTCCCTATTTTAGGAGCGTCCTGGATAATAGGTTTTGAAATCATGGAATCAGGTACACTGACCTCTGAATCTTCAAAACAAGGCCAATATTGCAGTTCAGCAATGGTGTCTTTAATTAATGTATAATTGCCATTAGTTTTATATGCCTCTGGGTTAGCTAAACTTTTTTTGAAGTCAGCCCTATCTACAACAAAGGTATCAACTTTTTGTTCTTCAAAAGCTTTGTGTATTTCATCATGAAACCGTTGTGGATCTAAAGCACAACAAGACAATATTAAGTAAGCTATTAGGTGGTGGTCATTAGAAAATGAAGGATGAGTGAAAAGGCTTGATAAATATAACGCCGTTTCGTCAACTTCCAGCTTCTCTTCGTTTATAAGAATTATTAACGATTCTATTCCGGCAACGCGTGACCATAGATTTACTTCAGTGTCTTCTATGAGATTTTTAATGGCTGGCAAATCACCGTTATAAGTTGATGCAATAAATCGTTGTAAATCATCGGTTATGCAGTCACCAATTAAATAGTCAATATCTTCTTCAGGCAATCGCGCAAGGCGAATTATCAACTCGAAAGCTTTTTTTTCCTGGAATTGTGATAATAAAAAAACAGCAAACAAGTGGCCAATATCGTTATCCTCGACACGGCTCACATCTTCAATAGCTTTACTCAAGCAGGTGATTAGTTTGGGAGTTATTGCGGATTGTTGATCAATTGCCGCTTGAACCCCATCTTTTGGGAAGCCATTCTTTAAATAAAACAACTCATTTTCAATTTGTTCTATGGTGGGTTTTTTGCTCAATTCTTGCAGTGATTGATTAGTCATAGGTTCACATATGGATAATTATTGGCTCTATCTTAGCAAATGGGACAGAGGTTATTCATCCTTTTTCTATAGGAAGATGTTGAATCTTGCCAGGAATTTTATAACTACTTGATTTAACTGACACTCTTGGTCGTCTTGATATTCTCTTGGTTAAATGTCCACACGTGTAGCGACAGGAAGAGGTCTATTAAACCTCTCCAGTAATGTCAGTTTTTCCTTTTTGGTTTTTTAAAATATGAGGCGCCCACCATGAAGGCGCACTTTCTTTATAGCTGTGTTTCTCATTGGGGGTTATCAGATTGGGGTTTTTCAACGAGGCAATGGTAATACAAACATTTTGATATCCCTTATTAAACGTTGCTAACAGGCCCCCGCATTTTTGGCAGAAATATCGTCGAGTCTTCTCTGACGATTGATAAAAAGCCGGGTTGATTTTCCCCGTCCATTCAAAATTTTTTAAATGAAACTCAACCCACGCAACAGTTGGTGCACCAGAAGATTTTTGACACATGGTGCATGAACACAGATGAGGATTTTCAGGCTCACCTCGAACGGTAAAAGTGGTCTCATTACATAAACATCCACCATCGTATTCCGCCATTTTTTTATCGTTCATAATCTGGTCTGTCCTTTTGGCTTATTCCCCAGCGTACAATATCTACAATTTCGTGATTGTAGTATCTGAAAACTCTTTAGTGGTTATAGGTAATCACGGTGTTAACACCCGAGAACAACGTACCCTGATAGTGTTGTAAGTCTTATCGAAGGTGTTCTGCGGTATGTTACCCAGATCAAACGTCTGACTCCATGCATATTGAGTAGGGTCACCGGACCACTCAGTAGAGCTCCAATATTCCCCTGAAATCGCCCCTACCCCGGCATCAAATAAATTCGACAACATGTTTTGTATAGTTGGTGAAGCTTGTGTGCCGCAACCAGTACCACTGCCTGAGTCATCATATCCCTCCTCACAAATAGCGGGCAAATACCAATCACTCTCACCACTAATGGTGGCTTTACAGAGACCCGCCGCGTATTGATCGAGGGGGGTAGGTGCAGCCCCACCTGCTGCCCTGTTAAAATTATAATAAGATACTATATTTGAGGAATTGCAAGCTCCATCGCTTTTGCCATCGCAGGCAACGTAAGCGGGAGTCCCGGGGGGATAAGAAGGCAATGTCGGTGACGGGGAAAGGGGGGTTGATAGTTCGTCTATTGCTAAAATAGCAACATAACTTACTGAACTATTCCCATCTGAACTCCAAATGACACCAGCGGATTGATCCGTTAATGCGGCGACCTTCCCCCCAATGCTGCCTGTATCTGGCGTAGTATCATCCACGGCATAAATATAACCGCCCTGATAGACACTGCCATAGGTTAATATGTTAATAGCTGGTGTCAGTGTATTGGTATTTGAGCCTGAAATAGTTAACGTAATGGGGGTTGGGTTGGTATCGCCTGATGCCGCACTCGGTGTGTTACCAGGTGTAATTGTTAACACACAGGAGCCAGACGCTGGTATCGTGCCACAACTTCCTGGACTAATCGTCGTGCCACTTGGGAGTGCAGGTGATGGGAGGTAAGTCACATTTGTTGCAGGGCTTCCCCCAGTATTAGTGATGGTAATCCGTCTCGGTGTGCCGGTGAGTGCGGCATTTAATCCCATGTCATTAACCGATAATCCGAGTGTTGATACACTGGCCGAAAGTGTCGTGTCATTCGCCCCCACGGTGATGTTTAAAACATCTGATGGATTAGGCTTGTAACATTGCAGAGTAGAACCCTGTTCGCAAACTATCGGGCCATCCGTAATCGAATGCGTCAATTGACTGCCTTGAACCTGTAACGATAAGGTACAAGACGACCCCTTGGACGGTAGAGTAAACGGGTTGCTACAAATCCCCGCGCCTGTGGTCGTTTGTGTGATGCCTGTTATTGGCGTCATCACTAATCTATGTGACTTTGCCGATTGATTTGTCACCAGGTATTGTACGGTGGCCGTACCATTACCTGGCACGGATATGGATGTCTCGGTTAATGGGGTAAACGTCCATACAAGACCAGCGGCATTCACGGTTCCCGGCAGGTAAAAAGCCATCGTACTTGCTAATAAATAAATTAACAAAGAACGTATTTTCACTCAGGCTCTCCTAACATGGGATTAAGGTGCACAGTCTGGAAGCAATTGTACTCAAACCTAGATGAGGTGTTGCAGGAACCGCTCAAACCGTGGTTTGTAATAATCTTCGCTATCCCAAGATACTAGCACCCGTTCTGCTCTACCAACAATTTGTTGACGAGCTACTAATCCAAAATATCTCGAGTCACCGCTATTGTCTCGATTATCACCTAACATTAAAAACTCGCCCGCGGGAACTTTGATGGGGCCAAATGAACGCATGGCAGGCTGCGAGGGAAGCGCCATAACTGCGTGCGCCTTCTCGGGTAAGTGCTCAGTAGCAACCACGGCCATGTTTCTTTCATCATGCGGTAGTTTATAACTCAAAGGAATATTTGTTCCTTCATATTGAGTCATTTGTCCGTTAATAATCAGATAATTATCTTTCATTTCAATTACATCGCCTGGTGTACCGATGACTCTTTTTACCATTCTCATATTATTTCCAGGCTTATAAAAAACGACTATTTCACCTCGCTTTGGTTCAGCCCATTTTGCAATATGCAGTGTAGTAAATGGAACTTTTAAATCATAAGCCAGCTTATTGACTAACACTAAGTCACCAACATAGATACTCGGTTCCATGGAACCCGTAGGAATTCGATTCCAATCGGCTATAGCAGAACGTCCTGTAAACAAAAAAAATGCAAATAAAATTAAACCCCGCCATTCTCTTATTTTTGGGGAACGGAGCCATGTTGATAGGCCTGATTTTATGTTAAGCATATTAGCTCCTGTAATTATTACTTTTTATAAATGGTTTTTTAAAAAAAATCTTTGTGTTCTTTTTGGATAATCTTCAATAACACAAAAAATTCGTAACCTGGCTTCAGGCAACTCTTTGGCCTGGCAATCAAAGGTATCAATAGGTGATGTGTTGCCGTTAATAATATCCCATTACCTTTCTGATGCCTATGTTTATGATTATGTTATTTTTCATGACGTTGATAAGACAAATTACAGAGAACTTACGAAATTGTTGAATTTACAAGAAGTGGACTTTTGTTAAATGTTATTCATCGAATACAATCAGCTAAAATAAATTAGGATGAATAAAATGGCAGCATTCCAAAATAAAACAGTTGTGATTACGGCAGGAAATCGTGGGGGTGGTCTGGCTCTTTCTCAAAAATATGCGGCGAATGGTGCAAATGTCGTAATGATTGCTGATAAATCAGATTCGGTGACACATCAAATAGAAATTTCGCATAACTCAACGTTAATTGCAGTTGATTTTGCCAATGAGAAACAAATAAACGATTCCGTTAAGACCATTATTGATGAATTTGGAACCT
This sequence comes from Legionella sp., assembly GCA_030680075.1. Taxonomy (GTDB): domain Bacteria; phylum Pseudomonadota; class Gammaproteobacteria; order Legionellales; family Legionellaceae; genus Legionella_C. The sequence goes on from JAUXWR010000540.1 coordinate 75,851, forward strand.
TAGATGTTCTTATCAACAACTTCAGTATTTTTAATTTTAAAAATACGCAAGATACGACTGCTGAAATGTTTCATAATGTGATGAAAAATGTATTCGCTACATTCTTCTTTTCAAAGGCCTGTGCCCCTTATCTAAAAATATCATCCAACCCGCATATTATTAATATTTCACCTCCGCTTAATATAGAAGCGGCCAAAAAAGCCTGTGAGCATCATTTATTATTTTCAATTTCTAAATATGGCATGAGCTTTTCGACCCTTGGGATGGCGGAGGAATTTAAACCATTGGGTATTGCAGTCAATTCTTTATGGCAAGAACGACCCATTGCAACAAAAACATTGATGGAGAATTTTGACAATGCAGTTGTTCAAGGCAGTAACCGTCCTGAAGTTTATGCAGAAGCGGCTTTTCTAATATCGCTTAAGCGGGCTTGCGAATTTACTGGCAATTATTGTATTGATGAAGAAATTCTTCGTGAAGCAAATATTGATCCCTCTGTATATGCGATTAATCCCAATGCTGCGCCTGTGAAGGATATTTTCCTTCCAGGTGTTGATTATAAGTTACTACAAGAAATATGGTGATTTACATCGTTACACGGGTTTATTGCGTCATGTGCGTCATGGGGTCAGGCCTTGCCCTTTTGCTAAGATGATGGTTTAAAACGTCATGGGGTCAAAAACGTCATGGGGTCAGGCCTTGCCTTTTGCTAAGATGATGGTTTAAAGCAAATAAGGGTCATGGGGTCAAGCCTTGCCTTTTGCTAAGATGATAGTTTAAAGCAGAAGGCAAGGCTTGACCCCATGATATGCTAGTTGGAGGCTATTATCTCTGAAATTTTTACTTTTGTGTGGTCTAAATTATGGGGGTCATATATAAAAAGGTGTGGCTGTTAAATCTTCTTCGTTACTACATGTCGTAATATTGTCAGAATTAAAAGGATTACTTGATATTAGGCCATGAGAATGAAGATAGGTTAAAAATTCTTCAGCAGTTATATAAGGATTGGAATAGAAACCATATCCGCCACCGATGGTGGATTTGATAGATATCTCTTCATTATCCCTTCTCAGCACAGCTGGAGGTTCTGATCTTACAATCGAATGAAACTTTTTTGGTAATGTAAGCAGGTTGTGTAATAAATTAGATTTATTAAAAAAACCAATATCTTTAGGGTCGGAAAGTTGAAGCCTAATATAGATAGCTCCGTATAGATTTTCTTCTCTTTCTAGTATTTTCAAAAAAAACTCCTCCAATAAATCAGCTACATATTATTTATATAAACATTTAAACAAACGTCATGGGGTCAAGCCTCAACCGTCATGGGGTCAAGCCTTGCCTTTTGCTAAGATGATAGTTTAAAGCAAAAGGCAAGGCCTGACCCCATGATATTTAAATGAACAATAGCTTCGCTTTTTTCATCACAGAAAAAATAAGATTTTCCTAGAAACAAGTAGCTGTCAGCTTCTTCGGGATTTTTTTCAATAGCTTGTAGAAATAAAGTTTTTGCTGTCTGATAATCATGCTTGTCGAAGGCCTCTACACCTTCTAAATGAAAAGAGTTAGGCATAACGAAAACCCTATGTAATAAAAAATGATCAATATTTTAACATAAATGATAACGCGTAGAGAACATTGGCATGAGGTCAGGCCTTGCCTTTTGCTAAGATGATGGTTTTAAGCAAAAGGCAAGGCCTGACCCCCTGATATGTCCGTGAAGGGTAAGCATATTATGGTTTTGCATGCTTTTGTAAAGAAAAGTGCAAAAACCCCAAAGCAGGAATTGAATTTGGCTTTGCAGAGAAAACGAGAGGTGGAAAAATTATGAACCTTAAAACATTAAAAGATAAAGCACTTAAAAATGAGGACGTAAAGCAAGCCTATGACGCACTAGAGTCAGAATTTGCATTGATTGACTCATTACTTTCGATGCGTCAAAAAGCCGGATTAACGCAAGAACAGCTTGCAGAGCGAATGGGAACACAAAAAGGTAACATTTCTCGATTGGAAAAAGGAAGTAGCAACCCAAGTTGGAAAACATTGGAAAAATACGCGCATGCCTGTGGTTTTGATATATCCATGGCATTTAAGCGAGCTGCGTCATAATTGCACGCGTCATGGGGTCAGGCCTTGCCTTTTGCTAAGATGATGGTTTAAAGCAAAAAGACGAGGCCTGACCCCATGATACATAACAGCAATCCAAATAATGAAACTATCCAATGGGCTTGCAATTATCTTATATCTCACGGGTATGAATTAAAAACTAAGTTGCCTGAAATTGTACAAGACACACCTTGGTCTTACGTAATTCGTTTTGCAACATCAGACGGCCTCATTTATTTAAAACAAACACCAGAGCAGTTGGCATTGGAGGCAAACATTATCCAAGCATTGAGTGATCAATTTCACGCGCCTGTGCCAACCGTTATTGCACACAATACCGAATTAAATTGTTTTTTAATGAAAGATTCAGGCAAATCGTTAAGAGGTATTTTAAAGCAAAACTTCGATGAAGCGCTGCTTTGCAAGGCGGTTGAACAATTTACCTCTCTTCAAATAGCAGTTGCAGAACATGTTGATATATTTTTTGATTTAGGCGTTCCCGATTGGCGATTGGATAAGTTTCCGGAGTTGTACCAGCAGTTACTTTCACAAAAAGACTTATTGATAGCCGACGGATTGTTAGAAATGGAATTGGATGAATTGGAAAAACTAACTCCAATACTATTCGTTTTATGTGAAAAATTGTCTAGTTATTCCATTAAGCCAACGCTTGTCCAGCCAGATTTTAATGACAACAACACGCTCATCGATAGTGTATCTCAAAAAATCACCATCATTGATTTAGGTGAAATCTCCATTTCACATCCATTCTTTTCGCTGCTTAATTGTTTGTATGTCATCAAAAAACATCATGCGCTAACCGATGAAGATGTTAAATATTTGCGGATTAAGGATGCTTGTCTTAAAAATTATATGAATTTTGAATCTAAGGATCGCTTGTTGGAAGCCCTTGGGATCGCTCTCTTGTTATTTCCTATTTATGGAGTTTTCGCTGGTTACCGAATGGTACTTGCCTGTGAACAATCAAAATTTACAGGACTTTTTCAAAGGCATGCTCGACCTGGTTTATTATTGCGAGAATTTATCCATGCACACAAATGAACATGAAAAAGAATTACAGCACGTCATGGGGTCAGGCCTTGCCTTTTGCTAAGATAATGGTTTAAAGCAAAAAGGCGAGGCCTGACCCCACGATATATGTGTATGTGTTGTAGGAATAGAAGTCATGCATAGGTTGAACCACTAGCAAGATAAACAATGAACGTCTGCCGGACTGCTTCGGAAGAATTATCTAAATTAGGAGCTTATATAATATTGAAGATTTACAAATAAATAAGATAAGAGCATGCATTAGATTCCATACCCTGCTGTTTTTTTATTTTCTTCTATATAATCATTCGATATGGATGCCTCCAGATCAAAAATATCAATCATTCTGGGCAAATAAAAATCAGAGGGTTTGGAATTTTTTAAAGCAAAATGCGCTATTTCGGCGAATTTCATTGTTATATTTTTGACTTGTTGAAGTAGAAAATTATGAGCTTCTTCTGAGTTAATTTCTTCAAGATTAACCCTGCCTCGCACCAAATTGCTAACTGAAGTTCTCAAAGTGGCTAAATTATATTCACCCAAAATATTTAATCGAAATGTCTGGCCACCATTAGATAATAAACAGAGTTTATTTTCTGAGTTAGTGGTAACATTTAACAGAGCAGTATCAGGTAAACCGTTTTTTGATATATAGGTAAAAGACAACGAGAAAGATAAAGGATCAATAGACACTATACTTAAATTTCCCATTAAGTCATCAGGTTTGTCATAATATAAATTTAGAGTGATTAACTCATGGGCTTCTAATACATTATAATGCCCCATAGTGAGAATCTTCTTGCCTTTCATTTTAAACATACCAAATTCCTCTGTGTAAAAGATTTATAAAATCCAACTCAATACAAATGTCTTGTAAAATTGATTATACAACAAAAGAGCAATATTTGGGCAATTACAACGAAGACTTCGGCAGAAGTACTTGGAAAATCAAAATTCTGAACATACATTAGCGGGCTATCGGTGAACAAAGTGTATTCAGAGAGATGACGAGGAAATTTGAATTTTACTAAAAGCCACGTTTAGAGTGGCTCCCCTTAGTAAGTATATTCCGAACTAAAAAGAGAGCGGAAGTGGTAAATTTTGGACAATTCTATTTGTCTATGGCTGAAAGCAAGGTAAAAATTGTTTGCTAATATAAACATTTTGTCTCTCACAAGCTTATAACATCAATCTAAGCTAATTGTTTACTTAAGGTATTTTCAGTCTTAAAAGCCAAGGTATTCGAGTCAAGGTATTTATGTGCTACATAGATGATTAAGTAAACGATGGGGGTCATCAAAAATGATAAAATAATTTTAACTAATATTGACCCTAATAATAGATTAATTTTTTGATGTGAATTAAAAAAAACGATATTAACAAATAAGATTGAATCGAGAGTTTGCCCTAAATAAGTAGAAAGATTAGACCTTATCCAAAGTTTTTTCCCCTTCGAAATTTCTTTTAGTTTTTGATAAACAACAATATCAAGTAGCTGTGATGTAGCAAAAGCGATAAAGCTGGCGATTACAACATTGATTCCAGTAGATAAAATTAACTGATATTCGGACTGTGAGCCCCAGAATGAAGGGTATGGTGCCATAATTGAACATTGTATAATTAGCGTAATTAATACTTGACTACTTAATCCTATCCAAATAGCCTGCCTTGCAGCCCGCTTCCCCCAAAGCTCACAAATACAATCTACGATTGGATAAGTTAATATAGAAAATACAATGTTTGAAAAAGGAAAGTTAAGTCCAAAATGCACAATTTTGGGTGCAGTAATTAAGGAGCCTGCAAGCCCACAAATAACTACACTGGTTAGCAAAATGTAAACACGGACATCTTTTTTGTACAATGGAATAGTATTCATGGGAATTTTAACCACTAAATTGATATTTCATTTTCAATAATTCTTTTTTCCTGCTCCGTTAATACAGGATTCAAATAAGATAAAATTTCATCAAACCTTGCAATATAGAAAACTTTAATACCCTCCCGCTCAAGATTACTGATAGCTGTATTATCTCTATAAGCATTTATAATCGTAAGCGTCATGGGGTCATAAAGCGTCATGGGGTCAGGCCTTGCCTTTTGCTAAGATGATGGTTTAAAGCAAAAAGGCAAGGCCTGACCCCATGATACCAGAGGTTTTTCCACAGCCTGGAGTGCCCGTTATGATGTATCGTTTCATGGTTTAAGATCCATAAACGCAGGATAGACTTCAAGTGGCTTCGCATCTGGCCAACGGGTTTTAACTGCACTTAATATATTTTGTGCCATTTTCCTTAAGTGAGGTAATTGATCATTTTTTGAAGCCACCTCAATAAAGGCTTGGAGTCGTGTCAGAACTCGTGGCCTGACATTATTTTCTTCTGATTTCCATAAAGAGTTTTCAGGAGTTGGCCCTGATGTTCCCACTCTGTCGTTATCTATAACAGAGTTTAGAAGAGGAATGGTTTGTTGCAATAACCAAAAACCGCAAGCTTCGGTGTAAGCCGTCATATAAGCTAAATCATCGGAGACAGCGGGTATTGCGCGTTTTAATTCTTCTCTATAGATTGTTTCCAAAGGTTCAATCACTTCATTGGGTATAGCTTTAGCGCACCAACAGGTAGGCATGCTCATTCGCAAGTAGGTGCCATCCAGTAGCGCATTACGCACGACTGCCCATTCAAAATCGATAAGCTGTAATTCTTGAGAATCCTTATGATCAAATACATTGTCTGGGCAAATGTCCCCATGGGTTAATACTGTAAATGCGCCAGGTGTAATGAGTGATTTAATTAAGCTTTGTGCTTCGTGGGTAATTTCTGGGGTGACAGTTAATCCAAGGCTTTTATTGGCTAGCTCAAGTTTAGGTAGCAAATCATTAAACATAAAATCAAGTTCATCTTGTATGCTTTCCGCTTGCTCATTAATGTTATGCAGAATATTTTCATATTCCGAAACATGGCCAAAGCTCGCAGCATGAAAATTTCCTAGTGCCATAATAAATCGAGTCAAGGCAGCAATTGCTTCTTCTCGATCAAGGAGGGTTAAGGAATCAACCAAACTAATATGGTCAAGACCTAAATCTTCAAGCAGGATGAATCGATGTTCCTTATTACCGCCATAAAATTTTGGAACGTTATGATGCCATTGTTTGAGCCCACTTAAAAATTCAAGACCCGCCCAATCTCGTGCGAATCTCGCATAAGCCTCTTTGTCATTATCATCTGTTGATTCGGGCAAGGACTGCTTGAGAATGATGCTTGCAGGGATATCATTAGATTTGTGTTCTAAATAAAGTCGCAGAACCACGTTTCTTCGATTGGGCTCACTTAAAAAAATAACGGATTTTATCTTGCATGGAGTTGAGAATCGTTGTTGTAACAAATGTTGTGCTGTTTGTGTGATATTTTGATTTATTGCTTGCTTATCTGATTCTTCTTGATTCATACATTAGTCTCTTTAATTATGTAAATATTCAGGAAGAAATCTACAATTAACCCCACTGTTAATAATGTAAGAATGGCTAAGATAAGGAACTTATTTTTAATTAGGGAAAGAAAACTTGATTTGATGGTTTTGAAATTTGAGCTAAATAGATTAAGAAGTATCTCATACATTTTAAATCCATCTACAGAAAAACCGGAGATACAATTTCATAGTTTGCTAAAAAGTACTATGAACTTTCTACATTGCTTCTACATGAGAATTTCGAAACTTCGGTGTGAATCGCCACAACCCTTATGTGGTGTGGCTCCCCGGAACGGGCTCGAACCGCTGACCTAATGATTAACAGTCATCCGCTCTACCGACTGAGCTACCGGGGAATGAGGCGGAATTTTAAATAGATTCCGCCTGTTGGTCAAGGGGTTGGTGATAATATTTTTATTGGCAGAAACGTTGGAGGCGATTCATGGCGTCTATTATCGTTTCCATGCTGGTGGCAAAGGAGAGGCGGATGCAGCCTTCGTTGCCAAAAGCGGAACCGGGTACCAGCGCTATGCCTTCGTCTTGTAATAATTTATCAGCAAATTCCATGTCATTGGCGTAGCCGCGTTTCTCGATAATGGCTTGTACACTTGGGAAAATGTAAAAAGTTCCGTCGGCGGGGATTACATCGATTCCAGGCATGCCAGAGAGTCTGTCGACAATGTAGTCATGGCGTTTGTGGAAGGCGCGAACCATTTCGTGCACGGACTCTTCTCCACCCGTTAACGCTGCCACTGCCGCTTTTTGTGCAATAGAGCAGGGGTTTGATGTCGATTGCGATTGCACGGTTTTCATCGCATTAATCAACGAAGCAGGGCCTCCAGCGTAGCCAATCCGCCAGCCTGTCATTGCATAGGCTTTTGAGACGCCGTTAAGAACAATGGTTCGTGCATAAAGCTCAGGGCAGGCATTCAAAATATTAGCGAAAGGCTGGGTCCAGATGATGTGTTCGTACATGTCATCGGTGGCGATTAATACCTGCGGATGTTGCTTAAGTACTTCACCGAGGGCTTTTAATTCGTCCAGCGTATAAGCGACGCCTGATGGGTTCGATGGGCTATTTAAAAACAGCAATTTGGTTTTTGGCGTAATCGCTTTGGCCAGTTGGTCTGCTGTAATTTTATAACGCTCAGCCGGTGTGGATGGCATAATGACAGGCGTGCCGCCAGCAAGAATGACGATGTCAGGATAAGATACCCAGTAAGGTGCAGGAATTAAAACTTCATCACCTTCCTCAATAAATGCTTCACAAAGATTAAAAATACTTTGTTTGCCGCCGACAGAAACAAGAATTTGATTTAGCTGATAATCAAGACCATTATCTCGTTTGAATTTGTCACGGATAGCTTGCTTGAGTTCGGGGATGCCGTCTACGGCTGTGTATTTGGTAAAACCGGCATTAATCGCTGCAATCGCTGCATCTTTGATATGTTTTGGTGTATCAAAATCAGGCTCGCCTGTGCCTAAACTGATAATATCAAGTCCCTCGGCTTTCATTTGAGCCGCTTTTGCTGCTACAGCGAGAGTTGGAGAAGGTTTGACTTTCTGGACACGTTCCGCCAGTACAATACTCATTTTAAAGCTCCTGTATGAGAGTGCTGATTGGCCAAATGATTAAGGCTCGTTACAACACCCAATTAATGGGTTTTGCAATTAAAGATCATTTTGATCATAATTTGTCAAAAAAGACGCTTGCAATCGCTAAGTTCGGCAGATAACTGATGTATACTATAAAGACCGAGTTATACCTGCTTTCTCAGGTTTTACGCACATAATTCTTGAAAAATGGCAAAATCCGCATGAAAAATGTATTTAAAATTTATTCCAATTATCAACCCGCAGGCGATCAACCCACTGCAATTGCATCGTTAATTAACGGGGTTGAGTCAGGCCTTGCACGTCAAATTCTTTTAGGGGTAACAGGCTCAGGAAAAACCTATACCATTGCCCATCTTATTCAGGCAATGAAAAGGCCTACCCTCATCATGGCACCTAATAAAACCCTGGCAGCTCAACTTTATGGCGAATTCAAGACTTATTTCCCCGATAATGCGGTGGAATATTTTGTCTCTTATTATGACTATTATCAGCCTGAAGCGTATGTTCCTTCATCGGATATGTTCATTGAAAAAGACGCCTCTATCAATGAGCACATCGAGCAAATGCGCCTATCCGCGACAAAAGCGTTGATAGAGCGCAAAGATGCCATTATCGTCGCGACCGTCTCCGCTATTTACGGATTGGGCGACCCTGACTCCTACCTGCGTATGGTATTACATCTATCGCGAGGAGAACAATGCGACCAGCGTAAAATTTTAAAACGTTTGGCGGAAATGCAATATACGCGCAACACTCAATTCCTGGAAAGAGGGCAATTCAGAGTACATGGGGATGTTATTGACGTTTTTCCTGCTGACTCTGAAAAAGAAGCAGTGCGAATAGAATTATTTGATGATAGCGTTGATAATCTTTCCTACTTTGATCCCTTAACAGGCGAGGTTATACAACGTGTTCCTCGAGCTACTATTTTTCCTAAAACTCATTATGTTACCCCGCGTGAACGCCTGCTGGAAACTATTGACTGGGTTAAAGACGAGTTGAAATTGCGTGTCGATGATTTTACGGCTCAAAACAAACTTGTAGAAGCGCAGCGCCTGCAACAACGTACCTGTTTTGATATCGAAATGATGCTCGAGCTCGGGTATTGCTCAGGCATCGAAAACTATTCTCGCTATTTGTCAGGACGTGCTGAAGGTGAGCCGCCGCCCACTTTATTTGATTATTTACCGCCGGAAGCTTTATTAATCATCGATGAATCCCACGTTACTGTTCCGCAGATTGGTGGAATGTATCGAGGCGATCGCGCGCGCAAGGAAACATTGGTAAATTATGGCTTTCGCCTGCCCTCAGCACTGGACAATCGCCCTTTGCGCTTTGAAGAATTTGATACGCGCTCCCCGCAAACTATTTATGTTTCAGCAACGCCTGGTCCTTTTGAAATGGAGCACGCAGACAATATTGCTGAGCAGGTTGTAAGACCTACGGGGTTAATTGATCCCCAGGTATTTATTCGACCGGTAAAAAATCAAGTTGATGATGTATTGTCTGAAATACGGCTCGTATCTGCCGGTGGTGAGCGTGTATTAATCACCACATTAACCAAGCGCATGGCTGAAGATTTAACCGATTATTTACGCGAGCATGGTATCAAAGTCCGTTATTTGCATGCCGATATTGATACCGTTGAGCGCGTGGAAATTATACGTGATCTTCGTTTAGGGGAGTTTGATGTGCTTGTGGGGATTAATTTACTGCGCGAGGGTCTTGATATGCCGGAAGTCGCATTAGTGGCGATTCTTGATGCGGACAAAGAGGGGTTTCTTCGCTCGGAACGGTCATTGATTCAAACCATTGGACGAGCGGCGCGTAATATCAATGGGCGCGCTATTTTATACGCAGACAGAGTAACAGGCTCTATGCAACGCGCACTTGATGAAACTGACAGGCGTCGTAAAAAGCAAGAAGCGTTTAATCTGTTGCATGGTATTACCCCAACGGGCATTAATAAAGAAATAAAAGACATCATGGAAGGTGCTTACAGCGTTAAACGCAAGGGGCCTGATGCGGCGAGGAAACAGGCTTTAAGTCTTCTTACACCCGATGAACTTGCTAAAAAAATTAAAGTGCTGGAAAAGCAAATGCACGTCCATGCCAAAAACATGGAGTTCGAATTGGCCGCCCATGCACGAGATGAGCTATTACTGATTAAAGAGCAGCTTAAGTCTTGAAGTTTTTGTTGAAATAAATTCCTAAGTGTGCAAAATAGAGTTGTTTGCTGCAATAAATGCATAATCCTTTATGAGGCACCAATGAAGATTGCATCGGTAAGAAAAATAATAGAAATTTTTGCTTTAGAGCGTGAAAATTGCCTCTTGTCTAAAGCTTTTTGCGACCAGCTGACGGCTTTATTTGATGCGTTAAATGAAGATGATGAGGTTAATTTGGCGCTGATTAATTCCATAAGCTCTGTTATTACAGCCTTTTGGCATCAGGCTTTAGAAGGAAACGCGCCTTATTCTGTAATTAACCCTTGGCTAGAGCTCGGAGATGCTCTTAAGGAAGTTGGGTGCTTGCTTCCAAATCCGCACCATCCTTATTTTTATCGTCGCTGGCAATTGGACTATGACAAAAATGGTGATGGTAAAATTCTCGCGGAGCAATTTCTACCAATAATTATGAGCTGTTGTCGAATGATTGGTTATGTTAATGAGCGCGACTTGCAAGGCTATCCACTGCCTTATTTGGAAAATAAAATTAGCCGTGCTAAACAACTAAAATTTAGACATCTTGAGGAGTCTTGCGAAGGGTTTGTAACGTCATTAAGCGTAATTTTTTACATTCTTAACCATCATTGTTCTAAAAAACAACAGGAAATTTTACAGAATTTAATACACTATCGTGCCTTTACTACCAGTGAGGAAAGACGTTCGGAAAGTGCTCTTCTCACAACGTTGATTGATAATCCGGGCGATGTGCTAAATTTTTTATTAGAAAATAAGGATTACGTTGAAGGTCGAGTGCTTTTAAATAATTCGCTTAAAACGCTAAAGGGATTAATTCCTGAATCGCGAGCAGAATTAATCGCTAAAACAACTGGAAAGTGCTGGTATTATAAAATTATTCATAGTATCAACACGATTGCGCCTCGCCATTTAGTTGAAATATTTAGCAAAATATTGACCGAGAGTTTCGCGTCGCAAAAGGCGAGGACTTATCCTGACGCACTAGCATTTGCAGACCATGTGATTCAAGCGTCTGAGGATTTTTCACCGTTTGTCGGAGATAGTATATTATCAGCCGCCTATGTTTTTTGCCTTCAACAGTATATTAATTTACGTAAAGCTGAGCCTGCCGCTGAGTCTATGTGGGAGTTTTCCAGCGCCACCAAATGCAATGCGGCAAGAAAATTACTAAAAGAAGAAACAGGTACGCCCTCAGGTCTAAGTCCAAAGGAGTTTTTTGCCAGTAATCAGGGGCGCTTGAAGGACTTAAAGAAAAAATTTGAGGATTATAAAGAGGTGCGTGCCGGAACAAGTGAATGGGTGTGGGAGATAGTAGCCCGACAGCTTTGATTTTGAACCCTGGGGTTCAAGTGGGGGGCGAATGAGCCTATTCAGGCTTCCCGCTTGGGCGGGCGTGCACAACAGAGACTACAAATTGCTCCCCTTGTAGTGAGTATTGGTTCAGAAATCACTCACTGCCGGGTTAGTCTTAGTATAACATCAACAACGACAGGTAAAAAGATATCGTCTTTGCGAGCATGCGAACCTAGTCTTACTTAATGTCCGGGATCCATTCCACTCCGTGCATCTTGTCAGGCAATATTACTTGTCATAATCTTAAGATTAATACCCCGTACCAGCCTGAAAATAGATCCCGGACATTAAAAGAGACTACACTCGCGCGCTCGTTAAGTCTCTCTAAATTCCGGGACGACAGAGAAGGCGATTCGCGAGTTTACATTACATTGGTTGCTCGATTAGAGATCTGGCAACCATTTTATAGATAATATTTTGTGGCAAATTGGGAAGTTAGTTAGGCGCATAAAGATACCGTCTTTGCGAGCATAGCGAAGCAATCCAGCGACTTACGAGAGAGATGTACTCTGTAGTATTTCCAATGTTACTGGATTGCTTCACCGGCGACTCGCAAAGACGGTTATTTAATAAATTGCGTGCAAAGATTAATCTGTTGATTCTAAAAGGGCATGGCCATTGACCACCTGATTAATTTTATTTTCAAGCGTACTGATGAATTGCGTTACCTGATGGCGCTGCTGCTCTTGTTGTTTTTGGCAGAGAATAAGCTCGTGGCTGACATGTAAAGCGGCCAACAGCAAATTTTGAAAATCATCAAGCTGATTAAATTTTTTCTTGTTAAGTGTTAATTGCTCGTTCAGTTTCCCTGCTGCCAGCTGTAAATTGGCAGTTTCCTGCTCAGGGCATTTAATCTCGTATGTTTTATTAAGTAACCTGATTGAACAGGGTTTGGATGTTGTCATTATCGGCGCCTCAGACATTACGGGTATCGCTACTGTTTAAATAGTAACAATTTTGGCTTGTTGGAGCAATTCAGTTATACTTCTTGCGGTCATTATTTGGCGTTTTTTTAAGATTAAAAAATCAGTCATTCGTTTAGTGAGCATCCTTATGTCTTATGAAGATAATCCAAGTCACCTGCCTTCCTGCGATTCATTTGCAGAAAACATCGCTATTCTTAACCTGCCTATTTCATGCAGCGAGCTTCATGGGGTGATGTGTGGTTATTTATGTGCCGGTGCTTTTCATGAGGGCGAAATATACCTGCGCGCCTTGATGGTAAAATTTGAGAAAAATGCGACGACAAGAGTTGCGGCAAAGGCGTTATTTGATGTGTATGAAATAAGCAAACACCAGATTTCCACGATGGATTTCGGGTTTCAGTTATTGTTACCAGAAGACCAGGCCCCTTTAATGGAGCGGGCAGAAGCCTTTAGCGAGTGGTGTGAAGGGTTTACGCAAGGAATAACGTTGGCTGGTATCGATTATGAAGAGCTTGAAGAAGAGGATTCGCAAGAAGCGCTAGAGCATCTCTTTGAATTCGCCCAACTCGATTATGAGGGTTTGGATATTGAGGAAGAAGATGAAAAAGCTCTTATGGAAGTTAATGAATATGCAAGAATGGCCGTGTTACGACTAAGCGGCGATATAAAAGCCAATAAATCCGGTGGTGAATTTTCTGATACAACGCATTAATAAGGAAATTAAATGATTACCCAAGAGGAATATCAATCAAGACGACGCCAATTAGCGCAAACCTTGCCCCAAGGCAGTATTGCCGTTGTTGCAGCAGGCAATGAGTTGCTTCGCAATGGGGATGCTCATTATCGTTTTCGCCAGGCCAGTGATTTCCATTATTTGACCGGTTTTAATGAGCCGGAAGCGGTATTATTAGTCGCCGCTGGGGAGTCTGGCGAAAGTTATTTATTTAATCGGGCGCGTAATCCTGCCGCAGAACAATGGACAGGCAAACGCCTGGGACAGGAAGGTGCCTGCCAGGTTTTGGCAATGAATGAAGCCTTCCCTATCGAGACGCTTCCAACGCGTTTACCCGATTTTTTTGCCAATAAAACAGCCGTTTATTATGCTCTTGGTCGCGATAACCATCTTGATAATCTTGTTTTGCAAACGGTACAACTCTTGAAAGGTCAAGTAAGGCGCGGCGTTAAAGCGCCGGCGTCTTTAAGTGATATTGAGCCTGTCATCAGTGAAATGCGATTGTTTAAGAGTGATGCGGAAGTGGCTTTAATGCGGCGTGCGGCAGCAATTTCCGTCGAGGCTCACAAGCGGGCGATGAGGGCGTGTCAAACGCTTGAGAATGAGCATCAACTGGAAGCTGAGTTGATTTATGAATTCAGCCGTCACGGGTGTCGAAGTGTTGCCTACGATCCCATTGTGGGCGGAGGTGCTAATGCGTGTATTCTTCACTACACCGAAAATAATCAACCGCTCAAACGAGGGGATCTGGTATTAATAGACGCGGGCGGCGAATTTGAAAATTACGCTGCCGATATTACCCGCACATTTCCTGTTAATGGGAAATTTAGCGAGCCGCAACGACAAATCTATGAACTCGTGCTCGCCGCTCAAAAAGCCGGGATTTCCTGTATTAAACCGGGTGTCGCCTGGCCTGTTATCCAGGAGACGATGGTACGCATTTTAACCACAGGCCTTTGTGAGTTAGGGCTATTACAAGGTGATGTTGATACCTTAATCGCCAATGAAGCGTATAAGCCTTTTTACATGCATAACTCGGGTCATTGGCTGGGGTTGGATGTTCACGATAGCGGTCTTTATAAAATAAATAACGAGTGGCGTCTGCTTCAACCCGGGATGGTACTGACCGTGGAGCCTGGTTTGTATATTAGTGCCAACATGGACGGTGTTGATGAGCGGTGGTGGAATATCGGTGTGCGCATTGAAGACGATATTTTTGTCACTAAAGAGGGTCATGAGAATCTCACCGCGGCTTTACCGGTGGAAATTACTGATATTGAGGCTTTAATGCGTGATTAAGCAACAAGTTGATATTTTAATTATTGGCGGCGGGCTTACGGGTGCTACTTTGATGCGCGCTTTAGCGGGCAAAGGATATAGCACATTGTTAGTCGAGGCTAATTCATTTGCTGACAGAATAAGCCCTGATTTTGACGCGCGTACCATCGCTTTGTCGCCAGCCAGTGTGCGCATCCTTAAAAAATTATCCTTATGGTCTTTGCTCAGCAAAGATGCAACACCCATAGAGTCCATTCATGTGTCGGAGCAAGGTCGTTTTGGCACGGCATTTTTAGAGAGTGATGCTCATAATCTGCTTGGTTTTGTGGTTGAAATGCAACATATTAGCCGAGCCTTGCATCACCTGCTTGATAGTAAAAAAATACTTGCCCCAGCTATGCTTACAGCGCTTGATAGCGAAACAGGTTTGGCTGCCATAAAACAGGGTAATAAAGACTACCAGGTGCAGGCAACAATGGTCGTTGCGGCTGATGGGGCGCATTCGACGGTGCGGCGTTTATCTGGTATGGACGTTAATGTAAAAGATTATAACCAGCAAGCAATAATTGCCAATATTGGCTTAAGTCGTTCGCATGCCAATAGCGCTTATGAGCGTTTCACGCCCTCAGGCCCCTTGGCGATGCTCCCGATGACGAATAAGCGCGCCTCATTAGTCTGGGCTTTATCACCAGCGGAGGCGACTCGGTATATGACGATGAATGATAAGGATTTTCTTAAAAATTTACAGCTTGCTTTTGGTTATCGGTTGGGGCGATTTACCAAAGCCGGTAAACGGTTTGTTTATCCTTTATCTCAAGCCATTATGCTAAAACAAACAGCGTGGCCGCTCGTTTTTGTAGGCAATGCGGCTCATACGCTGCATCCTGTTGCAGGCCAGGGATTTAATCTTGGCTTACGTGATGTGGCGACTTTAGCGCAATGCATTATTCAACATGGCCTTAATCCTAATATGTTGACTCAGTACCAATTATTACGTCGCTATGACCAGCAATCCATCGCGCGCTTTACCGATGGCCTGGTAAATGTGTTTACTACGCCACTCCCGGGCCTCGGATTGTTGCGTGGCTTGGGTTTGCTCGCGGTTGATAATATTGCCGGGTTAAAAATGGCACTAACCCATCATGCCCGCGGTTTTGCGGGTATTGTTCCTGATTTGGTGTGTGGTATAGAGCTTGAGTCTTCGGAGGCATGATGCAGAAACCTTATGATGTATTAGTGATTGGTGGCGGCATTATTGGATTAACCGCGGCGTTAGCGATGGCTGCTCGTGATTTCACGGTGGCAGTTATTGACAAAGGTTCTTTTAACGTAACATCCGCTGTACCTGATCCGCGCGTTTTTGCCATCAACCAGGCATCAAGAGCGTTGTTTGAGCAATTGGATGTATGGTCATTAATTGATTCAGCACGCATTTCTCCTTATCAGCGCATGCATGTCTGGGATGCCGCCAATGGTGCTTGTATCGATTTTGATGCTCGCACCATTGCAGAAGCTGAGTTAGGCGTTATTCTTGAAGAGTCAGCCATTAAAGAAGCTCTGTTAAAACGCATCGCAACCTCGAAAAATATTACCTGTTTTCCAGAGAATTCAGTTGCACGAGTGGTTAGCACCGAAGACGTTATCACCGTTGAGGGCCGGCAGCTAAGCCTGCAAGGCCGACTATTGATCGTTGCAGACGGCGGCGAATCACACACCCGCAGTCTCTTAAAAGTGGCCATTACCACATGGCCCTATCATCAGCACGCGGTGGTCGCGACTGTCACCACCGAAAAGGCGCATCAAAAGACCGCCTGGCAAGTATTTAATGCTGATGGCCCCTTGGCATTTTTGCCTTTGAATGACAGTCATCAATGCTCTATTGTTTGGTCGACTACGCCAAAGCATGCAAACCATCTGACAACAATGTCAGATAATGAATTTAACGACGCGCTGGCAGCGGCTTTTGCCGGGAAATTGGGAAAAGTAGCCCTCCAGAGCAAGCGCTATCAATTTCCATTAACCATGCGCCACGTGAAACACTATGTCGGGCACAACTGGATTTTAATGGGAGACGCGGCCCATACGATTCATCCATTGGCAGGTCTTGGGTTAAATGTTGGATTAGCTGATATAACCTCATGGCTTGCCTGCCTTGATGCGTCATCTAACCGTTTTTCCAAAAAAGCCTTGAGCGCTTATCAACGGCAACGCAAATATGCCGTCTGGCAGATTATTGGGTTAATGAGCGGATTGAAAACCCTTTTCGCCAATCCTCTGCCGCCTATTGTTGTATTACGCGGGTTAGGTCTTGGCTTATGTAACCGACTGTCTCCCCTTAAACGGTTATTTATTGCTCATGCGGCGGGAAGTTAGTGGGCTACCAAATTCACGTTAAGATGGTAAATTTGGCGAAAATGTGGTTTAATTTTAAACATGATTGTATTTAAGGTTGGGTTTGGTGTCTTTGTTAATCAATAGGCAGATTTTATTAGTCTTAAGCGTTGCTTTGGCTAATTGTCTGGTATTGCCCAGTCTTAACGCAGCACTACCTGTATCTTCTCCACAGGAAAATAGTGCGCTATATCGGTGGCTAACTAATCCGGTGGAAGAGGCTTTGCATGTCGCTGAAGGGAATTTTCGTCTGCAAAAGGCAATTGCCAACCCTGAATACATGCTGAAAAGCTGGGTAGAGTTACCCGCATCCCCGCAGGCTAAAAATAAAAAGGTTCAGCATTTAAGCCTAAGGGAAGCCATTTTATTAGCACTTCGTTATAACCCCAATATTCAAAATGCGGAGTTGGATAGAATTATCCAACGCTATCAACTTCGTATAGCCCATAATGAATTTGAATTACAGTATGCCCTGGCAGGTGCGGGCGTTATTGAAAAAACCCGATTCAGTGGAATCGGCAATGCGACCAATCACACCTTAATCGCAACGCCAGAAGGCAGCCTCAGAACTAAGCTGGGAACCCAGGCTTCGTTAAAACTCGATAACAACGTATCCATGTATAACAATTACACACCAGTGCTTAACCTCTCGGTAACTCAGCCCTTACTGCGCGGCTTTGGAAAAAGTGCCAATGAAGCGGGTTTGTTGGATGCGATTGATAATGAATGGATGAATAAGGTCAACCTGCAACAGGCAGTTGCTGATCAGGTAACAGAAGTCATTGTTGCCTACCGTAACCTTATTTTAAGCGGCAACAATCTGGAAAACCAGCAACGGCAATTAAAAGAGGCTAAAATTTCTTTTAATATTAATGAGAAGAAAATTGAAGCCGGTCAACTAGAGCCAACCGGCAATATTCAACAGTCTTATCAAATTGAATCATTAAGTTTAATGGTTGAACAGGCAGAAAATGAATTTAAAACCGCGGCTCAGAACTTGTTGCAAACCATAGGCCTTGATCCTGAAATGCGCCTGGCTGTTCCCAATGATGTGCAAGTGGATAAAATTCTGGTGCCGAATCTTAAGCGTTCTATTGCTATAGCGCTTGAGCATAATACGCAGTATCTCGCCCAAAAAATGACCATGCGCGCTGACGAAAGAGCGTATAAGGTGAGTAAAAATCAGCAACTCTGGCAACTGGATGCCGGTGCAAGTGTGCAAAGCGGCATGGTAACGGATGTGGATGGTAATGTGGGTCTTCGCGGCATCTATAACGGTCGCAATACGAATGAAAACGCGCGCCTTACCTTAACTATTCCTTTAAATGATGTGAACAGGCGAAGCAAATTAATCAATGCAAAAGTGAAGCTGGAAAAAGACCGGCTTAATTTACTTGCGATGAGACGCGCTTTAATTACTACCATTACCAACACTATAAATAATATCAAGAGCCAGGCTAAACGCTATCAGCTTGCTGAAAAACAAGTTAAATTAGCGGCTCAATCGTATGATTTGGAAAAGAAAAAACAACAGGCAGGAATCGCGACGGCACTTGATGTCAGTAACACCCAAAATCAATTAATTCAGGCGCAGGCCGGGTTAATTAGCGCCAAAATTTCTTATCTTAACCAACTTTCTGCCTTACAGCGATTATTGGGAACAACACTCGATGAATGGCAAATCAAACTCAGGTATGGCCAATGACAATGAAATTACGTTTAACAATAATTTTCCTCATAACGATAAGCCTTGTTAGTGGCTGTGGTTCATCGGACAGGGCTGACAAACCCAAAGAACAAACCTCAGTAGTTAAGGCTGAACCCATTCATAAAACCTTGTTTTTTACGGGCACGATTCAACCCTTGCAAGAGAGCACCATTACAAGCCCCATCGACGCAGTCGTTGAAACGATGAATTATCACTATGGGCAAATGGTTAATAAAGATGACATTGTGGTTACCCTGAACTCCAGTGAATTACAACGACAATACAATGATACGCTTACGGAATATTTAAAAGCGAAAGACAATTTCAGTGTTGCAAATGCGAAATTTACTGGCACGCAAAATTTATGGGACGCAGGCTTATTATCCAAAAACAATTTCTTAAGTGAAAAATCAAGTCTCGATACCGCACGCGTTACTTTGATGCAAGCAACCAGAAAGCTTACTGAAATGTTAGAAAAAATGGATGACACAGATGAGAGTTTATCCAATCTCAGTATTGCTGAATTCGATAAAGTGCGGCAAGCCTTAACGGGTAAGCATAACCTGATTCATCTAAGAGCGCCGACTAACGGTGTTTTACTTTACCCGCCAAAAGCGAATGATGACAAAACAGGTCGCTTGGCTGTGGGCTCCTCGGTCAAAGCGGGGCAGGTTTTTGGTTTGGTGGGCAATCTCTCGGGCATAAGTGTTGAAATTGATGTGCCAGAGATTGATATTGATAAAATTCACACCGGCATGAAGGCTACCATCACGGGGGTAGCTTTAGGTAGGCAAAAGCTACACGGCGAACTCGTGGCCGTTAACGCACAGGCTTCAGGCAATAGTAGCAATGCGCTGCCTTCTTTTAGCGCGGTGGTCGAAGTGAAGCAATTGAGCGATGAAGAGCGCCGCTGGATAAAAGTCGGTATGAGCGCCTCCATTGAGTTACTGGTGGAAGGTGATAATCAGTTAATGGTTCCAATCGCGGCCGTCTTTCAGGAAAAAGGCCTCTCCATGGTTACCATTCGTAAGCCTGATGGAACGTTGACCAAACAACCTGTTTCAACGGGTGCTGCAGAAGCTGATAAAGTCATAATTGATTCGGGCTTAAAGGCCGGTGATGTGGTGGTTTATGGTAAGTGATGCGTTTATTAGCATTAAAAATTTGACCAAATCTTACGCCATCGGGGGTGTGAGTAGCCAGGTTTTAAAGCAGGTGTCGTTAACCGTTAACAAAGGGGAATTGGTCGCTATTGTAGGCGCGTCTGGTTCCGGCAAATCCACTTTGATGAATATTATCGGCTTGCTTGATAAAGGTGATAGTGGTGAGTATCTGTTGAATAATCGCAATATTGCTGATTTAAGCCAGGATGAGTTGGCTGTTTTGCGCAATCAGCACATTGGCTTTGTATTCCAGCAATTTAATTTATTACCGCGTTTTAATGCGCGCCAAAATGTGGCTTTACCTTTAATTTATCGCAATGTTGCCGCCGCGGATATTGAGAAGCGGGTTATGCAGGCATTAACACGCGTGGGCATGCAATCGTTCGCCTCGCATCGTCCGACCCAACTATCGGGCGGCCAACAGCAACGCGTGGCTATTGCGCGTGCTCTGGTTGGGGAGCCTGAAGTAATTCTCGCTGATGAGCCAACGGGGGCGCTCGATTCGCGCACCGGTACGGATGTGTTGAATTTGTTTTTAGCACTTAATGCAGAAGGGCGAACTATCATTATGGTGACTCATGATGAACAGGTAGCAGCGCAGTGTTCCCGCCGGGTTACGATGGCTGATGGCGAAATAATCGCTGAGGCGCGTCAATGAACCTTCTTGGGCATTGCCAACAGGCTTTAAGTAATTTAGGCGCGGCGAAATTACGATCGTTTTTGGCAGTCCTTGGCATTTTAGTGGGCACGGCGGCTGTAGTTGCTCTAATTAGCTGCGGCCAGTTAGCCACAGAAAAAGCGCTTGAGCAGTTTAGGTCCCTCGGCACTAATTTATTATCGGTGTCAGTTTTTCAGAAAGAGCAAGATGGGTCTCAAGGGGGCGGGAATCAAGTTCCACTGGCATTGTGGCGTCAAATACCGAACCACATTCCTTATGTGCTCCATGTAGCACCTTACGCCACCGCTTATCAACCAGTGAGTTTTGAAGGGCATGATTTGAAGGGGCCAATCATTGGCGCTGATGAATCGCTGGCTCGTATTATCAATATACAGGTTGCACAGGGTAATTTTGTATCCTTTGTGGATACGTTTGAGCATTTTTGTGTGATTGGTGACAGTGTTGCCCGTCAAATGCAACTGGTGAGTCTTGATTCACCTATTGGCAAGCAATTGCGCATTGGTCAGTCGCTCTATACGGTCATTGGGGTGCTTGCTCCCTGGCAAGAAAGCGGATTTTTTAATGAGGATATTAATCAGGCAGTTATTATTCCCGTGGCTGGAATATCCTTGGTAAGCAAAAACAGTAAAATTAACAATGCGATAATGTTATTAAAGCCTGATAGTCCTATTGATGATGTTATTGATGAGATTAAGCAATTAATTAACAATGCAGCCCCGAAATTAACGGTTTTTTCTCGCAGTGCCAAACAAATTATTGCCAGCATGGAAAGTCAGGGACGGATTTTTACCCTGCTTTTAGGGGTAATTGGCGGTATTTCGCTTCTTGTCGGGGGAATAGGCATCATGAATGTCATGCTGGTATCGGTCAGTGAGCGGAAAAAAGAAATTGGAATTCGTAAGGCTGTGGGGGCTAAAAACAGTGAAATTCAACATCTGTTTTTAATCGAGTCAGTAATGCTCTCACTTTTAGGGGGCGGCTTGGGTGTTTTTTTAGGGCTACTTTTTACGCGCGTCGTTGCCTATTTCAGTGATTGGACCTTTGTTATTTATTTTATGCCGCCTTTGTCAGGTTTTGCGGTATCGTTTGTAACGGGCATCTTTTTTGGATTTTACCCCGCCAGGCGTGCGGCAAAGATGGAGCCGATTGTTTCTTTGCGCAGTGAATAACCGCGTCAAAAACGGCACCCTGACATTGGTGGGCACGTCGCTAACGCGTCTTTGCCCACCCTACGGTCTAAATCCGGCTTAATCATACTCCCAGGGCATTACGGTATTCTTCCTCTATTTCATCATCCAGGTCTGGATTCCCACCTCTCGCAGCAAGCGCTGCATTTACAGGTGTTGGTGGCTGATTAAGGCCACTGTTGCCATTTTCCAAATCATCTTCACTCACGTGTGCTGTGTCTTCTGAAACAGGCGTCACTTCGGGATCAGTTGCAGGCTTTTTTTCTTTGGATAGCTGCGTTTGGATTACGGATAATGTGACAGTCGCGCTATAGAGTATCAAAAATAAAAAAAGAACCTTGCAAAGAGAAGGGTTTTTTTTGCCATCGCACTCTTCACCTTGAAAATAGAGAATAATGGCAAAGATACCCTTTAAAAGCGCAAATACTGCCTCCAGTCCCTCTACGAACATTTCAGATGGTTTGATGTCTTTAAAAAAAAGTGAGTAAACCGATGAGGCAAACTCCACAAAGCTCGCCGCTATAATGGTCGCTATCGCTACGACTTGGGGTGCACCCACTACAACCGTTGATTCTGCATTTTGAAGAACCATATTTCCAAGTTGGATATAGCGATGTTTTGGTGTCGATTTGGCATCTGTCGTTACGACATCTTTAAGCGATTGACCAGCTTTCTTTAATGTCTCTGTAGTTTTAGACCACGTCATTTAATCTCCTTATATGTGTTGCTTGTAATGCGTGCAGCGTTTCTGAATGTCGTCTTATATAATGATGTCGGCAAGTTGGGCGGAATTTGGGTACCTAACCTTTGCACAGGACAATTTTTAAATGCGGGTAAATAACTCGTCTTTGCGAACGAAGTGAAGCAATCCAGCGACCTTTGTGAGCAATTGATGCGCTAATTGGGTTCTTCAAGGCCTCTGGATTGCTTCACTTCGTTCGCAAAGACCGCATCTATTTTGAAATTTAAAAAATTGTCCTGTGCAATGGTACCAACTATACTCATTGTTATTTAATGATGTCAAAAAGATATTTAGTTATCTTAAATTATCAGCAAATTACTTCATTGGATTACAGTCGAATATAAAGAGTTCAAGCTGTGCCTCTATTGGGTATTGTGTTATTATTTCGCCATATTAATTGTTTTTAATGTTATTTTTTCGTTAAACATCTAGCAGAGAATCCATTGTTTAAGAATTATATTTTACCCTTTTTATTTTTAGCCTTATTTGCCCACGCAGGCTTCGCTGAGACACGTGAAATTGCCATTACGATTGATGACTTGCCTTTTGTGGGAGAAAGTAAGAATTTCCATTTAAACATGATTATCGAGGCCTTTAAAAAAAACAATGTACCTGCGACGGGTTTTGTTATCGCGGGGAACGTAAAGGCTGACAATTGGGAAATGTTGCATAAATTTCAGGAAGCAGGATTTGCACTGGGCAATCATACTTTGTCGCATATTAGCCTGGATAGGGTTAATCCTGACGCCTATATTCATGAAATAGACGCTGCTGATAAAATTTTATCCCCCGTTATGACCACGCCTAAATATTTTCGCTACCCTTATTTAGCGATGGGCAATGGCGATAAAAAAGATAAAATTCTGCATTTCCTCTCGTCAAAAAATTATCACATCGCGCCCATTACTATCGATAGTAAAGATTTTATATTTAATCAATTATTGCTATCCGTGCCAGAGAGTCAGCGACGTAGTTTTCTTGGCGCTTTAAAGCAGTGCTATGTCGATTTTATCTGGCAACAGACTCTACACGCAATGGAGAATAATCGGTTAAACCATAAGGACTCTCAGGCGCAGATATTATTAATTCACTCAAATTTATTAAACGCTTATGTTTTACCGGATATTATTAATCTCTACAAACAAAATGGCTATACGTTTGTGAGCCTTGATAAGGCGTTAAAAACGTTTGCTGGTAATGAAAAATCATCTAAAAAGCAGCATGCCAAAAGTGATGTTGATATAGAAGCTTTTATGGCCTGGGATTAACTTATTGTCCCCGTGATCGGATTTTAGGAATTCTTGTTTGAAAGTATGATTTATCAATTGGCAGGATCTGCCCCTCTCCCGCAAACGAGAAATAATAAAAAAGTGATGAATTTTATTGCGGGAGAGGGTTGGGGAGAGGGTTAAAATTTAAGTCCACATTTTGCCTCATCCCGCTTTACCCGTCTTAAACCCGGTTATTTCAAGATTAATATGGAAAATATAATGCTGAATAATCTGCTTCACCTGTTCTGCGGTAAGCGGCTTTGTAATGACCCCTTCCATTTGATAATAATCGCAATCAAGGCGCACGGTATCCGCTTCATAGCCGGTCAAGGCGATAATAGGCACGTGGTGGCCTGAGTCTTTTTCTTTGGCGCGTAATTGTTTAGCCATGACATAACCTGACGTATTTTCAAGCCCAATATCCATAAAAACCAAATCGTATTTGCCAGGTTCAAAAAGCGCATGAAATTTCGCTTCGTTATCGGCAATTTCCACCAGACAATCATTATTCATTAAAATGGATTGAGCGGCTTTCTGAGCAATAGCGTTGTCTTCCACGATTAATATTTTAGGAGGTTTAGTCCATTTTTTGCTAGACAAATCGTTGGTGGTGCCCTTATCTGGACTGGCATTTTGTACTTGTAGTTGTTTTTTTACCAGATCAAATTGTTCCGATAACTGTATTTGGTCTGTCACGTCATTGAAAATAACCAGCAATCCATAAACTTCGTCAGCCTTATTTGTTAAGGGGATACGCGATGACTGGTAATTAATCACTTCACCATTACTATCCACTACGGGTAAATCAGGGACTTTGATTTGAGGCTCAGCGTTTAAAATGGCGTTTATGTCATTTTTTTTAATAAGTTGCACTTGCTCTTCTGACCATAATCCATGCTCGCTCATCATTTTATATAAAGAGCCGATGTTTTTCTCAGGCAATGAATTAAGCTTCAGGAGTTTAAGGAAGTTATTATTGCAATCGACAAGGGCACAATGCTTGTCCAGCAAATAAGCATACCCTTCAGTGAAGTGAAAGGCGTCCTCATAGATGTTGGGAAGGGCAGAAGGTTGCTTCAACTCCTGTTTATTAGCTTTCGTGTTCATGCTATTCCTTTCCATGGTATATTTTTTAAATATAATACATTTTTCGTAAGTCGGTGGTTTTTTTGGGAATTATTCTTGTCAGAGTATTTTTCTCAAGCGATAATGGGTCAATTTTAACCAGTAATAATGCCATGCGACGTCGAATAACAGGGTTTTTAGTGGTAGCCCACATGACTATCATTTGCTTAAGTAATATCCTCGTGCAAATTCCTGTTAGTGTGGTTGGTTTACGTACTACGTGCGGCGCATTCAGCTATCCGTTGGTTTTCATCCTGACCGATTTAACCACGCGCTTCCTGAGTGCGAGAATTGCGAGAAGAGTAGTTTATATCGCTATGCTGCCAGGCCTCATCGCTTCTTTTTTGATTTCTAACTGGTTCGAATACGGTTATCTCTGGGCATATAATACGATGGCTATGCGTATTGCTTTGGCCAGTTTTTCCGCCTATGTGGTGGGTCAATTAATTGATATTGTATTTTTCCAGAAACTACGCCAACAAAAACAGTGGTGGGTGGCGCCGACGGTTGCGACTATTTTTGGGAATTTTCTTGATACTTACTGCTTCTTTTTTGTGGCATTTTATCAGTGCAACAATCCCTATTTAAGTGCGCATTGGGTGGAAATCGCAACCGTTGATTTAGGGTTTAAGCTCTTAATAAGCCTGGTGTCGTTTATTCCTTTCTATGGATTCCTATTGAAATGGGCATCTCGTCATCAGTTCATCATCGCAGCAATTGCAACAGCGCCTCGGCCTGCATGTAAACCAATGGCGGTTGATACCGGCTCGATAAAGGCCGGTTCATGACCAAAAGCTTCTGTTGTCATCTGCGCAAATTCTGCCGCTTTTTTCGGCGCACCGGCGTGTATTATACAGTAGCTCTCCAACCCTTCTTTATTGGATAACTCCATGACGCTTGCCACAATTTTACTGAGTGCTTTGGTTTCATTAAACGCTTTATCAAAAATAATCCCATGGCCTTCTTCATCAAGAGAGATGATAGGTTTCATTCCGGTAAACTGCGCGAATTTCCCTTTTAATTTACTAATCCGGCCAGAGCGTATCAGCGAATCAAACTGATCAACCATTATCAGTAAATGCGTTTTGCCGATTTTCTCCATTAAGGCGCTTTTAATGACACTGATTGAAAGACCGTCGGCTATTAATTCGGCTGCATGATTAACCAGCAAGCCTTGACTCCCTGATACATGGCAGGAATTAATAACGTGGACGTTTGAATAAGCTTTTGCCGCATTATTCATGGAATTATAGGTGCCGCTTAAAGCCGCCGCGACGCTAATAATCAAGACATCATCGTAATGCTCGGACAAGTGCTTAATCTTTTCAGTAATAAAGGCAGGGGACGGGCAGGAAGAGGTAGGATACGTTCTTAGACGCCCAAGCGACTCATAAAAGCTTGCACTGTCCAGACTATATTTGTCCAGTAAATGGTGCTCATCGATTTGGATATTTAAAGCGATTAAATGAATCTGATAATGATCAAGTACATCCTGGGGAATATTGGCGCTGGTATCTGTTACTAAGGCAATTCGAGCCTTTGGCGTATGTAAAAATTGGTACTGGCGAAGCATATCGTCCACTTTAGGGTACTGCACTCGCCCCATATCCCGTAAGGCTGTGAAAATTTTCCACGGTTCATTACTATGGACATGAAAACGACTCAAATTTTTGTTGGCGGTTAGCACAATACTGTCGCCGTGCTCTTCCAGCAAACGGCTTAATCGGGATTTATCAATCGCATCTCCCATGAGGAGCGCTTCCGTACAATATCGTCTTTCTGGAGGGTTGCCTGGCGTAAATAGTTCGTGATTATGTTGTACGTTTGCCATAGGTGCTTTTTTTTCCTGAATTGCGGCAGGATTGGCAAGATAGGAAGAAAAGCCCTGAATAAAAAGCGTAAAGCCAAGAGCGCCTGCGTCTACCACTTGCGCTTCTTTTAAAAGCGCAAGTGTATTGGTGGTGGATTGGAGCGCAAGCTCTGCATCGGTGTTTGATTTTTCCAGTAGAGCATTGAAACAGGAGGTATCGTTTGCATGGTTTGCGAGACTTTTTCCCCACACCTCCATTACCGTTAAAATAGTTCCTTCAACAGGGTTGGTAATGGCACTGCGTACGCTGATACAGGCGAAGTGAACCATATTGGCAAATTGCTCGGTGCCTATTTTTTCAGGCAAGGGGATTTCAAGCAAGCCATTAAAGAATTGGGAAAAAATCATTCCTGAATTTCCACGCGCACCTAAAATAGCCGCATTAGCCACAGCTTGCAGAGTCGCGGGAAGGGTCGGTTGCAAAAGAGCATGGTTAATAATAGCCTCGGCAGTAGCGGCCATATTATTGCCCGTATCCCCATCCGCAACAGGAAATACATTAATGGCATTTAAGGTTTCCCTTTGCATGATAATAGTGTGGCAGGCATTTATAAAAGCCGCGTGAAGCAATCCCGCATCCAGTTGCTGTAACGCCATGATAATTTTTTCGTTTGATGGACTTCAGTTAAGCATACACGGTCTTGGGCTTTGATGCAGCCCCCAAAATTAACGTAAACGTTGGCGTTGATATTGCGACAACATCACCAGATTATTAATTAAAACCGTAGCGCCCGCGGTCAAGAATGGTACAG
This sequence comes from Legionella sp., assembly GCA_030680075.1. Classification (GTDB taxonomy): domain Bacteria; phylum Pseudomonadota; class Gammaproteobacteria; order Legionellales; family Legionellaceae; genus Legionella_C. The sequence continues at coordinate 103,468 of JAUXWR010000540.1, forward strand.
CGATAATCAGCGTCCATGGAGTTGTTAAAGGCAATCCGAGAATGGCTCGGTTAAGATAATAATTTATAATTATGGCGCAGCAAATAGCGAGTAACCCCGCATAAAAACCAATAATGAAGGATTCACTGCTTCTAATCCATAATAATGTGCGCTTTCGCATACCGAGTGTTTTTAAAAGAGCGGTTTCCTGCTCTTTGAGATCGCTAAAAGACAGCATGGCAAGGATGGCAATAATTAATCCGGTTAACAAGGCAAACAAGGTAAGAAGTGTTATCGCCTTACTTGCACTCTCAAAAATCCCTTGCAGTTTCTTAATCGTGCTCGCCACATCAATTACTGTAACATTCGGAAATTGTTTGACGAGGTTAAGCAATTTATTTTGTTGATTTACTGATAAGTAAATGCTGGTAATATACGTTTCAGCCTGTTTTCCCAAGCTGCCCGGTTTAAAAAGAATAAAAAAATTAGGCTTGAAATTTGACCAGTTAACGCGGCGAATGCTGGTAATTTTTGCTTGCATAATTTGCGCATCGATTCGAAATCCCAGGGTATCATTCACTTTAACGCCAAGTTGTTTTGCCAAACCGGCCTCGACAGATACCCAGTTTTCTTGTACATCTTTCCACTGACCGGCTGTCAGCGTATTTTCTGGCGGCAGATGCTCGCTCCATGAAAAATTAAGTTCTCTTTTCAAGGCATTAATTTCTTCGACTTTGTTTCCAAGAACTTGGCGCGTTGGCAAATTATTAATGCTAATCAAGCGCCCTTTTACCATTGGGTAGAGCATAAATCCTCTAATCGAATTTTTAGTAAGAAACCTGCTTATGTCGCTCACTTGTGAGGGTTCAATATTGATAATAAAAAAATTGGGCGCCTCCGGAGGCAATTGCTTTTGCCACTCGTTCAGAAAATTATCTTTTAATAAAGCCAAACAAAGAATCGCTGTCAGTGAGAGTCCTATTCCCACTATTTGTAGCGTGCTGTTTGCAAGATTACGTTCAATATTAGTAAACCCAAAATGCCACTTAATCGGGAGAAAGTGTTTAATAAAGCTCATTCCTGTTGTGCTAACTATCAAGATACCCGCGGCGAGCAAAACATAGAACAGAGTACCCATTAATACAATCATCGTGATTGAAGCGGAGCGGGTATACCAATAGGCAAGGACTACCAATAGCAACAATGCCAGACCATAACTAATGGATTCCGTAACGCTTGTGGTGGGTGCTTCCTTACGAAAAATGCGAGTTGCACTGACATTGCGTAATTTTAATAAATTAACGAGTGTAAAACACAAGAGCACCACCATACCGGATGCAAAACTCAACAAAGCGGGTTTTAAAGTATGGGTGCTCTCAAGGTGCGGTAATAACCCGCTTAACCAATGGACAAGTAGGGGTTGTAAGGCGTAGCCTAAAAAAACACCGGCGAGAGAGGCCGCGGTTCCTAAAAACAATACACTCCCTACGTAGATAAACAGGATATCGCGAGAGGTTGCGCCAAAACAGCGTAAAACGGCTACTTGTTGCTGCTGGCGTTTAGTATAACGAAGGCTTGCCATACTAATGGCAACAGCCGCTAAAACCATGCTCATTAATGTGCCAATATTTAAATAAGCGAGAGTGCGTTCGATGGTTTTTACCATCACACTATTTTTTTTACTATCCGTCCATTGTTGTTCCGTAATCGTGTTTTTCAGACTATTTTTTAAGCCGAGTAGTTGGTTTTCATTTCCTGCAAGCAGCCAGCTGTAGGTAACATTACTTCCTTTTTGAATAACGGCAGTTTTGGCGACATCCTTTTGATTCATCATAATTCTTGGAGAAATATTAAACCAATCCCCGGTCTGTCCCGGCTCCTCAACCACGACGCCTGCCACTTTAAAATTGGCCAAACCGATAGTAATCGCATCCCCAATAGTAATTCCTAACGCCGGAAATAGTCTCGCACCTAACCATACCTCACCCTCTCTGGGCGGGGCGTTGACGCTAACCCCTTGACCTGCAAGTGTTGTTGCGATTTTTAATTGCCCACGAAGTGGGTAGGCAGGTGCAATAGATTTTATCTGTGCGAGTTGCAGATTATCTCTATGGCCTACCATGCTTAGGAAAGAGAGGGTGTTGGTTTGAGTCAGATTTAATTTCTGTGCGCTATTTTTCCATGCATCGGGGATAGGGTTTTTGCTGGTTACCACCGCATCAGCGCCCAAAAATTGCCCGGCTTGCTGGTTTAGTTGGTGCTCAACCATACTGGTAAAATTGTTGAGAGCGCTAATGCAGGCGACTGCCACCAATAAAGCCAATGATATGAGCGTAAGCTCCCCACCTCGCCAGTCCCGCAACAAAGCGCGCAGTGGCAGGGGAAGCGTTAACATTGCAGTTTTCCATCAATTAAGGGCCATTGAAATTGGCAGCGGGAAGCCAATGCGTCGTCGTGTGTGACTATCACCAGCGTCGCTCGATGTTCACGATTTAACTCAAATAATAAATCAATAACCGCAAGCCCCGTTTTTTTATCCAGATTCCCCGTTGGCTCATCGGCAAAGAGTACGGCAGGTGTGATAGCAAAGGCGCGAGCAATAGCCACGCGTTGTTGCTCACCCCCTGATAATTGCAAGGGGTAATGACTTTGGCGGTTACTGAGTCCTACTTTCGCTATCCATTCTGTGGCGATGGTGCGGGCATTTTTAATATGATTGATTTCCAGGGGCAGCATAATATTTTCAAGAGCGGTGAGATTTGGTAGTAGCTGAAAAAATTGAAAAATAAACCCAATGCGCGTCGCTCGTAACTGAGCGCGCTCATCCTCGCTGAGGAGCGTTATATCTTTTTTATCATAAAAAATTTGCCCAGAACTGGGCTTTTCAAGTCCCGCCATCAGTGTTAATAAAGATGTTTTTCCAGAGCCTGAGGCGCCGGTAATTGCAATGGTTGCCCCTGAATTGATGGTCAGATTGATATTTTGTAAAATGTGTAACCATTGATCATTAATCTTGATGCTATAATTCACATCAATCAATTTGATTATTGCATCTGGGCGCGCCATGACTCGTAAATTCCTTTTTACGCTGCTATTAGCGTTTATCATATCACCTCTTTTTGCAAAGACTATCCTCATTGTGGGAGATAGTTTAAGTGCGGCATATGGTTTTGATGAAAAAAAGAGTTGGGTAAATCTACTTCAAGCGCGCTTGGAAAAAGAGCAGGGTGTCTACAAGGTAGTAAATTTAAGCCGTAGTGGAGATACAACCAGTAACGGTCTTGCCAAATTAACCGATGCCCTGGCAAAACAAAAGCCTGCGATTGTAATTATTGAGTTGGGCGCGAACGATGGCTTGCGCGGGCTATCTATTCAGAAAATGCAACAAAATCTCGAAAAAATGATTCAGTTGTCGCAGCAAAATTCTGCCAAAGTATTGTTGTTGGCCACTCTCCTGCCACCCAATTATGGCCCTGCCTACATGGAGCGTTTTAATCAGGTGTATCAGGATCTGGCCGTAAAATATAAGCTTTTATTAGTTCCCATGTTTTTGGAGGGTGTAGCCGGGGATCCTCAATTTATGCAGGAAGATGGTCTTCATCCAAATCAACAGGCGCAAGAAAGAATATTCGCGAATATCTGGCCGGTATTGCAAACCCTCTTGCTTTAACGCGAGTATTTATGTGTGCCGATTTTAGTCGCCATGCTCTTCTCGTCACTAATTGTTCAAAAATTGATTTGTTATGGGATAAATTATAGAATCCACAACAGTACAACAGTAGATCTTTGGAGATTGTAATGCTTCTTAGGCATGTTTTAAAAAATTCAGCGTGGAGTGAATTTAAAGGGAATTTTTGGGGAAGCACTCGTCAGGAGCAAATGGCGAACAAAGCGCTCATAGGCATTATGGGTTTAGGTTTCTTCGCGAGCGGGGTTATAATGGGTCATGGGGTGAAAGCTTTGGAGCAAAAAACGCTTGATAAAAATATTAACCCCCCTGGGACCTCTGATAGTCACGAGCCTTACTTGAATGTACCATAGTTGCATGTTGTTTAATTTATACCGTATAGCATATGTGCATTTATTGCGCGCGCTTTAGTGCATTCAGGGATCTACTTCCAGGAACGGAATATTAATCCTGCAATTATGACAACCAAGATGAGAGGCCTTTGCATAGAACAATTTTTAAATGCAGGTAAATAACTCGTCTTTGCGAACGACGTGAAGCAATCCAGCGACCTTTATGAGCAATGGATGCTCTAATTGGATTTTTCAAGTCCACTGGATTGCTTCACGTCGTTCGCAAAGACGGCATTTTTTCCGAGTTTAAAATTGTCCTGTGCAAGATGAGAGGCACGAATCCTGCATGTGTTAATTGACTTTTGAGTATAAGCATTCAAAATTGCGATTGATTTAGTAATATTGGGATTACTCGCCATAATTTAAGGGGAACAGTAATGAAAAAACTGGGCGCTAATCTGTTTATATGGCTACTAGTGGGTTTTTCGCCATTTGTCTTTGCCAATCCAAGCTGGAACCAGTGGGTTGCCGGTGTTAGAGAAGAGGCCGTTACTCAGGGAATTTCGCCTGCGCTATTTGATAAAGCTTTTTCAGATATTCACGAGCCGAGCCGCCAGGTAAAAGGATTGGCGCGTTCTCAACCCGAGCATCGCTTAACCTATAGTAAATACTTGCATACTCGCGCTGACAGTTATCGTATTGCAATGGGCCGTAAGCATTACGCTAAGAATAAAGCCGTTCTTGAGGAAGTGGGCGAAAAATTTGGTGTTGATCCCTGTTTTATCGTGTCTTTTTGGGGGATGGAAACCAGTTATGGCAGCTACATGGGCGATTTTCCAGTGATAAAATCGTTAGCCACACTTGCTTATGATTCCAATAGACCTGATTTTTTTCGTAAGCAATTATTAATAGCACTTCGCATTGTTAATGATGGTCATGTGGCGCTTGGGAATTTTAAAGGCGAATGGGCAGGAGCTTCAGGCCAGCCTCAGTTTTTACCCTCAAGCTGGGTTGAGTTTGCAGTGGATTATGATGGCGATGGTCGCAAAGATATTTGGGAAAGTAAGCCCGATGTATTTGCCTCCATTGCTAATTACATGAAGAAAAATGGCTGGCAAACAGGTGAGCCTTGGGCAATTCATGTAAAATTACCGGCAAATTTTGATAAAAATCTAGAAGGCAAAGCTACCGTTAAACCTGTCAGTGAATGGAATGCTATGGGTGTACGGACGGAAGATGGGAAGCCTTTACCCAATCAACATTTACAAGCCAGTATTGTTCAACCGAACGGTGGCCCGGTATTTCTTGCCTATCCTAACTATAAAATGATTTTGCGTTATAATAATTCGATTTATTACGCTGGCGCTATTGGTTACATGGCCGACAAAATCTGCAATCGCATTAAATAAATAAAAGCCTGCGAGCCAAGGCTCGCAGGCCAATTCAGGCTTATTTTACGGGGTATTTTTGTGCAAACATATCTTGATAAAACCGCAAGTCTCACGCCTCTCATAAAACGTATTATTGATGATAAAGCCACTGAATATCCTAATACGGGCGCTTATAATACGGTCGTAAAAAGCGGAAGCTATTTATGCCGCCGCTGCGGTATTGCGCTTTTTCGCGGCAACAGTCAATTTCATTCAGGTTGTGGCTGGCCAAGTTTTGATGAGAATATTGTGCAGGCGGTAAAACAATCGCCTGATTCCGATGGGCGTCGGGTTGAGATCCTTTGTGAGCGTTGCGATGCCCATTTAGGTCACGTGTTTACGGGTGAGCATTTTACGGCGAATAATCTTCGCCATTGTGTCAATTCTCTTTCCCTTGATTTTGTAACAGATAGTAATGTTATTGATACCGAAGAGGCAATTGTTGCCGGTGGGTGTTTTTGGGGTGTTGAGCATTTCCTTCGCCTTTTGCCGGGCGTATTAAAAGTAGAATCAGGGTATACGGGAGGAAATATTCTTGCACCTGCCTATGAACAGGTATGTGGTGGAAATACCGGCCATTATGAAGCGGTGCGAGTTGTTTTCGATACTAGCAAAACAGATTTTCAGGCGGTTATTAAACGCTTTTTTGAGATTCACGACCCTACACAGCGTCTCGGGCAAGGGCCTGATATAGGGAAACAATATGAAAGCGCCATTTTTTATTATAATGATACCCAACTTAAAACGGCCGAATCGCTAATACAACTATTGCGCAACCGAGGTTTTAATGTGGTAACCCACCTAAAGCCCGTGCAAATTTTTTGGCCTGCAGAAGACTACCATCAAAATTATTACAGTAAACATAATAAATCCCCCTATTGCCATCGACCAGAGCCGCGGTTTGGCTGAGAGGCTTTTATAAGGAAAAAGCGTTATGGATAAATTATTAGGGTTCAGTGAGATTGGAGAGTATGGGCTTTACGTAAGAGGTATAATAATTACCCTGTATGCGATGATTCTTTTCAGAACCAATTCATCGCGATTGTATGGTAACCATTCTCCATTGGATTTTATTATTTATATTATTCTAGGTGCCATATTAGGGGAGGCGATTGTAAATAATATTCCTCTTCTTCCCTCGATGATCGTTTGCGCTCTCATCGTAGCTATTCATCGCTTCCTGGCTTTTTTATCGTATAAAAGTCATCGCATCGGAAAATATATCAAGGGTGAAAAAGTCAATATTCTTAAAAATGGGAAATACATTGAAAAGAATCTTCGCTGTTGCCAGATTACTAAAAATGATATTTTACAAGCGCTACGATCGCAACACGGTTTGGATAAAATCGATTCGGTCAAAATGGCTATACTTGAGCGAGGCGGACAAATATCATTTATCTTAAAATAATAGCATTAACTATTAATCAGAACCTGGTTTTTGATAGTGAGCATCAGCCTTGTCTGCTTTACGCTGGTTTTCCCGCAGTTGCTGCTCGTTAAGCGTACTTTGCCAGAAATCTGATGCTTGCTGTTTCAGGTTATTAAGCCTGCATGCCAATTTACCGAGATGTTCTGCCAACATGGGTAATTTAGAAGGCCCAAAAACAACGATAGCAACGATACCCGTCACTAATAGCTCGCCGCTACTCATGTTTTTTATCATCATCGTCGTTCATTGCCCGACGAAAATTCTTAATCGCATTGCCTAAGTCAGCGCCTATATTTTTTAATTTGTTAGTGCCAAACAACGCGATAACAATTAATAAAATAAGTAATAATGATAATGGACTGATACCGCTTAATCCCATGTTAACTCCCGTCAGTTCGGTTAATCAGAGAAACCACCCCTCCAATAAGGGCAATGCTTAAGGTTATCGTAGCAAGTTTATCAACGCTTATTTGATTAAAATAACTTAAAATACTGAGAGTTGCCATAGAGATAAAAACACCCGCTCCCAATCCTTTGAACCAATGACGGCGCAATAACGGTAAATTTTCCTGACGAGAGACTGGTGCCAGTGCTTGAATTTTTTGTGCTTTGGTTAATTCCAACACATCGAAGAACAAACGCGGCAGATGCGGCAGTTGCTCCGTAAAAAAAGGAATATTTTCCTTAAGTTGCCTGATAAAAGCTTTTGGACCAATCTGCTCTTTTAACCATTTTTCGAGGAAGGGTTTTGCCGTTGCCCATAAATCCAGTTCCGGATAAAGCTGCCTTCCCAAACCTTCAACAGCTAATAATGTTTTTTGTAAAAGAATCAATTGGGGCTGCACTTCCATTTGAAAACGCCGTGCTACCTGAAAAAGTCGCAAAACCACTTGCGCAAATGAAATATCTTTCAAGGGTTTTTCAAAAATAGGCTCACACACCATGCGTATATCACTTTCAAACTCTTCTACTCTTGTATCGCGAGCAACCCAACCTGATTCAACGTGCAGTTCGGCCACCCGACGATAGTCACGGTTAAAAAAAGCATAGAGATTTTCAGCAAGGTAGCGCTTATCGTTATCGCTTAAGGTGCCAATAATGCCGAAATCAATACAAATATATTGAGGCTCTGCAGGGTGGGCGTAAGAGACAAAAATGTTCCCGGGATGCATATCCGCATGGAAGAAACAGTCTCGAAATACTTGCGTGAAAAAAATCTCCACCCCGCGTTCTGCCAATTTTTTAATATTGACACCGTGTTCATGCAAAGAGGCCACATCGGCTACAGGGATGCCATAAATGCGCTCCATTACCATCACATTTTCACGGGTGTAATCCCAAAATATCTCAGGAATATAGAGCAAGGGAGATTTTTGAAAGTTACGGCGTAGCTGGCTCGCGTTAGCCGCTTCGCGCTGCAAATCCAGTTCTTCAAATAAATTGTGCTCAAACTCTCGAACGATTTCTTTCGGTTTAAGGCGCCGACTTTCGCCCCAATAACGCTCAACGAGATTAGCGATGGTGTACATAATGCTAAGATCTTGTTCGATAATTTTGCGCATATCGGGACGCAGAATTTTAACAACCACACTTTCGCCCGTTTTTAGTGTTGCAGCATGAACCTGCGCGACAGAAGCTGAAGCGAGGCACTGGGTATCAAATTCTGCAAATACATCAAACGCGGAACGCCCAAAAGCCTTCTCTACTATAGCAAGGGCTACTTTACTGGAAAAAGGTGGCACATTGTCTTGTAATTTGCAGAGTTCTTGTGCGATATCCGGCGGTAAAATATCAGGCCGCGTGGATAGTGCCTGTCCAAATTTAATAAAAATTGGACCCAGCTCTTCAAGCGTTTTGCGCAATGCCTCACCCCGGGTTAATTTTGTGCGGCGAAACCAGTTCCAGGGGTTTAAATAAACAATAAAACGAAGCGGGGCAAAAAGAGGTGTTGCTACTACTACATTATCAAGGCCATTACGAGCCAAAATGGAATTGATATGAATGAGTCGTATTAATTGTTTAATTGATTTCATAAAGAGGCCATGAGTAATTTTATTTGAGCCTGAAGGCGCTCGACATCCATAGACAACAGATCAATATCATGAAAAAAATCTTCAACTTCTTCCCTGGGTGGGAAAATTCGATATTCTTCCTGCAAATAGTCCGTGAGATTATGATGAAGTGAGCGGCTAAGTTGGCGCTGAAAAGCGACGCCTTGCTTAAACAAAGAGCCTACTTGATGCGCTACCACATCACCGGTGAAATGGGCTAAATGCCCTTCCCAATCAATATCCAGCTCGTCAAACAGTTTTTTAATCTCTTGCCCCAATTCAACGTCACCGGACAAGCGAATTTTATCATTGAATAATGAGCGCGCTTTTGATGCCGGTAAAAAACTCAACCGGATGAGGCCTAAGGGGTTACTACGAATGATGGTGTCCGGTTCACCAGAAAATTGAGCGAGAAGTTTTAATTGTTGCGCCTCAAAGCTTATAAAAAAATTCACACCCAACGGTGCTACAATAATTTCGATAACCTTGCCATGCAACGCTGTAATTTTAGCGGAGCTATTTTCATCCAGCGACAAAGCATGATTAATGGCGGTCTGTAATGCTAATAGAGAATATTTTTTAATCATCGGGTTCTCAATATTTATAGGCAATATGTAAAGCGACAATTCCACCGCTTAAATTATGATAATGACAATCCTCAAATCCCGTGCTCTCAATCATCTTTTTTAACCCCTCCTGATTGGGGTGCATGCGAATAGATTCGGCAAGGTATTGATAACTGTTTGCATCCTCTGCGATATATTGCCCAATGGTGGGTAATATATTAAATGAGTACCAATCATATACGGCCCTTAACCCGGGAAAATCAGGCGTGGAAAACTCAAGAACCATGAGCTTGCCGCCCGGTTTACATACCCTGTACATAGAGCGAAGCGCTTCTTCTTTATCGGTAACATTGCGAAGACCAAACCCTATGGTGATGCAATGAAAACTGTTGTCAGCGAAAGGCAGTGTTTGCGCATTGGCTTGCACGTAATTAATATTGCCAAGTAGCCCCTCGTTTAACAGCCGATTTCTACCTACATTGAGCATGGCCGCATTAATATCTGCCAGTATGACTTGACCTTTATCACCCACTTTGCGACTTAACAAGCGCGTCAAATCGCCGCTGCCGCCTGCCAAATCAAGTACTGACTGACCAGGGCGCACATTGCAGAGTTCGATGGTAAAGCGTTTCCAGAGATGATGAATACCCATCGACATTAAATTATTCATCAGATCATAATTTTTAGCGACCGATTGAAATACGGCACCTACTTTTTTTTCTTTTTCATCCCAGTCTACCGATTCAAAACCGAAATGGGTTGTTTTCTTTTGATTAGTCATGAGCTGTGTGGGTTATAACGAGATGGCCTATCTTATCCTAAAATAGTAGGAGTGTCCTTAGGAAGAATAATTCCCTGCTTCGTGTCGTTTTTTTTCTGCATGGATTTTCAGCAGGTACAAGAGCGCAAAGGGTGAAATTACCCCTAACAATAATAGCCACCATGTGGAATTGGCAAGAAGTGCTATCCAGGTGAAAATTAACACGGGAATCGTGATGAGAAGAGGAAATGCGGCTTTTCTTCGCCACTGACCAGACCACACGCATAAAAAATTGATCTGAAAAAATAGATAAATGGGGATGAATAAAAAAAATAATTGGGTTAGTAACACCCACCCTAACGACTGTGGGTCTGGTGAGTTGGTTGCCATACTTAACTGCTGCTGGCTTAGTACTTGCACCCAGGTGGCGAGCCTGGGTACGACAGGAACCATATTTTGCCAATGAAGAGCCAGGGGCAGTTGCTGTGTTTCAAGTAAACTACCTTTGTAATCACTAGCCATTATCATGAGGGCGTCAATATCGGCGTCATTATCGTATGCAATCCATGCAATAGCCTCTCCAAGCCCCGCTGGATAGAGAGCAGCACGGTTATTCGTTATGCCATCTTTATCAGCTGCACCATTTTTAAGGCCAATTACCTGAAAGCTCAGCGATTGTGTACTATTGTAATGGAGCCTGAGATAAACTGCCTGACCGTAATGAAGGGTGTTTGTATTGTCAGGGCTAATCGCCTTCACCTCAATGGATGCAAAGACGTTTTCTAAAGTCATCATCAGTAAGCATAAAAATAATCCCTGAATGAATTTAATAAGGCCTACTGACATTTTTGTAATCCTTAATAGTTCCTTTTATTATTATACATCCAAATCCCGGTAGCCTAGAATTGCAATGGATTATGTTCAATGGCTGATGAGTCAGAATTGTTAAGGCTTCCTTCAGGGGCAGTGTACTCCAGCTCATCATCAATAATATCGCTATCATCGTCAGCGTCATCGAATAGCATCATGTCTTCAGTGGTGTCATGAGTTGCTGGAACTGGCACCTTGTCATCATTTTTGTCCGTAGGGGCAGGGGCAGATTCGCCATTTGGCATAACTGGAATAATAATGTCATCGGACGTGTCTTCAGTTGTATCAGGTGCGATATCCTTGACTATCGGTTCAACATTAATCACACATAGATCCGAATGGGCAGCAAACGCCGGGATTGCAAAGAGTGCAAGCACCATAACAGCTATTGTTTTCATGGATTTCTCCTTTTGCCTTTTATCAACATCCGTTTAAATGATTTAAATATCCAGTGTAACTATAGCTGATATTGGGAAAATCTTATTTAAGACAGACGTGAGAGGTTATTTAAATAACTCACTTCGTCAGGTTCGCGATTATCACGCTGGGCTTGCCACAGGCATTCTGCCAGGCATTCTATTATCATATGCTCAACAACCAGACTATCGTTATATTTTTTACTTAATCGTTGAAAATGCTGGTTAATACCTATGGGTTTATTGGTGGCGATTTGATCGCGAACGGCTAAATGTAAACCCATATGCAGAAAAGGATTGGCCTGTCCCATCTCGGGGAAATAAGCCTCTTCACCAACCCCTCCTTTTTTTTCTAGCATGGGTTGGTATTCCGGATGATCAATAATAACAGCGACCAATTGTTGCTCTAATGCGGTTAAGGGCTGTTTTTGACGGTATTTGATCCAGCTTGTATAAAATAATTGTCGAGTATCAGAAACGTTGTTGCCAAAAAACATAATCACTCTAAATAGTATGCGTATAAAGCGCGAAAGTCTAACGCATGCGAAGGTGAACAACAACTGGCATGTCTGTGACACAAAGTGCCGTAATAGTTGACAGATAATGGCTGGATATGCGATAGTAACGCTGCGAGGTTGGACTTGCTATGTGTCATTCCACTGGGTCAATTGGCGACACACTGATTGGCCCTTTCTATTTTTAAATTAAATCATTACTCCGTTGAAGTAACCGAGCCGCGACCGTCAGGGAGCGCCACGGAATTCTATCGCCTGAAGCTGCCAGTATTTTTCACGAACAGTGTTAGAACTAACGCTCAAATAGATATTTGATATTTTTTTCTTCAACTCGTCATAATTCTGTGATAAAAATTGTAACTTTCAATGGATGGAGTGTTTTTTATGTTGGAGTCATTGTTTAAGAAGGCCGAACCCCTGGTCCCAAGTATAAACGGACGTCTTGAATTACCTGAAGAGTTTGATTATAAGTCCGCTGAACATTTAAAGATAATTACTCGGCAAATAGAGCGATTTACTACAGCTCTTGAGGATTTGCAATCCATTGATCGCAAGATCTATATAGCGGGAGGTACTTGTCTCTCTGCTTATATAGGGACGTGTATCTTTTCAATAACCTGGCTTTCAATACTCAGTAGCGCTGTTTCTGGATGGTACTTAAAAGCGCATTTTGAAAAATATCCTCAATATCACGAAGCACTTGAGGATCTAATCAAGACTTACGAATGGGCAATGGGGAAAGACACCGGTAAGCATTGGTATAAGTTTCCTCTACCACAAATACAAGAATTGATTGAGACATTAGGCCCGTGGGTCACCAGTAATAGAATTCACACGTGGAAAGACACAGATTTAACTACCACCAGCTTGTTTAATAGTGTTCCTAGCCCCAGGAAAGACATCTCTGAAGCATTCCACAAGCGATTAGCTGAATTTGCTGCCGGCAAACAGGCAAAAGGGTGGAATTTTAGCTTGTATGGAGAAGATGGCATGGGAATAAAAGCCCGATGGGAATTGTTGTGCACAAAATTTACATCAGATGTTGTCGATGCGGCTGCCAATTTGTGCTTCAATCACAAATTAGTCTGATTTACAATTGACTTAAGGCAAGCTTGACACATAAAAAGAGCATCAAAAAACCGCTTCCCAATTCAATGCGCTGCCAGACGGTGGCGCGTGTTAACGTACTCGCAAAATACTGAGTAGTAAATGTAAGGGATGCAAACCAGAGAAAACTCGAGGTAATAACTCCCATTAAAAACAGATATTGATGTTGCGGAAATTGGCTGCTACCGCTGCCAATGATCACCAGACTATCAATAATGGCATGCGGATTGAGTAAACTGAATCCCAAGGCCAAGAGAATAATTTGAAGACGATTAGCAGGCTCACCCGACACGTCTTTTGCAGTGGCTGGGGAAAGCCCTTTTTTTAATGCAACCACGCCATAATAAAGAAGAAATAGCACACCAAACCAGGTCATCCAGATTTGCAGAGAGGGATGCAATGACAACGCATGATGCAAACCGGCGACACTTGCAGAAACTAAAATCACATCACAACAAAAACAAACAACGGCTGATAAAAGGGCGTGTTTACGGCGCGCACCCTGGCGAATTAAAAAGACATTCTGTGGTCCTAGTGCCATTATTAATGATAAGCCTAATAACAAGCCATTGAAATAAACGAACATAATTTTTGCTAGTTAAATAAACAATCTGGTAATTATCCTCCAAAACAGATTATAATTAAAATTAATCTTTCTAATAAACGATAAGTTTTATTTATGAGAATAGACCAACGCGCCTTAAATGCCCTTGATGCTGTTATCCAAACACAAAGTTTTGCACTAGCTGCAAAGCAGCTTTTTGTGACGCAACCTGCAATAAGCCAGCGCATTAAACAACTGGAAAATCATTTTGGCCAGCCATTGCTTATCCGTGCGTTGCCTTATAAAGCCACTCCTTTGGGCGCAAAATTATTAAGCTTGTTAAAGCGCACCCGCTTACTTGAAGAGCATTTTTTACAAGAATTGGAACACGACTTGCCAGGGCGCTTATCCATAGCCCTTAATCGTGACAGCCTTGAAACCTGGTTTATGAATGTGTTGCCCAAGTTAGCGTTTTTAGAGTCAACCAATATTGATATTATTACGGATGATCAGGAATTAACGATAGATTATTTTCGCCAGGGCGCGGTCTCCACGTGTCTTACCAGCTATTCCAAAGCCTTGCCTGGATGCGAATGCGAGCTTTTAGGCCACATGGATTATCTTCTCGTGGCGTCGCCTGCTTTTAATGAGCGATATTTTAATAACAAATTATCAATCCAGGAAAATATGACGACGGCACCGCTGTTAGTTTTCGACAGTAGAGACAGGCTTCATGAGCATTATTTTAAGCATTTTTTTAATAAAGTACTAACGCCTGAACGGTATCATTTAGTACCTTCGGTGCAGGGATTTAAACAATTTGCGCTTCGAGGTTATGGCTTTGGGCTTATACCACGACTGGATATATTATCCGAGCTTGCTCAAGGTCAATTAATCGAAATTAACCCCGGTAAACGTTGGTTAATGCCGCTTTACTGGCATTACTGGCAACTACCGGCTTTGCAATATCAGCAGTTTATTGAAAAAGTAGCTGAAGAAGCGCGTCATTATTTAATATAAAAGGAGTATTTATAGGATGAAAATAATAATAAATTTTTGCTTTTAAAATCAGCCTCTTTTGCGGATTTATAACGATAATCCGATGAGGATTTTTTTTAAATAATTGACGCTGTTTTATTCCATACTAAAATTAAATTAGCTATCTCTTTAAAAGAAAGGCTGATTTTTATGTATACAGAAAATGAACTCCAACTCGACGAGATTGCGAAGAATAATAGTGAGTTCACAGAGTTTACGCTTTATCGGATAGATGCCAGTAATGATGATATTAAAAAAATAGTCACAGCCTTGCATCACAATACGCACGTAACCACCCTGACGCTAGATGGTCGCTACATTACTTTAGAGGGTGTACGGGATTTGAGTAACCTGCTTATGAATGGGGAAGCGCCGCTTAAAACACTGTCGCTTAACCGTTGCGGTTTATCCACTGAAGGCCTTCGTTTGTTACAAGAGCCTTTAGCACAATGCAAAACGTTAACCTATTTAAGCCTCAACTCTAACCCGTTCGGAAAAGAAAGCGGGCCTATCACGGCCTCAATAATAGAGCGAAACCCACAGATAGAAAAATGTGCCATAAATGAGGCCGATATTGGTGCTGCAGGTGCCGAGGCTCTCGCAAAAGTGCTTCTTGGCAACAAGAGTCTTAAACAACTGAGTTTAGGCATGTGTGGAATTGGTGACGCGGGTGCTAAAGCGTTCAGTAATGCTTTAAAAAGTAATAATACGCTTAGTATTCTTAACTTAAAAGCTAATGGGATTACCGACGAAGGCGTTAAAGCGCTTATAGAGAGCTTAAAAGTTAACATTACTCTTGAAAAATGTGAATTAAGCGACGAAATCAGCAACGAGTTACATGCCCGATTTGAGGAGTTGGTGTTGGCAAATGAAGTTACCCACAGCTGGGAGAGAGTATTAAAAACACCGGCCGCCACTTTCTTATCCATAGGTTTAGGCAGCAAGGAAAATGCCCCCCTTGAGAAATTTGTGAAAATTTTACCCTATGAAATCCAGCACCATATACTGGAATTTTTCGACTTGAGTAAAGGTGAAAAAAACGATCGTCAAGCAGGTGACGCACTCAATACGGAAGCCGAGGTAAAAATCCTCGGTGATATATTTCAAGATAAAATCAAACGAAGACAATTGGGTGAAAAGGCGGTAGCAAATCGTTCAACCCCCCTTCCATCAGTAGGTACTTCCCGGCACGGGTTTCATGCTACAGCAACGCCCGTCGCCGAAAGAATCAGCAACAACATCGCAAATACCGTTCTTAAAGGGAAATTTGACCTATATTCAGAATTGTTAGAAAAAGCTACAGAGCCTATGCAAATAAACGCGTTGAAACTGGTAAAAGAAATGATAGAGAAACAACCCGGTCTTTTAACAGAAAAAATGCAGAAATGCTTAGACGATCTGGAGGAGCGTGTTAACCAAATCAACCAACAACCAGGCCCCGCTGCTTAATTCACCTTAGTTAATTTCTACGTTTATTGTTCCCTCGTCAACACGCGTTGAGTAAATTTTCAAATCCTTAGGTCTACTTACTTTTCCAAGCAGAGGACCAATACCTGGTGGCCAGGTTGACCAGCAATTGGCTTTTCCGGTGTTCATGTCAAATTCGCTCTTATGAAAAGGGCACACAATAGCGCACTCTTCTGTAATTTTTCCTTTAACCAGAGGTAGTTTTAGATGCGGGCACTGGGATTGCATGGCATGCACTTTACCTTGATGCCAGATGAATAAAATTTTATGCCCATCAATTACACTGGTATGCCGTATTTTTTGTTGTAACAGGCTCAATTCGATTGCTTTTTTCCACGCCATTATGAAGTTCCTTGCTGACAAGTCGACGGTATCATAGCAGTGTCATGTAAATAAGTCAGTCGATTACGCATTTTTAAGCGATTCCTTCGCGAAACAACATTGCAAGTTACGCCACTAGGGGTATAAAATGCGACATTAAATTTTTGCGGCCCTGAATACCCCTAGGTAACTCGATTAAGGAGGGAGCGTGCGCTCTTTGTTGAAAAACAACACAATATTGCTGGTTGTATTATTATGTCCACTGCTATTAACTGTTCGCTTGAATGCAGCAGTTCCTGCGAATACTGCTAATACAGGCAAATCCACTGACATGGTAAAAGAAACCGGTGCAGCGAAAGCTGTGGATGCAGCCACCGATACTATTAAACATGCTGACAAGGCGACGATAGTCAATGCTGCTAAAACAGGCGATGACGTGGCCCCAGTCAATGAGCCTTATCTTGATTTCTACCCTACTTACCCCCCTACAACAGCCGCTCAGGGTGATAACGCAAAGCTAGTCCAGAAGGGCGAGTATCTGGCCAAAATGGGTGATTGTATTTCTTGCCATACCAACGTTAAGGGAGGTACGGCGGCATACGCGGGCGGCCTACCTATTAATACCCCCTTTGGAACCTTCTATACGCCTAACATTACCCCCGATAAAGAAACGGGTATAGGCAACTGGACTGAAGCTGATTTTATCCGCGCACTAAAAGAAGGCCGCGACCCGCAAGGGAGAAATTATTTCCCCGTATTTCCTTATGTTTATTTTTCAAAAATGAGCGAAGATGATATACGTGCCTTGTATGCTTATTTCATGAGTATCCCTGCGGTAAAACTGCAAAACAAATCGCTGCCATTTCCATTTAATGTTCCTGGTGCACGCTTTACACTATGGGGCTGGAATTTGCTTTTCTTCTTTCCTGAGGACGATGAGTTTGTCTATGAAGACGACCGATCGCCTGCCTGGAACCGCGGTAAATACATTGTTGATACGCTTGGTCACTGCAGTATGTGCCATACGCCACTCAATGTCTTTGGGGCCCCTAAAAATCGGTTTTACCTGACTGGCGGGTTTATTGACGGATTTTGGGCGCCTAATATTACCAAATACGGTTTGCGCTCAGCCAGTCACCATGAAGTGGCTGATGTATTCGTTGATGGGCAATTAATTAACAGGGCAGGCCCTGTCGCAGGGCCCATGGCCGAAGTAAATCATAATAGTCTCAGTTACATGACAGATGAAGACAGAATGGCTATTGCAACTTACCTCAAAACAGTTGTAAGTGACGAGCCTCTTGGTTTGCCCGGATCTGATGAGCAACCTACGTTAAAACGCGGTAAGCAGGTTTATGTAAAGGCTTGTATTATCTGCCATCAGGACGGAAAAATGGGTGCTCCTTTAAATGGGGATGGTGCTAATTGGTACAAGCGCTTAAAGACAAGCGGATTAACAGGGCTTTATCGCCATACTATTCATGGGTACAACAGCATGCCTGTAAAAGGTGCCTGCGTTACTTGTACCGATAATGACTTGATAGCAGCTACGGACTATATCCTTAATAACTCTCTTTCTCGCTCCCAATGGCGAGATCTGGCTGGTGGACGCTCAGCAAAATACCCTGCTAATGGCAAGGATATTTATAATGAAAATTGCAGTATGTGCCACAATGAAGGCCAAAACGGTGCGCCTAAAATCGGCGATAAAGTTGTGTGGGCACCGTTAATTGCACAGAATATGGATGTATTAATCAAAAACACCCTGAATAGTGCAGCGCATCCAAAAAATGGAGGCTGCAAACTTTGCACTACCGGTGAAATAATGGAAGCAATTAAATATATAGTGAGTCAATCGAAAACCGAGGGAAATTATTCCTTGTGGTAATCGTTATTCCTGGGTTAAACGATCAGCCTGAACGGTATTCAGGCTATTAAATGAGGTGAGGACGGGGATGTTAAACAGGTTTCGGGTAAGTAAATCACTTGCCGTTTTGGCTGGACTGGTAACAGGGCCGTCTGCAATGGCGGCGGCAGATTATTGGCAGCTTAATATGCCTAAGGGTGTAACGCCTTTAAGCAAGCATATGTACGATCTTCATATGATCGCTATGATCATCTGTGCTTTAATAGGCTTGGTGGTGTTTGGTGTAATGTTTTATTCACTCATTCACCATCGGAAGTCGAAAGGAGTAACGCCTGCTTCATTTCATGACAATATTCGTCTGGAAATTGTATGGTCTATTATCCCTTTTCTAATTCTTGTGGGGTTAGCTGTGCCTGCTACCAGAATCCTCATTCAAATGGATGATTCCAGCGAATCAGATGTCACCATTAAAATCGTTGGCTCCCAATGGAAATGGCAGTATCAATATCTGGATCAGGGCATTAGTTATTTCAGTAATCTTGCTACGCCTTATGATCAAATCCAGAATAAAGAAAAAAAAGGTCAATGGTATCTTTTGGAAGTTGATAAACCACTGGTATTACCCACACACAAAAAAATTCGGTTTCTGGTCACATCTACTGATGTTATTCATTCCTGGTGGGTACCTGATTTGGGTATCAAGCGCGATGCCATGCCCGGATTTATGTATGAAGCGTGGGCAATCATAGAAAAGCCCGGCGTCTATCGTGGGCAGTGCACAGAGCTCTGCGGTATTAATCACGCTTTTATGCCAATTGTCGTGAAAGCGGTCAGTGAAGAAGATTTTACCAAATGGGTAGCGCAACAAACTAAAGCAGCAGATCAGTATGCAATGACTGAAAATAATAGTGCCGCGCAAAAAAATATGACGCAGGCAGAGCTTATGACAATGGGCAAAGCCAAATACGAGCAAATTTGCCTTGCATGTCATAAAGCGGACGGTAAAGGACAGCCTCCACTATATCCGGCACTTAAAGGCAGTTCCATATCAGTCGGAAAACCCGTTTCAAGGCACATAAGCCTCGTATTGAACGGTGTATTAGGCACCGCCATGCAAGCGTATAAAGATCAATTAACGGATGCTGAGATAGCGGCTATTGTTACTTATGAACGTAACGCTTGGGAAAACAACACAGGTGATGTGATTCAGCCAGCAGAGGTTGCGATAGTGCGCAAAGGGGATGCTCAAGAGCCCAAAGTAGTGGATAAAGCTAAAGTTGGAGGTTTGCAATGAATAACGCGATAGCGCACGATGTAGAAAGTCATGACGCACATGACGACCATGGCCCTGAGCAAGGTAAAGGTATTTTAGGTTTTATGAAGCGCTGGTTATTCACGACCAACCATAAAGATATTGGTACGCTGTATTTATGGCTCGCCATGTTTAGTTTTTTTGTGGCGGGTGGTATGGCTTTGCTAATCAGAGCGGAGCTTTTTCAACCAGGGCATCGTTTTATCGACCCCAATTTTTTTAATCAAATGACCACGATGCATGGTCTAATCATGCTTTTTGGGGTGGTAATGCCCGCCTTTACCGGTATGGCAAACTGGCAAATCCCAATGATGATTGGGGCGCCTGATATGGCATTGCCGCGATTAAATAACTGGAGCTTCTGGCTGTTACCGTTTGCGTTTGTGCTGTTAGGCTCAACGATGTTTCACAGCGGTGGCGGGCCTAACTTTGGCTGGACTATGTATGCACCTTTGTCTACCAAATTTGCGCCTCCCAGCACTGATTTTATGATTTTTTCAGTTCATATGATGGGTCTTTCTTCAATCATGGGGTCCATCAATATCATTGCAACCATTCTAAACATGCGCGCACCTGGCATGACATTAATGAAAATGCCCATGTTTGTTTGGACGTGGCTAATTACAGCCTTCTTGTTGATAGCGATTATGCCCGTACTAGCTGGTGCTGTTACCATGATGTTGGCAGATAGACATTTTGGGACGAGCTTTTTTGAAGCGGCAGGTGGTGGTGATCCTGTGTTGTTTCAACACATTTTCTGGTTCTTTGGGCATCCTGAAGTATACGTTTTGGTATTGCCAGCGTTTGGGGTGATATCTGAAATTATTCCCACATTTAGTCGAAAGCCTTTGTTTGGTTATCACTTTATGGTTTATGCAACGGTGAGCATTGCCTTATTGTCGTTTATCGTTTGGGTGCATCATATGTTCACCACAGGGGTTCCCTTAGGCGCTGAGTTGTTTTTCATGTATACAACAATGCTTATTTCTGTGCCCACCGGGATTAAAGTTTTTAACTGGGTAAGTACCATGTTTAAAGGGGCAATGACGTTTGAAACGCCGATGCTCTTTGCTGTGGCCTTTGTGTTTTTATTTACTATTGGTGGCTTTACGGGTCTGATGCTTGCATTAGTTCCGGCAGACTTTCAGTATCAGGATACTTATTTCGTCGTTGGTCATTTCCATTATGTGCTGGTGCCTGGGGTGATTTTTGCCCTTTTTGCGGCAACTTATTATTGGATTCCGAAGTGGACTGGCCATATGTACAATGAATGTATGGGTAAATGGCATTTCTGGCTGTCAGTTATTTCAGTGAATATCGCCTTTTTCCCGATGCACTTTCTGGGTCTTGCCGGAATGCCTCGTCGAATCCCGGACTATGCGTTACAGTTCGCCAATTTTAATATGATCTCGACAATCGGTGCGTTTATTTTTGGTTTCTCCCAATTGTTATTTTTATATAATGTAATTGCCACGGTTCGCGGCGGCAAAAAAGTCGATGGCCAAGTGTGGGAAGCGGCTCACGGGTTAGAATGGACCCTATCGTCGCCACCGCCTTATCATAGTTTTATTACACCACCTCATATTCATTAAATTCCGGCCGTGGGGAGTTAAGCCCAGCGTGGTTTACGCACTGGGTTGACCTCTTGCACCGGGAAGTTTGAGTTGTAGTTGTAATGTATTTTGGAGGAAAAGTGGTGTGGTAAAGAATCATGTGAAACTGGTAACAGGCTTATTTCTTGTTGTAATCGGGATGTTTGCTTTCGGGTTTGCGTTGGTTCCTATTTATAATAGTCTGTGTCAAACCTTAGGTCTTAATGGTAAAACCAATAAGCAGGCCGTAGTGTATGACGAAAAAAAAGCTGTTGTTCAACACGATCGAGAAATTCAGGTTGAATTTGTTGCCACTAAAAATAGCAGTCTTCTTTGGGCTTTTTACCCCAAAGTAACCAAGCTAAAGGTTCATCCGGGTAAAATTGCCAAACTTGCTTTTTACGCAGAGAATCAAAGCGATAATCGCATGACGGTACAGGCTATACCGAGTGTCACACCTGCGATTGCTGCTAAATATTTAAAGAAAACTGAATGCTTTTGTTTTACCCAACAAACGCTGAATGGGCATGAAGCGATGAATATGCCATTATTGTTTCATTTGGATACTGACTTGCCGGAAAATGTTAAGACCATTACTTTGTCTTACACGTTATTTGATGTTACCGGTCGAGTAACTAATTAAACTGATACAGGAGACATACTGATTATGGGAGCGCATGGCACCTATTACATCCCCAAGCCAAGTCATTGGCCGCTGGTTGGCTCTATTGGACTTACTACGACCCTGGTTGGCGCAGCGAGTTGGTTACACAATGACTGGTATGGGCCTTATGTTTTTACCTTAGGTCTTTGTATCCTGATTGGTATGATGTTTGGCTGGTTTGGTCAAGTTATTTATGAGAACCAAAAGGGTTTATATGATTTACAGGTAGACCGTTCCTTTCGCTGGGCAATGTGTTGGTTTATTTTTTCAGAAGTGTGTTTCTTCGGTGCTTTTTTTGGAGCGCTATTTTTTACACGTTACTGGTCGGTGCCGATAATGGGAGGGGAATATCACCCGATGACCCATTTCACCCTATGGAATGACTTTAAAGCGACCTGGCCATTGCTGAATAACCCGGATAATCAGATTTTTGTTGGTGCAACAGAAGCCATGGGTGCATGGGGGCTTGCTGCTATAAATACGGTTATATTATTAACATCTGGCGCTACTATTACATGGGCGCACTGGGCGTTAAAACTTAATAAACGCAAGCAGCTTCTTGTGAGCATGGCGCTGACAATTGCTTTGGGTATTTTGTTCTTGACGTTACAGGCTTATGAGTATCATGAAGCATATACAGAGATGAATTTAACGCTTGATGCTGGTATTTATGGTACAACCTTTTTCATGTTGACCGGCTTTCACGGCTTGCACGTTACAATTGGTACCATCATGCTGATAGTGATTCTGATTCGCTGCGCACGCGGTCATTTTACACCAGAACGCCATTTCGCATTCGAAGCAGTCGCCTGGTACTGGCACTTTGTTGACGTAGTCTGGCTATTCTTGTTTATTTTCGTATACTGGTTATAAACTTTATCCCGCGCTCGGTAAATCAACCGAGCCACGACCGTCAGGGAGTGTTGCAGGAGCTAGCTGTTTAAAAGAGCCTTGTGTATTTCCCAACATCTACCGCTCAATCATGCTCCGTGAACGCTTCCTGACGGTCGCGGCTCGGTTAGCGGCTCGGTTAGTGACGTTAACCGATAATTTGCTGAATAACGGACTCTAGCGAATGAATCGAATCATAATGAATAACTAATGAACCTTTACCCGATTTTCCAGGCTTGATTTTGACTTTGGTGTTTAATAACTGTCCGAGCGTTTGAACATGTTTCTCTACAGAAGCAAAATGAGGGTGAATTTCGTTTGTGTCCAGTTCGGGCAGTTTTTCATTTTTAACGCGATTAACCAGTTTTTCAGTTTCGCGTACGGATAAATTTTTTGCGACAACCAGTTTTGCCACCATAATTTGCTTGTCTTTATCAAGAACAAGTAAAGCACGTGCATGCCCCATGTCTAAATCGCCATGTTCCAGCAGGCGCATAACCTCACCCGATAAAGATAACAGGCGTAAAAAATTACTCACGGCAGTTCGTGATTTAGATAATAAATCCGCTATTTGCTGATGAGTTAAGGCAAACTCTTTGATTAAGCGCTCCATGGCACGTGCTTGATCAATAGGATTTAAATCCTCGCGCTGCAAATTCTCTACCAAAGCGATAGCCATAGCTGTTTCATCGTCAACCTGGCGCAGAATAACCGGAACGTCGGTTAATCCTGCTATTTGACAGGCTCGCCATCTGCGCTCACCGGCAATTATTTCATGCCGGCCATTTTCAAGTGCAC
This sequence comes from Legionella sp., assembly GCA_030680075.1. Classification (GTDB taxonomy): domain Bacteria; phylum Pseudomonadota; class Gammaproteobacteria; order Legionellales; family Legionellaceae; genus Legionella_C. Next base: position 127,105 of record JAUXWR010000540.1, read on the forward strand.
GCGCTACAATTGGTTGTAACAAACCTTGCTGCTTAATTGAATTAGCCAATTCTTGTAATGGCGCATCATCAATCACCGTTCGCGGCTGATATTTTCCAGGCTGTAATGTGTCAAGTTTAAGCTTTGTGACTTCTGGCGACTCTGGAGCAGGCGCATCAACAGCATAGGTGCTACCCAGCAAAGCTGACAAATTTCGCCCTAAACCGCCGCGTTTTCCAGACATAAAATCCCCTATTAACCGTTGACGGTTTGTTTACTTAATACTTCTGATGCAAGAACCATATAGGCAGCGGCACCAGGTGACGTTTTGTCATATTGCAAAGACGGCATGCCATGACTTGGTGCTTCAGCGAGGCGCACATTACGTGGCACAACCGTTCGATAAACTTTGCTATTAAAATGCTGTAATAATTGTTTGGATACATCCGAACATAAGCGATTACGTGCATCGTACATAGTGCGTAACACGCCCTCAATTTGCAAACGTGGATTGACGGAAGCTTGCACTTGTTCGATGGTAGATAAGAGCGCGGCTAATCCTTCCAGGGCGTAATATTCGCATTGCATGGGAATTAAGACGGAATCCGCGGCCACCAGTGCATTAATCGTCAAGGTATTCAATGCGGGAGGACAATCAATGAGAATAAAATCATAAGAGCTCTGAATCGATTGTAATGCTTTGAACAAAAAAGTCTCACGATGGTTTCTATCCATTAAACTCACTTCGGCAACCGTCAAATCACCATTAGCCGGGATCAAATCATAGCCGTAGGCAGTGGTTAAGCAGACTTGCTCCGCCAGGCAATCTCGAAGGATTACTTCATTACAGGTATGGACTAATGAATTTTTATCGACACCAGAGCCCATCGTTGCGTTACCCTGAGGGTCGAGGTCAACCAACAACACCTGCTGACGCTGAGCCGCAAGAGAGGCTGCGAGATTAATAGCGGTTGTGGTTTTACCCACGCCCCCTTTTTGGTTGGCAACTGCGATGACCTTCGCCATGTTTGATTCCTCGGCTATATTAACCTAAATATTATCAATTAATACACAACAACGCTCACCATCCAACCCTGGTACCGAGTAGGTTTTAATCTGATAATCGTGTTGAATTGCGGCAAGCTCGGCTTCTGGAAAACGTCCCTTCATCGCTAACCATTTTCCAGGTACGGCAATGAGGTGTTTCGTCCAGCATATCATTTGTGCCAAATCACTAAAAGCCCGACTGGTAACTGTATCAAAAGCATCGGTCGGGTGATAGTTCTCCACACGATTTTGTATTATTTCGATGTTATCAAGTTTAAGAACGCGCTTCGCCTCTTGCATAAACCGCGTTTTTTTACCATTACTGTCAAGCAATGTCACGCGTAGTTCAGGATTGGCGATGGCGAGAGGAATACCCGGCAAGCCGGCACCTGCTCCCACGTCTAATAATCGCGTTCCAAAAATCCAGGGTGAAATAGCCAGGCTGTCTAATAGATGGCGCGTTATCATGGATTCGAGGTCTTTCACGCCTGTTAAATTGTAGGCACGGTTCCATTTATCCAACAAAAAAAGATAATCCATGAGCGGTTCAGCCGCTGTCTCAATAGCTAAAATTGCCAAGCCATGCTCAAGAGCCTGTATGCCGGTTAATGAACTACTCATGCCGACACACGATGTTTTTTAAGGTGCACCAAAAGGAGCGACAAGGCGGCTGGTGTCACCCCGGAGATACGACCGGCTTGCGCGATAGTGCCCGGTTTTATCTGGGTTAATTTTTGAATAACTTCACTCGAAAGGCCCGGTACTTGCCGATAATCAAGACTCTCTGGTAATTGGGTCGCTTCATGTTTTTGCAAGCGATTAATGTCCATTTGTTGACGCTCGATATAACCGGCATATTTACTTTGAATATCCAATTGCTCTGCGACGTCGTTTGCTAATTCAGGAAGATCCAGCGAAGGAATAGATTGCAGGTGCTGATAGTTAATTTCCGGACGTTTCAATAAATCCCTGGCGCGGCAATCTTGCTGTAATGGTTTTTCAAGAATGCTACTTAGTGCTTCATTATCATTAACCCGTGCCCAACTGGTGGCCAATTTCTCTGATGCCATTTTAATCGCGTCACGTTTGGTAGAAAATACTTGCCAGCGATTTTCGCTAACGAGTCCCAACTCATAGCCCTTGGTAGTTAAGCGAAGATCAGCGTTATCTTCGCGAAGAAGCAGGCGATATTCCGCACGTGAGGTAAACATTCGATAAGGCTCTTGCGTGCCACAGGTAATAAGATCATCAATGAGAACACCGATATAGGCCTCATCCCGGCGCGGACACCAAAGAGGCTTATCCTGCACCTGCAAAGCGGCATTCATGCCGGCAATCAAGCCCTGTGCTGCCGCTTCTTCGTAGCCTGTAGTGCCATTAATCTGACCGGCAAAAAATAAATTACTAATCGGTTTGGTCTGTAAAAACGTGGTAAGCCCGCGCGGGTCGAAATAATCATACTCAATGGCGTAGCCTGCGCGAGTAATGTGGGCATTTTCAAAGCCCTTTAATGTTCGTACAAATTGCACTTGTACATCAAAAGGCAGGCTTGTAGATATCCCGTTAGGATAAATTTCGTCGGTGGTTAATCCTTCAGGCTCCACAAAAATCTGATGCGAAAGTTTATCGGCAAAACGGACAACCTTATCTTCAATCGATGGGCAATAACGAGGGCCAACACCTTCAATGACACCGGCGTACATAGGTGATTGATGCAAATTAGCGCGAATGATGTCATGTGTTTGCTCAGTCGTGCTGGTAATGTAGCAAGGCACTTGCTGTGGGTGTTGCGCGGATGTACCCAGGTATGAAAAAACAGGAACCGGTGTGTCGCCGGGCTGAATGGTCATTTGCGAATAATCAAGCGAGCGACCATCAATGCGTGGAGGTGTGCCAGTTTTTAAACGACCCACGGGCAAGTTTAGCTCACGCAGGCGGGAGGCGAGTGCGATAGCTGGCGGGTCGCCTGCGCGCCCTCCGGCATATTGCCCCATTCCCACATGAATTTTACCCCCCAAAAAGGTGCCAACCGTCAGAACAATGGCGCGCGCTCGAAGTGTAATCCCCATTTGAGTAACAACGCCAGTAACACGGGTGCCTTCAACTAACAAATCATCCACGGCCTGTTGAAAGAGGGTAAGATTGGGTTGAGCCTGTAAACGCAAACGAATAGCCTGTCGATAAAGCACGCGATCAGCTTGTGCACGTGTTGCACGGACGGCCGGGCCTTTGGAGGCATTAAGCAGACGAAACTGGATGCCTGCGTCATCGGCGGCTAATGCCATGACACCATCAAGCGCGTCAATTTCTTTAACAAGGTGGCCTTTGCCTATTCCGCCTATAGCAGGATTGCAGGACATTTGCCCTAGTAAATCAAGGTTATGAGTGAGAAGAAGGGTTTGTGCCCCTAATCTTGCTGCAGCGAGAGCGGCTTCTGTGCCCGCGTGCCCGCCGCCAATAACGATGACGTCGTAGTGTTTTTCCAAATTCATAAGTTCGCTCAAAGACAGTTTATGCCGCGCTTCAAATTATAACGACAGTATAGAAAAATTTTGCGCAACAAAAGAAGATATTATACACGTTTTTTGCACTAGCGGGACAAAAACCTGAGCGACAGATTCTTTTAGCTGCTCTGCAAAAAATGCAAGTTAGAAACTATGCTCAGGCTCAAAATTCTCTGAATCATCACCCCTGCAGTCAGCAGGCAGGGGGGAGTAGTTATTTTGCGCAAAGAAACTATGGCCTTTCTTTTTATCAAAATGACTAAGTGCGGGCTCTCTTTTACTGTTAAAGGCTTCAAACTCAAGCTCCAGTTTATTATCGAAACTTGGATGATCCCCCATTGCGGGTTTAAACTGGTTCAATAATATTTTGGACAGAATAGCCAGGGCGATAGCTGCCGCCACTACCGTTAAACCAATGCCTAAGGGCATAAAAACCAGCGCTGTAAAAATTATGGCCGGTGCGAGTGCATCAATCAAAACAGAGCGCACCAGTTTAATCGCATGAAAATGGACCATTTTCTGGTGATAATCTGATTGCGCCATTAATCCTTCCATCTGAAGATAGAGTTGTTTTTTAATATTCACATCGTCAGTTTTTTTAAATTGTACAAGTAATTCTTCGCATTCTTCTCTGGCCTCTTTTGACGCTCGACGCGTGCTAGTTACATCAAGAGCACCAGTGACAGCGGCATTTACTACGGTAAGGACAAAACAAAGTGCCGCGCCTGCGAGCCCAATTATGGCTAATACGGCAGGAGCAATCAAAAATGGCGGGCAAAAAAAGCAGTACATTAAACAAAACGCCATTAAGAGACCGGCTGCATAAGCGAGATCATTAAGCGTATTATAGCGTTTGAACTGCCATTCTGATTGCATTTTATTTTTAAGTTTTTTGTTATCAGCAAGCTTATGTTCCAGCTCAAGTATTTCTTGTTTGAGTTCATTTATTTGACCAGGTTTTGCAATGAGGGCTTGCAGGCCAGTTCCCGGTGCAAAACGATCTAGTTTGATTTTTGCGTGTTCAAGTTTTTCTTCCATGTCCGTCTGAATTTCTCCAAATTGCAGCATTTTGGCGGCATGCTTTGTGCTCTCTTCCCAAAAACGCCATATGGTCAGGGTTAAATCCATAATTAATAAACCGGCTGTTAGGAAATTGCCAAAGTAGCCGAGCATGCCAGCACCGGTTAACCAGAAAAAACAGGCCATGTTTGCTGTTGCCCAGATGGAGTCATTTAAGAGCGCAAATTTTCTTTTGTCCCATTGTGTTTTAAAGCGCTCCTGCCAGGGAATCTTGCTTTCTTCAATACTCATCCATGGACCTTTGATCGTGTGTTTAAGGAGGAGCATTAAATTAATACCGAACCTGGCATAATAAAGAACCCAGCTGATATAGCCTGTCAGAATGTTAGGCGCATTGACGGCGATTTGTGCTTGTTGGGCATTAAAAAAATTAGCAGGCAACATCTCAAGAACGGATGAGAGCAAACCGCCACCCCATACCCAATAGAGTCGTACACCATTAATATCGGTCATTATCTCTTTCGTGATAACCGTTTTGGCTTTTCCGAAAACCTCGGCTTTACTGTCAATAAATGCCATGATTTTTTGGACTACATAGGGCGCAATAATCGTTAATCCGCAAAATTTCAAGTATTTCTCTGAAGCGCTTGTTTCTGTGAGCAGCAGTTCTTCAGGTGTCGGTTTGGGAGTTGACAGGTCGAGTTGGTCAAGGAATTTACTGCATTTATTCATTGCCGCGGTATAATCGGCTAATGCTCGTCTTCGATGCTCAGCTTTATCCAGTTGATATTGAGCATAAAAAAGGTAATAAGTGAATTTTAACTGATTGGTATAATTAATTTTTTGGTCATCAGTTAAAAACGCAAAAATGGCCGGGTTCATTTGATCTAACTGATCACTATAATAAGTTAGTAAAATGGGTAAAAAAGCCCGTAAATTATGAATGGCCTTAGTTGGCAGTTTATTTTCTTCATCACGAACGGCATATAGCAGACGAGCGTTATCCATTCCTTGACGTCCGATCAAGTCACTGAACGTTAAATCAAATGGGATATTGCTGTCTTCTGCCATCTCATCACCTCATGATTTTGGGTTGGTGATTTAAATTAAACTTCATTAAAAGCAAGCTGTTCTTTTTTATAACATAGCATGTATTTAAAGAACAAGCCGTTTTTTCGCTGCTTTACAGTATTGAAAGACAATTTTACTCAAATTAATCGAGAGTAATGCTAAAAAAGTGCGCATATAGTCATTGTAGACATGAAAAGTGTTTCTTTCGAATTTGAGAGTGTAATTAGGAAATTGTGTAAGTAAGGTGGGCACGTCGCTCTCGCTTCTTTGCCCACCCTACACACTCCCCTGCTTCTCACCAAGGCGTAGGGTGGGCAAAGAAGCGAAGAGCGACGTGCCCCACCAGGGATCAGACGTGAAACGGAGTCTGTAGGGTGGACAAAGGAGCAAAAGCGACGTGCCCACCAGGGATCAGACGCGGAACGGAGTCTGTAGGGGGACAAAGGAGCAAAAGCGACGTGCCCACCAGGGATCAGACGTGAAACGGAGTCTGTAGGGTGGGCAAAGAAGCGAGAGCGACGTGCCCACCAGGGATTAGACGCGGAACGGAGAAAACAAAGACGCTGCATCTACTTTTTTCTCAGCAACGGTGATATTGCCGGAGAAAAAACTGTCTGGAGCTCGGCACTTTTGCCGATAATCTTCAGTTGCTTCTTCTATCCCACTCACCCATTTAGAGTTAACTACTTTTGCCAGACGCAAAGGGGTTCGTCCGCAATTATCTCGATGCAATAGATTGGCTCCTGCCTCCACTAATACCTTTAGCCTATCGGAAAAGCCTTTTGGTGTCTGGTAAGGATGCATTACAAGAAAATGTACAGGAATTTCACCATGGGCATTTGTTGCGTTTACATTGGCCCCATTTTCTATCAGAAAGCGAAGTAAATCAGGATGAGGGCCCTTTCCGTGCAAGACAGAATGTAAAACTGAATTTTCACGACAACATTCCACTTGTGTTTTATCGCAAAGGGCATGAATATCTGCTTTGTTGGCTACCAATAAGCGTGCAATTTCCAGATCGTTTACGTTGTGTAGCGGTGTAAAACCATTTTGTCTGGAAGTGACACTTGCACCAGCTGTTAATAACAGCTGGGTAATCACAATATTATTAGCATTCACTGCTTCGTGCAATGCAGTGCCTTCTTGAGTACCCATATAGGTTTTTAAATTATAGTCAACTTCAGCACCCGCCCGGAGCAGGAGCTTGACACAATCCACCTGCCCGTGTTTTGCAGCTATGTGCAGAAGGGACTTTCCAAGAAAATCCACTTCATGGAGTAATTCTCGATTATTTTCTATTAAAGTATGAAGTAAGTTAAGATCACCAGTTTTTGCCGCTTCAAAGGCTCGGCTAACCTGCTTATATCGAATGTAGCCGTCTATTAGTGTTGGGTTAATGGGTCTGTCAATTGCCAATTTTCTATTACGATCCAGAATCTCTTGAACAGTATTGATAAGGTCTTGAGGCAGGTTATCTTTATTGTAACTCAGGGTAGTAATGCTTTGATTATTTTGCAACGCCCTTATTAGGTCAAGACAGAACGCTTCATCAATGGCGTTGTAATCGATACTGAGAGAAGTCAACGTATGGTTTTGTTCAATGGCCGTACAAAATTCTTGCCTATCTGCTGGATTCAAAGAATCCAATTGATCGCTTTGCAAGATAAGTTTAGTGCAAGATGATTCGTTTTTTTTTAATTGTGTGAGTAATTCACTATATGTTAGAGATAGATCTGAAAAATCACGCATAAAGACCACCTTATCTGAATTATAAAGAAAAGGATGGTATGTTAATCACTTATCTAAATCAATTGTCAGAGCCAGACGATGCCCTTATATTAATGCGTGCGTTTTCCGTTGATAGATATCATCAAAGCGCTGAATATCATCTTCACCCAAATAATGACCACTCTGAACCTCAATGACATAAAGGGGTTCGAGTCCTGGGTTTGATAAACGGTGCTTTGTTTGTTGGGGTATATAGGTTGATTGGTTTACGGTCAGGCGGATTAAATCCTCCCCATTGATAATTTCCGCCTCACCACCAACGACCACCCAATGCTCGGCGCGATGCTGATGCATTTGCAAGGATAATTTTGCTCCGGGTTTGACCATCAGGCGTTTTACTTTAAAGAAAGCGCCTTCAGCGAGAATCTCATAATAACCCCAGGGGCGAGCGACGCGCAGATGATCATCTATCAACTGGCGGTGGTTTTTGCTAATACTGTTAACCAGATTTTTTACTTGTTGTGAATAACGCTTGTCAGCAACTAATACCGCGTCTGCTGTAGCGACAATAATTTGATCGTGGATGCCCATAGTAGTGACCAGGGTATGCTCGCTTCGAATAAGGCAGTTAAAGCTATCTTCGGCGATGACATTGCCGCTTAAGGCATTTCCCTGCTCATCAAGCGCGTTGGCATCGGCTACAGCACTCCAGCAACCTAAATCACTCCAGGCTATGTCGATGGGAATAACGGCCGCTTTAGTCGTATTTTCCATCAATGCATAATCGATGGATTCGCTGCGGCATTGTGAAAATGCCTGGGCGTCAAGTCTTATGAAATCATGATGATGATAGGCCTTGCCAAGGGCGTCCTTACTGTCTTTAGCAATATCGGGCGCCAGGCGTTCCAATTCGTCAAGATACACGCCAGCGCGGCAGACAAACATGCCACTATTCCAGAAATAATTCCCTTGAGCCACCATTGTTTCGGCGGTTTGTATATCAGGCTTTTCGCGAAAACGAGTGATCCGATGGGCGCCATTTGTCAGCGGCAGGCCTGCTTCAATATAGCCGTAACCTGTTTTGGGGCTATCCGGTTTAATGCCAAAAGTGACAATTAATTCTTCGTCTGCGGCAAGCTTTGCGCCAGCTAGCATATACTCCTGCCAGAGGTGTTGATCCGCTATCCAGTGATCAGACGGGAGAATCAGCATTATGGCGTCACGCCCGACTGTTTCGAGAAGAAAATGAGCCGCACTCGCAATGGCTGGAGCTGTGTTGCGTGCGCAGGGTTCAAGAATATAAGTAATAGGGAGGGTTGATGATTGCAACTGTTCCTGACAGAGAAAATAATGCGCATCGTTACTGACAACAAGCGCTTTGTTGCCATTTAAACCTTGGGCGCGCTCCATTGTTTGTTGTAATAGAGATAACTCGCCTTGCAGGCATAAAAACTGTTTGGGGAAATTTTTACGCGATAAAGGCCACAGTCGCGTACCAGAGCCACCGGCCAGTATAATCGGAAAAAGGGAAGTGGACATCACAATCCATGGCAGCAAATAAAGCCGCAATTTTACCAGTATTTTTGCAACATAGGCAATAATGATGAAAGTTTGATGAAATGTTGAATGACAAATTTATTAAAATAGCATTTACATTTTTGTTACAACATGTTGAACATTATTATTTCACCCGGAAAGATTGTTTGTTATCATTCAGGCGATTTTTAACCCATGGAGTCAAAATTTATGATAAATTTTATGCGTAGACATTGGATGCTGTTTTCAGCTTTGGGTATTGCTGCTTTCGCGGCCGGAATAACAGGTTTAGTTGTTGGATTGGCCCCTGTATTACCTATCCTGACGGGTGCTACAATTTTAGGTTTTGCGCCGTTTGCTTTTCTCGCTACAATGTCAGTCGCCGTCGCCGCTATTGTTGTAGCTAGTATTACAGCAGCTGTTGTATTGGCAGCAGCTATTGCCTTCAATGTTCTTTATTCCATTACCAGGAAGTTGGATAAATTACTGACGCCTCCAAAACCATATGAAGTGATTGCGGCGGTTACTCCCATTGCTGACGACGCTAAGAATTCTTCTAGCTCCTGGAGTAAATTAAAAGCCTTTTTGTGTTGTGGCGAACCTTCTAAAGACGACAACAATAGTGACGCTCTACAATCTTCCAATGCTAATGCTTCTTACTCTAGCCCACTAATTTCCTCTCAACAGAGTGTTTTGCTTGAAAACGATGAGCAGAGCGAGAGCAATTACACGAGAGTATAGATTTAATCTTCTTATGTGCGGCTACGGCCGCGTTTTTTTTACCTCCCAAATTTTCATCACAACCATCACAGCAGAAGCTTTTATCGCATAAATGCGATATAATTTGCCGTTTTTATCGTTTAGGCAGCCCTTCATGAGCACCGTTCGCAAAATATTGGTAACCAGCGCACTTCCCTATGCTAATGGTCATTTGCATTTAGGCCATCTGGTTGAGCATATCCAAACCGATGTTTGGGTGCGTACGCACAAAATGCTCGGAAATCAATGTATAAGTGTATGCGGGGATGATGCCCATGGCACGCCCATCATGCTTAAAGCCGAACAAATGGGCATAACGCCTGAGGCATTAACAGCCGAAATGCAACAAAGCCACGAACAGGATTTTGCAGGTTTTGCCATTGCTTATGATTGCTATCACACCACTCACTCCAGTGAAAATAAGGCACTGGCTTCCACTATCTATGAGCGCTTGCAAGCGAATGGCGATATTATTAAAAAAACTATCCGCCAGGCCTATGATCCGGTTAAGGCCATGTTTTTGCCGGACCGGTATGTAAAAGGGACCTGTCCTAAATGTGGAGCACTTGATCAATACGGTGATAACTGTGAAGCCTGTGGCGCTACTTATACACCTACTGATTTGATTGACCCGGTCTCCGTTATTTCCGGTGCCAAGCCCATTGATAAAGAGTCAGAGCATTATTTCTTTGATCTGCCTCGTTACGAGCAACTCCTGAAAGAATGGACGCGTAACGGGCATTTGCAAACAGAAGTCGCTAATAAGCTCGATGAATGGTTTGCCGCAGGCTTGAAACAATGGGATATTTCGCGCGACGCACCCTATTTTGGTTTTCCCATTCCAGGCACGACGGACAAATATTTTTACGTATGGCTTGATGCGCCAATCGGCTATATGGCCAGTTTTAAAAAATACTGCGACTTGACCAATACCTCTTTCGACGAATTTTGGGGTAAGGATTCTACGGCGGAACTTTATCATTTTGTCGGTAAAGATATTGTTTATTTCCATGCATTATTTTGGCCGGCGATGCTGGCGGGGAGTGGTCATCGCTTGCCGACGGCAATTTACACTCATGGCTTTTTAACGGTAGATGGACAAAAAATGTCCAAGTCGCGAGGTACCTTTATCGAGGCTCGCACGTATCTTCGCCATCTTCATCCTGAATATTTACGGTATTATTTTGCAGCCAAGCTTAATGGGCGTGTGGATGATCTGGATTTGAATTTTGATGATTTTGTCAATCGCGTTAATGCCGATCTCGTGGGCAAGGTCGTCAATATTGCCAGTCGTTGCGCGGGCTTTATAAACAAGCGTTTTGATAATGTATTGGCACCTGCGTTGAGCGAGCCGGCTCTTTATGCAGAAATCTTAAGCGCACGCGAAGCAATTATTGAGGCTTACCTGCAACGAGATTACGCGCGTGCTATTCGCCAGATTATGGACTGTGCTGATCGAGTCAATCAATATATCGATACCAATAAACCCTGGGTTTTAGCCAAAGATGCAGAGCGCATGACTGAGGTGCAAGCAATTTGTACCATGGGGCTTAATCTCTTTCGCCTTTTAATCACTTACCTGAAACCGGTATTACCTTTAATGGCGGCTCAATCTGAAACATTTTTAAACTGCGAGCCTCTTACCTGGCAAGCCCTGAACATACCATTACTCAATCACTCGATAGCAACGTTTATACCGTTAATGGTGCGTGTTGAGCGAGATAAGATAGAGGCAATGCTCACGGATACTAAAACGTTGTTAGCGCCTGGCGTAAAGGAGACCCCCGTGCAAACTGATAAAATGGCAGACATTACCATCGACGATTTCAGCAAAATTGATTTGCGGGTAGCTAAAATTATCGCTGCAGAAGCAGTTGAAGGCGCTGATAAATTAATTCGCTTGCAACTGGATTTGGGGGATAATCAAAAGCAAGTATTCGCGGGTATTAAATCGGCATACGTTCCGGCTGATTTGGTAGGGCGTCTCACAGTGATGGTCGCGAACTTAGCCCCACGCACTATGCGTTTTGGCGTTTCTGAAGGAATGGTGCTTGCGGCAGGCGATGGTAAGGGGATTTTTCTGTTACAACCTGATGCAGGGGCTTTACCCGGAATGAAAGTAAAATGAAAGCAGATGTAAAAACAATTGATGCGCTTTTACCCCAAACTCAATGTGGAGAATGCGGCTTTTCTGGTTGTATGCCTTACGCCGAAGCCTTGGCACAAGGGAGTGCTTCTATTGATAAATGCCCGCCAGGTGGCGTCGCCACGGTTAAAGCCCTGGCAGATTTATTAAACATTGATTCCACGCCTTACTTAAATGAAGCAAAAGCCAACACGCGCGCCCCATCACTGGCGTCCATCCGCGAGGCTGAGTGCATTGGTTGTACAAAATGCATCGCGGCCTGTCCCGTTGATGCCATTATTGGTAGTGGTAAACGAATGCATGCCATTATTACCACGGAATGCACAGGTTGTGGATTATGTGTAGAGCCGTGTCCTGTTGATTGTATTGAACTTTTACCATTACCCGCCCCTGTTTATGACAAAGATACCGTGCGTGCGCGTTTTAAGGCGCGGCAAATTCGACAATTGCGTGAAGAGCATGAGGAGCAGCAACGTTACCGGGAGAAGCGACAGTTAGCGGCTGAAACGGCTGATAGCAAACAAGACATACAAGCAAAGCAAGCTTATATCCTGCAAGCTCTTGCCCGTGTTGCCAGTAAAAAAAGCCCATGAATAAAGCAACTCGGCGTTTGATTTTTGAACGTTTTCGCGCCGAAAACCCGCACCCGACCACCGAGCTATTATTTAACTCCCCCTTTGAGTTGTTAATTGCGGTAATGCTCTCTGCACAGGCAACGGACGTGAGTGTTAACAAAGCGACCGCAACATTATATAAAATAGCCAATACACCTCAAGCCATATTGAATTTGGGCGAAGAAGGGCTTAAAAATCACATTAAGACCATCGGTCTTTTTAATACTAAAGCCCGAAATGTAATTAAAACATGTCAGATACTGCAAGATTTATACAATGGGCTGGTTCCTGATACAAGAGCCGCGCTGGAAGCACTGCCGGGCGTGGGGCGAAAAACAGCAAACGTTGTATTAAATACCGCATTTGGCCAGCCTACAATGGCGGTAGATACCCATATTTTCCGTGTTGCCAATCGTACGGGTATCGCGCGTGGTAAAACGCCCTTAGCGGTGGAATTAGGCTTGCTTAAAAACATCGACAAAGAATTTCTGCACGATGCCCATCACTGGTTAATCTTGCACGGACGTTATGTTTGTACCGCGCGCAAACCCCATTGCCCTGATTGTCCCATTCGGGATCTTTGTGAGTATAAATTTAAAACCCAAGAAATATAGGGCGTATCATCATCTAAATGGGTGTCTGGGACGAACGTATTAAAACGACCCCCTCATATTCAAGACACCAAACTCTCCGTAAAAAAAACTGACGGATCTGGTAATTTGTAATCATTCACCATAGAATAAATTTCCGATTTTGCAGGAGAGCATGATGGGTTGGTGGAGTAATATTAAGGGATGGGGAATGCAAGGCGTAAAAGGTATTGGCCGTTTTGCTTTCGACACAACTTTATACATGATTGAGTTGCTAGCGGTCGCACCACTTAAAGCCGGCAATAAAATAATTGACCATGATAAAACCCGAAGGTTGGCGAGCCATGTTGGGCGGGTAGCCATGACAGATATTTTGCCCCTGGTTGCGTTCGGTTATTTTACTGGTTATGTTGTGGAGTTATTGGAGCGTCAGGTTCAATATCTTGAGGAAGAAAATCAGGAGCAGTCCCTTGTAAATGCCTACCTTGTTTTGCAGACGAGTATCGCCGTGGTACGTGCTATCAATATCATCTATCAAACGCGCATGGGGATAAGGTCGGTTATTCACCTGGCTGCGCTAAATCTTGAAAGCCCCAGTGCTTTTGCTCAAATTAATGACAATAATAATAAAAGGACTGTGTGTGAAGAGCAAGAATGTAACTTTCAACGAAGGCTTCTGGGAGCGGTACGTAATGAGTTTTCTTATTACTCAACAGAAATAGCACTCGCTGTACTTAGACAAGCGCCGGGGGGTAGTGTTATTGCGCCAATAGTAAAAGTGTATCATCGCGGTGGTTATGTCATAAGCATAATTTTTGTACCCTTGTGTAACAGACATCAAGTAACTTATAGAATAGAAAATCCCGCTCTGGTTGTCGCTTTAGGCTTAACCCAGGCCTTGTTATCGGCTCTGGTCAGCTATGCTATTGAGTTTACTACGGGTGTTCCCGCTACCTTTTATGCATCTTATGTTGATCAAATTACAATGCTCATATCTATCGGGAACGCCACACAGTTGCCTTTGCCCTTTCCTGTTGCAGAATCAAAAAAACCTATCGTCGATCCTGCTGTGGCTCTTCAATATGTCCTTGGAGTGTCTTTTGATACCGTTGCTAAAGGCATCAAAGCACAAATACCGCAAATAGTAAAAATATTAAAAATTTTCTTTAAGCAACCTCCTTCAGACATTCCCTGGGGAGCTATCTTTTCATTGTTAGAGCGGATATGGGGGCATCCTTTTGCCAGGCAGATAGAGGCGATTTGTCTACCTTACCTGGTACGAAGCGTTGACGGATTTAAGAAAGACCCAATCATCGAACCTAATTGGGAAGAGTATCGCCTTGCTCTGATATGGGTGATAGAAATAATTAAACAAGTTAGTAACGATTATTCTCTGGTAATTAATTTGGCGAAACGGGATCCTAAACTAGCCGCCGATGCATTAAGCCGTCTATTTGGTTTGAATAAACCACTCACCGAATTATTAATAAATTTAATTGGTAATCCTGATTTCATGGAGAGATTGAGAGAGTTTGGGCATCAATTGGAAGCGATGCCAGCCGGCGATGCGTCATCTATCACGCCAAATCCTGACTCTACACCATTACGAAATCCGAGCATAATGGGGCTGGAGATTACTGAGGTTGAGGAGCTTGTAATAGAAAACCCAGGTTTGCCTGCCAGTGAAGTTATCTCTCCATTACCGTCACAAGAATTCAGCACTTTCCCTTCTCCGAGTGAAGTTATAGGCGGACACTCTAAACTCACCTTTTTTGCTCCGGTGGGCCCAGATGAGGAATCGAGAGCATTGGTTGTTATTCCTGACGATGCACCTAAGCTACCCTCAAAGAAAAAGCAGAGCTCCAAAAAAAGTGTATACACTAGTTCGGATGTAATTTTCCGCCCCCTCGCTCAAAAGAGTGCGGGTATATCAGAAAGAGATGTCTTTAATTTTAATATAGGGGGAAATAGTTACAGGAGTAGTTCATCCATTATTAATTGATGGTAATCTCATTGCAGGCCAGATTAGTGAGAGTGTACTCGGGAAATGCCAGCTATCAATTTTAGGGCTGATTCGTAAAGGTTTGCCAAAAGAATGTTTACAATGTAATATTGCTGAACAATTTAGGCTCTTTATTTTGATAAACTGGTTCAAGAATGGCATCTGTTTCAACAGCATATCAATCCCGCAATTTCTTGCCGCTTACGGTCGCGATGATGACGTGCCTTATTCTGCTTATTAATGTTTCTTTTAAAATTGTGGTAATGCAGGGAATGCTTTTTACGGTAAGTAGCGTGCTCTGCCCGATAGTTGCGGGTTTATACCTCCTGGTATTAAAAGACTGCGATTTAAAACAGCAACGCCAAGTGCTAAATCAGTCTTTATTAGCTTTATATGTATTTTCAGTAGGAATTTATCTGCTCGTTAATCTACCCGCCGCTGAAAATATGCGCGATTCCATTGCCTATCAGATTATTTTTGAAGATGTTCCACGAAAATTTTTCTCAGCAACATTAGGATTTGCGGTGAGCTTTTATTTGCCGCATCTTTTTCTTTGCTCAAGAAAAAGCAAGATTTTCAACTCCCCTAAGGGCTGTATGTTATTGGCTTTGTTGGGTGGCTTTTCTTTTTTTGCGATAGATTTTTTTCTGCTTTTTTCCGATCCAAAAGCGGAAAATTTTATGCGGA
Source organism: Legionella sp. (assembly GCA_030680075.1). GTDB lineage: Bacteria > Pseudomonadota > Gammaproteobacteria > Legionellales > Legionellaceae > Legionella_C. The sequence goes on from JAUXWR010000540.1 coordinate 142,788, forward strand.
TTTATATTGATTCGGGAATGGTCGCGACCTCATTATTGTTGACAATTGGTATCAGTTATCTCAGTTGCATCTTGTTGAATAAACCCGATACAAAGACAACTCCCCGTAAAGTCGCTACCTATTTTCTAAGCCCGATTTATCATTATCTTATCGGATTTTCAGTAACCATCCTCATGATTTGTCTCGCTTGCGAATATCGATTAATTTCTTTCACCAATGGCTGGATTTTATCAGCAAGCGGGATTTTATTTCCGCTTACTATTATGGCCAGCAATCTTGTTGGTGAATTATATGGTTATAAGGCCAATTTGCGCATGATAGCCATCCTGCTTTTGTCGGAACTCGCTTTTGATTTGTTATTAATGATTGCCATAGCTTTACCGGCACCTGATTTTTTTGATCTGAATCCTTTTTATTCAGTTATTATGCCGCGAAGGATCCCTGCGGCGACGCTAGCTTTGTTTTTGGCTTATGGCAGTAATGCTTTATTGTTGGAAAAATTAAAAAATACGGTATATGGAAGTCATCGGGCGCTTCGGATTTTCATTGCGAATATTCTTGCCAATTCTTTATTATGTCTGGTGAATTACACCATATTGTTTGTGGGAATTTACCCTTATGAGCAAATTTTTAATTTCGCGATAAGTTCCTGGACTTATAAATTTATTGTAACCCTCCTTAGCTTGCCCTTAGTGCTTTGGATATATAAGGGTTGCAAAGAGACTGTAGAGACTGTAACCCGTATTAGCGAAGCGTAATACGGGACATCCGATCCCCGTATTACGCTTCGCTAATACGGGCTACAGTTTAATCAGGATTTATCGTTTAATGGGTCTTTTCCAACCCCAGACAGTTTTTTGTTTACTCTCAGTTAAGGTCAGCTCACCTGCTGGTACGTCTTTTCGAATAGTACTCCCAGCGCCGATAGTGGCGTTAGCGCCTATTTTGACCGGCGCTATAAACTGTGTGTCGGAGCCTACAAATACGCCGTCCTCGATAAGTGTCTGGTGCTTGTTTACTCCATCGTAGTTACAGGTAATGGTGCCGGCACCTATATTTACCGCTTTCCCGAGTGTTACATCGCCTAAATAACTTAAATGGCTGGCTTTGCTGCCTTCCCCAAAATGAGCATTTTTTGTTTCAACGAAATTACCTATTTTGCAATTATCTGCGAGTTCAGTGCCGGGGCGTAAACGGGCGAAAGGGCCAATTCGACAATTCTTCCCGAGCGTGGAATCCTCAAGGACACTGTTGGCCAAGATTTCAGAGCCATTGCCCAAGGTCACGTTAGAAAGCGTGCAGTTAGGGCCAATAATGCAATTATCCCCAAGCACCACGTCGCCATTAAAAACGCAATTAACATCAATAAAAACATCTTCGCCGGCGCTCAATTTGCCGCGGATATCAATACGGGCGGCATCAGCAATGGAGACGCCACTTAATAAAAGCTCTTCTGCTTGACGTTGTTGCCAAATGCGCTCCAATTGTTGTAACTGCAGTCGGTTATTTACCCCGCGAATCTCAGTTACATCTTCTGCAGCAAGCGACACGATGGGTTTATTTTCAGCAACCGCGAGCGCAATAATATCAGTAAGGTAATATTCCCCCTGCGCATTATGACTGCTTAATTGCGGGAGCCAGCGCCCAAGGTCGCCCGCTTCAGCGCAACATATGCCGCTGTATATTTCCTTGATTTGCTTTTGGGTGGCTGAGGCGTCTTTTTCCTCCACGATAGCTCGGATGTGACCTTGTTCATCACGGACAATACGGCCAAGGCCTGTGGGGTTATCCAGATTTGCCAGTAAGAGGCTTAAAGCGGCGGACTCTTTAATCGTAGCGTCAATTAAAGCACGTAACGTTCCCAACTGAATTAACGGCACATCAGCAGAAAGAACTAAAACTTTTGCGCTGTCGGGTATATGTGGCAAAGCCTGTAAAACCGCATGCCCTGTCCCAAGTTGCTCTTCTTGCAAAACCCAGTTAACCGGTAAATTTACTAATTCTTTCTTGATTTGTTCGCCACCATGACCATAAATTATATGGATGGCATCGGGATTTAACTGAGTCGCAACATCCACCACACGGGCGAGCATTGGTTTTCCGGCCAGAGTATGTAAAACTTTCGGCTTTTGTGAAAACATACGTTTTCCAGCGCCTGCTGCGAGTATAACAATCTGTAAAGACATATATGTGTAGTTTCCTTAAACTATGTGGTGCTATATTAACGGGCAGCTGTTCAATTAAACAGTCTGCATTCATTGCGAATCTAAAAATTACTGATATGATAAAAAAATTGCAATAAAAGGAGTAGTGCGATGACAATATTTCTTATGATAGCTAAAGAGCAACTTAGAGCCAAGTTAAATGAAGGACGGAATGCTTCTGCTACGGCTGACAACGGATGGGCTAACACCGTAGTCACGGCAGTTGGTGGAAAAATTTTGGGTTGGGGACGAGATACAACAATATCAGCTAAGAAGCAAAATTCTATTGATGACTGCAAGGCTGCATTACTCGTCATAAATGATGCTTCTGATGATGAAGAAACGTCTCTAGTATTAGGAGCGCTTATTCAAAAATATGAAAGTGAAGCTCAAATGTTAAAGCCGGTTAATTTTAAGAAGAGTAATACCGGAGTCGCATTTGAAGCATGTCACACGATAATTAGAACATTAAAAATAGCGTTAGCACGCGCACACTTGCTGGATATTCCTGTAGATGATGATCCTATTAATTTATTTCGTTATCAAATGGGTCGTTATATCTGGAAAACAGAGGTTGAATCAAGTCCTTTGGCAGAGGATAAGAAAGCGGCAATATTATTGAACTTGACTGAATGCATGCGCACTCTGCATGGCCTGGATAAGGGAATTGCAGAATACACCGCTAATCGTAAAATAGAAGTATTAAAATCTATACAAGCTTTACGCAGGGAAAATGCAGCATTATGTAAAGCGTATAGTATGAAATTTCCCGGAGGAATTTCTTTAAGTTTCTTTGCGACGTTAAACTTTGATACCGAAGTTTTTATCCCTAAGTTGGGTGATTTGGAGAACTTTGCGTGTGAAGCGATTAAAACTATTAATGAAGGAGGCCTAGCTTTGGCGTCTGGTTCTGAGCCTGCTGTTGCCGCAAGCCCCATGTAATATTAGCTGAACGAGTCAATTAGTCAGCTCGCCACACAAATTACTTTCCATGAGTTTCTTCACTGTTGCGCTATCGAGCTTCTTGCTGAAAAGATACAACAACTTGCAATGGGCGGCCTCTGGGGTCATATCATGGCCACTGATAAGCCCTGCTGTTTTTAGCGTATTTCCTGTCGCATATTGACTCATTTCAACCCGACCTTGCCGGCATTGTGTGCAATTTACAATAACTACCCCACGGGCACAGGCCTCTTTTAAAAGCTCAAGAAAACGCGGATTATTATTCGGTGCATTGCCTGCGCCATAGGTTTCCAACACTAACCCCTGCAAAGGTTGCTGTAGCAAATAATTCAGTATGTCATTCGAAAAACCGGGAAAGAGGCGAATATTGGCGATAAAATGCGGTTGAATGGTTTGCAGGTTAAAAGCTTTATCTCGGGGTGGCAATAATAAATCATGGTGCAGCTCAATGGTGATACCAATATTGGCTAAATGAGGGTAGTTCGGTGAATCAAAGGCATTGAAACGCTCCGTGCTAATTTTTTGAGCGCGGTTACCCCGTAACAGATGCTGGTTAAAATAAATGCAAACTTCGCTAATCGGTTCATGCGCACAAAGCCACAGCGAGGTGATGACATTATCCATCGCATCGTTACGGATTTCGGACAAGGGAATTTGCGAGCCGGTAACGATTACCGGTTTAGACAAGTTTTCCAGCATAAACGATAAGGCCGAGGCCGTATAGGCCATGGTATCGGTACCATGAAAAACCACAAAGCCATCAAAATTCAAATAATCTTTGGCAATATCGCTCGCAATCTGATTCCAGTCACTCATGGTCATGTTAGAAGAGTCCAGTAGCGGCTGGTACTCTTTAATCACATAGTCTGGCATTTCAGGATGATGAAGCGCTGGAATTTGCGCCAACGCAGTCTGCACATAGCCCTCAGCTGGTTCGTAGCCGTGTGCGGTTTTAACGCTGCTGATAGTGCCACCGGTATTAAGTATAAGAATTCGTTTTTTCATCGCTACTCATTGGAAAAGAAGTATAACTATGTACATAGATTAGTCTTTCATCGACGCCTTGACAATCATCTATGCGCAATGCTGAAATAAAGCCCACATTAGCAAGGAGAAGCACATGGATTGGAAAGAGCTGCAAAAGGAAATTAATAAAACACTAGACCCATTGCTTACTCGTAGTGAGTATTATAAAAATGGGATTGAAATACTAAGAAATGCCTTCATCAACTATTTCCTGGGGAAAACCGCTAAAGACGCGCTTCTTCCGGGGCCGGCGACTGACGCACAACTGGCTAATTTAAATCTATTTAAAGAAAACATGAGAGCCTGTTTCGCGTCTCACGAAATCCTGGCGGCGGATCCGGTGAGCAGAGCCTGGGGATTAAACACTATTATACATGCTTTTATCCTTGGCGGTGGCATCCCTTTAATGGATGTTCGAGGAAGTTTTCAGCTCAATCCTAAATGCACTGAGACTCCCGAGCAAACATCATTTATGAAACAATTTGCTCACGCATTAACTATATACCGTGTTTATGTGAGTATTGTTGACGCTTATCAAGCATTATTGAACTATCCATTTTTAAATACGACAGAGGATTTTAAGTATAAGGACCAGGCAGAGGAGTTACAAAAGCAATTATCTCAAGGTGTCGATGAGGACGAATTGAGATGGATTTTGCAAGAGGCAAAAGCCGCAAAAAAAGAAATAGACAAATTGCTTGAGAAATCACGTCCTTCTTCGCTGGTTGCGCAGGAAAGAAAATTCGCGGATGCTTTTCCGAATGAAAATACAAAAATTGTGCAGTTGTTTGAAGAAGGACAAATACAGATCGAAAATTGTTACCGCGAATTCCCCAATACCTCTTATACGTGTTACATATGGGATACTGACTGGCAAACTTTGGTGAAATCGGTTGCGGGTTATTTTTTTAAAGATAAATATGAATATGACTCAGGAACAAGCACATTGAAGATTAAGGCGGTTTTCACTGAGGCATTCGGTACTGAAATCAGCAATGTGCATGAGAAGATCATGGATAATCAATATCAGTTCAGAGCGATGTTATTACGCACAACAGCGGATGTTTTTAGTAAAATCATCAATAGGGGGAAGGATGTTTTTGCATTGAACAAAATTGACGCAAAAGTGCAAGTGCAATTGTCAACACAAAATTTTTACAATCAGGAACGCGAATACACCGTTTACCATTTATTCAATGATTTAAAGTGTCAATGGATGAAGAATGCAAAACAACATACCGATTCGGTGAAGGATAGTGAAGAACCTGGCAAAGATGAGGATACTACTTTGTTTACTCAGGGTTCCGATTACAACACTTATCATTTTTACCATCAATTAATGTCTCAAAAGAGCTCCTCACTGAGTGATAAGGAAGAAATTAGCGCAGAAGCTGACCTATCTTATAAGAGTTATTCTTAATAAGAGAGAATTATTTGCCAAGCTCTTATACTTTATGGAAAAATCAACGGATTGATGGTTAAGTCTAAGCAGTGATGATATGGTTATTGATCGAGCCGGTTACCGGCTGAATGTTGGCATCATCCTGGTTAATGACTCCGGTCGTGTTTTTTGGGGACGACGCCACGGACATGATGCCTGGCAGTTTCCTCAGGGTGGGCTTGTAGCAGGTGAAACGCCGCTGGATGCGATGTATCGAGAGTTGCGGGAAGAAGTAGGGCTTGACAGAGAAGATATTGATGTTATGGGTGTCACCAGGCGCTGGTTAAAATATCGTCTGCCCCGGCAATATATACGGCATGGCAGTGAGCCGTTGGTCATTGGTCAAAAGCAAAAATGGTACTTGCTAAGGCTTGTGGCCTCTGAGCAAAAAGTGCGCCTTGATCTTAGTGACTCACCTGAATTTGACAGTTGGCGCTGGATTGATTATCACGAGCCGCAAGAACAGGTGATTTTTTTCAAAAGACAGGTTTATACGCAAGCAATGAAAGAGCTTGAGCATTTATTAAGAAAACGTCGTACTCCTTATGGTGTACGTCGCAAGAGAGGTAATCATAGTCGCTAAATGTTAAAAATTTTAAAACGCATTGTACAAGACGTAACTACTGCCAGTCATTTAACTGAAGCACTGACTATTCTTGTGCAACGCGTTCGTAAAGCCGTAGATGCTGATGCGGTTTCTGTTTATTTAATTGATAACAAACATGCTGAATATGTTTTAATCGCCACCGATGGTTTAAATAAACTGGCCGAATCTCGCGTAAGGGTAGGTCTTGATAGTGGCTTAATTGGTTTGGTTGGGCGTCGTGAAGAGCCCATTAATATTGAAAATGCGCCTGTGCACCCGGATTTTCATCGTAACTCCCTGTTATGTGAAGAGCACCTCAATGCCTTTTTGGGCGTGCCAATTATTCAACATCGAAAGCTTTATGGCGTTTTGACTGTGCAGCAGGCGGCTCACCGCTGTTTTGATGACGCTGAAGAAGCTTTTTTAATCACACTCGCCGCACAGCTCGGCGGTATTATTGCGCATGCAGAAGCCACCGGCGAGCTTGCGTTTCTCACGCAACCCAAACCAATTGGCCCCCAAAAAATTGAGTCCCCGCAGACTGCATTGACTGGCGTGGGGAGTGTGCCTGGGGTGGGTATAGGAACGGCAGTAGTCGTTTATCCCTCAGCTGATATTGACGCGGTTCCACGTCATACGGTCGACGATCCAGACGCTGAAATTGTCACTTTTTTTGAAGCATTGCAATCAGCACGAGAGGACATGCAGCGCTTGAGTAAACGCATGAAATCCACTGTTGCAGAAGAGGAGCATGCGCTTTTTGATGTTTATGTGCGGATCCTTGATAAGGATAGTTTGGGCGCTGAGGTAGCTTTTGTCATTCGCACGGAGCAATTAAGCGCACAGGCGGCTTTAGCCGTGGTGATTAAAAAACACGTGCAGCAGTTTGAAAACATGGAAGATGATTATTTGCGCGAGCGCGCCAGTGATTTTCGTGATTTAGGTCGGCGCGTACTTGCTGAGTTGCAATTGTCGCAACGAGAAGAAATTATTTACCCCCGCCGTACCATACTGATAGGCGAGGAAATAACCGCTTCTGCTCTCGCTGAAGTACCCGAAGGCCGCCTGGCTGGCGTTGTGTCCGCTAAAGGGGCTAATAACTCCCATGTCGCCATTTTAGCCCGTGCCCTTGGCGTGCCCACCGTAATGGGTGTGCGTGGCCTTAAGGTAGAGCATTTGGCGGGACGGGCGATAGTTGTGGATGGTTACTTTGGGCATGTATACGTATCGCCTTCAAAAATAGTTCTCGCTCAATTTAAAAAACTGGCTCAGGAAGAGTTAGAGCTTAACTTAAGCCTCGTGAGTTTGCGGGATAAGCCGGCTGAAACCCTTGATAATTATAAAGTGTCGTTGCAAGTTAATACGGGGCTTGCAATGGACGCAGGTCTGTCGATGAGTGTGGGAGCCGAGGGGGTTGGTCTTTATCGCTCGGAAGTGCCTTTTATGAGTCGCGATCGTTTTCCTTCCGAAGATGAGCAACATATTATTTATCGTCAGATTCTAAAAGCTTTTGCACCTCGCTTTGTCACCATGCGCACCCTTGATATTGGCGGGGATAAAATTTTACCTTATTTTCCGGTTACCGAAGAAAATCCTTATCTTGGCTGGCGGGGTATTCGAGTGACCCTTGATCACCCCGATGTGTTTTTAATGCAGGTACGGGGCATGATGCGCGCCAGTGAAGAGCTGGGTAATTTACGCATTATGTTGCCCATGATAACCACCTTGAGTGAAGTGGATGAGGCTTCTTTGCTGATTGAGCAGGCGTTTCATGAATTGCTTGAGGAAGGGTGTCGCATTGAAAAGCCAAAACTGGGCGTGATGATTGAAGTACCCGCGGCGGTTTACCTGGCCCGTGAATTAGCAAAGCGAGTTGATTTTCTTTCAGTGGGCAGTAATGATTTGACCCAATATTTATTGGCGGTCGACAGGAATAACTCGCGAGTCGCGGGGCTTTATGACTCTTTTCATCCGGCGATGCTGCAAACTTTGATAAAAATTGTGGAGGGCGGGCACTCTGCGGGTGTTGAAGTGAGTATTTGTGGCGAGATGGCGAGCGATCCTTTGGCCGTCATATTATTGTTAGCTATGGGTTTTGATACATTAAGCATGAATTCCACCAGTCTCCCGCGTGTAAAATGGGTTATTCGCAATATCTCGCTTGCAAAAGCCCGCAAGGTGTTGGCGGAGGTGCTGGAGATGGAGCATGCCGCTGAAATTCGCCTACATTTGCAGAAAACGCTTGAAGATGAAGGGTTAGGCGGTTTAATTCGAGCCGGGAAATCGTGATCCTGACGGATGCTTTTTTTTACGCTCTGGCTGGGGTATTTGCGGGATTAATGTCAGGTCTTATGGGGCTTGGAGGTGGGCTTATTGTTGTGCCGGCTTTGCTGATTATTTTTCGCCATAATCCTGCTATAGCGCCTCAAATCTCAATGCAGTTAGCGGCTGGCACCTCTCTTGCCATAATGATGTTTACCTCACAAGCGGCGATTCGCGCGCATTACCGGTTAGGGGATGTTCTCTGGACTGTCTATCGACGGTTGGCGGGCGGCATCATTATTGGTACGATAATGGGATGCGTTATGGCGGCTTACCTGCCAACGAGCTGGCTTCGATGGATATTAATCATTGTCTTGCTTATTGTTGCTATCAAGATGCTGATGGATGTGAACACTATTCTTCCGGTGCGCTTCCCTCCTGCATGGGTTAATGCGCTTATAAGCTGGATAATTGGTTTTAAATCAGGGTTGCTTGGGTTAGGTGGCGGTATATTAATAATTCCCTACCTTACTTATTGCGGGGTAGAGATGCGAAAAATCGCAGCAGTATCGGCATTGTGCACGATGACGGTTGCGATTATAGGTACGATAACGGTCATGATAACAGGGGCTAATGAAGCAGGGCTTCCCCCCTATTCAACGGGTTATGTTTATTGGGTTGCGGTAGTTTTTGTATCCATCCCTAGTGCCCTAATGGCACCATTGGGCGCGCGCCTTACTTATGTTTTGCCGTTTAAATATTTAAGATACGGCTTTATATTATTTTTGTTAATGACGATTATTAGTTTGCTGTAATTATCAGACGTAGCCCGGATTAGCGCCAGCGTAATCCGGGAATGCGCTACTCCGGAACACCAAGATCCCGGATTACGCTTCGCTAATCCGGGCTACGAATGAGTTGTGTTTAATTAGTTGTAATTATCAGACGTAGCCCGGATTAGCGCCAGCGTAATCCGGGAATGCGCTACTCCGGAATACCAAGATCCCGGATTACGCTTCGCTAATCCGGGCTACGAATGAGTTGTGTTTAATTAGTTGTAATTATCAGATGTAGCCCGGATTAGCGCT
>JAUXWR010000422.1 GCA_030680075.1 Legionella sp.
TTATCCGCATGCGGGCCGCTCGCGGACGGATCGTAATGTGCTGAGCGATATTTTTGGAGTTTAAGTCAAGTCAGCCGCTTGAACCCGGAATGCGCGACCGGACCGCGCAGCAACTGCCGAACGGCTTTCTGGTCGATCGCGATCCGCAAATCGCGAAACACTGCGTTCACGGCCTCAAGGTAGCGATCGACATGCGCATCGGTGTGCGCCCACATCGCGTAGAACGAGCCGGTGGCAAAGATGCCGCGGTCCAGCATCATCTGGGTGAACAGGGTTCGGACTTCCTGAGCATCCGGAACATCGAAACCGAAATGCCCTAGCGGGGCGATCCCGGAAACATGAACCGGAAGGTCGGCGGCCGCCGCGGCATCGCTCCAGCCGCTTTGCACGCGCGTACCGATCCGCATCAGATGCATGGCGACGTTCTGCTCGCGATGCTTGCGCAGCGTTGCCAGCGCGGCGACCGGTCCGACGCGCTCGGTCCAGGCTGTGGAACTGACAAAGGTTTCTTGAGCTGCGTCCATCACTGAGGCGCGGCCAACGATCGCTGCCATCGGAAATCCATTGGCGATCGCTTTTGCGAACACGGCGATGTCCGGGTCGACGCCATAGGCGAGATGTGCGCCCCCGCTATTGATGCGGAAGCCGGACGTCACCTCGTCGAAGATCAGCGCCGCGCCGGATTTGTCGGCCAGCGCGCGAATCCCCTTGATGAAATCAGGCGTAGGCTCGCTGCTGCGCACCGGTTCCATCACGATGGCGGCGAGACGGCCGCCATGCTCCGCGACGATCGCCTCAATTTCGTCGAGCTTGTTGAAGTGAAACGGGTGCATCAGGCCGGCGAGGCCGCGTGGAACCCCCTTGGTATCGAGGCCCGGCAACAGATGTCCATCGAGCGCGGTAGTCTCGCCAAGGTTGGCGCTCAGGTACCAGTCGTGCCAGCCGTGATAGCCGCAGAACGCCACCATGTCGCGGCCCGTCGCGGCACGCGCGATCCGCACCGCGATTGCCATGGCTTCGCCGCCGGCGCGGCCGAACCGGACCATGTCCGCCCAGGGGTGCAGATCGATCAGTAATTCCGCGAGTTCGACGTCCTCGGCGCAATTTAACGTGGACATCGAGCCCATGTCGATAGCGGTCCTGACTGCCGCGTTGACGTCGGCATCGGCGAAACCCAATATGGTGGCGCCGATGCCGCAATAGCTCATGTCGAGATAGGTCTTGCCGTCGAGGTCGATGATATCGGCGCCCTTGGCCGACTTGAAATAGGTCGGCCATTGTTCCGGCAGGAACATCTCCGGGCGCTTCGACAGCAATTGGGTGCCGCCGGGCATGACCTTGCGCGCACGACGGTAAAGCGCCTGGCCGGTGCTTGGCATCTTTTTTTTCCTTAGTCGGCAAAGCTCACTGGATAACCCAAGGCCGAAGGCCAGGCAAGCCGCAGCTAGGCCGAGAAACTGTGAAACTCGGCCGAATTTCGCTGAACCGCCAACGACTTGACTTGATTCCAGGACGTTGCAAGGCACCCATGGCAACTTGCGCGAAAACTTTACGAGCTTTATACTGTACAGCGATCCTTGCCTTAAATCCCAAGTTAGTAGGTCCGATGATCCGGAAACCCGACGTCGTTTTGCTCATTGCCTTGTTTGTCTGCCTGTCGACTCCGGCATTCGCTTATCTCGATCCTGGCACCGGCTCGATGATCCTCCAAGTTATCATCGGCGCAATTGCAGCCGCTTTGGTTTCGATCAAACTGGCATGGCGGAGGATCAACGAT
>JAUXWR010000428.1 GCA_030680075.1 Legionella sp.
ATCGTTCGAGCTGGTGATGATTTGCAGCGCCTCGGCCAACTGCACGTTGACCAGAGACAACGGAGAGGGCGCCACGCGTCCGTTGCGAACACTGGCCGGCACCTCATCATCAAATCGAATCGTGACGCTGCTGTAGCGGGCGAGAAACTCGATGGCCTCAGCAACCGAGGTGTCGACGAGTTTCACCGTCAGCGGCCGCTGGGATGCCAGCGTGGGTGATTGGGCCGACACCACGGTGACGGCCGTCAGGATGCACGCGCCGAGCATTGTCAACACTCGCATAAGTCACTCCTATCCCAAGTCGGTCACTGGTTCCTGGTATTCCGACGAACGAGTCAAGAATCGAGTCTGGGTTGCCTGCCTATCGTTTCAAATGAGCCGCGCGCCCACTTGGCGACATGACGGCACGAGACACTGGGCGCGTCGGCTCCATTTGAATGTTAGCCACCCACCCGCATGATTTCTCCGGTTCGCAAGCTTGCCAGTGCTTCTTCTACGGCCGGCAGGAGCGGTCGCAGGTCGTCAACGTCGTTGCTGGCCGCCAACATGACAACGACGCCGATCTTGAGACCCGAGAAATTGTGCTGATACTCGATGCCCTGATCGACCGTCAGGAGGGCGTCGAATTGCGCGTCGGCGAGCTTGAGCAACGCCCCGTTCGTGATGCCCGCCCAGCCCATGTCTTGAACTGTTTTGACTTCATGGCCGAGCAGCTCGCGTCTAAGCCGCTTCGGGACACATTCATCGAGAAGCAGGCGCATGAGCCACGAGCTGCTTCATGTGTTCGAGCACGCCGATGGCCAAGGCCTTCTCAACGGTCGGAAAGTCGTCGAGGAATTCCGCGAGGGGGCGGCCATGTTCGAGGTAGTCGAGCAACGCCCGGACCGGCACACGCGTCCCCACGAACACCGGCGTCCCCCCGAGAATGTCGGAATCCGAATGTACGCCCGGAATCTTGTCGTCCATGGCTCCACCCTTTCTGATTCGGCTCTTCCGAGTATACGCCCGTCGTTTCCCGATCGTCCGTTTGGAGTGGTTAACTAGTAAGTAGACTGCAAGACCGTCGCTGTCAGTCGAAAGACTGCGGCCTGCGGGCCGTTCCTCCGCACATTCTCGCTCGGCGGCCTCGCTACGCTGGTCAGCATAACAAGGAACCGTTAGCCGACCACCAGCCCTTCAAGCCCACCCTCGAGCCGCAACTGCGGCGCCACCCGCTTGAGGGCACGGATGAAGCCCACCTGATCTTTGGGCGAGATCACCACCACGCCGAAGCCACCGATCACCAGGCTGACCGGATATTGAACCCCCGCGACTGGCTGCTTGCCGCCGCCGCGCACACTACGGCTTCGTCGCGACCGTCTTGACGTAGCCGATAGGCGCTGGGGCGGCGCCTGACCCGGTCACGGTGTATGACAGCGCCACGATCCCGCTGGCGGGCAGAATCTTGTGATCGGCCAGCACCAGCCGGGTGGTCCCGCCGGCCGTGACGAGTGGGACGCCGGATCCCAACAGCACCGGCATCACGGCCACTTCGACCGTGTCCACCAGCCCGGCGTCGAGCAATGACCGACACAGCGCACCG
>JAUXWR010000433.1 GCA_030680075.1 Legionella sp.
CCAGAGTTCGGAGCTTCGTTCCCTGGTTTGCTTCGTACCTCGCAATGACGACTCTGAACGCTTACCCTGTGGAACTGCTCAAAATGAGGGCTCAGACGTTATATCTTTAATCGTTTATACAGAAAAAAAGGCAAGCGAGTAATAATCGCCATGATATAACGCCAGAAAAACGGATGATAAATTAGCCGCTTATTCCCATAAACTGCCTTCCAGCAAGCTTTAGCACAAGCTTTTGGTGGAGAGGTATAAAAAATCCCCGGCAGTCCAAATGTTTGCACAGTATCAATAAAGCCTAATCTCGCAATAGTAATATGCTGAGATGGGGTGGCCGATTGTTGCAAGCCTTGTAAATAAACCTCAATGGCGGCTTTGCTTGCACCATATAAGCTATTTTTGGAGCGACCTCTGCAAGCGGCGACCGAACTTAAGAAAATTAATCGGTGCGAGGGTTGCTCTCTTTTCATAAAAGCTGAAATAAGCTCGGTAATACTCAAAATATTTACAGTAATAAGTGTCTCAATTGCATGAGGCGTGGCTAACTGATTATTTTCAACGATATAACTTGTTGCAATAAAAAGAGCCAGTTCCTCTTTATTTTTTTGCAGTGTATTAATAAATTCACTGATATCCTGGGAGAAATCACAGAAAACAACACTACATTCAATCCGATAGCGTAAACGCATATCCGCGGCAATAATCTCAAGTTGTGACGCATTACGGCCAACTAATAATAATGCGTGGCCTCTCTTTGCTGCAAGATGGGCAAACTCTTCGGCAATGACTGAGCTTGCGCCAAGAATTACCCACGTTATTGTCTTCATGAAACCAGTCCTAGACGGCGACCAAGATTTGAGCTTATCTGGTGCGGATATTGAGCCAAAGTATCGGTAAATTGATGATAATTAGTGTATTGTGACTTAAATTGCACGTCCGTCAAAAATAAATCTTTCGCGAGATATATTTTGCCGCGTTCCTCGGTGATAAACGCATTCATTTCCCGGATAGCCGTCTGTGCGCTGTCATTATTAATAAAATCTATCGCAATAGTGAAGCCAGGCTCTACAAAAGAAAGTAGACCCATACCTGACTGAGTAAAATATTTTAAAACTGCCAGTGTAGGTGTTGTTGCATGCTTTTGCATGATTTCCTGTAATTTGTTAAGGATGGTTATAGCAATTTTTTCATCAAATACAGCCTGAAATTGCAAAAGCCCTTTTTTACCATACAAGCGATTCCAATGATTGATGGAATCCAGCGGGTTATTAAATTGACCTAGCGGCTCAATATGAAGAGAACAATCAGCACGCTCAAAGTGGTAGCGGTTAAATAACTTCATCCCCCATTTGGTAATAAGGCGAAAAGGCAAAGAGGGGATACTTAAGCGTGCTTTTCTTTCCAGAGCTTCCTCGTGACAGTGATTGGCAAAGGAGAGCAGGGCATTGGGCGGCGAAAGAAGGTCAAACCAGGCGACCTGATAATCTTCGCTTAAAGCCAGTTGTTGCATTCGTGATAAAAGGGTTTCCCAAGTGCTGTGTTTTTCTGTTTGCACCTTCACAAAACGGCTTTTTTTACAGAGCTTAAGAGCGACACGCGTAATGATGCCAGTAAGTCCCAGGCCTGCAATAGTGGCTTTGAATAAGGCGCTATTTTCTTCTCGACTGCAATGATATAACTGATTGCCAATTTCTAAATCAAGCCATTGAACATGGCGCCCGAATGAGGCTGCATGAGGATTATTTTTACCATGAACATCATTAGCAATACCGCCCGCCACGGTGGCCTTTAAGGTGCCCGGAATAACCGGGGGAATAAATTGCGGGTGAACCAGAAACAGATCCTCGAAGGTTACATGGCCTTGGCAAATAACAATGCCGGTTGCTTCATCAAAAGCTAATAGATGGTTCAATCGCGAGGTGTCGATAACGAGGCCGCCCTCATTTACACAGCAATCGCTATAACTTAACCCCTTTCCACGTGCCAGTAATGAATTATTTGGTGAAAGGAAATTGGAAATTGTTACGAGCTCTTTTTCATTATCAGGGCGAACAGAGGAGGACAGGGAGGTAATCGCTCGACTGAAATTGGAAAATTGCATCTTTTTGCTGCGCATAATTAACCATTCGCTGCTAAACAATGATGAGTTTGACATGTTTTTTTTGGAAGATAAATGATTGATAATATTTTCAATTCCGAGAATTTACTGTCTATACTTATTTCATCATCGATTAGGAGACAGGGAATGAATCAATTGCTTAAAGTTAGTGTATTTTTTTTGTTTGCAGCCAGTATAAACGCTGCCGACCTTCCTGTTGAAGACCCTCAAAATCAGTGTATCACTGGTAATACTGATGATTGCATCAAATCCGTATGCCCAACGTCATCGGTACCTGATTGCTCCGCCCAGTGTAAAGCTGCTGCTGAAGAAAAATGTAAAGAGTTGTCTTCGCAAGGCTGATTAGTGGCACGTCGTATGCTTGTTAATCAGAATAGAAATCCATGATGCGGTAAAAAATAAGGCCGTCTACTTGCGGTAATACTAAGGAGAGCTTTGTGGATGCGATAGTCGCCGTTGGCGAAGTGAGTCAACAAACCCAGGAAATGCTGGTAAAAGCTCATGCATTGATGGTTAAGCGCATTGCCCATCACTTGCTAGTGCGCTTACCCCCGTCAGTTGTGCTTGATGATTTGATACAAGCAGGAATGATGGGATTGCTTGAAGCGGCCAAACATTATGACGTTACCAAAGGTGCGTCTTTTGAAACCTATGCAGGAATTCGTATCCGAGGATATATGCTGGATGAAGTGCGCCGTAATGATTGGGTGCCTCGTTCTGTTTATCGTAATTCACGAATGATTTCAATTGCCGTAAGGAGTGTCGAAAACCGACTGGGTAGAGAAGCTACAGACCGCGAAATTGCTTCAGAATTAAACTTAAACCTTGATGAATATTATGAGATGCTTAAAGATTCCGCAGGCAGTCAGCTCTACGGCTTTGATGATTTGGGTGTCACTGATGATATCATGAAAGGGGATAACAGCGCTCTGTCGGAACCACATGCCAATGTCATGCGGGATGACATGAAAGATACATTAACTGAAATTATCGACAGTTTACCGCGTAAAGAACGGCTGGTACTGTCTTTGTATTATGAACAGGATTTAAATCTTAAAGAAATCGGGGAAGTTTTAGGCGTTAGTGAATCCCGCGTTTCTCAAATCCACACCCAAGCGACTTTGCGTATCAAATCACGATTACCAAAAGAATAAAGTCTTCCTGTCAGGATTCCAAATATAGTATGTTTTCATATAGCCACTAATAACACAAAACTTTCCAATAGGGCGCTCTTCACGGTGGTTAGATGCCTTATATATCTTTATAGTTAATGTTGAGTGAGAGCCTACCCATCGTAATGCCTTTTTTCCTTCGGTAACATTAGTATGAGGCAACTTCGGAGGAGAGGTGAAAGCACAATAATAGTACTATAATATAAAGAAGAGGATAAACTTCTTCTATAACATTTCAGGTAAGTCAAATAATGGCTAGCATTAGTTATACATTCAACAGCGGGATGCTAAGTGACTTGGATGATTTATCTTTAAAGGAAACAAAAGGCGTTGATTCCATACATGGCCAGCAATTTTTTACATTGCAAGGAGGCCTGCGGGATAATAATCTATTCTATTCAACAATTCACCAAGGCAAAGAAATTTACCTCAGTAAATTAGCTGAAGGTAATTATGGTGGTAACAAATTAACTTACGCACTTAAAGATATCGATTTCCAGGAATTTTCACATTATCGAGAGGTTAATATTCCGGGTTCTGCAATTGAATTTATTTCGCCTGCAGAATCATCCCTTAATCATTCATATATTCAGTTGGGTGCCTCAATTACTTTAACCGATATTGAAGCAAACGGTGATTTGGCTCGCTCTAGTGTACACCCCGCCACTGTTTTTGAAGATCAACGTATTTTCATACAAGAATCTACTTTCCCCCCAACACGCTTGCAAATTAACCCTTCCGAAGATCGATTGGAACCGGAATCTTTTCTGGGAACACAAGGATCCATAGAAACGTCGTCTGGTCAATCTGGAGAAAATGTCACTGGATCAGGATCAGATCTCCCCACTGTAAACACCTCAGCGGTCATTGGCGGGGTTGCGACCGGTACGATGAAAGAAGACATCAATGTCACCGGCACCAGTCTCAATACGTCTGGCACTTTGACCATTTCTGATGTCGATACGGGCGAAGCGGCCTTTGTTGCGCAAAACAGTGTATCTGGTAATTACGGCAGTTTCAGCGTTAACGCTGCTGGTGAATGGACTTATGCCGCTGACAACAGTCAGTCCGCTATTCAGGCTTTGCCGGAAGGCAGTACATTAACCGATACCTTTAGCGTTGCCTCCATCGATGGTACGAGCCAACAGATTACGATTACTATTAACGGTACCAATGACGCCGCTGTAATTGGCGGGGTTGCAACCAGCACAGTCAAAGAAGACACCGCGGTTAGCGGTGGCAACTTGCTCGCTTCTGGCACTTTGACCATTTCTGATGTAGACACTGGTGAAGCCGCCTTTGTTGCGCAAAACAGTGTATCGGGCAACTACGGTAGCTTCAGCGTTAACGCTGCTGGCGAATGGACCTATGCCGCTGACAACAGTCAGTCTGCTGTTCAGGCTTTACCGGAAGGTAGCTCATTAACTGATACCTTTAGCGTTGTCTCCCTTGACGGCACGAGCCAGCTAATTACGATTACCATTAATGGTACTAATGACGCCG
>JAUXWR010000440.1 GCA_030680075.1 Legionella sp.
TGGGCGTCGCTGGCACCGAACTCGGGGAGGCCGTGCTCCGCGGCGAACCGGATGACGCTGCCGTGGCGGATCCGCCCGAAGGCCGTGGGGTTGAACGTCTCGATGGCGTCCGGGCGGACCGCCGGGTCGTCCGAGGCAAGGAGGCGGCGCAGCGCGCTGCCCTGGGCGCACATCGGGTACGGGACCAGGGGGTGGGCAGGGATGGCCAGGCCGCCCTGGTCGTGGATCGCCTCGATCGACCACCGCAGGCTCTTGAGCGCGGGCACGGGCCGCTCCAGGAACAGGCCGAGGAGGTGGCCGCCACGCGTGGAGATCTCCTCGCCCACGACCACGGTCAGGTCGAGGCCACGGTCCGCGGCCAGCTGTCGGCCGGCCACCGCGGCGTCGATTCGCTCGTGGTCCGCGATGGCGATGATGTCCAGGAAGCCCTCGCGTGCCACGCGGTCGAGGATCTCCACGACCGATGCCGTGCCGTCCGACGCGAGGGTGTGGATGTGCAGGTCGGCGCGACCGAGCCTGGGGATGGGTTCGGCGGTCACGCGGGTTCCTCCGCTGCGGCCGCGGTCCGGGGCAGGGCGAGGTCCGGCCAGATCGGGTGGAAGGCGCCCCACCACTGCTCCGGACCATCGGCGATGAGCGACTCGAAGGCTGCCGCGATCGACGCCGTCAGCGCGGTCGTGCGCTCACGGCGCGATCCCTCGGGCGGGGCCGGCACGAGGATCATCCGGCCACGGTACCGTCCGCCACCGGCCCGGCGGGCGGACCCTGCGAACACCGGGACGCCCGCGTCGATGGCCAGCAGGGCCGGACCCGCTGGGATCGGCGCCGGATGGCCGAAGAACGGCACCAGCAGGCCGTTGCCCATGACGTCCCGGTCCGCGACGAGTCCCACGGACTCACCACGGCGCAGCGCGCGCATCAGGGCTCGTCGGGCGTCGACCAGCGGCACGATGTCCACGCCGACCCGGCTGCGGGACTCCACGAACCAGCGCTGGAGGCCGAGGTCCGAGACCGTCTCCATGGGGGCGGTCACGCGGTGGCCGACCAGGCTGGAGAGGACGATCGTGGGCAGCTCGATCGCGCCGAAGTGCATCCCCACGATCACGACCCGCTGCCCGGCCATCAGCGCGTCCCGCACCTCGTCGGGGGTGTCCACGTCGATGCGCGCGGCGGCGGACTCGACGGTGAGGCCGCCGGTCCGCGCGACCTCGAGGTAGTAGCGGACGGCGTGCCGGTACGCGCGCCGGACGAGGAGCTCGAGCGCGTGCGGATCCGTGGCGGCCCGGCGGGACAGGCTCGTGCCTCGATCCTGGGCCGCCAGCCCCTCGCACACGCGTCGCAGGTTCACGCGCGCCTGGGCGGCGCGGTCTGGCGAGACGCGGTACCAGATCTCGCCGATCGCCTCGGCGGCGGCGACCAGTGGACGCTCAGGCAGCCAGGTGAGGATGCGGGCAGCGAGCACCAGCAGCGCGCCACGCGGGCTGAGTCGAGGTGCCCGCTCCGGCGAGCCGGGGCCGTCCGGGGCCGTCGCCGTCGTGGTCACGACGGATCGTCCCCGGCCGCTCCCGGGGCGGCCTCGCCCGCGAGCATCGCGGCCGCCCGGGTGCCCAACTCGGCCGCCTCGGCGGGATCCGATGGCCACATCGGCTTGAAGCTGTACCACTGCTCCGGCGCGGCGGCGATCGTCCGTTCCAGCATGTCGGCGATCCGCTGGGTGGCCCGCTGGAGGTCGGCCGGGTTCGAGGACGGGACGCCGAACGCCTCCTCCGCGTCCACCTGGAAGCGGCCGTTCTTCGTCCGCCGCACGGCCATCGGCGCGATCATCGCGCCCGTCTTGGCAGCGAGGACGGCCGGGCCGGCCGGCAGCGTGGTCCAGGCGCCGAACAGCTTCACGGGGATCCCGTCGTGGCGATAGCCCCAGTCCACCAGCAGGGCGAGCATCTCGTTGTTGCGCAGGATCCTGAACAGCTCGCGCAGGTTCCGCCACGGGACGACGTGCACGCCCCACGCCTCGCGCTGCTGGCGGAGGATCTCGAAGATCTCGGGAAAGGCGGAGTCGTCCGCGACGACGTTCGCCGGCAGCCCGCGCCAGGCGATCGC
>JAUXWR010000449.1 GCA_030680075.1 Legionella sp.
TCAGAGCCACGACCGTCAGGGAGAGTATCGTGATTTTGAAAATTGTGATGGGTTAAAATTCGCAATAGGTTGGTTTTGCAAATGCTCAAGGCAGCATCAGCACTCTGCAACACTCCCTAACGATCGCGGCTCGGTTGCGCAAATCCGAGCCACGACCGTTAGGGAGTGTATCGTGAGTTTGAAAATTGTGATGGGTTAAAATTGGCAATAGGTTGGTTTTGCAAATGTTCAAGGCAGCATCAGCATTTTGCAACACTCCCTAACGGTCGCGGCTCGGTTGTGCATATCCGAGCCACGACCGTTTAGGGAGTGTATTCGCGTTGGCATCAATATTTTGCATCTTGAATTAGTTACGGAGCGGTTTGGGTGTTACCGTTTAATAAATTTATTTTTTTGCCGGAAAATGCGGGTATTCGAACTCCGGGTAGAATAATGCCTGCAAGGTTTAAAGGGTCTACCCCTGAAATACTGATGAGCTCAGTATCGAGCGGCTTGTTTTTAATAGCGCGTAACGAATTAACCGCGGTGGGCAGGGCAAATTGTTCACCGAGAAAACCGCTGATAAATCGGCCGCCGCGAATCTCGCCTCTATCTTCGAGCCGGCGAAAGGTAATTAATAACTCTCTCCAGGTAACGGTAATTTTTTCGCGGGCTAATAACTCTCGAAAAAAAACACCGTATCGATTGAGTAAAACCTGACAAATTGCTTCCAGATGACGCTCTTTATCAATGGACTTTCCGGCTTTGAGGAGTGACCAGCGCCCCGTGGCTTGCCGGAAGAGCACTCGACGGCGTCGTTTTAATAATCGTCTTTTTGGATCAATCAATGCCCGTAAATTATCAAAGCCATCAGCGGTAATTAAACCGGCTGAAACGAGCTCCCACAACGCGGTTTCCACCTCCGATTTCAGGTGTTTTACATCGTCTACAATATCAGTAAAAAATGAGGCGCCGTTTGCTTTTAAACTGCCATAAACGTCTCTGGCAATATGGCTTAACACCGATAAATTCTCGTGCTGGAAAGAAGGCATATGGGCCATCCAGTCAATCGTCTCACGCACAAAAAAAGTAATAGGTGTAACACTCGTTGGTTGAATACGCTTACCGCAAGACTCAGCTGCATTTTCAATCTGATTAACCAATGTGGGATGCGGACTTAAACGACCCCAACCAATCGCACCTGTAAAACAAAGATGATCCAGCCAGTCTTTATTATAATCAGCAACACGCCTTGCAAAAATTTCCTTCTCCCACGCATTAGCCGGAATTTCATATCCCTGCAATTGCTTTATAACCTCGAGTAAACCGTGTTCACCTCTCAATTGCGTACCAGCTGCCAAATGCTGCCAGAGTGCCAACCAGCGCGTAAATTGCAAAGCTGTCACAGGCTCAATTTCTTTGCGTAAAATTCCTACCGTTAACCGATGAATGCGTGCCAGTAGCCGACGTTCACACCACTCGATCCGTTCTTTATTATTTCTAAAGTGACCGCGAAGAATGGTGCCTGATGCTTCCAGACGAAGCAATATTTGTTCAACCATTGCGAGATCAATAGTCAATAATTTTTCCAGCTCATGACTGGTAAAGGGGCCAATATGCTGAGCCCACCCTCGCAATAATAGAAGAAGAGCCTCTTCAGGTTCAAGTTCGGGTTGTTCTATAATCCTAAAATCAGCATCAAAAACCGCGTCAGGATAAATAAGATGAAAAGCTTGGATTTTTTCGGTAGCTACCCAGTAATGCTTATTACTGTTTGTTGCGATTAAAGCCCGTCGCTCGTCTTTCAACGTGGCAAAAAAAGTATGCCATAAAGGTAAAAATGGTTGATGTTCATTTAATTCAATAGTGAGAGGCAGCGCAATAACTGTTTGCAAAAAATCATGTAATTCGTCAGCATTTCTAATATCAGGCCAGGCTTGCTTTTGTACTTCTATAATGGCAAGAGGATTTAAAAGCCCAATTTCTCCGAGCATCGCCTCAGGCAATACACGCCGCATTTCCACCGCGCGAGCTCGTCTTTCTTCAAGCGGTGCGTCATCCAGAAAGGCGTAGGGGTTTGCATTTAAAATTTCATGGGAAAATGCGGAAGGCATAGGGGTATCAACCGCGAGACATTTTATTTCGCCTGCGTTTATTTTATTTAAAACCATTATTAGCCCATCAATATCCATGGCTTCTGTTAAACAATCTTTCATCGTTTCGGTAATGAGAGGATGTTCTGGCAGCTTGATATCTTCTCCGGCAAGATTATCCTGGCAAGCAGCCGCATCGGGAAAAACGGCGGCCAGGAGGTCGTCAGAAAGCATGCGGGCAATATTAGCCGGTATTTTTTTACCATTACGATAGCGAATTAAGGCCAGCGCCCGTGTTGCATCCCACCGCCACCGGGTTTTAAAAAGAGGCGATTGCAATACTGCCTGCGTTAAAACATGCTCAATCGTATTAGCATGTAAAAAATGAAAGACATCTGACAACGGAAAGCTGTGCTGCTCGGCCAGTGAAATATTTATCCCGTCATCAGTCGCTGCGGCTTGTAATTCAAAATTAAAGGACCGACAAAAGCGTTTGCGAAGCGCTAAACCCCATGCTTTATTAATAGCCGCGCCAAAGGGGGCGTGAATAATGAGCTGCATTCCGCCTGCTTCATCGAAAAAACGCTCAGCAATTATGTTTTCCTGAGTGGGTACGGCGCCTAAAACCGCGCGTCCTTGAATAATGTATTCTACAATTTGTTCGGCACCAGCAGTATCTACCCCTGTGTGTTTCTTTAGCCAGGTGAGGGCTTCCAGCGCATCAGGTTGTTTGCTCACCTCTTCAACAGGTGAAACCGTTGCGGGTAACAATTCATCCATTTTTTTGCGAAGATTGGAGACTTGGAGGGATAACTCTTTTGTCCGAGAAGGTGCCTCGCCGCGCCAAAAAGGAACGGTGGGAGGCGCTCCAAATGCATCCTCAACCAAAATGCGACCTTTAGAACTTTCTACCCGCCTGATTTTCCAGGAAGTGCTCCCTAATAAAATAATATCCCCACGAGTACTTTCGATAGCAAAATCTTCATCTAATGTGCCAACCACGGCTCCATGTGGTTCAGCAATTACCGTAAATAACCCATTTTCAGGAATGGCTCCACCACTGGTAATAGCAATTAATCGACTCCCGCGTCGTGCTTTGACGATGCCATTAATCTGATCGCGGAAGAGGTAAGCACTATAGCGTCCCCGTGTGCCGGCAATTCCTTCGGAGAGCATCTCTAAAATGGCCGTAAACGTTTTCCTTTTTAAATGGCGATACGGGTAAGCTCCCCTCACCAGTTTATACAAAGCGTCCTCGTGCCAATCATTGGTGGCACAGCTGGCGACGATTTGCTGCGCTAAAATATCCAGAGGTTCTACAGGAATAATGAGTGCGTCTAGGTCGCCTGTTTTAATAGCGTATACAAGCGCTGCAGATTCGAGGAGTTCATCGCGAGTCGTTGCAAAAATTCGCCCTTTGGGGATGGCGCCAAACCAATGGCCTGCGCGACCAATTCGCTGTAAAGCCACAGAAATTGCTCTGGTGGAACCAATTTGACAGACAAGGTCTATCGTTCCTATATCTATTCCCAGCTCCAATGATGCGGTCGCGACAAGCGCCTGTAATTGGCCTGATTTTAATTTTTCTTCAACAGAAAGGCGTAATTTGCGCGACAAACTACCGTGATGGGCAGAAACTTTATCTTTACCAAGCCTTTGTGCGAGATGATGCGCTACTCGTTCCGCCAGTTTTCGAGTATTGACGAAAATCAGGGTAGAGCGGTTCTGCCTGGCTAAAAAGGCGATGCGATTATATATTTCATCCCAAGTTTCATTAGACGCCACTGGGGATAATTCACTCGATGGTACTTCTATATCAAGTTCAAGTTTGCGGGTATGCCCCACATTAACAATTACCGGTAAAGGGCGAAAACTACCAGTCATAAATTGCGCCACTACCTCAAGGGGCTTTTGCGTCGCTGAAAGTCCAATTCGAACCGGTGGGTGTACACAAATTGCCTCCAGGCGCTCTAGCGATAATAACAAATGCGTTCCTCGTTTGTTATTTGCCAGCGCGTGAATTTCATCAATAATAAGGGTATTCACACCCGTTAAATTATTACGACTTTTTTCAGCAGTAATGAGAAGGTAAAATGACTCCGGTGTGGTGACTAAAATATGCGGTGGTTTTTTTAACATGGCCTGCCTTTCACGGGCAAGAGTGTCACCAGTACGCACGGCCACGGTTATCTCCCTCATATCGAGGCCGCGTTTTTTACCTAGCGCCATTATTTCAGCCAGCGGTCCCAGCAGATTTTTTTGAACATCATTAGTCAGCGCTTTTAACGGTGAAATATATAAAACCTGGGTGCGAGCGTCGATAATCCCGGCGATTGATTGCCGTACTAATTGATCAATACACACAAGAAAAGCGGCAAACGTTTTACCGGAGCCAGTAGGTGCTGCTATCAGCGTATTTTTGCCTTCTAAAATAGAAGGCCAGCCTTGCTCTTGTGGTTCGGTTAAGCGGCCAAATTTATTATTAAACCAGTCACGAACAAGTGGATGCGCCCAGGCTAATGAATTTGTAGAAATCATAGATAAATTATATGCAAATTACGCTAAAATAGGGAGGAATTGAGGAAATTTCTCCATGAAAGATACACAATAACTTTATTTAATTATCCGTATTATTAAATTACGGTAATTTTTTGACAAAAGGCAACATGATTATGAGTGCTCATAAACGTCGGCAATTAAAAAGAAAAATTCGTGAGTATGCGCTGGATAAGCTGAATTCAGAGGGGTACATGGGTGAGGATATTCGTTCTTTAGCCCTTCTTCACTTGTATAATATCGATAAAGATATAAGAGATAGCGTTAAACCTTATAAATCAGAATGGTATATTTGGCGAGATATTTTCCAACCTCTAATAGGTGGTCTGAATATTCTAATAGGGGGTGTGAAGGGTCTTGGAATATTACTTTGGGGTTTGGTTTTACTTCCTGTTTATTGCCTACAATACTTATCCGGGAGTGGTACTTCTGTTCGTAGCAGAGACGATTTTAAAAAAGTCTGTTCGAAGGTAGGCAAGGACATGGGGCTTGTAATTCTGGATGGATTAGCGCAAACCCTTGAGGGTGTTTATCAGGTAATCAAAACACCTGTAACCTGGTTTATACAGACTCCGTTCAAGCTTGCTTTAACAGTTTACAACGGTTGGCAACCCGTTGGTGAAAATCCCGGAATGAAAACATTAGTGGAGGGGTGTAAGACTACCCTTAATAATGAAAATCAGATTGCGACTGTCCGCATGCTGATGCGTTTTCAAGAAAAATATAACAAAGCAGTCTCTCTCGGGCAATGTAATAAAACTACTGTTAAGGCCGCCAAACTCAACACTGCCGCCATAAATTTTTCCAGAAATCTTCGTCGAGATACGGAAAGTAAAGAGAGTAAAATTTATCATCGTTTCCATATGTTTTTTGGGGCTTTAATCGAAGAAAGCGATTGTGCTCAAGGCTGCAATCTAACCCCTTCAGCCAGACAATATGCAAAAGAAATTATTGAGATAGCTCTGGCTACGGAACCTCGTACGGAACCTCCTATTTTGTTGTCTCTCTTGTGAGATTTGTCCCTACCTCGGCGTATGAAACCAATAAAACGATTGACAAAATAATAATCAGTCTGTATATTTGTCGCTTAGTAATTGACGTGTAATTTAAACATGAGGTGTTGTATGAAGAAAGTATTAATAGTGTTGTTGAGCGTAATTAGCGTTGCAAGCTTTGCTGGTAATCGTGCTCCTCAAACAGTAAACGCGCATTTAGAATCATCTCCTAACCAAATTCAACAACAAGTATTTGCCCAAAAATTTCTAAAAGCAACTACCGTTAAGTCTGCAA
Source organism: Legionella sp. (assembly GCA_030680075.1). Taxonomy (GTDB): domain Bacteria; phylum Pseudomonadota; class Gammaproteobacteria; order Legionellales; family Legionellaceae; genus Legionella_C. The sequence continues at coordinate 5,919 of JAUXWR010000449.1, forward strand.
CCAGTGCTGCAATAACGATGGCAAGAGTTAATAAAATTGCAATAAGTAGTGTTAACACGCCGCTTGTTGGTTAATATTCCCGGTATATGTTATACGATAAAGCCTTGATTGCCATCAAGGCTTTTTGTTTAAATAATAGTCATCTTAAAAATTAGCCTTCCCATATCTCATTTGCTCTTGACATCCTTAGCTATACTTCATGAAACTATAAATGATACTCATCATCATTTTGTTCAACATAATGAGAATGTTCATGTCCATTGCCCTGCAGAACTATGAAGAAAAAAAACAAGCCTTGATAGCTGAATTTAAGCAGATCAATGGTGAAGAGCAGCCGATTCGTTTGCAAAAACAAACATCGAATTTATTTCGTCAACAAAGGCCTCAAAAAAAAGGCATCGATGTACGTCAATTTAATCATGTTATTAATATTGATAAAGAACATCTCATCGCTAATGTAGAAGGGATGACGACTTATGAAACATTGGTTAATGAATGTTTGAAGTTTGGTTGTTTGCCAACAGTAGTACCTGAATTAAAAACAATAACCGTCGGCGGTGCTTTGACTGGCTGTGGAATAGAATCATCTTCTTTTAAATATGGATTAGTGCATGAGACCGTCTCTGAATTTGAAGTGTTGCTCGGAGATGGCAGTGTTGTTATCTGTACACCTGATAATGAGTATAGCGATCTCTTTAAGGGTTTCCCTAATAGCTATGGCACGTTAGGTTATGCCTTACGCATTTGTGTAAAATTATACCTGGTGAAACCTTACGTAAAACTTCGTCATACCCATTTTACTGACAAAACCCTGTATTTTGATGCGTTAAAAGTGCTTTGTCTTCAAAATCGCAAGGACGAGAAGGCCGCTTTTATCGACGGTGTTTCGTTTGATCAAAATGAATTATATATCACGACTGCAGAGTTCGTTGATGATGTCCCTTATATAAGTGATTACACCTACAAAAATATTTATTATCAATCCATTAAACAACGTGAAGAAGATTATATAACCACCCATGATTATATCTGGCGTTGGGATACCGACTGGTTTTGGTGTTCATCAATATTTTACGCACAAAATCCGGTATTAAGAGCATTGTGGGGTAAAAAGCGGTTGAACTCAGCTACTTATAGCCGCCTTCAACAATTTTTTTCCACTAATAAAATCGCGCAATGGGTTTATGCATTATTTAAAAGAAAAACGGAGTCAGTAATTCAGGATGTTCAAATCCCTATTGAAAAATCGGCTGAATTTTTATCCTTTTTTGAAGAAAAAATTGGCATAAAACCCATCTGGATATGTCCTACAATGCCTTATCGACGTGACATTAATTTTGATTTATATACAATGGATCCAGATTGTTTATATATTAATTTCGGGTTCTGGGATTTAAAACCGTCCAAAGAGTATGAGGGCTATTATAATCGCCTGATAGAGAAAAAAGTGGCAGAATTTTCAGGAAAAAAATCATTGTATTCAACAATATATTATCCTGAACAGGAATTCTGGACTATATACAATAAAAAAAGCTACGACACATTAAAACAGAAATATGATGCAGGTAGGCGACTGCGATCCTTGTATGAAAAATGCAATGAAAAATAATTGGAGCTGTTTGAACGGATTTTATTAAGGATAATAAAAATGATTAAAACGGAATCTATTCCAACAAAGGCCAATAAATCACAGCAGATGCTACAGGATATATTGGCGATTGCCGGTATTGAGATTAACGGTAAAAATCCTTGGGATATACAAGTTCATGACGATCGTTTCTACGATCGTGTCCTGAAAAATCCTTCTTTGGGCGCCGGTGAGTCCTACATGGATGGTTGGTGGGACTGTGAGCGTTTAGACGAGTTTTTTTTCCGTTTTTTCAAAGCCCAGGTGCATGATTCACTGAAAGATTGGCGCTTTATTTTTCGTTACCTAAAAAATTATTTACTCAATTTACAATCGCATAGTCGCTCACTTGAAGTCGCCAGGGTCCATTATAATTTGGATAATCAATTATATTCTTACATGTTAGGGCCTACCATGGCCTATACGTGCGCCTACTGGAAAGGTGCGACCACTCTAGATGAAGCACAAGAAAAGAAATATGATTTGGTTTGTCGGAAGTTAAATATTCAATCTCATGATAGCGTTTTGGAGCTGGGTTGTGGTTGGGGAGGTTTTGCCCGATTTGCTGCTAAAAATTATGGGTGTAAACTCACGAGTGTCAATATTTCTGAAGAGCAAGTAAAATTTGCCAAAGAAATCTGCGCGGGTTTACCGGTTGAAGTCTATCAAACAGATTACCGTAATATGGCGGTTTACAACCCGGGCAAAATTCAATTTGATAAAGTGGTCAGTATTGGTATGTGTGAGCATGTGGGTCGCAAAAACTACCATCAATTAATGCAAATCGTGCATACTCAATTAAAAAATAATGGAATGTTTTTGTTGCACACGATTGGGAATAATAAAACAATGGGAGCTGTTGACCCCTGGATTGACAAATACATTTTCCCCAATGGTGAAGTCCCGTCTATTAAGCAATTAAGTGGTGCCATGGAAGACTTTTTTGTTATGGAAGATTGGCATAATTTTGGTGCTGACTATGACAAAACCTTAATGGCCTGGCATAAAAATTTTCAAGATCATTGGCCTCAAATATCGAGTAAATATGATGAGCGTTTTTATCGGATGTGGGTTTATTATTTACTATCCTGCGCGGGAGTATTTAGAGCCAGAGACGTTCAATTGTGGCAAATTGTATTGTCAAAAGGCCGCGGGCAATCAGGCTATCAACGCTTGTGTGATTAATAGTGAGTTTCGAGACGGCGCAAAAAAATGCGCCTTCTCAGCATGAACGGCCAGCACGCGCTCATTGCAATTTTAGCGTTTATCCGTTTGAAACATTGCAACCCAGTCTGCAAAAGCATCCAGAAATTTACCCAGAAATTCTTTAGTATTCTGATTGTTAAACTTACCGTCTTTATCAAATAAGGCCGCTACATTACTCAGGTAAATTTCAGGTTGGTTCAAACAAGGTACATTTAAATACATCAATATTTGTCGTAAATGATGATTCGCACCAAACCCGCCAATAGCACCGGGTGATACGCTTATAATAGCCCCGGGCTTGCCATCCCAGGCACTTTGCCCATAGGGACGTGATGCAACATCCAAGGCGTTTTTAAGTACACCAGGCAGGGAGCGATTATACTCTGGCGTTAAAAATAAAAGGCCATCGACGGCTTTAATTTTTGCTTTAAACGCCGTTGAAAATTTAGGGGGATTCTCATCTTCATCTTGATTGTAAAGCGATAATTGATTTATTTCGATAATTTCCATATCAAGTGAGGAGGGAGCCATAGAGATAAGTAATTCAGCAATTTTGCGATTCCAGGATTCGCGGCGCAAACTTCCAATAATAATGCCTATTTTATTTTTTTTCATGATTCCTCCCTGATTAATCATTTGAATTTATTTTACATCATAGCAGAAGAAAGCAGTGTTTAATGGAAGTTTGTCTATAATTAATGTGAGTTCTGATGACGAAATCCTGTATCTTGGCGCATGCTTTGAAATGGGGAACTGCATTATTTAATGAAGATTTACCAAAAAGCCTGGAGGGAGCTATGGATGAGCTTAAATCAAATGAATTACCTTATAATCTTAACAATATCAGAGAGCAGGCTAAAAAATCAATTAATGAGGGCGCTGTAACGGAAGATTACCCTCTGGATCTTCACCAGGCAAGAAAGCATCTCAATGCTGCGTTAGCGACGGAAATAATGTGCGTACTGCGTTATCGCCATCATCAAATCATTGCGAAAGGCATTGACCGTCCGCAAATTGCGGCAGAGTTTCAAGAGCACGCTGATGACGAAGAAAAGCATATGATGATGATAGCCGAGCGCATAAATCAATTGGGGGGTAATCCTGATTTTAATCCGCTTACCGTAGCTCAAAGAACTGCTACCGAATATGGTCAGGGAACTGATTTAATTAAATTGATTGAAGAAGATTTAATTGCAGAAAGAATTGCCATTATGGTTTATCGAGAATTAATTGCGTGGTTTGGCGCAGGTGACCCTACTACGAGACGCATGCTTGAAGCTATTTTGGAAGACGAAGAAGAGCACGCTGACAGTCTTGCTGATCTTATGTCAAAATAATGGATGGAGAGCTCAAGCTTTTTTGAGCTCCCCTACAGGTTATTCATTTTCAAGAGATGCCATATCAATTACAAAACGATAGCGAACATCACTTTTTAATACGCGTTCGTAAGCCTCGTTTACCTGTTGAATAGGGATTAATTCAATATCGGAGGTAATAGAGTGTTTACCACAAAAATCCAGCATTTCCTGCGTTTCTTTAATGCCGCCAATTAAAGAGCCCGCAAGAGTACGTCGTTTCATTATCAAGGGAAATACACTAAGGGGGATAGTTTTCTCAGGCATACCCACGACCACCATAGTGCCATCTCGTTTTAAAAGATTCAGATAATCATTCCAATTGATTTTAGCAGATACCGTGTTGATGATTAAATCAAATGAATTGGCTAATTTTTGAAAGGTAGTGGTGTCCGATGTGTCATAGAAATAATCAGCCCCCAATCGTTTGCTATCACTTTCTTTTTTCATGGAATGACTGAGAACGGTTACTGTGGCGCCCATCGCATGAGCAATTTTTACACCCATATGACCCAAGCCACCCAAACCAATAATAGCTACGTTTTTTGAAGGCCCAGCTTGCCAGTGGGAGAGGGGAGAGTATAGGGTAATTCCTGCACATAAGAGAGGGGCTGTTGCCGCGAGGGGGAGGTTCTCAGGCAACCGTAGTACATAATTTTCATCCGCTACAATGCAATTGGAGTATCCGCCCTGATTGATTGCACTGCCATCACGCGCCATATCATTATAGGTGCCGGTCATGCCCTCAACACAGTATTGCTCAAGTCCCTCATCGCAATTATCACAGTGTCGACAGGAATCAACAAAACAACCCACACCCACTTTATCACCCACCTTAAAGCGAGTAACCTCGTTGCCAACTTCGCGAACAATTCCGACAATTTCATGACCCGGAACCATAGGAAACAATGCTCCACCCCATTCTTCTCTTACCTGATGGATGTCCGAATGGCATACGCCGCAATAGTGAATATCTATAAATACATCGTTCTCACCCACCTCGCGGCGTTGAAAAGTGTAAGGGGATAAAGATGCTTTAGCGACAGGGGCGGCATAACCTTTTGCCTTGATCATAAGAAATCCTGCTCAAAGAGAGTACCTGACAGTTTAAGCGCAGAGCCTAGCAGATAACAAGTGTAGCCCTTATTAACGAGTGCGTTATACGAGGATTATAACCTTCATTAACCCATTAAAATAAAAAAACTAGCCACAATTTATACAATAAAGGTATTAATTGCTGATAATATTTGCTACAATATGCCACAACTTTCGAGCCCCATGCTAAGGAGCAATGTTGTCTGATTCTGTGACGTTAAATACGGGGTCAATTTTGCCTCGCAGTAGTGGCATGTTGGCATGGCTTGTTTGTATATCAGCAGGCTTCTTTTTCTTTTATGAGTTTTTCCAGCTCAATATATTTGATGTAATCAATCAATCCTTGCGCCATGATTTTTTGCTGGATGCAACCCAGTTAAGCTGGATGTCCAGTACTTATCTTTGGGCGGATATTCTCTTTCTTATACCTGCCGGCATTATTCTTGATCGTTATTCTACTCGCCACGTCATTTTAATTGCCATGTCAGTTTGTGTTATAGGGACGGTGGGCTTTGCATTCACCCAGTCTTATCTATTGGCCTGTTTTTTTCATTTTCTCTCAGGCATAGGCAATGCTTTTTGTTTTTTATCTTGCGTAGTATTAGTATCCCATTGGTTTTCTCCACAACGCCAGGCATTGGTAATTGGTTCGCTTGTTACCATGGCATTCCTTGGCGGTATGATGGCACATACGCCCTTTGCTCATCTTAATGAATATTATGGTTGGCGAAACTCGCTGTTAATCGATGGTGCCATTGGCATTCTTTTACTGCTTTGGATTGCTATTATTGTGAAAGACAGGCCCAAGACGCTTAGCGTAAATCATCGCCCGCAGTCCTTGCCCATTCTTCCTGCTTTTTTGAAAGCCCTTGCCAATCGTCAAACATGGCTCGCGGGCTTGTATACTTCTTTTCTTAACCTCCCAATAATGGTACTTTGCGCACTTTGGGGCGCAAGCTATCTGCATGTCGTTCATCAGGTACCTGAAATGGCTGCCAGTAATATAGTTAGCCTGATATTTATTGGCAGTATAATTGGATGCCCTCTTGTGGGTTGGTTATCAGATAGCCAACGCCGTCGGAAACCTTTGATGATAACAGGTGCTGTAGCTACATTGCTGACGGTAATCCCCTTATTTACAGGTATTGTTTTGTCAGAAATACAATTGAGTATTTTGTTTTTCTTATTAGGTTTTTTTACCAGTACCCAAGTGATTAGTTACCCCCTGATTGCCGAGAGCAATTCCGCTGAGAGTACGGGGGCGGCCACGGGCATTGCCTCAATTCTTATTATGGGTGGGGCGGGTGTTGGACAGGTTTTATTTGGTTTCATGATGCAACAGCACGCGGGAATGGTGAATAATCAATATTCTGTAGCAGACTTTCAATATGCTATGTGGATATTTCCTTTTACGGCAATTGTCGCATTAATCGCGGTATTATTTACTCGCGAAACAAATTGCAAACGTTTGGATTTAGGAGTAGGGCATGCAAATGGCGCAAGAGTATAAAGAAACAAATAAATTTATAGAAGCAGCATTGCCCTGGATAGTCTGTTTTAGTGCATCATTGTTTTTTTTCTATGAATTTATTCAGGGCAATATGTTTGCTTCAATTGCCGACAATATTATGCATGATTTTCAGATACAGGCTGACAAAATGGCCTTTTTATCAAGCATTTATTATTTATCCAACGTTCTTTTTCTCTTCGTCGCAGGATTTATTCTCGATAAATACTCCACCAAAAAAACAATTCTTATTGCAATGTTATTATGTGTAATAAGCACTTTTATTTTGGCGTATGCTCATTCTTTTTATCTGGCTTTATTCTGTCGTTTTGTGACGGGGATTGGCAGCGCATTTTGTTTTCTTGGTCCCATTCGCCTTGCGTCGCGCTGGTTTCCTCCTCGTCGTATGGCTATGGTAACCGGTGCAATCGTCACGATGGCGATGACAGGGGGTATGTTAGCGCAATATCCATTGACAAAGCTTGTCGCGCAAATTGGGTGGCGTGATGCCTTGATTCAGGTGGGTTGCTTAGGCGCCATAATGCTAATAGTCATGTTTTTCGGCATTATCGATAAACCTCATGAGTCCCTGACAAAGGTTGTAAAAAAATCCAATATGCTCGCTATTGTAAAAAAGATATATTTAAACCCTCAGACCTTGAAGGCCGCGTTATATAGCAGCTTGTTAAACATGGCTATTGCGGTTTTTGGCGCCATGATGGGTACGCTTTATCTGGTACAACGATTGGGTGTCAGCAAAGAGGAAGCGGCTGTTGTTAATTCAATGTTATTTCTGGGTGCCATTATTGGTGGCCCTTTAATTGGTTGGTGTTCTGACAAGTTGGGTCTACGGGTATTACCCATGAAAATTGGCGTTTTAACGTCGCTGGGAACAGTTTTAATTATATTGTTTGCGCCCGTTTCCTTACCGGTTATGAAGGTTTTGTTCTTTTTGTTAGGATTTTTTACCGCCGCACAAATTATTAGTTATGCATTGGTTGCTGAGAGTAATTCGGCAGCACTTACCGCAACCGCTGTCAGTGTTGTATCCATATTAGTGCAGGGTGGCTATATTATATATCAGAACATATTCAGCATATTATTAACAAAGCATGGCGAAATGCAAATGTTGCATGGTACACCCGTATATTCCCTGGGCGATTATCAATATGCGGCTTTAATTTTGCCCCTCGGACTAATTCTTGCTTTTCTGACATTAATGGGTTTAAAAGAAACTCACGGTCGACATTTAGAGAGATAATTTATGCCAGGACGTGTTTGCATTTTATTAATGGACTCTCTGGGTGTTGGTGCGAGCCTTGATGCAGTAAATTATGGCGATGAAGGGGCAAATACATTTGCCCACATCTATAAAGCCTGTGACGCAGGTCTTGCCAATCTTGACGGGTTACGACGTGGCCCTTTGAGCATCCCCAATCTCGCTGCGATGGGGTTATATCACGCAGCTTTGGCAAGTTCAGGAACAACCCTTATTAAATTGTCTGAGTTAGCCGCGCCCCGTGGTTATTATGGGTATGCCGTTGAACAAAGCCTCGGGAAGGATACACCTAGCGGACACTGGGAGCTTGCAGGCGTTCCCGTTTCTTATGAGTGGGGCTATTTCCCTGATGATAACCCCTGCTTCCCGCCAGAGTTAATTGAAGATTTTTTGAAAAAGACAGGCCTGCCTGGTGTTCTGGGTTTAAAACACGCGTCTGGAACAACAATTATTGATGAATTGGGAGAGGAGCATATCAGGACCGGTAAACCCATCGTATATACGTCTGCCGACAGTGTTTTTCAAATTGCAGCGCATGAGCAATATTTTGGTTTGCAACGACTTTATGATATCTGTGAAATTGCCCGACAACTGGTTGACGACTATCAAATAGGGCGAGTAATTGCCAGGCCTTTTATTGGTGAGGCCGGGTCTTTTAAACGAACCGGAAACCGTCGGGATTACGCGACATTGCCGCCTGCGCCAACTTTATTGGATTTGTTAAAAGCTGAAGGTCGAGAAGTGGTCGCTATTGGCAAAATTGCAGATATTTATGCTCATCAAGGCATAACACAAACGATTAAAGCAGACGGTAATATGGCATTGTTTGATGCGACCCTGGCTGCTATGAAAGAGGCACCGGATGGAAGTCTCGTTTTTACCAATTTTGTCGATTTCGATTCGTCTTTCGGTCATCGCCGCGATGTTGCTGGTTATGCGCATGCATTGGAAGAATTTGATGCGCGCATTCCTGAGTTACTCGCTATTCTTAAGCCCGATGACTTGGTTGTTATTGCCGCTGATCACGGTTGTGACCCTACGTTTCCCGGTTCTGATCATACGCGTGAGCACATCCCTGTTTTAGCTTTTGGGTTAAATACCCCCAGTCAGTTTATTGGCAGGCGCGATACCTTTGCTGATATTGGTCAAAGTATTGCGGAGTATTTAGGCATTGAGCCTTTATTGCATGGCGTGTCCTTTATACAAGGACTGACACCCACTCAATGATTTACCCCGTCCCATTTAATGACTATTGTGCGTCAATTGAATCACGCTTAACGTCACTTCGTAAAAGTATTTTGTATATTTTGTGGCATACCGAGAAGCCATTAAAAGCCTATGAAATATTGAATGCTTTACTACAGATTAAAGAAAATTCCCAGCCGTCTACGGTATACCGCGTCCTTGATTATTTTGTAAACTCAGGGGTGGTTCATAAAATTGAATCAATTCAGTCTTATACTCTTTGTCGGGAACCTCGAAAGCACTTACCCTCAGAGGTGTTAATGGTATGCAGCAAGTGTCACCATGTTCGTGAATTATACGATACCAATATGAGGGCTCTGGTGCAAAAGCTCTCTTGTGAAAATTTCTTTCATTTAGGCGAGGATGCCATTGAGTTAAAAGGATTATGTGCCACTTGTGTTTCGCTCTGACATTAATCAAATGTCCGATAGTATTTTTACGCACTCTTAAGACTTGCACTTCGTAAAAATAATTATCACTTTCCATTGATTTTTTAATATTAATCCCCACTTGAAGAGTTTGGCATGACCTGCAAGGAATTATTTTGGAACAATATCGTGGTACAACCATCCTCTCTGTCAGAAGAGGAAATAAGGTCGTCATTGGTGGTGATGGCCAGGTAACACTGGGTAACACCATTATGAAAGGAAATGCAAAAAAGGTAAGACGCCTTTATAAAGATAAAGTGCTTGCGGGTTTCGCAGGGGGTACCGCGGATGCCTTCACACTCTTTGAGCGTTTTGAACGCAAGCTTGAAATGCATCAGGGACATTTAGTGCGAGCGGCAGTTGAGCTCGCCAAAGATTGGCGGACGGATAAGTTTTTACGTCGCCTGGAAGCTTTATTAGCGGTCGCTGATAGTAAAGCGTCCTTAATAATTACCGGAAATGGGGATGTGATTGAACCAGAGGAGGGCTTAATCGCCATTGGTTCAGGCGGGCCTTTCGCACAATCAGCTGCTCGAGCATTAATACAAAATACGGAACTTAGCGCTGAAGAGATTGTTCAGAAAAGCTTATTTATTGCCGGTGAAATATGTATATATACCAACCACAATTTAACTATTGAAGAATTGGAAAGTGACAGTGAATAATATAATGATGACAATGACACCCCGGGAAATCGTCCAGGAACTGGATAAGCACATTATTGGCCAGGATGAAGCAAAACGAGCAGTGGCAATCGCTCTTCGTAACCGATGGCGCCGTATGCAAATCAAAGATAACACCTTGCGTAATGAAATCATGCCTAAAAATATCCTCATGATTGGCCCAACTGGTGTGGGAAAAACCGAAATTGCCCGTCGTCTTGCAAAATTGGCGCAAGCCCCTTTTATTAAAGTTGAAGCGACCAAATTTACTGAAGTAGGATACGTAGGTCGTGATGTCGATTCTATTATGCGTGACTTAACGGATATTGCGGTCAAACAAGAGCGCGATCTTGCAATGAAAAAGGTACAGCATCTCGCAGAGGACGCCGCAGAAGGCCGTATTTTGGATGTTCTTTTACCTCCGGCACGAGGTGCCATGACTGCGTCTGAAAATGATAATGCCACAAGGCAAGCTTTTCGCAAGCAGTTGCGTGAAGGCAGCTTGGATAATAATGAAATAGAAATTGATTTGCCGGTTAATTCCACAGGCGTTGAAATCATGGCGCCTCCCGGTATGGAAGAAATGACCAGCCAGTTACAGTCAATGTTTCAGCAAGTTGGCACTGGTCGCACTAAAACCCGGAAAATGCCGATTGGCAAAGCGATGAAAATCCTTTGCGAAGAAGAAGCGTCCAAATTAATTAACGAAGATGATATTAAAGCACGTGCTATTGAGAATGTTGAGCAAAATGGAATCGTCTTTATTGATGAGCTGGATAAAGTTGCAAAACGCGCTGACAATGGCAGTGGTGGAGATGTTTCCCGTGAAGGGGTGCAGCGAGATTTGTTGCCACTGGTGGAGGGTTGCAATGTTTCTACCAAATACGGTGTGGTGAAATCCGATCACGTATTATTTATTGCCTCAGGTGCTTTTCATGTAGCAAAACCTTCTGATCTCATTGCAGAGCTTCAAGGTCGGCTACCTATTCGTGTTGAATTGGGTGCTTTAGGTGTGGAGGATTTCGTTCGTATATTGACCGAACCTTTCGCCTCACTTACCGAGCAATATGTTGCGTTGATGGCAACAGAAGGATTGCAATTAAGTTTTGATGAGACAGGTGTTCGTCGTATTGCTGAAGTGGCCTGGAAAGTAAATGAGCGCACAGAAAATATTGGTGCTCGCCGTCTTTATACCGTCATGGAAAGATTATTAGAAGTTGTCTCTTTTGAAGCGACAGAGAAATCAGGTGAAGTGATTTTAGTAGATAGTAAATACGTTGAAGACCACCTGGGCAAATTACTGGCCGATGAAGATTTAGCCCGTTATATTCTCTAAAGACCAATCCGAACCGCGATCGTTTTGGCGCGTTTACTGAGTAGCGGTTTGTTCTCAGGGCAACTCACGAACACTCCCTAACGGTCGCGGCTCGGATAGCACCTCGATCAATCCGAACCACGACCGTTAGGGAGTGTTTCGTGAGCGTTATCTCTCGGTATGTACTCAATATAACTCACGGCTCGATTATTACACGCGTTTTGCGAGAATCGGCGGTTACACCAAACAACTCTGATAAATTGGTATCCAACAATTTATGTAATACCTCATCATTTCGTTTCAAAACGCCATGCCATTTAAACGTGCGGGCATAATCTTCTTTTTCCAATTGGTTTTGTGTGGGCAAACTGAACGGTAAATTTTGCGTTAGCCAATACAATGAAATATCAGTTAAATCGCGGCTGAGAAAAAAATACCCATCTTCTCGGCTGTGAACAAGATTTAACCGTTTAAGCTCATTAATCATAAAGTCACTATCGACCATAAAAGGTTGGTTATTCGACTCGATAAGCTCATTAAGCGTCATCCCTCTACCTTCCTTCTGCTTTAACCATAGTTGCTCAAGCCAAAGAAGTGCATGTGAGAAACCATCCAGAGGATATCCATGTCGGCGTTTATAATGGACTGACAGTGCATAACTAAATTCGGCCCCCAATAAGGTAATAAACCAAACCCAGTATATCCATACAAAAAAGATAGGAATGGTAGCAAAAGCACCATATAAAAGGGCATACGAATTGTAATAGGATAAATAATAAGCGAAACCCAATTTGGCAGACTCAAACAATATCGCCGTTACTAACGCACCGAGAAGGCCGTGAATGATTTTGACCGGGCGATTGGGAACAACTACATATAAGAAAGTGAATCCTGCTAACGATAATAAAAAAGGCAATGCTTTTAATAAAAGAGAGGGTGCCTCGTTATTTTGAAAAAAAGGAATTGAAAGAATATAAGAACTGGCCACAAGACTTAATCCAACAAACACAGGTGCCAACGATAAAATTGCCCAGTACAATAAAAAAGCCGAGACGCCTTCTCTTGCGACATTTGTTCGCCAGATTTTATTCATCGCATGCTCAATAGTGACCATCAATAATATGGCAGTAACAAACAAAAAAGCTACGCCAACAATTGAAAGGCGGGTGACTTGCGAGGTAAATTGCTGTAAATAAGTTTGAATGACTTTACCGGTTGCCGGAACAAAATTATCGAAAATAAAATCTTGAATGGGTTGGCTTAAACTCTGAAATACCGGAAAAGACGATAAAATTGCAAAACCCACCGTCATCAACGGCACTATGGCCAATAGGCTGGTAAAGGCCAAAGCAGAAGCCCTGTAAGGACAATCATCATCAAAGAAATGAGTAATAACAAAGCGAACAAACCGCTCTATTTTATACCATTTGCTCTTAATATACTCTTTCCAATCCATGGATAGTCTAATGCCCTTAAATTATTGTTACATCAATTAAATAATTGAACCAGATACGCCAACGTCTTTTTCAAGCTCGCGGGAATAGTAAAATACTCCTGCCAATGCCAACAAATAAATTATACCTACTGCCGCACAATATAAACCAAAATGGGTATTGCTATGGTTAGTATAGACCTGGTTGCCTATTTCAACACCAATGGCTTGAGCTGCCATACTGAACATGCTAATCATGGCATAAGCAGTTCCCTTACTAACGGGTGTTGAAAAAAGCACGTATCGGTTTAATGGTCCTGTCGCAATCCCCAGACCAAATCCATATAAAGTAAGACCTGGCATTAGCCATTCAAAATTTGTGCTAATGAAAACAGGCAGTAAACAGGTGATAAAAAGACCTAATGTGACAATAACTGCCCCGGTTTTTATCATGTGCTTTACAGTATGGTAACGGGTTAATTTTCGCAAATACCAATTACCGAGGATGCCGGCACCAAAAATGGGTAACTGCCATAAGGCATAATCGATGACGCTTAATTTTGCATCAGTAATAATAATGATAGGTGAAATAGCAATCCAGGCTATGCAGGGAATACTCAATATGCCGGCTGCAATAGACCCTAGCATAAATGCGGGATTTGTTAGCAGTTTTTTGTAGTTGCTAACTATTACGCGTGGCGCAAGTGAGGTGCGCGGAATTTTCTGACCATCCTTTTTAACAGCACCAACAGGCTCAGGCATGTAACGCCATAATCCCCATAAAGCAAGTAAGGCAAGCAGGCCAATTAATAAAAATATACCGCGCCAATTGAAATAAAGAATGAATGTCGCTCCCGCTAAGGGGCCCAGTAGTGGCGCTAGCGAGGCAATATTAGCCAATACGGATATCAGGCGAATAGCATCCATTTCTGCATAAATTTCTTGAAGGGTTGCATAGCCAATTACTCCAATAAAACAAAGACCCATACCTTCAAAGTACCGCGCCAGTAAAAATTGACTCATCGAATTGGAACACGCGATAAATAAGGTGAAAATAAAAAATAATGAGGCGCCGGCGAGCATTACAGGTCTTCGTCCAAATCTGTCGGAGAGTGGTCCTAAAAAAATTTGTAAAGAGGCTCCTCCAAGAACGTACGCGGTCAATGAGGTAGCAATAGCGGATTCTTTGCCATGAAAAGACGAAACCACATGAATCATGCCGGGCATAATCATGTCGTTGGCGATATAAGTAAGAAACTGATATAAAACCAGAAAGCCTGCAAACGCAAGGGCTTGCTTTCGAGAAATATTAATGAGTGGATGCGACATACAGGTCTCTTTCAAAAGTTATACTTGATGCCGAAAATGTATTTAACAAAATCAGATAGGACATTGTACATAAATTGGCTATTAATGTCATTAAAAATACAGGCCAAAGTTTTGTCAGTTGATTTTAAATTACATGGTACCACTTTATTATTTCACGCACGAATAACAAAATTATGCTTGAAATGAATAGTTATATACAGGACAATCTTCACTTTAAAATTAATGTGTGTTTTATTTAACAAATCATTTTTTTTTCATAAAATTTCTTACCATTCAATGAAGTCGCAAAGGCGAAAATATCAATTGTAGTAACAACGAAAGTCAGGTTTTTAGTAATGAACAAAAACAAATCACTTATTTCCATGCTCCCTCTATTTCTAGTGCTTTTTATCGACGGCATGGGATTGGGCTTACTTTTTCCTATTTTAAATACCATCCTCATTGAACCAGACGCAGGCTTCTTGCCCGTGGCGACCAGTATTAATCTGCGAGATTTTTATTACGGTTTAACCATTGGTATCTTTATGATTTGCTGGTTTTTTGGTGCAGCGATTCTTGGTGATTTATCTGATGGAATTGGGCGCAAAAAATCGCTGATGATTTGCCTCATTGGGGCATTTTTAGGCTACACACTATCAGCCATCTCAATTAGCCTGCATTCCTTTTGGTTGTTATTGGTCGGGCGCATAATTGCTGGATTTACAGCAGGCAGTCAACCAATTGCACAGGCGGCTATTGTGGATGTAAGTACTGACGAACATAAACCGCGAAATATTGGCCTTATCTTGTTAGCCGTATCCCTGGGATTTGTTTTTGGGCCTATATTTGGCGGTTTGTTATCTGATTCACGTCTAGTTAGCTGGTTTGATTTTGCCGTGCCCATGTATTTTGCAGCGGGTATTTCCTTGATCAACGCGGTAATTCTGGCCCTCACTTTTGAAGAAACTTTTACTAAAGTTCATGAATCAATAAAAGTTCGTTGGCATCATGCTATTCATATTTTTATTGCAGCATTTAAGCATCCTGCGATTACTCGTTATTCTGTGGTTCTTTTAGTGATGATTTTTGGGTGGAGTAATTATTTTTCGTTTATTCCACTTTACCTTTTACAAATTTATCATTATTCAGCAATGCAAAACTCTTTCTTTCTTGCCGTAATGGGATTAGGTTTTAGTTTAGGTTGTGGTTATGTCGTTGAGTGGTTAACCAAGCGCTATGACTTCGATAATATTGTATTAATCGGGTTAATTATCACGGCTTCTCAGGTGTTAATTTCACTGGTAATTGGTGAAGAGTGGGTAATGTGGGTTACAACATTTATTATTGGTATTAGTCTTTCCGTAGCCTACTCAGTACTTTTAACCATTTTTTCCAATCAAGTGAGCGAAACTGAACAAGGTTGGGTGATGGGCGTTACAGGTTCTATTATGGCTTTATGTTTTGGTATCACTTCTGTTTTCACCGGACTTATAGCGCATGTGGGCGCAATATTACCCATGTTGCTTGCGTTTGCCGGTTTATCAATCAGCGCACTGCTTTTGTATTTGATCCGGTTTAAAAAGTAATTTGAGGGAATAAAAAATGTCCAAACCCTATATTTTGGTGTTGTATTACTCGCGTAAAGGCTCTACTGCTCAATTAGCCCAATTTATAGCGCGTGGCATTGAAAGTGTAGAGGGAATAGAGGCGCGAATAA
Organism: Legionella sp.; assembly: GCA_030680075.1. GTDB lineage: Bacteria > Pseudomonadota > Gammaproteobacteria > Legionellales > Legionellaceae > Legionella_C. Next base: position 22,095 of record JAUXWR010000449.1, read on the forward strand.
GAACAACAGCGCCTGTCTCAACCACCTGCGAGGCGACTGAAAAGAGCGTCCCTATTGAAGGTGCTCCTTATGTGACATTGGATGATCTTCGTTATTGCAGCGGTCTTGCTATGGGAAGTCCCACACGTTTTGGTAATATGGCCGCCTCACTTAAGTATTTTTTAGACTCAACGACGCCTTTATGGCTTGCCGGCGATTTAGTGGACAAACCCGCTTGTGTTTTTACAGCCACTTCAACGATGCATGGGGGGCAAGAAGCTACCTTGACGAGTATGATGCTGCCCTTATTGCATCATGGGATGGTAATATTGGGTATTCCTTATACAGAGCAGGCATTAAACACGACAGAAACAGGTGGAACACCCTATGGAGCAAGTCATGTAGCCGGCGTTACCAATGACAAGCCCTTGAGTGCTGATGAAATTACCCTGGCGAAGCAGTTGGGAAAACGATTGGCGGTGGCTGCTTTAAAATTGGCTCTGCCGGGTTCCTCGCGGTGAGATGACGAATTTCCGGGATTATTAAGCGTTACAAAATTTCTTGTAATTAGTTAAAAAACATTTTTGGTGAGCATGTTGTGAGAGTAATCAGTTTTAATGCAAATGGTATAAGAGCGGCAGCCCGTAATGGCTTTTTTGACTGGTTAGTAACTCAGGAAGCCGATTTTGTTTGCATTCAGGAAACAAAAGCTCAGGTCGGGCAGTTATTGCCAGAAGAGCTTTACTTCCCCGTAGGTTATCATTGCGATTATTATGACGCGCAAAAAAAAGGCTATAGCGGTGTTGCAATATATGCTCGCCATAAACCTGAGCGTATAGTGAAGGGGTTTGGTTTTGATTTTTGCGATAATGAAGGGCGATATATCCAATTTGATTACGCAAAGCTCAGCGTAATTTCACTGTATTTGCCTTCCGGAACGAGTGGGGATGGTCGTCAGGATGTTAAATATGCCTTTCTTGAGCGTTTTGCGTTGCATTTAAATGCGTTAAAAGCCGAAGGTCGAGAGCTGATTATTTGTGGTGATTATAATATTGCCCACAAAATGGTAGACCTTAAAAATTGGCGCAGCAATCAAAAAAATTCAGGGTTTTTGCCCGCAGAACGCGCATGGATGGACGAATTATTTAGCTCAATGGGATTTGTAGATGCGTTTCGTGTTGTTAATCAAGAGGAAGAGCAATATACCTGGTGGTCTTATCGAAGCCGTGCCTGGGAAAAAAATGTAGGCTGGCGAATCGATTATCAGGTAATTACCCCAGGATTGGAAAATAGTGTAAAGAGCGTTGCCATTATGCGGGAAGGGCGTTGGTCTGATCATGCTCCATTAATTATCGATTATCATGGAGATTGGCATGTTTAAGCTTGCAAGCTGGAATGTAAACTCATTAAAAATTCGTCTTGATCAGGTTTTAGAGTGGCTGGAGTTAACAGGCACCGATGTTTTAGCCCTACAGGAAACCAAGCTTATCGATGAGAATTTCCCTTTGTCGGTATTTACTGAAAGAGGTTATCATGTCGTATACTCCGGTCAAAAAACCTATAACGGTGTTGCTATTATAAGCCGTTTCCCCGTCGTTGATGTCGTTACCGATCTGGTTGATTTTAATGACCCCCAACGGCGAATTATGACAGCAACTATTGGTGATTTACGATTAATTAATCTGTATGTCCCAAATGGTGCAGCAGTTGGCTGTGACAAATACGATTATAAATTATCATGGCTTGAAAAAATTACGCTTTTTATACAACAACAATTGGCGATGTACCCCAAACTCGCCGTGGTAGGCGATTTTAATATAGCCCCTGAAGACAAAGACGTTCATGATCCTGTCGAATGGGAAGGCTCCGTATTGGTAAGCCCTCCGGAGCGACAAGCTTTTTCTGGGTTATTGGCGCTAGGTCTCAAAGACAGTTTTCGTCTGTTTGAGCAAGAGGATATGCTTTTTAGTTGGTGGGACTATCGCGCGGCAGGTTTCAGGAGAAACAGGGGCCTGCGAATTGATCATATTTTGTTAAGCAATTTGCTCGCCGAACAGTGCGTTTCGTCTCAAATTGACAAAGCACCGCGAAAATCAGAACGGCCGTCTGACCATGCACCGGTATGGGTAGAGCTTGGGGTAAATATTAACTCATTTTAAAATCGGCCTGGTTAAAAAATTGATCTGAAAGGTGGTTTCTGTTAACCTTGCAAGTCATTTATTTGTGAGTATGGTGCCCGACAATCGATCAGGTGGCGATATTCGTTTTGTAAACTAAAGAGAGCAGTATAATGAAAGCGTCAATCCATCCAAAATACGAACCTATCAATGTTACTTGCAGTTGTGGGGAAGTTTTCCAAACACGTTCCACCTTGGCTAAAGATTTAAATATTGAAGTATGCGCTAAATGCCATCCTTTCTATACAGGCAAGCAAAAACTGATTGATACGGGCGGACGTGTACAGAAATTCAACGCGCGTTATAATAAATTAAAATAATCGCGAATCATAATTCAGTGTGATGATAATGTCATTCTCCCGACTTCACTAAGCTCTTTGGTCAAGTTGGGAATTTGGGCGCATTAATTTGCGCTTTTTTTTTCAGAATGACTGTTCATTCGCCTGATTTTTTTATATGATTTTTCTCGATTTTCTGAACAGAGAGTAAGCACTTTGGATAAAGATTTATTAAAAGAACGCGCATTACATTACCATGAATTTCCGACCCCTGGAAAACTGGGTGTGCATGTTACGAAACCTACCAATTCTCAAGATGATTTGTCACTTGCCTACACTCCGGGTGTTGCGGATCCCGTGCTCGCTATTGTTGAAAATCCTGAAAATGCGTACCGTTACACGACCAAAGGCAATCTCGTTGCTGTAATGACGAATGGAACGGCAGTTCTTGGCCTTGGCGATGTTGGTGCACTAGCTAGCAAACCCGTGATGGAAGGTAAGGCGGTCTTATTTAAACAATTTGCTGATATTGATGTTTTTGATATCGAAATTGATGCCGATGATCCCCAGGCCTTTATAGCGACTGCAAAACGTATTTCTCCAACTTTTGGTGGCATTAATCTCGAAGATATCAAAGCCCCGGAATGTTTTGAGATAGAGCAATCTCTGATTGATCAATTAGATATCCCTGTTTTTCATGATGATCAACATGGCACCGCAATTGTTGTGGCTGCAGGCTTGCTCAATGCCCTTGATTTAAAGAATAAAAAGCTTGCTGAGGTCAATATAGTCTGTATTGGTGCAGGCGCGGCAGGCCTTGCTTCCATGCGCTTGTTAGTGGCTTTGGGTGCATCAAAAGAAAATATTTTACTGCTTGATACCAAAGGCGTTATTCATACGGGTCGAGAAGATTTGAATGCTTATAAATTTGCCTTTGCCCGCAGCACCGAGAAGCGAACACTGGCTGATGCGCTGGTTGATGCCGATGTATTTATAGGGGTCGCGAAACCTGATTTATTAAACGCAGAATTACTCCGTTTAATGGCTCCTAATCCCGTTATTTTCGCATTATCAAATCCTGATCCCGAAATTATTCCGGAAGTCGCTCATCGTTATCGTGATGATTTGATTATTGCAACCGGTCGCAGTGATTATCCCAATCAGGTCAACAATGTTCTTTGTTTCCCTTATATATTTCGTGGTGCGCTGGATGTTCGCGCCAAGTGTATCAATCAGGCCATGCAAATCGCCGCAGTAGAATCCATTCGGCAGCTCGTTTTAGAGCCAGTCCCGCAAATTGTTAAGGACAATTATCCTGGTGTGAAAAATTGGGATTTTGGTCCGGAATATATTATCCCCAAACCCATTGATCCGCGTTTGAGAGAGCGAGTATCAGTCGCTGTAGCAAAGGCTGCGGTAGCTAGTGGCGTTAGTCGTGTTGATCGTTCCTAGTTGTTTTAAAGAACATCGTGCTTAACCAATATGTTAAGGAGCTCGTTTTGCAAAATAACAACAATAAGAAGTATGTGTTTACTGCCTGGCTGATTTGTGGGCTTGGTGCAATTTATTACAGCTATGAATATTTGTTAAGAATATCCCCAAGCGTCATGGAAGGAGCTTTACGCGACCATTTTAAGCTGTCAGCGACAGGTTTTGGATTATTGTCAGCATTTTACTATTACGCTTACGTGCCATTACAGTTGCCAGTGGGCGTGCTTCTGGACAGGTACGGCCCCAGAATCTTATTGACATTTGCCTGTTTTATTTGTGTTTTGGGTACCTTTATCTTTGCCAGTACACAAGTATTCTGGATTGCAGCCGTAGGCCGTTTTCTGGTGGGTTTTGGTTCGGCATTTGCTTTTGTGGGTGTACTAAAGCTCGCGACTATCTGGTTACCTGAAGACAAATTAGCCATGGTATCGGGTATGGCCTCGGCTCTGGGAACTATCGGTGCCATGGTGGGTGATAATTTATTAGGTATTCTTGTTATTAATGTCGGCTGGAGCCAAACAGTAAATCTTACCGCCTATTTTGGTATTGGATTAATTTTTCTGTTGTGGTTCGGTATTCGGGATAAGAAAAGCGGTCATCAACAACATACGGGAACTATTGGAAGTTTCAGAACCAGTATGATCGATTTGGGTATTATTATCCGCAACAAACAAATGTGGATTAACGGTATGTTTGGCTGCCTGGTTTACCTGCCCGCCACAGTTTTTGCCGAACTTTGGGGTATTCCCTATTTAAAACATGCTCATGGTCTGACTCAGGAAGGAGCCGATTTTGCTAATTCCCTTCTCTTTCTCGGTTTTACCATTGGCGCACCACTTATGGGCTATATTTCAGATAAACTAAAACGCCGTAAACCACCCATGTTCCTGGGAGCGACAGGGGCGGCGATTGTTATGATGGTTTTGCTTTATATGCCGGGCTTAAATCAGACCGCTATAAATACGTTGATGGTACTTCTTGGATTGTTATACAGCGCGCAGTGTATAGTGTTTGCTGTAGGACGAGAGCTCAGTCCTAATGAAGCTGCCGGAACGGCCATAGCCATGACCAATATGGTTGTGATGCTTGGTGCGATGTTTTTGCAACCGCTGGTAGGGCGTTTGCTTGATCTCAGTCTGTCATCGCACATGGCAGCTTTACCTATCGATAAATTACCTCTCGACAAGCTTCAGCAATTTTATACAGCAGATGATTATCAATTTGCTTTATCGATTATTCCTTTGGGGATAATTATTGCTGCCATTCTCACCTTCTTTTTGAAAGAAACATATGCCGATGCAAATAATTAAATTAATGAGTAGAAATCAGGTTTTTTTTGGTAGCATAGTATGTGCTATAGGTGCTTTTTTCTACTGCTATGAGTTTGTACTCAGAATCATACCCGGGGCTTTACAAACTGAACTAAGCGCCGCTTTTGGCCATATTTCAGCCACAACTTTTGGGCAATTGTCAGCGTTTTATTATTTTGCCTATTCGCCGATGCAAATGCCTGTCGGTATGTTGATGGACCGGTATGGCCCGAGGCGCTTGTTAACCTTCGCTTGCCTTTGTTGCACATTGGGCTCGTGGATGTTTACCAATACATCTTCCATGCTAATTGCCGGAAGCGGACGTTTTCTTGTGGGCTTTGGTTCATCATTCGCTTTTGTAGGGGTTCTTTCGCTTGCCATGCGCTGGTTGCCACGCCGCTATTTTTCATTGGTGGCGGGGTTGATAACAACATTAGGAATGCTTGGCCTGGTTTATGGTGAAGTTAAAATTACTGATATAGCTGTTACAGTAGGTTGGGAGCATGTTTTATGGTTAATGGTAACTATTGGTGCAATTTTAACCGCTATTATCTTTATTGTAGTGCGTGATGGGCCAAAAGGGCATGTGACGCACAAACATCCGCTACCTGAATTTTTTGCTAACGTATGGCATGTTCTTTCTTCTCCTCAGGTCTGGCTAATTGGTTTTGTGGGTGCTTGTTTGTACACATCGCTATCGGTTTTTGGCGAGCTTTGGGGTAAGAGTTATCTCGAGCAAGCGCATCATTTAACCAAAGTCGAAGCGGCACGAACCATTTCTGCCATGTTTTTAGGGTGGGCGGTAGGTGCGCCAATTGCCGGTTATTTTTCTGATAGTACAGGACGTCGAGTACTACCTCTGGTAACGGGTGCAGTATTGGGATTAATATGCATCAGTTTGGTGTTGTATTACCCAGGCCTTTCATATGTGTCATTAAATATTTTATTGTTTCTTTATGGTGTATTCAGTGCCACAGAAATTATTGTCTTTATCATGGCTAAAGAAAATAGCGGCGCTCAATTGTCTGGTACTGTATTCGCAGCAGTCAATATGATTGTAACGCTAGGTGGTGTGATATTTCAGCCTCTGGTAGGGAAATTACTTGATACATTTGGCGATAGCCATATTGTAGCAGGCGAGCATATTTACACAGTAGTGGATTATCAGCTGGCTCTTTCAATCCTGCCGATTTCGCTATTGATGGTGACCATCCTTGCCTTTTTCATGAAAGATTTTCGCACAACTATAATTTAACCCAGGTCTGGCGCTTCGCCTCAGGGCACTATCTTTACATAGGTAAGGATAGTGCCCTGAATCTTTGCATAAAATAATTTTTTAAAATGCGGGTAAATAACCCGTCTTTGCGAGCTTTTATATGAAATCCAGAAAACGTATGGTATTAACTTTTTGACCTTATCATGATTGAAGCACGCTCTAATGGGTGTCGTCCCGGAATGTAGTAAGACTTGGTGAGCGTGCGAACC
>JAUXWR010000038.1 GCA_030680075.1 Legionella sp.
GAAATGATCAGCACGCTCTTCATACCGGATTCCCCTCAAGTTCCCGACGGCGCTGCCGACGGATGCCCCGACCCTAGCAAAACTCGTTCCCGTCGCCCGCGCCGGGCGATCCGCGTCCAAACCGCCGTTCCCAGCCCCGGAACAGGCTCCGCGTCGCCCCGGCCCGCCGCTGCCGGCGGCAACACGTGCCGCTCAGGCGGAAACCTTTGACCGTCGCAGGCGATCGGCCCGCAGCCCGCCGATCTCGTCCAGCGCCCGTCCCTCCAGGCGGCGCTGCCGGTCTTCCCATTGGGCGCGCTGCCGCTCCTCGAGCTTCCGCAGGACCTCGACGTCCCGCCAGGCGGTCGTCAGCAGCTCGCGCCGACGCTCCAGTTCGAGCCGGGCCGCGCGCGTGACGAGCGTCGCCGCGCGGTGCTCATCCAGCAGGGACCGCAGGCGCAGAGCCTGCTCGGCCAGGTCACGGACATCGAGGATCGATCCCGCCGCCGGCGGCGCGGCCTGGACCAGGCGCCGGCAGGCCGCGGTCAGGCGCTCCTCGCGTTCGCGGCACAACTGGTGTTCCCGCTCGGCGGCAGCCACGTCGCGCGTGCGCTGCTCCAGCGCCCGTCGGCGGACCTTCAGGACCTTGGCGAGACGAAAGCGGAACGGCATGTCACGCCGCGCCCGCGTCGACGCCGGTCAGCCTGCGGAGTCCGACCAGGCTGGATTCCACGTGCGTGCTCTCGCACACATCCTGGCGCAGGAAGGCGGCGATGTCGGACTCGCGCGCGAGCGCCTCGTCGAGGACCGGATCCGCGCCGGCGACGTACGCCCCGATGTTGACCAGGTCGCGGTTCTCCTCCAGCGTGCTCAACCACCGCAGCAGGCGCGCCCCGGCCTCGCGGTCGGCGGGGCCGATGACGTCGCTGCGCAGGCGGCTGACGCTGCCCAGCACATCGACGGCCGGATAGTGGTGGCGGCGCGCCAGATCGCGGCTCAGCATCACGTGGCCGTCGAGGATGGACCGCATCGCGTCGCCGACAGGATCGTGGATGTCATCGCCCTCGATCAGGACCGTGAAGAACGCGGTCATGGCGTTGATCTCGGACCAGCCGGCCCGCTCGCAGAGCCTCGGCAGCGCGGCGAACGTGGACGGCGGATAGCCCTTCGTCGTCGGCGGTTCGCCGGCGGCCAGGCCGATCTCGCGCAGGGCCATCGCGTAGCGGGTGGCGGAGTCCATCATGAACAGCACCTCGCGGTCGCTGTCCCGGAACCGTTCGGCGATGGTCATGGCGGTGTCGGCGCCGCGGGCGCG
>JAUXWR010000039.1 GCA_030680075.1 Legionella sp.
TCGATCCGGAGGCGGACCTGCGCGAAGCGATCGATATCGACTCGATGGATTTCCTGAACTTCATCACCGCAATTCACCATCGACTCGGCATCAATATCCCCGAGCTCGACTACCCGAAGCTCATCACACTCAAAGGCGCGGTCGCCTACATCGCGGCTCATCTCGGATCGGGCAAGGTCTGAAGGAGCAAGGCGGCTTTGCGACGTTCGATTATTAAGTTAACCGACGTCAAGGTTGCTCCCGGGGCCGCCATCTAAGTTTGTTAGCAAAATTATTGCGACGCTGCCGATGGAGACGATAGGGGGTGGCTTGTGCCTCGGGCGCAAACGTCATCAACTGTCGAAGCAGATGCCGACAGAAACCCGCCATGGGAGGACTATTATGTTTCCGAAGGTCATGCGCCGCGCCGTGTTCGCAGCCCCACTCGCTCTGATCGCGGTGCCCGCCCACAGTCAGGAAATCGAGAACCAGTTGACCATTGTCACCTCCTTCTCGAAGGACTTCGCCCGGCCGAAGACCGCTCAGGATGAGGATCAGATAGCCCCAATAAAGATGGTTCTGAAAAAAATATCCACCTTTAATCTAGATGCGATGGGTGCCGGCGCAGCCGGTAAATAGTGGCAGCGATATCAGGGCGATCAGTTCGTCGTCTTCGAATGCGTCGCGAGGAAGCGCGGCTGTATTCTCTTCATCGAGGCACTCGAACTTCGGCGCCTTGCCGGCGTAAATACGCTGGTCGATCGTCCAGTGAACGAATTTTTCCAGGCCGTCATGGTAGCGCTTCTCGATCGTGGTGATCGACACGCGCGACAAATCTTTCCAGCCATGTTTTTGCGCGTATTGGTACCGCGCAAAGAGTGAGCGTGCGCTGTCGGGGATGTTCTTCGTGAGCGGACTGTCGGTCATGGCTTCGTCGAGCCGATCCCAGTCCTCCGCGGTGATCTTCTCCATCGGCGGATCGCCGAGAAAATCGATGGCAAATTGCACGATCGCGGCGGTGTCGGCACGGCCTTTGGTCTTGCGCCGCCGTTTCTTGCTGGCGGGTGCCAAGTAGCGCGTGAGCGCCTCCGACAACCGAAGACCAGTTTTAATCTCGGGAGCGAGTGGGGCGGCTTCGGCCGCAGCGATAACAGGCATCGCCGTGGTGCGGTCGGCCATGTGTTTGCCGAGCTCGGCTCTGACGATGGCGTCGATAGTCTGATGAATGGCGTCGGATAACACCACCGGCGTGGCGGACGGCATCGAAGGGGCGGGGAGGGGATTTGTGCTGAGGATCTGGACCCAGCCTTGCGCGACGGCGGTGGCCGCCTCAGCGCGGCCCCGCTCGTACTCCTGCTGTCGGTCCAGTTTGGCAAGGGCGATTTCGGCGGTCTTGTTCTGGTCGACGAAATCGACCCAGCGGCTGGCGAAGCCAGAGAACGCGATAGAGAACGCATAATTGCGCTGGTTGGCGCGCGCGATGTAGTGGCGCACTTGATGCTCGAAGGCGACACGTTCAGCGAGCGCTCGCTCCGTTTGCGGGACGCCTGCCGCCGTATAGCCCTTCAGGCGCCGGTCTATGACGGTGCCGATGGCTTCCAGGTCTGGCGCCGCGATCAGTTCCTGTACCCAGCCGAGATTGTCCACCAACCGCCTCCGAGCCTCGGCGAAGTCGCCGGTCATCAAGGAGGCCCGCATAATCTTCCGTCCGTAAAGCTCGGCGTGGTGGTTGCCCACTCTTATTTGCAAAAAGTAACGGCCGCCGTCGCGGCGCGAGAGATAACCGGGTCGTGCCATTATTCGCCTTTCCGGGGCGCCGGATGCCGGTGTCACATCGCGGTGAGATGTAACACCGACACATCCGCTACATCTTCGCAGAATGAAAATTTTGTTGTTGCGCTACAAAAAGCAGGAGTTAAAAACGCAGGGGCATTTCCGCTCCGCAAGATGATAGTCGGAGGTTCGCGGAATTCGACGCTAGATCATTTAAGTGACGTGCCGTTTGTCCTCCTGCCAGCAGTGAATAGCACAAAGCCTGTCATCGAGCTTTACATACCCTCGAAAGCAAACGATGTGGAATTTGCAACAGTAGTATTGCTGAGAGGAGATCGAGTTCCGATTTTTGTTGGGAAAGTGTCGATTTTTCAGTGAATTCAAAAATTACCCATATTGGTTTTGCTGGCGCTAGTATCGGAGCCGGATCTATCTACGCAGCCGTTGTTCCGTTTCCCTTTGGCCTCCCTGAAATTTATTTCAATGCGCTTGCCCCAATCGGTGGATACTTAGGCTTTGAATTTGGGAGATGGCTGGGAACCATAGGCTACAAACCACTAATGCTCGCGTTGCTTGCACTCTTGGTCGTGCCAATTGCGCTTTTTGGTTATGATTCAATGCTCCATGTCGGTAGTCCAGGAATTCTGAATAACCTTTTTGTGTTCCTGTTGTTTGTTGCAGCTATATTTTCCTTCGCCACTGCCCTGGGAGTAATCGGTTTTAAGATTGAGAAATTGAGCGAAACTTAGGGCTTTTCGACATCAGCTATCAATCTAATGTATCCCCGACTTCGCCGACAGCGCGCGATGGCGGACGCGCTCGCGGTGCAGGGTATAGAGACCGCTGCCGACGATCAGCAGCGCGCCGAGCAGCGATTGCAGATCGGACAATTCGCCGAAGACGACATAGCCGACGATCCCGCCCCAGAGCAAAAGCGTATAGCGAAACGGCGCGACCACGGTGATGTCGACATTGCGAAAGGCCGACACCGCGGAGGTCGAACCGGCGCTGAGGAACACGGCGGCGACGGCCATGTAGATAACGTATCGTGTGCCCGGCATGGTCCATTGCTCTTCCAGCAAAAGG
>JAUXWR010000456.1 GCA_030680075.1 Legionella sp.
ACGAGCCAGCGGAAGGGGAACATCTGGCCGTCGTGGGTGTGTCCCGATAACTGGAGGCCGACACCGAGGGGGGCCGCTTCCTCTTCAAAACCGGTCGGCAGGTGGTTGAGCAGCAGCGTGAAGAGACCCGGGTCGCCCTCGCGCATCAACTCATCCAGGGGGCGCAGTCGTGCCGGCGACCCGGCCAGCCCGCCTGGCGCCCGGTATTCCTTCCCGATGATGTTGGCCACGCCCGGGATCACGAGCGACTGGTCGCGCAGGACACGAAAGCCCGCCCCCTCGAGGAACGCGATCGCGCCGGGAATACCCGTGTAATACTCGTGGTTTCCGGTCACGGCGTACTTGCCCAGCCGCGGGGTTACGCCACGCCACATCAGCATCAGCGGCTCGAGATGGTCGCCGACGGCGTCGAGCATGTCCCCGGTGGCCACAAGCAGGTCGGGCCTGGCCTCGCGGACGCGCTCGAGGATGGCGCCGAGCCGCTGTTCCCCGACCAGCAGGCCGAGGTGAACGTCGGAGACCTGGACGATCCGGATCGGCGCGGTCCCGGTCGCGAGTTTCGCGGTTGGAACCTCGACCCGGCGGATGCGAACGTTCGCGGCTTCGATCGCCGCCCAGCCCACGATGAGAGTCGTTGCCGCGGCAATCCCCCAGAAGAGGCGAGGGCCGCCGAGGGTGGTGAGGCTTACGGCGGGGCAGACGGCTCTCGCGATTGCTGCCACGAGATTCCAGAGGTCTGCGCCGAGGTTGAGCATGAACAGGTAGAAGGCGACCCCCATCCAGAGGAAGGTGAACAACTCCGCGGCGTTGAAGAGCGCCGAACCATCCCGCAGCAGCCGCCCGAGGAAAGGGGCGACGACCATCAGGGCGAAGAACAACCCGAGGGCGAGCACCGCCGGCCCGCGCAGGCCGAGCTGGCGGGTGGCCTTCCACCAGAGATAGGCGTGGAGGCCGCCGTAAATGGCGGTGGCGACGAGGAAGAACACGGCGATCTGCGCGCGCGGGGTACCCACGGCTGATATTATACCTCGTGCCGCTCATCCATCATCATCCGACACGGTCCGGGTGGAGGGAACGGCAGCATATAAAAGTCCTTGACGAAATGTTATATTGCGATATATTAATATCATGATTATGGCATTGAATGAAATGACGGAATTCGATTTGAAGATCGATCAGGACCGGATCGA
>JAUXWR010000457.1 GCA_030680075.1 Legionella sp.
CGCGAGTTTAGTCTCTCTTAATGTCCGGGATCTATTTTCAGGCTGGTACGAGGTATTAATCCTGACATTATGACAAGCAATTGCCTGACAAGGTGCACGGAGTGGAATGGATCCCGGACATTAAGTAAGACTAGGTTCGCATGCTCACCAAGTCTTACTAAATTCCGGGACGACACCCATTAGAGCGTGCTTCAATCAGGGTAAGGATAAAAAGTTAGTGCTATACGTTTTCTGGATTTCATATAAAAGCTCGCAAAGACGAGTTATTTACCCGCATTTAAAAACTGTGCAAAGGACGTGGATTACAGTAGGTATTAAGAGAAAGATGAAGTTAATACAAAGAAGAGCTTATGGCTTTCGTAACTTTGAAAATTGAAAGACCCGAAAGGCCCTGTCTTTACGAACAAAGTGAAGAAATCCCGTAGCCTTGGAAAAGCTAATTCATTGATTTACATGGTGGCCAGAGGTGGAATCGAACCACCGACACGAGGATTTTCAGTCCTCTGCTCTACCGACTGAGCTATCTGGCCCCAAGGGTTGCTATTAAACTCTGAGAAGGTGTTTGAGTCAAGTAGAGAATGATATTTTTTTTAATTATTTGAGCAATTTAGGGGGGGTAGGTACCCAATTGGAAATTGCGTACCTGAAAATGGTTTATCTTTAATCAAAATAAGCTGTTCTTATTCCTTGGGTGTAAATCCAGATGGTTTGGCAGAACCTTCTCCAAAAAAATAGCTTTCCATTTCTTTCATCAGAAATTCGCGTGCTTTAGGATCAATCAAGCTTAAGCGGTATTCATTAATTAGCATGGTTTGATGAGAAAGCCACATTTTCCAGGCTTCTCGAGAAACATGGTTAAATACTTTTTCACCCAGAACGCCTGGAAAAGGCGGGGAGTCTAAACCTTCTGCTTCTTGATTTAATTTAGAACAAAAAACCTGTCGTGACATAATATCCTCTGAATTGTGCAAATCTGGATTATGCATCAATCCAATCACCTTTGCACCTGAGCAAGCATGATGTACGGAGAGTTGTCATGCTTCGTGAACACTCCCTAACGGTCGTGGCTCGGAGTAAAAGAGCCATTTACCGAGCCGCGACCGTTAGGGAGCGTTCACAGGACTTCACCGAGCGGCATAAATATAAGGCTTAGCAAAATTTTGTTTCGCGCTTTATTATTTGTATAGTATTATTATTTAAATCATATGGTTAAGGATGAATTATGTATTTTCTGAAAAGCAAATCTGCTGGTTTAATTTGTTTTATATTAGCGGGTCTAAGTGCTCAACCGGGCTTTTCAGGGAGTATGGGGGCGTTAAACACTTCCAAACATGTTGTAGCAACATTGAGTGCTGGTCCTGCCTGGCAAAGCAGTGGCCGTACACAACGATTGTTTTTAACACCGGCGATTGAAAAATCCTATGTCGCAAATCAGGCAACCAATGTTTTTGCTGAGGGTGAGCTTTTTTTGGGCACTCAAAAAAACCTGACGAATCAATGGATAGGGCAAATTGGTCTTGCTTTAATGGCGACAAGTGCTGCTCGTTTGTCAGGCGATATTTGGGATGATGCTGATCCTCAGTTTAATAATTATACTTATGATTATAAAGTAAACCATGCCCACCTGGCAGTCAAAGGTAAACTCTTTTTAGATAGAGGTTATTGGCTAATGCCATGGGTTAGTGGTAGTGCCGGAGTAGGTTTTAATCGCGCTCGCGATTATGTGAATACGCCTACTATTTTTGAAGCGGTAGTTAATCCTGATTTTGCCGATCATACGGAAACCGCCTTCACCTACACACTAGGTTTGGGGTTGCAAAGAAACTTGAACGCTAATTGGCAATTAGGTGTTGGATATGAATTTGCGGATTGGGGTAGAAGTTCTCTTGGCCGTGCGCCGGGGCAAACATTAAACACGGGGCTTTCACTTAATCACTTATACACCAATGGTGTTTTATTTAATATCAGCTATATAGCCTAAAATACAGGTTTAATATGCCTGAAAAGATAGCTGAATCTGGTATTAAATATTCTGGTTAGTGCCTTGGCCTGTCTTCTAAGTAGTTGTCAAATATCAGAGTGAGTCTGCACACAGGGCTTTATACCGATGTATAAAATCTCAACAAAAAAAGTGCATTGTAAAAAAATAGAAGGATTATTATGAAGAGAATAAACCATTTGGGTGGTCTCCAAGGAAATACACGGTGCACTTTAGTAAAGAATCTACTGGTTTTTTTATGGTCAGGATTAATGTTCACGACGGCTTATGCAGGAACTCCCTTATGGACGTTTGTGCCGCTGACAACCACTACGATAGAGGTACCTGCTAATGGCACGGCGACAGTACAATACCAGGTCACTAACCAATCCAGCAGAACGCATACACTCAGCTTGCAGCCGCTTCAGGGCGTTACCCAAACCACTGCAGGGCCAGGTTTGTGCGGCAATCCCTTTGTACTCAGAGGCAAAAATGCGTGCATACTATCCTTACAGATAAACGGCAGTCAGTTAAGCAACCCCATTGTTCAGGGGCCTGTAGTATGCCAAGAGAGTTCCGCCACTCTATGTTATCAGCCAGATGCTAACAATATTTTGCGTATCACCCAAGGGTCTGAGATTACTGATGCTGTAATTACCGTCACAGGGTCTCCTTTAACACTAACGGTGAATGGTTCAACCGGACAACTCACGATTAACAACACCTCGACTCAAGTAGCAGCCACCAATATCACCTCTGATTTCACCGGCACTGCATTAGATGGCAATGTAACGGAGACAGGTAATACCTGTGCTGTTGTAGCGCCAAATGCCAGTTGTACTCTGACTTATACGCCTGGCAACACGGTCGTTCCTCAAACGAGCTTTACAATTCAGGGCACCAATACTAATGCGCTGACAGCCGCCATAGCGATTCAATCGGGAAGTACTCTAACCGGTATCAATCCATCTTCAGGATCGGCATCAGGAGGAACAGGAGTGACTCTGACGGGTACAGGATTAACGGGAGCGACTGGTGTGACATTTGATGGAGTTGCTGCAACTGGAGTAAATGTAGTTAATTCCACTACAGTGACAGCTGTCACACCTGCTCATGTAGCAGGGGTTGTCGATGTGGTGATTGCTACACCGGCTGGTGGAGCAACGCTTACTAATGGGTATACTTATTTAACGACAGCGATAGGACAAAATGCTGATGGTGGGGTTATTGCGTGCCTTAATGGCGGGTTAAATAATTTGATTGCCTATCCTGCTGATAATGGAACCGTTCAATGGGGTGCGGGCGTTGTTATTGGTGTTACAGCCCAAAGCACGACCAATGGCTCCACCAACACATCCGCCATCGTTAATATATTAGGCAATAATGGTGGAACGCCTTATGCGGCAAAAGTGTGTAATGATTTGCAGGTGGATTCGCAAGGTAATACAACTTGCCAGGCGGGAAATATCTGCTATAACGATTGGTTCTTGCCGGCTGGAAGCAATCTGACAGCGTCAGGTCAACTTAACTGCTTATATACCAATCGTGTGGCAATTGGGGGTTTTGGCGTTGCTGACTATTGGAGTTCTACCGAGAACAGCACTGATGCGATAAACAGCGCCATGGCTCAGAATTTCGGTGGTGTTGGCAATCAAAGCTCAGTCAATAAGGGCACAAGTCTTCGTTTTAGGTGTGTTCGTGCTTTTACACCTTAGACTTCATACTACTTATCTTTGAGGCAGCTTTGCTGCCTCAAAACGTTTAAAAAAAAGGGGCATTCATTGATTTGATCTTATGAAAATAAGGCCTAAAAAAAATCAAAAAAAGTTAATAAAGTCCTGTACATCTTCATTGAGCGCTTCAGCTTTTTGTTCAGCTCCTATCTTAGGATTATCTTGAACATAAAAAGCAGCGTAGGATAAAAGAGAAGGAATACTTTGTGTAATTCCAAGCCTGCCGGCAAAAAAATGCTGAGCTTCTGGATTAGTGCCTAATACGTTTCCTTGATTATTTAATAGAATAATGTCTGGAATATTCGATAAAACCGCTTTTAATGCGGCGCGCTTAGTTAAATTCATCGCTTTAATCTCTGCTTCGCCTAAATAAATAGTTTGCAGGTTTGGTAGCTTGTTTATTAATTGCTTTATTGATTCTACCGATAAATTTTGAAGCTGGTTGCCGCTCAAATCAAGGGCGCTCACAGTGGCAGGTATTGCTGCAAAGGCTACGGCTAATTCAGCGCCTTTTTTGAAGCCAAGGTCATTGCCGCTCAAATTAAGGGAGGTCACAGTGGCCGGTATTGCTGCAAAGGCTTCAGCTAATTCAGCGCCCGTTTTGTTGCCAAGGTCATTGCCGCTCAAATTAAGGGAGGTCACACTGGCAGGTATTGCTGCAAAAGCCACGGCTAATTCAGCGCGTGTTTTGTTGTCAAGCAAATTGTTGCTCAAATTAAGGGCGGTCACAGTGGCAGGTATTGCGGCAAGAGCTTGGACTAATTCAGCGCCTGTTTTGCTGTCAAGTAAATTGTTGCTTAAATTAAGGGTGGTCACAGTGGCAGGTATTGCTGCAAAGGCCTCGGCTAATTCAGCGCCTGTTTTGTTGGCGAGACCATTGTCGCTTAAATCAAGGAAGTTCACAGTGACAGGGATAGCTGCAAGGAGTTGGGCTAATTCAGAACCTGTTTTTTTGCCAAGGTCATTGCCGCTCAAACTAAGAGAGGTCAGCGTGGCTCGGATGGCTCTAAAGGCTTCGGCTAATTCAGCACCTGTTTTGTTGCCAAGGCTATTGTAGAACAAATTAAGGGAGGTCACAGTGGTGGGGATGGCTGCAAGAGCCTGGGTTAATTCAGCGCATGTTTTGTTGCCAAGCTTATTGCGGTACAAATTAAGGGAGGTTACGGTAGCAGGTATTGCTGCAAAAGCTTCGGCTAATTCAGCGCCTGTTTTGTTGCCAAGGCTGGTTTCGCGCAAATTAAGTGAGGTCACAGTGGCCGGTATTGCTGCAAAGGCTTCGGCTAATTCAGCGCCTGTTTTGTTGTCAAGGTCATTGCAGCTCAAATCAAGGGAGGTAACGTTAACTTGAATATTCTTAATAATGTTGATTACTTTTCGCCACGTCAGCAGGTTAATGTCTTTTAAGCGATAATTCATAAAAACTCCAGTACGAAATCGTCGACAAGCTGTATCTAGAACAGCGATCAATTTTTTGGATTATATCCCAAATCGGCATTATGCGTATATTTTATTCATTTTGTCATGGCTCATCCTCTTCGGTAGTGTATATTTACTCACTTCTGATTCATTATCATTCAAATTATTACGCGACAGCGATCTTTTAGTTTCTGTCGCGAAAGGATTAAAAGAGCGAGAGATATAGGCGCTATATGCCAAGAGAGTTGATTTTTTACCCTGGACTGTCAAAAAAAATTAATAAATTTCAGTACATCCTCATTGAACGCTTTATCTTTTTGTTCAGCCCCTATCTTAGGATTATGTTGAACAAAAAAAGCAGCGTAGGATAGAAGAGAAGGAATACTTTGAGTAATTCCAAGCCTGCCGGCAAAAAAATGCTGAACCTTTGGATTCGTTCCGCCTAAGGCTTTCCATTGATTATCTAATAGAATAATATTTGGAATAGTAGATAAAAACACTTTTAATGCGGCGCGCTGAGTTAAATCCATTGCTTTAATCCCGGCCTCTTCTAAATAGATGGTTTGCACATTAGGTAGTGCGTTACTTAATTGCTTTATTGACTCTACGGATAATTTTTGAAGCTGGTTGTGACTCAAATCAAGAGAGATCACAGTGGCGGGGATGGCTGCAAAGACTTTAGCTAATTCACGCCCTGTTTTTTTGCCAAGTAAATTGTTGCTCAAATTAAGGGCGGTCACAGTGGCTGGTATTGCTGTAAAGGCTTCGGCTAATTCAGCGCCTGTTTTTTTGCCAAGGAAATTGCTGCTCAAATTAAGAGAGGTAACAGTGACAGGTATTGCTGCAAAGGTTACGGCTAATTCAGCGCCCGTATGGAAGCCAAGGTAATTGCTGCTCAAATTAAGAGAGGTAACAGTGGCAGGCATTGCTGCAAAAACTGCAGCGAATTCAGCCCCTGTTTTGTTGGCGAGGCAATTGTCGCGCAAATCAAGTGAGGTCACATTGGCTCGGATGGCTGCAAAGGCCATGACTAATACAGCGCCTGATTGTTTATTAAGGTCATTGTCGCTTAAATCAAGAAAGTTTACGGTGACCGGAATGGCTGCAAGGATTTGGACTAATTCAGCGCCTGTTTTGTCGCCAAGTCTATTGGAGAACAAATTAAGGGAAGTCACAGTGGCCGGGATTGCTGCAAAAGCTTGGGTTAATTCAGCACCTGCTTTGTTGCCAAGCTTATTGCGGGACAAATTAAGAGAGATAACGGTGGCAGGTATTGCTGCGAAGGCTTCGGCTAATTCAGCGTCTGTTTTGTTGCCAAGTCTATTGAAGAGCAAAGCAAGAGAGGTCACAGTCGCCGGTATTGCTGCAAAGGCTTCGGCTAATTCAGCCCCTGTTTTGTCGCTAAGGTTATTTTCGCTCAAATCAAGGGTGGTAACGTTAACTGGAATATTTCTAATAACGGTGATTACTTCTTGCCAAGTTAGCAGGTTAATGTCTTTTAAGCGATAATACATAAAAACTCCAATATGAACCCGTCGATAAATTGTATATCGAACTGCGATCAATTTTTGGATTATATCCCAATCGGTGTTTATGCGGATATTTTATTCATTTTGCCTTGGCTCAGAACTTTGGTAGTGCGGTATTCACTCATTTATCTTCTGGATAGGTTTCGGATGGTAAAAAACTGATGTGGTGATTCTTATTATTCAAATCATTCCAAGATATCGATCCTTTGGTTTCTGTCGCGAAAGGATTAAAACAGGTTGTTGATTTTTACCGTAGGACTAATATATTTAAGTCAAACTCAAGGAGCCATTCTTTGAAGTTGCGATTTTTTGAAATACAACTTAAAAATCAGAAATCTTTAGACAACGTCCCTAAAGTTTTTTGCAATCTTTCTCAATCTCAATCTGAGCACATATTTTTCAGTTTACTTCGATCTGCCCCCTCTCCCGCGCTAGGAGTCTGAGTAGTAGAATAATGTCCTTCGCGGGATGAGGGTTGGGGAGAGGGAAATGGAAAAATCTACGTTAAGACAACGTGCTCGCGATTTAAGAAAAAATAGCACTGATGCTGAACGGCATCTTTGGTATCATCTTCGAGCGAATAGACTCGGATTTAAATTTAAGAGACAGGTACCAATAGGCGCGTACATTGTTGATTTTGTCTGTCTTGAAAAACGATTGATTATCGAACTTGATGGTGGTCAACACATGGATAATCAAATTTACGATGAGACGCGCACTGATTGGCTAATGGCACATGGGTTTAAAGTGTTAAGGCCTGCCGAAAACTATCAATACCATAAGCCTTGCTCATTAGCCCAAACGTCATTGGCGACTTGACTTTCATGTACCTGTCCATGAGTTATCAGTACATTAACGAGTTGACCAAATGAATCGACTTTGGCATGAATTTTAGTGCTAAGCCCGCCAACACTAGAGCCGATTGCTTCTGCGGCTTTGTCGTAACAGCTTCTCATTCCATCTTGATGCACTTTGATAATAGAGCCATCAAGCATGTGCCATCCGTGACATCCCCTCTCCCCAACCCTCATCCCGCGAAGGACATTATTATACTACTCAAACTCCTAGCGCGGGAGAGGGGGCAGATCGAAGTAAAATGAAAACTATGTGCTCAGATTAAGATTGCAAAAATCTTTAGGGACATTGCCTAATAAAATCCTGTGCATCTTTATTGAGTTCATTGGCCTTTGATTTCTCTATAGTATGTTGAACAAAAAAAGCAGCATTGCATTCAAGAGCAGGAATACTCTCTGTAATTCCAAGCCTGGCGGCATAATTATGCTGAGCCTGTGGATTCGCACCTAGCGCGTTTCCTCTATAATTTAGTAGAACAATGTTTGGAATAGCAGATAAAACCGTTTTTAATGCGGAACGCTGAGTTGAATCCATCCTTTCAATCTCTGCTTCGTCTAAATAAATTTTTTGCACATTATGTAGTGTGTTACTTAATTGATTAATTGATTCTGTAGCTAAATTTTGAAGCCAATTGCCGCTCAAATCAAGAGAGGTCACAGTGGCCGGGATTGCTGCAAAAGCCTGGGCTAATTCAGAACCTAAATCACCAAATCCATTACTGCTCAAGTTAAGGGAGACCACAGTGGCCGGTATTGCTGCAAAAGCTTTGGCTAATTCAGCACCTTTTTTAGTGTAAAAGTTATTGAGGCGTAAATCCAGAGCGGTTACAGTGACAGGTATTGCCGCAAGAGCTTCGCCTAGTGCAGCACCTGTTGGGTTGTCAAGGTCATTGCGGCTCAAACTAAGGGCGGTCACAGTGGCAGGTATTGCCGCAAGAGCTTCGGCTAATTCAGCGCCTGTTTTGTTTCCAAGTTCATTGCCGCATAAATCAAGGGCGGTCACAGTGGCAGGTATTGCTGCAAAGGCTTCGACTAATTCAGCGCTTGTTTTATCGTTAAAATTATTGCTGCCCAAAAAAAGGGAGGTCACGGTGGCCGGGATCGCTGCATAGACTTCAGCTAATTCAGCACCTGTTTTGTTACCAAGGTTAGTGTGGCTCAAATCAAGAGAGGTCACGTCAGCTGGAATATTCTTAATACCTGTGAGTATTTCTTGCACTGTCCGTAGGTTAAGGTTTCTTAAACGATAATACAAAAAAAACTCCTACACGAATCGGCGATAATATTAATATATCGAATTATACTAAATTTCAGGGATCTATACTAAATCAGCGATGACGTGTAATGATTTTTATTTACCAAAACATTATTCAGGACGTGTGACTCGGGGCTCCAATCTTTCAACGCCATTTAATGCTAATGGATTTTCTGACTCTATTTCTAATACATGCCTGTAGTCTTCCAAGGCAGCTTCACTATGTTCCATTTCACTATTCTGTGCACGCCCCAGTAATGCAGCTACATTGTTCGGCTCTTTTACCAGAATATAATTGTAATGTGTCATGGCTATATCACTCGAGAATGATAATTGAGCTCGCTCAAGTCTTGCCTCTAAATCATCTGGATTGGCTCTTATTCTGTTATCTAATAATTCTAATTGAACAGCGGGTGATGCCGCCAGTTCTCTTGCCAGCGCATGGGCTTGTAAGGCCGCATTTCGTCTGCTAAAAAATCTATGTTGTGCAGCTGGGTCAGGCATATCCTCAAGTTGCAGATTACCTAAGTTTGGGGCTCGGGCAAGCAGAAGGAGTAGAACAGTTACTCCACTATCATCAGATGCGAATAATGCCATTGGGGAGAGGTCGTTTTGTTGAGCTAGTGGGTTATCATCATCTAATGGGTTATCAATGGGTGGTGCGATAACCCGAGCATTGTATATACTGATATGTTGGTTGACCAACCATTTTACGTCATCAAATATTGTTTCTTTTGTGTCATCAGCTAATTCGCTAAATGGAATACTACCAAGGCGGCCAATCATATTTTGAATAATAGGAGTGTCGGGGTAGCCATACTCAGGACTCATACTCTCCTTAATGTTCGCAACAATTTTGCCAAGCTGTCTTGCTGCTGCATCGTTACTTAGGCTATCTTCCACCAAATTATGAATCAGACCGCCACTTACATCATCACTAAAAAGCAGCTCTATTTGGATATACTCCAAACCACTTGAACGTAATTTTTCGCGAAGACTGGCTTTTTGTGGAGCATTATACGATTGGAATGCTGAGTAGCCGAGCACCTCATCTATTTGTGCTGATGTTAGAGCCATGTTATTCCTGTAAATTAATGATTCAAGTCAATTGAATAAAAGTTATGTGGTGCATTATACATCAATTTGAATTTAATTCAAGCATACTGGCAAGTCAGATAAGCAGACGAATGTGGGGTGTCTTCTCATTTTATGCAGCATGTTGGTCTATAAGGAATGCATTTAACTTTAAGTTGATCACGTTTTTGTTCAGCCACGCATAATCAAAAAAATTCACTAAATTCCTCTGTATCTGTATCGAGTACAAAGGCTTTTTGTTCTGATCCTACATTATGTTGAACAAAAAAAGCAGCGTAGCATAGAAGAGGAGGAATGCTTTGTGTAATTCTAAGCATGCTGGCAAAATAATGCTGAGCCTCTGGATTAGTGCCACCTAACGCTTTTCCTTGATTATCTAATAGAATAATATTTGGAATAGTAGATAAAACTGCTTTTAATGCGGCTCGCTGAGTTGAATGCATCGCTTTAATCTCTGTTTCGTCTAAATAGATGGTTTGCACATTAGGTAGTGCGTTACTTAATTGCTTTATTGACTTTACAGATAAATTTTGAAGTTGATTGCCGCTCAAATTAAGGGAGGTCGCCGTGGCTGGGATTGCCGCAAAGGCTACAGCTAATTCAGCACCTGTTTTATAGCCAAGTTTATTATTGCCCAAATTAAGGGAGGTCACAGTGGCCGGGATTGCTGTAAGGGCTTGGACTAACTCCAGGTCTGTTTTGTTGCCAAGGTCATTGTCGCTCAAATTAAGAGAAGTCACAGTAGCAGGTATTGCCGCAAAAGCTTCGGCTAATTCAACGCTTGTTTTGTTGTCAAGGTTATTGCAGCTCAAATTAAGGAAGGCCACAGTGGCAGGTATTGCCGCAAGAGCTTGGGCTAATTCAGCGCCTGTTTTTTTGCCAAGGCTATTGCCGCGCAAATCAAGGGAGCTCACAGTGGCCAGGATTGCCGCAAGAGCTTGGGTTAATTCGTCGCCTGTTTTGTTGTTAAGGCTATTGTAGCTCAAATCAAGAGATTTCATAGTGGCCGGGATTGCCGCAAGAGCTTGGGTTAATTCAGCGCCAGATCTATTGCCAAGTACATTGTAGGTCAAATTAA
Organism: Legionella sp.; assembly: GCA_030680075.1. GTDB lineage: Bacteria > Pseudomonadota > Gammaproteobacteria > Legionellales > Legionellaceae > Legionella_C. Next base: position 10,939 of record JAUXWR010000457.1, read on the forward strand.
GGGAGGTCACAGTGGCCGGGATGGCTGCAAGAGCTTGGGCTAATTCAGCGCCTGATCTATCGCCAAGTCCATTGTAGGCCAAATTAAGGGAGGTCACGGTGGCAGGTATTGCCGTAAGAGCTTCGGCTAATTCAGCGCCTGTTTTGAGGTAAAGGGCATTGTCGCCCAAATTAAGGAATGTCACTGTGGTCGGTATTGCTGCAAGAGCTTCGGCTAATTCAGCACCTGTTTTGTTGCCAAGGTTATTGTTGAACAAATTAAGGAAAGTCACATTAACTGGAATGTTCTTAATAACTGAGGTTAACTCTTGTCCCGTCAGTAGGTTAAGGTTCCATAAACGATGATACATAAAAAATCCTATACGAGTCGTCGATAAGACGTATCGAACTGTACTAAATTTTCATGGATTATATACCAGACAGGGATTATTACATATGCTGATTCATTATCATGCTAATTTTTACGTACAGCAACTCGTTAGTCGCTGTCGCGTAATGATTTAAATAATCAGGTTGATTAGCGCTCTATTGCAAAAATAGCTGATTGTGACAGTAGGCCTTAAGTTAACACAATGAATTATCCTTTTAAAGCCGTATTTGTTTATTAAAATACGGCTTTAAAAGGATGCGAAATCAAAAGCTCTAAGCTAATTATGGGGCTCCATCTGGAGTGATGTAATTTGCTTAGAGTCATGATTTGCTTGAATTTAATCGACCGCCAAGGATGCTGATTTAACCAAAGAATCATTGGGTGTTTCTTGCCTATTTCCGTAGGTGCCAGCAGCAAATAACCCAACTCCTGCAAGAATAAAAGCTACTCCTAAGCTTGCCACGACGCCAAAAGTTGCAGCATTTAGAAGAAGAACAAAAGCCGTGGCAACTGCAGCACAACCAACTACCGCTATAAAACCACCTAAAACCTGCATACTAATATTTATTGGTAGCGATTGGCTTGACTCTTTTTTTGAATTACCGGTTCTTTGAACTATATTGAACCCCCAGTTAACGGTCACGTTAGTTGGGATGGCCGCACAAATCAGAGCTAATTCAGCGCCTGTTTTGTAGTCAAGGTAATTGTCGCTCAAATCAAGGGAAGTCACACTGGCGGGGATTGCCGCAAAGACTTGGGCTAATTCAGCGCCTGTTTTGTGGCCAAGGCGATTGCCGCGCAAATCAAGGGTGGTCACACCGGCGGGGATATTCGTAATAGCGTTGATTAATTGCGAACCATTGAATTGCTTAAGATCTAATTGGTGATGCATCCAAATCTCCTGTGCTCTTCATCAATATTGGGCGTGGACGCCATTTATATCTAAAATAAAATAGTACACAATGGTACCGTACAATTGGGGTTGTGTCAAATAATTGCGCTATCTGACTTAACGCCAAGCACTCAAGAGCACTGGTGTTCCTCTGCACTACCTGGCGTGAAACTCAATAAACCAGTACCATTTGGCACTTTCATTTCAAGATGAGCGAATCAAGCGATGAGTTTGGATGTGGATGGATTTACAAAAACTGTTTGTGACGGGGTAGTCAGCATCACCATTAATAAGGAACATCGCCTGGTGAAATAGCTCAAAAACTGCCATGGGACGAGATGTTGGCATTAATCATGTCTGATTTTGCAGCGTACGGACAAACAACAGTGGTGGATGGGTAGATCATTTAGAGTTCGCATTCACTGAGGTGTGTATGTATTGCAGCAGATGTTTGATTTAACTGATAGAGTTGCTGAGCAGCAAGTGCGTGACAATGCGGCCTTTAGGGCGTCCAAAAATTGATGATGCGATGAAAGCCTCAGCAAATGACGCAAATATTATCCGCGAAAATCTCATCCAGAAGGTAGCGATGAATCTCCTGGTGGCGGAAGCCTGAGTTTGATTCGTGAGATTCTTCGCTTCTCTCTGTGTGACGTAGATCGGTCCTGGTTGGTTGTACTTTACACAAAATCATTTCGCGACAGCAACTCCTTATCCACAAAATCTGTGGATAACCTTGTGTGTTAACTGATGACTACTATGTTTAAGTCAAACTAATCAACGAAGAAGGCTGTCTGCCTATATCCTGGCGCGGTAAATTTCACTACAATGGATTTTTATCCAAGATTAAACCAATTATGTTTAAACCAATAGCAGTGTATATCGGGTTACGTTATACCCGTGCGAAAAAGAAAAATCATTTCGTGTCGTTTATTTCATTAAGCTCCATGCTCGGAATAGGTTTGGGGGTTATGGTATTAATTACGGTTTTGTCAGTGATGAATGGTTTTGATGAAGAAATTCACCGCCGTTTCTTTGGTATGGCGCCTGAAATTACGGTAAGCGGTAGTGACAGTAAATTAAGTAATTGGCAAGATTTGGAGGGGGAGTTGGCGGCTTTTCCTGGTGTGAAAGCAGTTGCTCCCTACATCGGCGGGCAAGGGCTTTTGACAAACAATGGACAGGTAGTGCCTATTATCTTAACAGGTGTTCTGCCTGAAAAAGAGAAAAATGTTACCCATTTGCAGGATAAATTGATTATGGGAAACATGGATAAACTTAATCATTTTGGTATTTTTCTTGGCAAGAGCCTTGCTGAAAGTCTTGGGGTTATGCTTGGGGATCAGGTGACGGTGATGATTCCAGAAGCAACGTCTACACCTGCGGGTATGATCCCACGCTTTAAACGGTTTACTGTAAACGGGATTTTTTCAGCAGGTACCGGTTTTAATTTTGATACAAAACTTGCATTTATTAATCTTTATGATGCGCAAAAATTGTTTCGTTTAGGCGATGATGTCTCGGGTCTTAAGATGAAGATTGCCAATGTCTATCAAGCCCCGGAAATGACAGCGAAATTAGCCGAAAAATTAGGGGATAGCTATCAGGTAGGGAATTGGACTGACCAATTCGGTGCTTTTTTTCAGGCGGTTAAAATGGAAAAAACCATGATGTTTCTAATATTAATGCTCATCATTGCAGTTGCCGCTTTCAACCTGGTTTCATCATTGGTGATGGTTGTTAATGATAAGCAATCTGAAATTGCGATTTTACGCACCATAGGGGCAACACCTGCAACAATACTCTGGATTTTTATAGTACAAGGTATGCTGGTAGGCGCGGTTGGTACCCTTTTTGGGTTAATTGGCGGCTGGATTTTGGCGAGCAATGCCACTGTAATAGTCAATTGGATACAATCATTTTTTAAGATTCAAGTGCTGTCGTCGAGTATTTATTTTGTCGATTATCTACCATCTAAAATCATGATGAGTGATTTGTTGGAGGTGTGTGCTATAGCCATGTTAATGAGTTTTGCAGCAACTATATACCCGGCTTGGCGTGCCTCAAAAACGGTAATTGCGGAGGCGCTACATTATGAATGAAGTAATTTTCAATTGCGTGAATTTAAGTAAAAGTTACCACGATGGCACATCGACGGTGGATGTTCTTAAGGGGATTAATTTTATTATTAATAGCGGGGATCGAATTGCTATAGTGGGGCCGTCAGGTTCTGGAAAAAGTACACTACTGCATTTGCTCGGCGGGTTGGATAAACCGACAGCCGGGGAGTCTCTGATGCAGGGCGTAAGCTGGCCCAGTCTTAGTGAAAAGAAGCGCTGTGAGTTGCGTAATCAGATGTTGGGATTTATTTATCAATTTCATCATTTGTTGCCTGAATTTTCAGCCATGGAAAATGTGGCTATGCCTTTGTTGTTGAGAAAGATGGATATCAGTGAGGCCAAAGAACAAGCATTGGGTATTTTAGATAAAGTAGGTCTTGGTAATCGTACTACTCATAAACCCTCACAGTTATCAGGCGGGGAGCGCCAGCGGGTGGCTATTGCGCGTGCTTTGGTGCATAAACCTCTGTGTGTATTGGCAGATGAGCCTACAGGAAATCTTGATAATATAACCGCGGCTAAAGTCTTTGAGCTAATGCTTGATTTGAATAAGCATTTAAATACAGCATTGGTTATTGTGACGCATGATCAGCATTTGGCCGCGCGTATGGATAGGGTGTTGACGATTCAGGATGGGGTGTTGTCGGAGGCTTAAGCCTTGCTCTTGGCTGGTGTGTGGATGGGATCGAGCAGTGTCAAGTTCTGGTGCCCGGAATAAAGCCTTCCCTTTAAGTCTCTGAAAACACGCTGTCGCCATCCATGGCGCGCTCTCGAAAAACATCCTGTTTTTCAAAGGTTTTCAGAGACTTAAAGGGAAGGCTTTATTCTTTCAGGTGTTGAGGTAAAACGAAGACAATAATATCGGCTAGTAATTACCTAAGTAGTAGTACGCGTTTTTACTAGCTGCCAATCCAGTTTGAGAGTGAGAAGTAAGGCTGACCCGACAGGCTTGTAAAACCTTCGAAAAACACGACGTTTTTCGAGAGCGCGCCATGGATGGCGACAGCGCGTTTTACAAGCCTGTCGGGTCAGCCTTGCTTCCTTTCGGAGCAAGGAACGTGGAGCCTGCGAGAAGGATAAGCTAATTAGTAATCCGCATGTCCCGGTGTACGTGGGAAGGGGATAACATCTCGTACGTTACCAATTCCTGTCACATAACTGATAAGCCGCTCAAAGCCTAATCCAAAACCTGCGTGTGGCACGGTGCCATAGCGGCGTAAATCTCTGTACCAGTGATACCGCTCTTTATCCAGGTTGCATTCATCCATACGTGCATCGAGTATTTCCAGGCGATCTTCACGCGCAGCCCCTCCAATAATCTCACCAATTCCTGGTGCAAGAACGTCCATGGCAGCCACCGTGCGGCCGTCATCATTAAGGCGCATGTAAAAGCTTTTAATATCTTTGGGATAATTGGTAATAATAACAGGTTTTTTACACAGATCTTCTGCGAGATAGCGCTCATGCTCTGATTGCAGATCAAGCCCCCAGCTAACCGGGAAATCAAATTTTTTATCGGCTTTTTCAAGGGCTACGATAGCATCGCTGTAAGACATTATTTCAAAATCAGAGTTAACAATGTTTTCCAGTCTCTCGATACATCCAGGTGACACGAATTGATTGAAAAAGCTCATGTCATCAGCTCGTTCATCAAGTACGGTTTTACACAAATATCGAAGCATTTCCTGACTTAAAGAACACATATCACTTAAGTTCGCAAAGGCAAGCTCGGGTTCTATCATCCAAAATTCTGCCAGGTGACGACTGGTGTTTGAGTTTTCGGCGCGAAATGTTGGGCCAAAGGTATAAACCTTAGACATTGCCAGGCAATAGGCTTCCACATTTAACTGACCGGATACGGTCAAAAACGTTTCCTGACCAAAAAAATCCTTGGAGAAATCGGGCTGACCCTGAGCGTTTTTGGGGAAATTCATCAAGTCGAGTGTGCTTACTCGAAACATTTCACCTGCCCCTTCGCAATCACTGGCGGTAATTATAGGGGTGTGAATCCAAAAATAACCGCGCTCATCAAAAAAACGATGAACGGCTTGTGCCAAACAGTGGCGAACACGGGTTACAGCGCTGAAAGTGTTGGTTCGAGGGCGCAAGTGTGCCACTTCTCGCAGAAACTCCATGGTATGAGATTTGGCTTGAATAGGATAGGTATCAGGGTTTTCAACCCATCCGACCACTTCAATAGAATCTGCCTGAATTTCGAAAGTCTGACCTTTTCCTTGCGATGCAACCAATTTACCTTGGGCGATGATTGAACAACCAGCGGTCAGTTTTAAAACCTCTTCCTGATAATTGCTCAATGTCTCAGGCACAACTAGCTGGATAGGCGAGAAGCAGGAGCCATCATGTAAATTAACAAACGAAAGACCTGCCTTTGAGTCACGCCGAGTTTTCACCCAACCTTTAACGATAACGGATTCATCAACGCTTATTTCACCTTGCAAGCATTGTTTTACGGTATATACCTCTGTCATTATGTACTCCGAAATTCAGACAAAAAATAAATCAATTTTTGTGGGATATAAAGTTTATCTATGGTCAAGACTAGGATAATACACTAAATAAAATCAATGGGGGAACCTATGCGCTTGTATGTTGTAATGATTTTTATAATCTCTGGTATTTCCAGTCTAAATGCACAAGATACCGAATTAAAGCTCTATCGTCCTTTTGGTGAAGCAGAGCAACAGGCTCCATTGATTATCAAAGAAAAACATGAGGGCCATTGTTGGCAACAATCCCAACGAATCAAACGAGAAGATGCCTGGCGCTGCACGGGGGCAGGTAAAACTTATGACCCTTGTTTTATCAAGCAATATAGTTCAAAAAAAGAAGCCCTCTGCCCCCAATCTCCCTGGGTTGGCGATAGTGTAGCACTGGAATTGGCAAGCTCTGCTGATAACAGTCAGCATGCGCTACTTGATATGTCCAAAGCTTATCCCTGGGCGCTGGAACTCTCGAGTGGTGAAAAATGTCAGGCAGTGGATGAAGAACGTGTTTTTGATGGTATGCCTATTCATTATCAATGCAATACACAAAGCGTGCTTATGGGACATTTACAACGGTGTAAATCCGTGTGGACAATATTGCAACGCCGAGGAGATGGGCAAGTTGAAACAGTCAATATTGTGAAGGCCTGGTTTTAATTACGCACAACACGCAATTTCCTGATGAAAGCTATCTAACCCTTTTTCAAGGTCTTGAGCAACACCGAGAGCCTTGGGCGTTGTAAAAAAGAAAAAGTTATTAGTTATTATTTTATTAGCGCTTATGGCGAGTAGATACAGTATTCCTAAACCTGCGATCGCCAGGCTGATATTCGCAACAATGTAATTGATATTGCGATGATTTTTCAATTTGGGTTTGATGGCATCGATCACTGTTTTACAGGATTTAGTGTAGTCTTCAATGGTATTTTGGCGTTCTTCTTCGGATAATTGTTTAAAATTATACGTTTTAAATTCAATAGCATTGGTCAATTGATATATGGCCTGGCTCACGTCGTTGTAACCTCTATTGGTTAAATTGACAGCTTTTAAGCGCAGTTGGGCCACGTGCCTTAAAATAAGTTGAATTTGCTCCTGAATATCGATATCGCGCTTTTCAGGGGATGATTCTATAGACGCTAATGTTATCTGGTTAAACGCTCTAATAGCTTCATCAATGCTTATTCGGTTATTTATATCAGCTTGTGACATATTGGTAAGGGTAGTTCGAATAATGTTGCGATTTGTTGAATTTAAAGAATGAGAGGAAATGTCTTTAAATAATGAATCATAATTAACGTTTGAAGCATATAGCATGACATCATTTATATCGGAGTAAGTATAATAGGTCAGATCATCACCCCAAAGTGCTCCCAGAACTCGGGCCATAGAAAACACATCACTTTTAGTACTCCAGACGACGGTATCCTCGTAAACTTCTGGCGGAGCATAATTAAGGGTGCCACATCGCCTGCTATCATCGCTATCTGCCGGGATACCGAAGCCAAAATCTATGATGGTAACGGTTATTGGATCTGTTAAATCCACTAAAATATTTTCAGGTTTAATGTCGCGATGAATAATACCACTGTCTGTAATTTGTTTCAGGGCTAATAATAGGGCTTTGCTAAGTTGTAATCGTTGCTCTGGTAGCAATAATATATCGTTTTTAAAAATGTCAAAAAGTTCGATACCCTTTATTTTTTTCATAACGGTATAGCTAATATCACTAATAGCCATTACAGTCGGTTCTTTAATGGCTAAGTGACCCACCTTATCCGCTGACTGATACTCATTTTGTAACATGTCTAGTGTAAATTTTTCATCATCATGATATTGAATTTTGACAACACGCGATTTTGCCTGCTTAAATTGAATGGTCTCGGTATCGAGCGCGAGTGTTGCCGCTATTTGATAGATCTCTCCTGCAGAGCCATCACCCAGTTTTTGGGGAGTTATTATTTCATAGCGAAGCCCTTGCTTTGTCCCTTTTCTTTTTCGCCATAGGAGATCGTGGCTTAACGTAATTTCGGACGTATTTCCCTCCCCAAAATAATAGGTTTTTCCAGCTTTCCAAAATTTATTTTCAGGTGGTTGATTTTGAAGAAATTCAAACAGTTTAGTTGTTTCTTCGCTGGACATTGAAGTAAGTGTAATTGTCATATTGTGCGGGGGGGCTAAATAGTGTTTGTCGGGTAGTATAATGAGCAATTATTAAATGAAAATTATGCGCGCTGTAAAAATTCAGTAAAGATTCTGCAAATGCCTGATTTTAAATACCTGGCAAAAACGTCGTCTTTGCGAACAACGTGAAGCAAGCCCGTGGTCTAGTAGGGGAGTGGATTTGTCATGTCGAGCATAGCGAGACATCCCCGAACTGCTTTTGGAGGCCCCCTCGGTTTTAATCCACTGAATTTATGCTAAAATTTATATGACGGACAACTATGGGAGATTACAATGATTGTAAATGAGCCCTTACATTCACTCGTAATTGCGCACGTGATAGGACTCTATCTGATAATTATGGCAATTATCATGATTGCTCGTGCGGATTATTATCGAGGCATGCTAGGTAAATTACAAGGAGATAGTGGCATTATTCCGGTATCGGCATCCTTTGGGCTGGTGCTTGGTTTGATAATGGTGGTTATCCATAATACCTGGATATGGGATACAGAAATTCTGATTACAATAGTATCCTGGATAATTCTTATCAAATCTATCCTGTGGCTATCTTTCCCGGAGAAAATGGTGGCGATAGCTAAAGTGATTTATAGCGGCAAGTTATATTATGTCATGGCGACAATAGCGGTTCTTATCGGACTTGCATTGCTTACCCATGGGTTTCATATTGCCAAAGTAGTCGCATTATCATAAACGTTGCTACGGTTTTTCGGGCTTCAAAGGCCTATAGGCCGATTGTTGCCCGTGGCTTTATTTGACCTTTGTCTCTTCTGATGGCGCTGCATTTTTAAAGGCAGGAAGAGTGAGGCAATAGTCATTTATCTCATTGATAAGGGGATAGTCTCCCATTGAGAAGCCGAACCGCTTGGCATTATACACTTGTGGGATGAGGCAAATATCCGCAACACTTACCTCATTGCCATAGCAAACCTGATGTTTATGAGGCAGGTTTTGCAACACTTGTTCGAAAGCATCAAAACCCTCTTTCAACCAGCGATGATACCATTGAAGTATTTGATCTTCTGTCGCTTTAAATTGTTTACGCAGACAATTAAGTACGCGTAAATTGTTTAATGGGTGCATATCACAGGCAATTATTAAAGCCAGACTTCGCACTTTTGCCCGACCATAGGGTGTGGGCGGCAGTAAAGCGGGTGTTGGGTTCATTTCATCAAGGTATTCAATAATTGCCAGGGATTGAGTAATGATATGCCCATTCTCATTAAGGGTGGGTACCAGTCCTTGAGGATTTAATGTTAAATAATCCGGATTATGTTGCTCTCCGCCATTATTTATTAAATGAACTGCCAGGGTTTCATAGCAAATATTTTTGATGTTCAATGCTATACGAACACGATAACTGGCGGTTGAGCGATAATAGTCGTAAAGTTTCACTTTGAGCCTTCGTAATGAGTGATGGTTTGTTCAATAGCGCCAAATAATGACTCGCCAGTGTCCGTCAGCATTTCTATTCGAATAGTATCACCAAAATGCATGTAAGGAGTTTTTGGTTCGCCTTGGGCTAAAACTTCGAGCATACGCTTCTCTGCTATGCAGGAAGAGCCTTTAGTGCGGTCAAGATTTGAAACAGTCCCAGACCCGATAATAGTCCCTGCACATAAATGCCTGGTTTTTGCAGCATGTGCTATAAGCTCTGCAAAGGAAAAAGTCATGTCCTGTCCGGCATTTGGCTGCCCAAAGAGCTTGCCGTTAAGGTAGCTGCACAAGGGTAAATGAAGACGTTGACCATCCCAATGAGCGCCTAGTTCATCCGGTGTCAGGGCAATGGGAGAGAAGCTGCTCGCAGGTTTTGATTGAAAAAAGCCAAATCCCTTACTGATTTCCGCGGGTATCAGATTACGTAATGAAACATCATTAACCAACATAATCAGTTTAATATGACGACTGGCCTGTTCAACACTGACCCCCATCGGTACATCATCGGTAATAACGGCAACTTCCGCTTCAAAATCAATGCCGTAGGCTTCATCAGCTACGCAAACTGGATCTTGCGGGGCTAAAAAGCTATCAGAACCACCTTGATACATGAGAGGATTAGTCCAGAAATCAGCAGGCATTTCAGCATTGCGCGCTTTGCGAACTAATTCCACGTGATTTACATACGCACTTCCATCGGCCCACTGATAAGCGCGAGGTAAAGGCGAGGCTAATTTTGTTGCATCATAGGGGAGTGCATCGGTAACTTGCCCATCGTTGAGTGCGAGATATACTTCGTTAAGGTGGGGGGCGATAACCGTCCAATTTTCAATAGCTGCTTGCAGTGTTTTGGCAATATGCTCCACACGTACGATTTTCGTCAATGCTTTATTTACTACACAAAGCTCGCCGTCGCGGCTTGACGTGGATTTAAGGCTGGCTAATTTCATAGTGCTTTTGTTTCCTGTAGTGTGCCGCGTTTGATTTGATCACGCTCAATTGCTTCAAAAAGAGCCTGGAAATTGCCTTCTCCAAAACCTTGATTGCCACGTCGCTGAATAATTTCAAAAAATACAGGACCAAATACATTCTCGGTAAAAATCTGCAATAATAATCCGTGTTTCGGATCTTGTTCGCCATCCATCAAAAGGCGTTCCTGTTGTAATTTATCCAGAGGTTCTTTATGCCAGGGGACACGCGAATCAATCATTTCATAATAGGTGTCTGGAACGTCCAGGAAGGTGACGCCATGCTCTCTTAGTGTGTGGACAGACTGGTAAATATCGTTAGTTCCTAAAGCTATGTGCTGAATTCCTTCCCCTTTATATTCATGCAAAAATTCTTCAATTTGTGAGTGATCATCTTTTGATTCATTTAAAGGAATTTTTATTTTGTCACAGGGGCTCGCCAATGCTCGGCTGATAAGCCCGGTCATTTTGCCAACAATATTGAAAAACCTGATTTCACGGAAATTAAAAATTGATTCGTAAAAATGCGCCCATTTATCCATATTGCCGCGGTAAACATTATGCGTCAGATGATCAATAAAGGTTAACCCACAGTCTTTTAGTGATTGGGCATTAACAGGCTTCTGCTGCCATTGGTTTTGAAAGGGCTGATGGGTATTATCGACAAAATAAATGACGCTGCCGCCAATTGCCTGAATGGCCAATAAACCATGTTCTGCATGGTTACAATCCTTAAAAGCCAGCGCGCCATGCTTGATAGCGTACTCATAAGCGTGTCTGGCATCCTTTACGCGAAACCCCATGGCACAGGCGCCAGCGCCATGAGTGGTTGCGTGTTGCTGTGCTTGCGAGTCGGAGGTGTTATTAACAATGAACTGTATATTACCTTGCTCATAAAGCGTAATATCCTGACTTTGATGGGTTGCCCGCACTGCAAACCCCATTTCAATAAATTGTTTATGTAAAAATGATGGCTCAGGGGCTGAAAACTCAAGAAAGGCGAAACCATCCAGTCCACACGGATTTTCATAAGATGCAGTCATTTACTCACTCCTTGTAAGTCGTATAATTTTTTAGTTGCTCGTTGAATCGTTCCGTGGTTTTACTAAAAACAAACCATCCGCGATGGCGAGCAAGCTTACATCAACGCGCTTATCCTGCTTGATAAAGTCATTTAAACGCCGAATTTCACGGGTTTGTGCACTTGTATCGGACTCATCGATTACTTTACCATCCCAAAAAATATTGTCTATGGCGATGAGCCCCCGTGGGCTAACCAATTGCAATGCATACTCGTAATAGTGAATATAGTTGGTTTTATCCGCATCAATAAAGATGAAATCAAATTTATGCCGATAACCTTCCTCAATCAATGTCTGCAAGGATTGTAACGCAGGGGCGAGGCGTAATTTTATTTTATCGTTAACACCGGCTTCTTGCCAAAAAGAAGGCGCGTTTGCAGTCCACTCGGCACTGATATCACACGTAATTAACTCACCATCATCAGGGAGAGCAAGCGCCATTGCAAGCGCACTGTAACCTGTAAATGTCCCTAATTCCAAGACCTTCCGCGCGTTAATAAGTTTTATCATAAATTGCAGGAACTGAGCTTGCTCAGGGGCTACTTGCATGTTGGCAAGAGCCATTGGGGCGGTTGCTTTGCGTAATGCCTGTAAAACAGGGTGTTCACGTAATGAAATGTTTAGCACATAGTCATACAGAGCTTCGGTGAGATTTAATTGCTTCATGGCTTACCTTTACATAGGGAAAGTTACTGGCAGAAAGCACGTCGTCATGCCAGTAACTTATAAATCAGGCCAATTTTTCTTGAGCGAGGGTATCAGCGATTTCGCTGGCAGGGAGATTTTCCCGTTGAGAGCGAATAAAAATCTCGCTGAGCGTCGTGCCTATTCCCTCAATTTGTTGATTGATATCATTTTCTTGGGTATTCAGATATTTACTGGCCGCAAAAATCAAACCACCGGCGTTAATTATATAATCAGCGGCATACAAGATGCCTTTTTCATGCAATATTTCGCCATGGTAGCGATGGGCTAATTGATTGTTAGCCGCACCTGCAATAATTGATGTTTGTAGTTGGGGAATGGTTATATCATTAATAATGGCACCAAGAGCGCAAGGGGCGAAAACATCGCACGCGACTTTATGGATAACGTCAGTGGAAACAGCAGTTGCCCCAAATTCTTTGACGGCATTGGTGACGTGCACATTATTCACATCAGCAACGGTTAATTTGGCACCGGCGTTATGAAGATGTCTTGCAAGCAAATACCCGACATGCCCGAGGCCTTGAATCGCTACGTGTAAACCCCGTAAACTATTTTTACCTAACTTGAACTCGACAGCCGCCTGGATGCCTCTGAAAGTGCCCTTGGCAGTGGAGGGTGATGGATCCCCATTATGGCTCGATAAGCTCGCAACATGTGGGGTATGCTGGGCAATAATGTCCATGTCACTGAGCAGCGTTCCGCTATCGAGGGCTGTGATATAGCGGCCATTTAATTCGGCAATGAATTTACCAAAAGCATGAAAATAAGCCTCGCGATCGAAAGGTTCAGAGGGTTTGATAATAACCGCTTTTCCGCCACCAAGCGGTAAATTTACCGAAGCTGCTTTGTAACTCATGCCGCGTGCAAGACGCATCACGTCATTAATAGCACTGACGGTATCGGGGTATTCAATAAAACGACAGCCGCCAAGAGCCGGTCCAAGTTTGGTACTATGGATGGCAATAATTGCCTTCATGCCAGTCGCGCTGTCTACTTTAAAATGCAAATCGCCAAAACCATGTTGTAGGGCATAATCAAGAAAATCATCTTGTGTTGTCGAGGTTATCTCATTTGTAATTGTATCAATAGACATCATTAAGGGCCGCTCCCAAAATTCACGTGCACATGTTATAGATCGATTCACGAAGTAAATCAACAAACTACTCCAACAATCAGGATTTTTGATTAATGATGGGTAAATTGGTAAGCATTTCTTTCATGGTATACACTAAGCGACATTCCCTGGATGTTAAATCCCCTACATTTCTTTCGGAGGCTTAAATGAAAAAAACTGCGGCGGTACTCGTTTGTTCTCTCTTTAGTGGTTTATCTATAGCGGGCGATTGCTCTTCTCATATGCCTTTGGATAAAATAGTATTTAATGTATCAGCAAAACAATGGGTTAGTACCCAAACGGCTTTAATAACCGTTAATGTTAATGCCACTTTATCCAATGCTGACCTGGTAAAGGCGCGCGCTGACATTATGACACGGCTTAACAAAATTGCCCCAGGTGAGTGGCATTTAACACAATTTGAGCGCTCTCAGGATAGTTCAGGACTTGAAAAATTATTTGTTGAAGCACAAGCACGTGTCCCGCAAGCAAGTTTAACGAATATTTATCAACATGCTAAAGACGCGAGTCAACCAGGAGCCACCTATAGCATTAACGGTGTGGAATTCAAGCCAAGTCTTCTGGAAATTCAGCAGGTTAAATCTCAGGTCCGCGATAGTTTATATCGACAGGTTAATGATGAACTGGCGCGAATGAATAAAGTTTACCCCAATCAAAATTACAGCGTTAATCGTTTATATATTTTGGAGGGTGATCAACCGCCGCAACCTAAAGCTTATCAGGCACGAGAAGTAAGCACGATGGTAATGGCATCGGCTCAAGCGCCTGCATTGACCGTGAGTAATGAAATAGTAATGAGCGCTGTTGTTGAAGCAGGATCCAGCAGGCAGGGGAGTTGTAGTGGTGCAAATAACTAATCAGGTAATTGGTCATCGGGGTGCCTCGGCTTATGCACCTGAAAATACATTGGCCGCATTTGACAAGGCCTTGGCGCTTGGCTGCAGTTTTGTAGAATTTGATGTCATGTTAAGTGCTGATGGTGAGCCTTTTGTTTTTCACGATGATTCGCTTAAAAGAACGACGAATGGTAAAGGGGATATTGGCCTGGTAGATGCGGCCTATTTAGAGTCACTGGATGCGGGAAAATGGTTTTCCCGTCATTTTAGCGGTGAGAAAATACCTCATTTTCGGGATCTCCTGAACTGGCTTACCTTTGCTGACATTAACGCAAACATTGAAATCAAGCCTTACAAAGGCGCTGCAAAACAAACCACGATTGCAGTGATGACCCATTTGAATCGCTATTGGCCGCAAACGAAACCTTTGCCGCTTATATCAAGTTTTGATCATGAGGCTTTAAATTTGTGTCGCGAGCTTGCTCCTGAAATGCCTATCGGCATGCTCTTTGATGTGTGGGATGATCAATGGTTAGCGAAAGCACAAGATTTACACTGTTATTCGGTGCATCTTAATCGTCGTGCGCTTAACGCCGCTCGCGTAAAAGAAATAAAAGAAAGGGAGTATAAGCTTTTTGTTTATACGGTTAATAGTAAGCGGCAAGCAAAAAAACTTCTTGAGTGGGGCGTGGACGCCGTGTTTAGTGATTACCCTGATTTGTTGTCATGAAGCGCTTTATCACGGGGTTAATATTATGTCTCACCGGCTACGCTTGGGCGGCTCCACCTGTTGAAATTATCTTCTGGCATTCCATGGCCGGCCACTTGGGCGATGAAGTAAAACAGTTAATTAATGGCTTTAATAAAAGCCAGGCTGAATATGTAATAAAGCCTGTTTATAAAGGTGAATATACGGATTCCTTAACAAGCTTCGCCGCAGCGTTTCGTGCAAAACAACCTCCGGCTATTGTTCAGGTTTTCGAGGTGGGAACCGCTATTATGCTCGCCCCAAAAGGGATTATTAAACCCCTTAATGAATTAATTGACGAGCAAAACATTAATTTGCCAATAAGTAGTTTTCTGCCTGCTGTTCGCGCTTTTTATAGCAAGAATGACAAGTTACAGGCAATGCCATTTAATACGTCCATCCCGGTCATTTATTATAATGTTGACGCACTGGCTAAAGCAGGCGTTAGGCCTGAAACTTTTCCCAAGACCTGGAAGGAGCTTGAGGAGGTCGCAGCCACATTAAAAAAAGCAGGCTACACCTGCGCTTATACGACCGCATACCCTGGCTGGATTCAAATTGAATCTTTTTCGGCTTTACATGGCTTGCCCATGGTAACGGCCAATCATCGGCAGGCTCTTTATAACAATGAAGCGATAATTCATCATTTTGAGCGCCTTAAAACATGGCAGACCAAGCATTATTTTGAATATGGCGGTCGCAACAGTGATGCGACCATTTTGTTCACTAGCGGTCGCTGTGTTATGTTTAGTCAATCATCAGGAAGTTATAATAGCTTGGCCGATTTGGTGAAATTTAAGCTCGGGGTGGCCGCATTACCACTAGACAGTTCCGTTAGCAAAATACGGCATAATAATGTGATTGGAGGGGCGGCTTTATGGGCGGTAGCTGGGCAATCAGGAGAAAAATATCGCGGTATCGCGCTTTTTTATGACTATATCGCGCGACCGAAGGTTCAACAATATTGGCACCAGGAGACAGGCTACATCCCCTTAGGTTTAACGGGTAATTATGCTATGTTGGCAAAAGAAAAAAACCAACCAACACTCGCTCTTGCAATGCAGGATTTGGCAAGTATTGATGCGCACCCATTTAAGCCTTATGGTGTCGTACAAAATCAAATCAGGACTATTAACGATGAAGCAATAGAGGCTATATTTGCAGGCATCAAATCCCCTGCAGAAGCCATTAATGATGCAGCACTGCGCGCTAATTTTGCTTTGATGCGTTTTGCTCGTAATGCTGGTATAAATTAACTATTCCTTCAAAACTCATGGAGATAGGGAATGTTGGCCTGGTTAAACGGATACAATCCAGCAGGTTACACTGGTATCGTTGCTCACACTTATGAGTGGTTGACCTCTAAAACTGACGATTATGTATATTCTAATCCTGCTTTTAAACCGTCTCCAACGAAGGAACCTTTAGCTGTTTATTGTGTTCATGGTACAGCTGACCAACCTCAAGCGTTCGCACGAATGGCGCGCCGTTTATTAAGAAAAGGGCTTCCTGAAGATATTTGTTCAATTAATTTGGTGGCTTTTCATAGCCGCTACGCAGGCAACGGTATTGATTTTTTCGCTAATCAGTTACTTGAAAAAATTAAAGCAAATAACCATCAGCGCGTGATTTTATTAGGTCATTCAAGAGGTGGGTTGGTAAACGGTTATCTGGCTGAGTTTCTTGCAAAAGAGAACAACATACAAGTTGAAGCGGTCGTGAGCTTTGGTACACCATTTTATGGTTCTTATCTTGCCTTGGCTCCGTTATCGTGGTTTTCCACCTCTGTGCAGCAAATGCAGGTTAATAATGAGTTTAACGGCAAATTAGTTGAGCGAATTTTAATTTCTTCCATACCTTATTATTTTTTTGTAGCAAATAATGATTACATTGTGGAGGCGAATTCATCCTCAATTTCAGCTTATGTGGCGAAGAAACCTGGTTCTTTGATTATATTGAAAACCAAACATGGGCATTTGTCCATGCTTTCGTCTCATGAGGGCGTGGCTAAAGTTCATGTTATTTTAAGTGAGGCTTCAGAGTCTCTTCTTGAGCAAGACCTCCCCTGCAGCCCATCTTTGGCGTAAAGATTGCCAAAATAAGAAGTGCCCCGCAGGGCAGATGAGGGTGGATAAAAGGGACTTTTAAGAACAAACAGGCGATGCAGCGCTTGATTGCCCCGACTTCATTTCACTTGAAATTTTATTGAAATCTACAGTAGCAAGATATATCCCATTGTTTTGAACATAGCATTGTGGAATTAAGCCGCTCTTCAAATATTTTTTACCGATTTCACTGGTAAAATTTTCGTCAGGTTTTTTCGCTCTCAAGCGTGAGATGAAATCCAGGTTCGAATAGGTTGCTATTTTCTGCTGCTGATCCTCAAAGCATAAACCTAATAATTGAAAATAAGGATGATGAAGGAGGTTTTCATAATCTCGATTTATTTTATCAATAAGATTGAGTACTTTAATACCGGGTTCTGCACACAGCTCCGTGTAAGCTTTATCCAAGGTTTTGTTAAATAAAGGAGCCAATCGTTCATAATCTTCCGCAGATAAAGAAGCTTTATCATTAATTGCGTTTACTATCAGAAGATTCACACGACTATTCCAATAATTTTTATCTTTATCATCAGTAGTTCGAAGTGAAAATTGCTTATCGGTCTTTAGAAGAAAATCAAGGGCAAGAATTACATTAACGCGACCATTGATTGTCATTTTATTTTTCCAACCAGTGGATTCAAAACCTTCACTGTTTGCGATTGTATAGTCGTCACCTCTCTCCATGTGTAGTGCAAAGTCGAGTAATGTTGCCGCGGCAGTGCAACCGATAGTAGGTAGAGCATTTGAGCCTATAGCGTGCTCACTACTATTGGCAGGGAAGGTAATAACCGCTTTGTCCTTCTCGACTGTAACTATTGTAAATATATTTTTCAAAATTGCTCTCCGGGTTCAGATCTGAAAAAGGCATTGCATGGGGAATATTAAGCGAGCACCACACTTGGTGCAAATTATTTAATCACTTCTGCGCCGCTAACCCAAGCAAGGGACGAAGCGTTTCATCAACAATAAATTTATCATAAACACAAAAATCATGGCGATTCTGGTGCGCTTTTCGAAGTTGCAGGAAAATTTCTTTTATATTAGTGGCTTCTTTCAAGGCGATAGTCTCATGAAGAGGGTTGTATAAGGATAAAATATAATCTTCCCACGTTGCGTCGGCTTTAAAAAGAGGCTCTTCTTTAACCAGTAAAGAGGGGTAGTGCGGTAAAGGCAGCTGATAACAGCGGTGTAATTTTTCACTTAACATCGCTACTGCGTTGGCTTTTGCCTCAAGACTGTGGCCTGCGATATGAGGCGTACATAAGCTTGCTCTCCCGACTACTGCTTCATTAATCGCCGGCTCATTACAATAAACATCGGTGCTGTAAAAAAATGAAGTGCTCGCCTTAAGCAACGCTTCTTCTGAAACAATACCCCCTCTTGCCGCATTGATAATAGCCGCATTTGGTTTAATAAGGGCAAGTTCTTTTTCAGTAATCAAATCTCTACTGGGCCAAGGTTGATTATCGTGAAGATTGGCATGGATACAAATTAAATCACATGCCATGATCTCTTCCAGTGAACAATTTTTAAAATCGTTTTCCTGCGCGCCCCTGGGGGGGTCGTAAGTAATCAGGTCAAAATTCATTGCTCTTAAACGGGCTGCAACGGCAGTACCAACATGCCCTAAACCAATGATTCCAGCTTTGTCACCATTAAAAGTTGTGTATTTCTGAAGAAAGGCAACAATAGATACCACATAATCTGCAACCGCATTGGCATTGCTTCCTTTAGCATCGAGAAGCTTAATATTTTGTGTCGAAAGAAACGTTGCATCAATATGATCAGTTCCGCTGCTAGCTGTTGCAACATACCGCAACGAATGGCTTTTTAATAATTTTTCATCAACGGTTAGTGTTGAGCGGCATAGTAAAATCTCATGGTCATTCAAGCGCTCCACTACTTCATCGTTATGATGGTAGAGCGTAATTTCAAAGGGTAGGGGGAATGCGTCTCTTAACCCCGGCAAAGAACTATCCGCAAGAATTTTCATATATTAAAGACCTTACTTAACATGACCAGCGACCAGTTGATGGGGGTACTGATAATCCAGCCCAAGGCACCGCTAAACATCAGCGCCAGAATAATAAAAAAACCATAAGGCTCGATTTTTTCATACAAAATAGCTTGGCGAATTGGCAAGAGGCTTGCGGCAATTTTGCTGCCATCCAGAGGAGGAATAGGGATAAGATTAAGAAAGGCTAGAAGCAGGTTTATAATGATGCCTGCTCGAGCGGCTAATATAATAAAGAGGGCGATAATCGATGTTTGGGGATGAAAGAGTAGGGTGACTTTCAGGCATCCCGTCCAGAATAAAGCCATTGCCAGATTGGCTAGAGGGCCTGCTGCAGTGGCTAAGGCTATATCACAGCGCGGTTTGGAAAAATGAGAAGCATCGATAGGAACGGGTTTTGCCCATCCAAAGACAAAACTGAAATTACTCACTACCAAAACAACCAGGGGAATAATAATAGTTCCAAAAAGATCAACGTGTTTTAGTGGGTTAATACTAACGCGACCCAGTTGTTTGGCTGTGTTGTCTCCCAGCAGATAGGCTACATAGGCGTGTGCTGCTTCATGGAGTGTAATGGCAAATAGGACAGGAATTATCCATACAGCGATTTGTTGAATGGTCGATAATTGAGGCATTGGCGTTTATAAGCATAGTGTAAAGGAGTGGTATTCTAACGGATAGCCACACGAGTTGGTAGTTTAAAAAAAGCAGGGATGGTATTTCAAGGTCTTGTCTTATATTATCTGCTCTTTACTATAAATTAACTGGAAAAGTCTCAAGATGACCCCATTTAATCGCCTTTTTTCTTTAATGAGCAAACCCTGGTTTGTCTTAACGTATCTATTTTTTATTGTCTTGACGTTTATGTTTGTTGACAAGCCGCTTGCTGAGTACATGCACACTATCGACCTTCGCACAAATTTTGCCCTTCTTTCTTTGATTACCAAGTTAGGATTAAGTGCTTTGTACCTCGGATTTTTCCTGGCAGGCGCGCTTTTTTTTCGCTACGTCCAGGTTAACCCTGTTTATGAGGCGCGGTTTTGGTTTTTATGGTTATGTGTGTTGTTCACTGAAAGCATCTGCGGTGTTTTGAAAGTTATACTAGGACGCGCAAGGCCTGACATGTGGTTTGAGACGCAATCTTTTGGATTTTATGGCTTGCAAACGAAGGCTTCATTTTGGTCTTTTCCCTCAGGACATACTACCGCCGTTATGGCAGTTGCATTTGGAATGAGTATTATTTTTCCCCGTCAACGCTATATTTATATCACGGCAGGGATTTTGGTCGCCTTATCGCGCGTATTATTAGTTCACCATTATCTAACCGATATACTATCAGCTATCTATCTCGTTGTGTTTGAAATCGGATTATTGCTTTGTTTTTTACAAAAAAGGGCATGGCTTTCTTCAGCCTTTCGCGATGAGAAAGTACTTAAAATGGCTTATTAACCGGTGCTTTTAGTTTGCTGGGCGGCACTGATTTATTAGTATATGCTTTATAAGAGTTATCCAGTACTTATAATCGGACAGTGTACTGACATCTTTATCTATTCTCGCCACGTTAATCATTTATTATCAATTGCGTAAGGGAGTACACCATGACAAATCTTGCTGACAGTTTGAAAGAAATAGTACAAGAATATGCGACTTTTGATCAACACACTCAGAAATACCATAATACAAAGAAGGTGAATCCTCAGCTAGTGGAAGCGAAGCTTAAAACTGTTTTTGCAGCATTCCTGACTCAAGATGGTGTGGAGCTGGTTGATATAGATAAGAATTGTAAAAAATTGCACGTTCAATTCCATCCGGATCAATATGAGCGCGCTTCGCCAGAAATAAAATGGTTAATCGATACATTAATCGTAGCTGACGCACAAAGAAGAGCGGAGGATAAGGAAGAGAAAGAGGAAGAAAAACAGGAAGAAAAACAGGAAGAGGTTACTCCAAGGAAGAGAGACGAGCGAGGTGTTTGTTTCAATCTGGTGACACTTTGTGCTGATATAATAAAAAATCCTCCTCCACAGGGTGAGGGTTACATGATGGATGAAATTCAAGACCTGATTGATGATTTAAAGATACGACGTAACGACGCAACAACGCTTACTCAGCGCGCATTAATTAATTGTATAATTTCCATGCTGAAATCGGCAGGTAATTATCATGCTACTGCCTCAACAGATCTACCTCCAGGTTTTATGCAAAAACTGATGAAGACGATGCCATATATCACTACGGGAGTATGTGTGGCACTTTATATTAAAGAGTTATCTCTGTTCTATGCGCTGCTTTACACCTTCTCAAAAGGGGGGAGGATGTTGGGACGCTCGAATTCGGATTTTTTACGCGATGTTGGTTATAAAATGCAGCAATGCGCGAACATTCTTTCCCGCGTGACCATGGCGGTTATGGAGCTTGTCTTTAAATTGAATCTGGGTGTCTTTTATACGGGCATTAAAGCTTATGGGAGTATTTGTAGCGGCTCAAGCTCCTCTTCTGCCATACCCTACGGTGAAGCAAGTGTGCAATGTACGGTATTGGCACTGCAACCTCAATATTTTTTAGATGTAGAGGGAAGAGAATTTAAGACAATGCCTTTAAAACTTATAGCCAGACCATTTGAGCTCTATGAAAAACAATTACAGGCTCGATATTTTGATAGTATCAAACTTAATCCCGTACAGGTCACTTTGCAAGAGCTTCAAAAAATTGATGGCAATGATAAGATGGCTCTCGACGATAAATTAAATGCGGTTAATAAGGTCATTGAACGTTTAGCCTGTGATAGAACCTTTAATGTGCCGAAGAGTAATGCCGCAGAAGCTATTTCTACCACGAGAAATATTCTCACTTTATTGTGCGAAGATGCGGGGATAGAATTGGTTAAAGATACAATACCAGCCTATGACGGGCGTCCAGTTTTCGGGATGAGTTATTCATGAGTTGTATAGACGCTCGTTAAACCAGACAGTCGCGATAAGGCCATTTGTATTAAATCGTAGGTTGGGCCTCGGCCCAACAAGTTACCTAAAAAACCCTCCAAACCCGTTTATTCTGGCAAATCTGCCCCATTGTAAATAAATTACCCAACTTACTGTAAATTTCGTTACATATTAATAATGCGTTAATAAATAGGCATTATACTCAAAAAAAGAGCGTAAATATTAGTAACGAGGTGAGTGATGAATAAAGGTCAATTACAACAACAACTCCAGCAGTTATTGGGGAAAATTGAGGCCTATAAAAAACAACTTACTGATGCCTTGGAAGTTCGAAAAGCTCTTGCTTTAGATGAGCCATCAATACCCGGGCTTGATGAGAGATTACTTTTTTCGAGCCAACTGGAAGAGAGATTAAATACCCGTTGGACACAAACTATTGACGCTTTACCCACTGAGTCTCATCGTGGTGAGGACGAGGCCGCAATAAATCAGCGCCTGTCTTTTAAAAAAATCGAACAATATTTGAAAGAAGCAACTAAAAACATCGATAAACGCATTCGTGAATTTCAAACCAAGGCTAATGATATAGATGCTTTACCTCAGGGCATGCGTCTAATGCTTCAAAAACAGCTCAAATATTCTCAGCTGATGGAACAAATTGAGACTGATTTTGCTAAATATGATGTCGTAATAAAGCCCCCTTTTTCGCATGATGCAGTGTTAATGCAACAGGTAGAAAAACTTAATACGCATAAAGATAGCTACAATAAATTATTTGACGCACTAAATAACAGAATTCTTGGTGCTACTGTAACTGAAAAAGAAGAACTTTATGATGAAGCAATATCGGCATTAGAGCTGTTTCACTCTCAATATGAGACGTTAGCAGACGAAGTTAATACCCGTCATCAACTGCTGATTAAAACGTCTGTTGATTACACAGAAAAATACAAGAAACTTAAAGACACGGTTGAACAAGCTCGAGTACTTATTGATAAAACCGCAGAAGCGTCTAATCCTGACATTTCAAAAGCACGTGACCAGTTAAGAAGTCAATTAGAGGAATTAGAAAGAATTCCCAAAACTGATAGTAAACTCCCCATGCAAGAAAGACTGGAAATAAAGGGTGCGCTTTCTCAAAAATCAAATGATGCTCTAAGCGGGCTTGTTCTGAAGCTTCATACCTTATTGAATGAAGAAAATGAGAAAACACTTAAGGCATTGAATGAAGAAAATGAGAAAACACTTAAGGCCATTACGACTCAAAAAGAATTTTTTGTCTCTTTGAAAGCCACGCTTCTTGAAAAACTGAATAGCTACGATATATCGAGTAAAAAATTAGATAAAATTAATCAACAAACTAAAAAATTGCTGAAATCGCCGGCTCTTTCCTTAAATGAGCAATTGGAACAGTGGGAAAATATTAATCAAAAATTTATAGAGGTGCAAAGAGCCGTCGAGGCACAAATTTGCAATCAGCTTATTGGCAAAAGTAAGGTGATTAGTGAAGCGATGGAGAAAAATGCAGCTAAAATCAATAAAGAAATTGAAGCGATAAGTGCCACACTTAATGCGGATGAGCTCAAACTACTCGAGAGTCTAAAATTTGAGCCAACACTACCTAATTTTGCTGAAATTCAAGGCAGTTCCGAATTATTGCAAAAAAACCTTGACGATCTTAAAAGGCAGCAGTCTGAACTTAATGCAAACATTGGCAGTGCGCGAGAACTAATTAACCGTCACAATCGAGCGAAAGCTACAGTGGGCAGTTTTAATTCTTTCATAAATGAGATAAATACAATCGCTAAGGGTTCTCAAATTGAATCTGACAGAGGCATTGAAATCTTGCAGAGCGTTCAGCAACTAAATGAAGCTGAGTTGGTAAAAAAGATAGATGAAAATATCTCAAAGTTTACGCCCCAAGCGCGCTTATTGCTCCCACGATTTATTAAAAAAGACAAAAGTGCTCGAGAAAACCTTACGGACAAAATGGTGTTTTGTAATCTTCTCCAGGCACATAAGATTGATTTTACAGAGTATGTAAAAAAATCAGCATTGATAAAAACTATTCTTTCATTAAATGAAGTTGCTAAAGACCAGGATCCATTATCAGAATGGTTAACAATCGCTTTAGAAAAAGATAATGGTTTTTTACATGCGTTAAATATACTGGACGTTAACAAAATTCCCTTATCCAGGGAAATAGTAAAAACGCTGGCTAAAGATAGCGATAAATGCGCGGTTATTATTCAGCAGAACACACTAAATAAAGAAAAAAACAAAGATGCAACCCCATTTGATGAAAAGCAACTTAACCGTAAGGAATTTACGGCCTTACTTTCTTATATTATTGCGGCTGACAGTAAACACATGCAAGTTATGCATGCTGTAGGCCAGGCTGATAAAAAATTCTGCCAGCCCTCACTTTTGGTTTATGCAGAACAAAGTAAAGAGCTACTTGATATTCTTGATAATAATGAGAACAGGGAAAGTAACATTGCAATTCTTAAGGGTATGCTGGGTAGTACCCAACAAATGGCGAGAATTACGTTTGATTATTTATCAGAAAAGCCCACTCGGAAAGCAGAGGCAAAAGCCTATATTAACAGATTTTTTACTAAAGTGCCTGATAAGGTTAATCCTGAGTCGAATATTGTGGAAAGGTCGTTGAAACACGGTTTAGATCGTTTATTAGCCATTAATCTGAATCCATCCGAGAATGCGGTGGTGAAGCTTGTAAAAGTCGCGAAGGTTGCCACTGCTATACAGAATTTTATGTTGCAACACAATTTTCATGTGGATGGGGTAGATACAAATCCAGATAACGAGCTTAAAAAACAGGAAGCCTTATCGTTTCAGCGCAAAGCGACGCCTATATTGCTTCAAGCGCAACCTTTCCTGCAAAGAAAAGAAGAGCTTTCTAACCTGGCTCGTCAGGAAATTACTCACCGCCACAAGTATGTGAGGCTTCTCGGTGATGTTTTACAACTTATTACAGGTGCTTTTTTACTGATTATGCCTGCGAGGTTGTTAATGGGTAAAACAGCTCTCTTTTCTACAGCGCCGACCGATCGTCAAGCTGAAATGGAACAACATATCGATGAAGCGGAAGAAAAAGGCGGTCCTGCACTGTAGGAACTGTAGCCCGGATTAGCGCTAGCGTAATCCGGGATTTTCGCTCTGCACCATATCCCCGGATTACGCTAGCGCTAATCCGGGCTACGTTCTTTTTTACACAGAAACGAATCAATTCAATGAAATAGTTAGCGTTTAAACCATCTTTGTTTTCATTTTTTATCCCTTCTTTATGCTAATCCCTGCATTGAAACTTGAATTCAGAGACGTATATCTGGCAAGATGCATCATGATTTGAATTTCAAACGAGGAAGTATGAAAATTCTGGTTGCAGTGAAGCGCGTGATTGATCCTTATGTCAAAATTCGGGTGAAAGCGGATGAAACAGGCGTCGAAACCCAAAACATAAAAATGTCCATTAACCCTTTCGACGAAATAGCAATTGAAGAAGCCATTCGTCTACGGGAGAAAAATCTGGCCTCTGAAGTAGTGGTCGTCACCATTGGCAATGACAATTCGCAAGAAGCGCTCCGTCAAGCCTTGGCATTAGGTGCCGACCGAGCGATTTTAGTAAAAAGTGAAAAAAATCACTGTAGTCTAAATATTGCCAAAATACTAAAGGCCATTGTCGCCAAAGAACAACCAGAATTGGTCATCATGGGCAAACAAGCCATTGACGGCGATAACAACCAAACCCCTCAAATGCTCGCAGCGCTTCTCAATTGGTCACAAGCAACATTTGCTTCAAAAATAACCCTAAATGATAACGTACTGGAAGTTACCCGCGAAATAGACGGCGGCCTTGAAACATTAAGCATGCATTTGCCTGCAATTGTCAGCACGGACTTACGCCTTAACGAACCTCGTTACGCCAGTCTTCCCAACATCATGAAGGCTAAACAAAAGCCATTGGAGAAGATTGAGCTGGATAGCCTTGGGCTTGAGTTAAAAGACCACGTGCAAATTATCTCGGTTAAAGCGCCTCCCGCACGTGCAGGTGGGATAAAACTTGATTCCGTAGAATCCCTGGTCAATAAACTACAACACGAAGCCCAAGTGCTTTAACAAGGAGTAGTCATGAGTGTTTTAGTCATCGTTGAACACGATAATCATCAAATGCATGCCGCGACTCGTAATACTTTTGCTGCCGCTTTGCAATTAGATGCACACCCGGTATGTCTGGTCATCGGTTCTCAATGCCAGCAAGTGGCTGAACAGGCAGCAGCATTAGCGGGAGCCGGTACGGTTTTACTCGTGGATAATGACTGTTATCGTCATCAACTGGCTGAAAATGTCAGTGAGGCGGTAACGTCAATTGCGCCCTCTTATTCGGCGATATTGGCGCCAGCTACGACTTTTGGCAAGAATTTGATGCCGCGAATTGCGGCAAGTCTTGATATGGCGCAAGTTTCTGATGTGAGTCGAATAATTAATGAGGATACTTTTGAGCATCCGGTCTATGCGGGCAATGCCATAGAAACGGTAAAAATTTTAGATAACAAAAAAATAATGACGATAAGGACTACAGCTTTTAATGCCATTACCGAATCGCAAGCTCCTTGTTGCATAGAGCGCATTGAAAAAGTAATTCCTGAAAAAAATACGGTTTTTGTCAAGCATGAGTTGAGTCACTCAGAAAGACCAGAGTTGAGCGGGGCACGTATCGTTGTTTCTGGTGGCCGGGGTTTGCAAAGTGCTGAGAAATTTAAATTAATTGAAGAGCTTGCGGATGTTTTAGGAGCCGCAGTCGGCGCATCTCGGGCAGCAGTTGATGCAGGCTTTGTGCCGAACGATTATCAAGTAGGGCAAACCGGAAAAGTTGTAGCGCCTGATTTATATATAGCGGTAGGCATATCAGGAGCGGTTCAGCATCTTGCTGGCATGAAAGACTCTAAAGTTATCGTTGCGATCAACAAAGATGGGGATGCTCCAATTTTCCAAATAGCTGACTATGGTTTGGTTGGCGATCTGTTCGAACTAATACCACAACTTATTGATCAATTAAGGGAGATAAAATGATTGTTGGCGTACCAAAGGAAATAAAATCTCAAGAAAATCGTGTTGGACTTGTCCCTGGAAGCATTAGAGAGATTGTAAGGGCTGGTAGTACTGTTTTTGTTGAAAAAGGGGCAGGGCTTGGGATTGGTATTAGCGATGAGCATTATAAAGCTGCGGGTGCTGAAATTCTTGAAACGGCTGATGAAGTATATGAGCAAGCTGAGCTAATTGTTAAGGTTAAAGAACCACAACCCACAGAGTGCCATCGTTTACGCGAAGGGCAGACGCTATTTACCTATTTGCATTTAGCTCCCGATCCGCAGCAGACACGGTTATTAGTGGAGTCTGGTGTTACAGCTATTGCTTATGAAACCGTAACTCAGGACGATGGCGGTTTACCTCTATTAACACCTATGTCGCAAGTAGCAGGGCGTATGTCCATTCAGGCAGGTGCTCATTGCCTTGAAATGGCACAAGGCGGTAGTGGTGTTTTGTTAGGAGGCGTTCCTGGTGTGGCTGCTGCCAACGTAGTGGTAATTGGTGGTGGAGTAGTCGGTACCAATGCTGTCAGGATGGCGATGGGAATGGAAGCACGGGTTATTGTTTTGGATAAATCATTACCGCGTTTACGAGAGCTTGATTTTCAGTTTGGCGCAAAACTCAATACCATCTATGCGACCGCTGAAGCATTGGAATATTATGTCACCACTGCCGATTTGGTTATCGGAGCGGTTCTGGTTCATGGCGCTGCCGCACCAAAACTTGTTACACGATCGATGTTAAAAGCCATGCGTCCGGGTTCTGTGCTGGTGGATGTAGCGATTGATCAGGGCGGTTGTTTTGAAACCAGCCGGGTTACAACGCACCATGAGCCAACTTATGTAGTGGATGGGGTTGTGCATTATTGCGTTGCGAATATGCCGGGAGCTGTTCCTCGCACGTCTACTTTCGCATTAAATAACGCAACCTTGCCTTTTGTCATGAGTCTGGTTACCAAAGGTGTGAAGCTCGCTTTATTAAACGATGTTCATTTACTCAATGGCTTAAACGTTCATAAAGGCATGATAACCTATGAAGCGGTAGCACGTGATCTTGGTTACGAATATGTACCTGCTGTTGATGCACTAGCCTCGTAGGCCGTAGGTCGGACACCTCGCCCATAATTGTCAGGCTAAGGTTTTTTTATGTTGGTAGATAAAAAACATAGCTTGACGCATTTCGGCATGGCGTGGAAAGGATTTATTGCTTTAAGAAATATTCTTAGCTCTATAGCTCTCTACTTTTTGCAGTAAGAGCTTATCGAGCACAATCATAAAATTGCAACTCACCATCTTTTTTCTCCTTCTCTGAGTGATGTGCTAATCAAAATTAATCTAAAATTTACCCAGGATATGGCATATATGACTAAGTTACATGAAATATTTTTAAACAACAAAAAAGATTTTGATCACGGTAAAACTATAAAAGAACTTGTTCAAAGAGAGGGTCTGAATATTAATGCTGTAGATGAAAATGGTAACTCTGTGCTGCATATTATGGCCATGCATGTGTATGAAAATTATCATAATCCTTATTTTTACAAAATTAAACCTGACTTATACTCAGGCTTTAGCGGGGATTTTCATTTTACAAATTATCAAGGGCCGTCTTTTTTTGAAGATTTGGAGGTATTATTAAGTTTAGGAGCGGATCCTTCCTTAATGAATAAAAAATCTGAAACTGCTATTGATTTGCTAAACAAGCTAACCCGTTTTGTACATATAAGTAGTTATTTTGTAGTTTTACAAAACTTTTATCCTGATGCTAGCTCACTTATTAAAGCTATTGAGACTGGTGCTCTGTTGTCTGAGCCGAGATTCCGAGAAAAATGCATAGCTATTCGCAATACTTATATGATTGAATCCTGGATTAACATAGAGCTACCCAAATTATTAGATGTACGTCTATTGCCTATGGATTCTCTTGAAACATTAGTCAAATGGATTGATACAGGAGCTTTTAATGAACTTGGTGCAAGTGAGAAAACGGCTGGGGAAATACGCGAAAGATTGCTTGCTGAAATCGATTGTCAAAAATCCGAGATTTTTCTCATCCCTGTGGTTAATAATTTGGCACAACTTTATGAGCAACAGAAAAACACTCTTATCAGAGGAATGTTACTCAATGATCCTCCGGTCTACTCTTTAATAGAACAATTGTATCAGCTGGCTAATTTAGAACAACTCTTACCTGGTAATCTTTATAACATTGTGTACAGGATAGTATCAGCGTATGAAGAAGCAAGATTACATTGCGAAGAATTGAAAGCGCATCCAGAGCCCCTTAATGTTGAGGAAAGAAAGGTTGTTGGAAAAATTACTGATCAGCTATTAAATACACTAAATGGGAAAATTGAATATACAATTGCAAGGTCATTTAATAAAAGGATTGATTATGCTGGAGCAAAAAATTATATGGCTTCACGTTGGCGATTATTTCAAGAAAGCAGTGGCGAACAATCAAAAGCGGTTGTAGAAGAACTTAAGCATCGAAATATGAACATTATCGAATTATAAATTAGCAAGTATTCACGTAGAGGTAAATGTTCATCTAACTATTTCTTGAGATAGTGTTTAAATTAATAACAAAAAACGCTTGCAAATTAGGAGGCTCACCATTAAAATGTTCTAATTTTACGCATTTGGATTATTTATGATACCAATAAATGCCCATGACTTACATGTATTTCTAATATGCTTTAAAGATGAATCAGGACCATCTTTTTACTCAAAAAATAAAAGTGATTTACGAGCTACTCTTAAATCACTTAGTGGAAGTGGGTATCGTAATGATGATTTAAGCAGAGAAGAAAAAAATCAATTAATTGAAGCTATTTCTAATTATGTTCTTCAGAATAATGTAAGTAGTGGGTCAGTAGATAATCAAATGCTCCATGAAATAATGGTTAAGTATTTATTACAATACGAATTGGACTATGTTTCAAATGATGAAGTGGATGAGTTTAAGTTAACTATTGAAAATTATTTTTTAAAACTTAATCAAGAATTAAGGCTATTATCACCTGAAATTTTAAATGAATCAGATTTCAAAGCGTTGCTTATTTGGCTAGAATTATTAACGAACTATCCGGACGAGTATATACGTCACATGTGGGTTCATGGTAATGGAAATGATTACTACTTAAATTCTCTTGAGCTCTCCGAGTGTGGTTGCATAGATACGAGCCATGATCGTCTTTTCGGAAATGTGCGTTTGCAAGTGGAAAAATTTGTACTTGAAGCTTGTGAGATTGCTAATTCTTCAGTGGATGATCCACTTAAGCTCTTGAGTATGGGGCCTGGCGGGGCTTTGCAAGACTTTGTGATTATCTTTAAATTACTTACTATGGGTATTCGACATATTGAATTAACACTGTTAGAACCCGAGTATGAATGTCTCCTGGGGCCAATATCGGAAATAACAAGAAAAATTTATTGTAGAAATTTACCAGAAGGAAGCCCTTTGCCCGAAAAATATTATGTTAATTATCAAAAGAAAATTTACAGTATCATTCGCGCCATTTCATTATTGAATCGTCGTTTTGAAGACGCTACTATCAATATTTACCAGTATCATTCATTAGAAAATCTCAAGCAAGATGTAAAAATTGTCGCCCCTTATGATATTGTTTATGCTATTGATTTTGACGATTATGAAATAGAAGGTGCTAAAACTGATTTTCATGAAACGGCTAATTATTTAAAACCTGGTGGTCGAGCAATTTTATCTGTTCATAATCAAATAATGCTATTTACTACTCTGCAAAATAATAACGAGTATATGGAAATAAACTCAGTTGAATTTGATTCAATTCAACCCGATGGAGAGGGGTATCATCAGAAGAACGATAATTCCAGTTTTTTTCATTAGTAAAAATTACTGTTTACTGTGGTAACTGAAGAAGATACGGTCAAATAAAGAGTGTTTGCTTGCGATCTTACAATGTTCAATAACATTTATTATATAAGACGTGATCCTGTTATTTTCAATTCCTGATTCGTAATTGAATGATTATGAATTTAGACCTATAATGTCTGTAACAGGAGATTGCCATGTTATCTAGTACTAATAAGCTAATGAGCTATTTTAAAGATCCCATTAAAGAAATAGAAATAATAAGGAAAGGTATTAATCCTGAGTTAATTGATAATTTTCTAAACGAACAGTCTTTTGTGATAAAAGATGTGCTTAGTCGACTAAAAATTACGACGTCTACTTATTTTGCCAAGAAAAAAGATCATAAATTACTTGATCCGGGCTCTACCGAGAAATTTTTCAGATTAATATCTATCGTAAAAAATGCGCAAGAAATTTTAGGAAATCCAGAAGCAAAAAATTGGCTTTATAGAAAAATCCCTTCGCTAGGAGATCAAGTTCCAATGGATTTATTGGATACGGAAATAGGGCATCGTCTTGTAGAACAAGCATTATTACAAATTAAATATGGGATATATAACTAATGTCCATTTGGTTTAGAGGAGCTCAAAACCAACAGACAGAAACTGTGTTCTCAGGTGATGGTGGGTTATACGTTGCAGGCAGATGGAATCATAAAGGAACAAAAGCAGTATATTGTTCTCAATCAATATCTCTTTGTACATTGGAATGGTTATCGCATAATGGTCTTTTAGTATCTGGTTTTAGTTATTACAAATTTTCGATTGAAATTCCGGATGAATTGATCGTTAAATACAGTATCTCTGATTTACCTAAAGAATGGAAAAATACACCTTCACCAAATTCGAATCGTGATTTTGCTTTGAAAAATTTTTATGATCCGAGCGAATATTTGGCAATGGCGATTCCTTCAGTAATGGTTCCAGAGGAATTTAATTTAGTGATAAACCCATTGCATGCAACTTTTGCAGAAGTTGAAAAGACAATACGTGTTTTAGGTCAGTTTACCGCTCCTGGTAGATAAACATTGATTTATCGAGTAAGTAGGTAACGTCCCTAAAGTTTTTTTTAATAAAATTTTTGTTGAAGATTAAGATCAGTTGTACCTTCATCAGCATATAGATGACCTTCTTTTAACCACACACCCATTTTATTTTGCGTAGCTGAGTCAAATACTATCTTAACTTCATCTATAGGCAGGGGTGTATTTAAATTATCCGAATGCACTTGCTGAGTTTGTTGTTCGGAGTTTCGAAGGATCTCTGATTTACCAACACTTGGCGAATGTTGTATCAATACACTCTCATTTTTTGTAAACAACTGTTCTAATTTTTTGTATGACATATTATTTCACCTTATTAAATCTGATAAATTTTTTTTGTGTTTCCAGTAAGGAAAGAGGGCGACAGGCGAGGAGAGCGACCATTAAAATAAATTCTCCTCTCCCTCTGCTTCTGACTCAGGAGTTACCGCATCATTTTGCTGGGTTGCTTCATCTTCAGTCGGTACATCCTGCTCCCTGAAATATTCTACAATTGCGTTGCTTTGATTCGTTTTAGCCAGTAATCCTGTAACGGGATCAATGCGCACAGCTACCACATTTTCTGGTTGCGGTATAATTTGCTCAGGATGTTTGTAAAGTGCTGTTTTCATGAAGTCAATCCACATCGGTAATGCGAGACCTGCTGCGTACTCATGCAATGATTGCGGGTTGTCATAGCCTACCCATACGGTCACTACTAACTCAGGATTAAAGCCTGCAAACCAGGCATCCACCTGCTCATTGGTTGTGCCTGTTTTTCCGGCAATATCCTGGCGATTAAGAGCGGTAGCGGCACGTGCTGTTCCGTGTTGGATGACGTCTTTTAAGGCAGTCGTCATTAAAAAAGCTACATCTGCCGGAATAACACGAGGAGCAAGGGAGGCGGGATCGGCTTTATTTTGTTCGCAATTATCACAGGCGATAGCCGGGGTAGCCTGTAAGAGGATTTCACCATCATTGTCTGTAATTCTGTCAATCAGATAGGGTTCAATTTTATAGCCGCCGTTCGCGAACACGGCATAAGCTGCCGTTAATTCCATGGGGCTTACCGAGAGACTCCCTAAAGCAAGCGATAATGCCCGAGGTAGTTGTTTTCGTTGAAAGCCAAAATGAGTGACAAAATCAATCGCATAATCAAAGCCCAGATCATCAAGAATACGAATGGACACCATATTTTGCGAGCGCACTAACGCTTCTTTTAAACGCGTGGGGCCTTTAAATTTAAGATCAACATTGTGTGGACGCCAGAGAGTTGGTTGACTGGGATCATCAACAACTATCGGCGCATCATTAATAATGGTGGCCAGGGTGTATCCTTTATTTAAAGCGGCTGCATAAAGAAAGGGTTTGAAGCTTGAGCCCGGTTGCCGACTTGATTGAGTAGCACGATTAAATTTGCTTTTTTCAAAATTAAACCCGCCAACCAATGCCTCCAGGGCGCCATTTTTAGGGTTTAATGCTACTAAAGCTGCTTCTACCTGAGGAACTTGTGTCAAAAACCATTTATCGTCCTGTTGACGCACATACACTACATCACCGACAGTTACTACTTGCTTTGCACTGATTGGCAATTTACCCATCCAGCCTTTTTTGAGCGCAGGCCTCGCCCAAGACAACCCTTCCCATGGTATGGTTATTGTTTGCCCGCCCTTTGTTCTTGCCTCGGCGTCTTTTTCACCAACGGCAAGAATAATGGCTGGCTGCAATTTATTGAAAGCCGTGTATTTAGCCAATGTTTTGGTTAATGTGGCGGGAGACAGATCTTTGCTGCCAATATTGGCGGTAGCGCCACGATAGCCATGGCGGCGGTCATATGCCATCAAGTGCGAAATTACTACATCATTTGCCGCGAGTTGAAGAGGGCCTTTTATGGTAGTGTAAACATTATACCCTTTAGTGTAAGCCTCGGCACCAAAATGGTCATAAAGTGATTGACGAATCATCTCGGCGACATAAGGCGCGCTTACTTCAATATTAGTGCCGTGATATGTCGCAGTAAGCGGTTGCTTAATTGCATCCTGATATTGGGCATTAGTAATGTATTTTTCTTCAAGTAACCGTTCAAGAACATGATCGCGGCGTTTTTTAGCTGCTGCTGGATTGACGATGGGATTTTGAGTGGATGGTGCTTGTGGCAAACCGGCTATCATCGCGAGCTCCGCCAAAGTTAATTGGTTTAGCGCCTTTCCATAATATATTTGCGCAGCTGCTCCCACTCCATAGGCACGATTACCGAGGTAAACTCTATTGAGATAAAGCTCAAGAACTTTTTCTTTGCTTAATTCCCGGTCAATTTTAATGGCTAATAATATTTCATTGAATTTACGCAGGAAGGTTTTTTTACGACTTAAAAAGAAATTACGAGCCACCTGCATGGTGATAGTACTGCCACCCTGAGACTTGGTGCCTGTTTTTATCATCCGCAATGTTGCGCGGCCCAAACCAAAAATATCAACACCGGGGTGCTCAAAAAAACGCTGGTCTTCTGTTGCGACTAGTGCATAAACCAGGGTTTTTGGAATTTCTTCATAAGTAAGAGGAATTCGTCTTTTTTCCCCATACTCCTGGATGAGCTTGCCATCTTGCGTATAAATACGCAAAGGAACTTGCAGGCGTACTGTGTTAAGTGAGTCAACATCGGGGAGCTCACTTTCGAGATAAAGATAAAGAAAACTCAAACAAATGACGAATACAAAAAAAAGGCTTACCAGTGCCCAGAGTCCCTTGCGCCAAAAATAAATGGATTTTTTCATGTTGAGTAATGGTTATCTTTAGTCGTATTAAGCGATTATAACGCTATTTCTCATGATTTTGCGAACGATACCCATTTGATATCGAATTTGCTATAAGTTTTTACTCTCTTCTGCCAATTTTGAAGAGAGTAATCAGCTTTTTTAAGGTCTTGATTCATCAATGTTATCAAGCACAGCTCCGGGATATAATATGGTGCTAGCCCGGGCAGCAAGATGTCTAGCCGTTGGGAAAATAGATCCATACAGACTACCCATACCAGCAGGTGCTCTGACTGTATCGCTGTTCGCTTTTGCTGATTTTGCTAAAGCACTGTTTTCTTCCATTAACCGGCCCATCTGCTCAGCTTGCTCGGTTATTTTATTCGAAAGACTTAAGTTTTTTTTCTCTAAGGACTGAATTGTATTTTTCAATGTCTCATTTTCTAATTGCCTAAATCGTAGTTCTTCCTGTACTGCTGCTGATTTTGTTTGTTCAAGTAGAAGCTCTTCCTGTACTGTTGCTGATTTTGTTTGTTCAAGTAGAAGTTCTTCCTGTAGTGCTGCTGATTTTGTTTTTTCAAGTACAAGCTTTTGCTGTAAATCATGGTTTTCTTGCCCAGGTAAAAAAGATTTTTGATGATCATCGATAATATTTTTTACCGTATCATCCAAATAATAGGCTCCTTTTTCAAAGTCGAAGGCTTTCATTAACTTTTCAGTAATAATTTGCCCGGTGAAGCAAATTGGAGACCAAAAAGATTGAAATGTCCTCAAACGAAATCCTTCCATTACTACCTTATTTTGGGCGTAAATTATCTCAATAAACTCACCTTTGTAGCCGGTTAACAACAGTTGAGCATTATTCACTAACTCCTTAATTAGATGAGTTGTGCTTGAGACTTCTTCTTTTGAGAGAGGCGTGTCTTTATCGACTAATGGCTTGAGAGTATCTATAACGTATAACAAATAGTTCAGAAATCTTTCTCTAGTTGGATAGGATTTTGTTGCTTTTGCAATCAAGCCCTCAAAAAAATCTCGAGAATCCGAAGGGTTATCGATTTTTAATTTGGTTTGCTGTACATAATAATCAATAATTACTTCACCCAGATTATTTACCAATTCTTGTAACTTTGTCATAGCAACTCCTTTCACTATAAATAACCGCTGCAGATTTGCACACGGTTTTACCACTATATTTAATCAAACTGATTGGTGCAAGCCTTGAACAATTAGATTGATTGAAAAGTTAATTCGACTTGATTTAAAACGATAATTCTTTGCCGTGGACAATTTTTAAAGAGGCGTCGTTGCGAGCGCCTTAGCGAAGCAATCCAGTGACTTTGCGAACACCAGGTGTACTCATTAGCCTTCAAAGGTCGCTGGATTGCTCACTTCGTTCGCATAGACGGTATCTTTTCGAAATTTAAAAAACTGTCCTGTGCAAAGACAATTATTAATCTGCAAAAAAAAGATTTCTTTTTTGAAAAGGTTGCGTTAGCATGCGCGAGGATTTTTTAAGGAAATGAGATGGGGATTAGGAAAAACATGCTAAAGCTGTTTAAGCGTGATGCTCGCTCTATCCTCGGAATTGACATAAGCTCCACGTCTGTAAAAATTATTGAACTCTCCCGAAAAGAAGGCAATTGCTGTATAGAAGGCTTTGGTTGCGAGCTTTTGCCGCCTGATGCCGTTGAAGGGCATACTATTAAAGACATAGACGCTGTCGCCAGCACAATCAGGCACATAGTCTCTGGTTCTCACCTGCAAAGTAAACTCGCCATACTGGCTCTTCCTGACTCGGCTGTTATAAGCAAAATTTTGCAAGTTAATGATGATCTCAATGAGGCCGAAATTGAGGAGTTCATCATTATGGAAGCCGACAAATATATTCCTTACCCCATTGATGAAATAACTATCGATTTTGAAATTCTGGGGGAGTCTTTGAAAATCCCCGACAGGCTCGATGTTCTTATGGTTGCATCTCGTTCAGAAAACGTAAGCAGCAGGGTGAGCGCGCTTACAAAAGCGGGCTTGCAAGTCAAAATTGTGGACGTGGAATCTTTTGCAATCGAGCGTGCCATTCAATTACTCGCCACAACTCTTCCGGCTGCTAGCGATAAAATCATTGCCGTTATTGATATCCGTGATGAGTTTATGAATTTATATGTATTGCACCAAATGAAAATCATTTATACGCACCAGGATGAGTTTGGAAAGGTAGTAAATCCTTCGATGGAGATGTTTCTTTTGCAGGTGAAGCGCGCTTTGCAATTCTTTTTTTCAACAAGTCATCATGGTTTTGTGGACTATATATTGCTGGCAGGTGAAGCGGAGAGATGTTCTGATTTAGCGCCGCTAATTGAAAAAAATACAAAAATTCCAACCTCGATCGCAAACTGCGCCCGCCACTTACGGCTGGGGGATAAGTTGGACTCGACGAATATTTTAAATGTAGCGCCTTCATTACTCATGGCTTGTGGGCTAGCTTTAAGAAATATTGGATAGGCAATGACGGAAATAAATCTTCTCCCATGGCGTGAACTTAGACGTGAGCGAGAAAAATCAACGTTCAGGATAATTCTCGGTTCTGCCGTAATTTTTGCCGTGGTTCTACTTTCTGCAATGCATTTTTATCTGTCAGGGCTTATTACCGGGCAAGCACAGCGCAATCAAAGATTGCAAACAGAAATTACGCAGTTTGATGGGCAAATTGCAAAAATTAATGCACTAAAACACGAGAGCGACCTCTTAATCTCTCGTATGGCGTTAGTTAATGATATGCAGGTTAAACGTATCATTACCGTCCATCTTTTCGATGAGCTTGTTACAGTCTTGCCTGATACGGCTTATCTAACCCTTATCAAGCGAGCTGGAGACAAGGTTATGTTGCAGGGGTATTGTGCATCAAATAAAGATGTATACCTGTTAATGCGAAATATTCAGAAAAACCCGTGGATTAAAGAGCCCGTTTTAACGGAGATAAAAAAAACGGCTGATAAAACGGCGATTGCAAGTTATGAATTTAATTTGAATTTTATTATTAAACCCAAGAATACGACACCATGAAACATTTTAACGTTAGTGAATTAACACTGGAAAATAGCTATCAATGGCCCTTCTGGGTTAAATACCTGAGTGCCACCTTGTTGGCATTATTACTTATTGGTATTGGCTATAGGGTGTTTATTAAATCTGAATTTGAATTATACGATGTTTTAACCACTAACCAACAAACGCTCAAAGCGCAATTTGAACAAAAGCAACAACTGGCGGCCAATTTACAGGCATATAAGAAGCAGTTCGACATAATAAACCAACGTTTTGACACCATGCTAAAGCAATTAACGTCACAAAATGAAACGCCAGGACTACTGGAGGATATATCCAGAACAGGAAAAACAAGCGGGCTCACCTTCGAACTTTTCGCACCAGGGCCAGAAGTACATCATAATTTTTATAGTGAGTTACCTGTTACTATAAAAGTTGTAGGTAATTATCATCAGTTAGCCTTGTTTGTAAGTCGAGTGAGCGAGATGGCGCGCTTGGTATCGTTACATGATTTTAAGCTTTCGGTGGTATCCAGGGGGCAGGAAACCGATGAATTATTGCAAATGGAAATCATTGCAAAAATTTATCGATACCAATTGATATGAGTAAGTGCGGGAATGGCGGGATATACAAATTAATTATTGCACTACCAATAGCGGTTTTGGTTGCCTGCACGTCTACTGCAGATAATCAATTTTCTAACTACATTAATGCGGTAAAAGCACGAGTGAGCACTTTTGATGAACCAATACCCGAATTTATTTCTCTTGAAAAATTCGTTTACCCTGATGAGGGTGTGAGACGAAGCCCATTTGAACAAATACAGGTTGATAAAAGATCAAATACCTTACCTCCCAATACGTCTCGACCGAAACAGCCCCTGGAAGCGTATCCCTTGGAAGACTTGAAATTTGTAGGGGTTTTAAAACAAGGCTCGCGTGTCTGGGGGCTCATCAGTAAGACCGATGGAGAGTTGGCGCGTGTTAAAAAGGGCGATTATATGGGGCAAAATTTTGGCAAAATAATGTGTATTAATGATACTGCCTTGATCGTGGAAGAGCGTGTACAAATCGACGGGACGTGGGAGAAGAAAGTGACTACCTTTAGTTTAGACGCAAGTAAATAGGAGCTTTGTTTTGCGAAAGTGTATTACAGCCTTTATAGTGTTAACCCTCGTGTGGGGGGCGTTATTTGCAGAAGGCAATTCATTGGTGGGCGTGAAGGTCGTGCCTTTGCCAGACCAAAGGGTACGTGTGGATTTTCAATTTTCACAGCAACTTGACTATTTACCATCAAGTTTTATTACCCCCAAACCACCACGCTTGATCCTGGATTTTTTTCACGCCAGCAATTTGCTTGATAATTCTTTAAACTCACAAAAAATTGACATTGGCTCATTAAAAAACTATAACATAGTCGCGGCAGACGAGCGGGTTCGCGTCATTTTGAACATCTCATCTGCAGTGCCTTATTCCGGTTATATTGCTGGCAATGTGTACACATTACTGTTGAGTGATAAAACGTCTGTAAATGCCAAAGAAATCAAGCAGACAGCAGTAAAGAAGACAGCATTCACAGGGAAATTAATTTCTCTTAATTTTCAAAACATCAAGATTAGAGCAGTGTTACAATTACTGGCCGAGTTTACAGGTATTAACATGGTGGTAAGTGAGCAGGTGAAAGGAGAAATTACCTTACGATTAAACAATACGCCATGGGATGAAGCGCTTGATATTATTTTGAAAACAAATTCATTAGCCAAACGGCAAACAGGTAATGTAATGATGATTGCGCCAGCGTCGGAATTATTAAAACACGAGAAGGATGCGCTTAAATCGCAAAGGGAGGTCACGGGTTTATCCCCGCTGCGATCAGATTTATTGCAGATAAATTATGCAAAAGCTGCTGATATTGCTACACTTCTTAAAGATAAGAATACTTTACTTTTATCAAAACGCGGTGCTTTAAGTGTAGATGCGCGTACTAATTCGATCTGGGTTCAGGATACGAGTGCTCATATTGAGGAAATAAGAAGGCTTATTAACCAATTGGATGTGCCGGTCAAGCAAGTGTTGATTGAAGCGCGAATAGTTAATGTTACTAAAGGTTTTGCGCAAGATCTCGGTATCCGTTTTGGTGTATCCCGGCCAACGCATTTAAGTGGTACACTAAGTGGTGCAAAGCAAGGGGTAGCTCCCGCTCAAGTCACGCCAATCTCAGATAGATTGAACGTGGATTTTTCAGCAGTACCAGGGGCTGCGTCGCCTGCGTCTGTTGGTATTGCACTGGCCAAACTTGGCAACGGGATTTTACTTGATCTGGAGCTGTCAGCGCTTGAGAGTGAAGGGCGTGGGGAAATAATTGCAAGCCCCCGTTTAATTACCACTAATCAGCAGGCGGCAGTTATTGAGTCGGGTGAGGAGATTCCTTATCAGGAGTCCACGTTAAGTGGTGCGACAGCGGTTGCTTTTAAAAAGGCGGTATTAAGTCTTAAAGTAACGCCGCAAATTACCCCTGATAATAAGATTATGATGGATTTACAAATTAATCAGGACACACCATCATCACAGGTTTTTAATGGTGTTCCTTCCATTTTGACAAGAGAAATACAAACGAATGTTTTAGTGGAGAATGGCCAAACGATAGTATTAGGTGGAATTTATAAGCAAGATAAAAGAAATGCCGTTAATCGCGTGCCATTTCTTGGGGAGTTGCCGGTGGTAGGTGCTTTATTTAGAAATCAAAACGTCACAACCAAAAATGAGGAGTTGCTCATTTTCATTACTCCTAGGATAATAACGAACGCCTTGTCTATTAAGACGGTTGAAGAGCGAGGAAGTATTAATCTAGATAAATTCGGAAAACGTGTGGCACCATGGAAACACTAATGGTCACTCGTGCATTACGTTAAATTAAACAGGTATGGATTCTCATCCACCT
The DNA here is from genome assembly GCA_030680075.1 of Legionella sp. Taxonomy (GTDB): domain Bacteria; phylum Pseudomonadota; class Gammaproteobacteria; order Legionellales; family Legionellaceae; genus Legionella_C. Next base: position 51,751 of record JAUXWR010000457.1, read on the forward strand.
GTACCAGCGAAGAGGTATGTAATTAAAAATGAGCATAGTTAAAGTACGAAATATTTTTTTAATAGGGCCCATGGGAGCAGGAAAAAGCACTATCGGCCGTACTTTGGCAAAAGAGCTCAAATTAGAGTTCTTTGATTCTGATGAGGTAATTGAAGAACGTGCAGGAGCGGACATCTCCTGGATATTTGATATTGAAGGTGAAGACGGATTTCGCCGGCGTGAACAAAAAGTAATTGATGAGCTGACTCAAAAAAATAATATTGTATTGGCCACTGGCGGCGGGGTTGTGATGACGCCTGAAAATCGTAACGCATTAGCAGGGCGTGGTACGGTTATTTATTTAAAAACATCCTTACAACAGCAATTCGAAAGAACCAAGCGAGATACTAAACGTCCTCTTCTACAAACAGAGGATTTGGAAGGCCGTTTGGAAATGTTGCGTGATGAGCGAGAGCCTTTTTATGATGAGCTTGCTGATATAAGCTTCGAAACCGATAAACTAACGGTAAAAGCAGTTGCTAATAATATAATTAAATATATTTATGGCGAAGTCTGATTGTTTCCGTGAGTTATTGGTGCGCATGCCAGCGCATGATTACCCTGTCCTGATTGGTCGCAATATTCTCACGGATAGAACTATTCTCCGCCGGTATGCAACATCCCGGCAAGTTTTAATCGTGACCAATGTAACCGTTGCGCCGCTTTATTTGCATTTTTTGCAAGATGCATTCTCAGACAGACAATGTGATGTAGTGATTCTTAAGGATGGAGAAGAATATAAAAACCAGCAAAGTCTTTTTCAAATTTATGACACCCTCATAGAAAAAAACCACCACCGTGATACCTTGATGATAGCTTTAGGCGGTGGTGTCGTGGGCGACATTTGCGGCTTTGCAGCATCGACCTATCAGCGTGGGGTAGAGTTTTTGCAAATTCCTACCACCTTGTTAGCTCAAGTAGATGCATCCGTTGGGGGGAAGACCGCAATAAATCACCCCGAGGGTAAAAACATGATTGGCAGTTTTTATCAGCCGAAAGCGGTTATTATTGATACGAATACGCTTAACACATTGCCTCAGCGCGAGTTTCATGCAGGAGTGGCCGAGATCATTAAGTATGGAATTTTAGTGGGCAATGATTTTCTGAACTATGTGGAAGAGGCATTAAACACAAACATGGACTCATGTTTATTGCCTGAGCTGATTCGCAAGTGTTGCCAAATAAAAGCCACTATTGTTCAGCAAGATGAGCGTGAATCGGGGCAAAGGGCATTGTTAAATCTTGGTCACACAGTTGCGCACGCGCTGGAGGCTTATACGCACTATAGTCGCTGGTTACATGGAGAAGCAGTTGGAATTGGTTTATATTGTGCGGCTTTATTATCTCATTTATATTATGGTCTTGATAAAAAATCGCTTGAAAGGATTGATAAATTATTGCTTTTAGCAAATTTACCGCGACGAATTCCTAAAGATATTGATCTAACGCATTTACGCGAGTTAATGAACAAGGATAAAAAAATTAAAAATAATACCTTACGTTTTGTATTGGTTAAGGAATTAGGAAATTGTTACCTTGAAGAGAAGGTAGCGGAAACGAGTCTTGCGGCTGTTTTACAGTGTGCGGTTGAAGGAGAGTAATTCCCATGGATAATAATAACCTGACTGACGTCAACCCGAATTCTTTGGTTGTTGATGCGTTATTTAAGCCCGCTAATTGGCTTGTTAAAATTACCTTTATTAATCATTTGGTATTAATCAATAATATATTAATAACGGTATTTGCTCCTGCTCACGGAGGGAAGACTTCTTTTATCAAATTGCTACTGCAAGGATTGGATAATAATATATACGCAAAGGTATTAACCGCATTACCCACTTTTAGTAGCACCAGTTTCTTGGCACAACTCTGTGCGATGTTTACTATCGAGCCGGATTCTTCAACCACTATCACTAGTGTAATTGAGCAAATTAACCAGCGAAAAAAGCATTGTTTGGTGATTGTAGATGATGCGCAGCATTTACCGCTGGAGTTTTTGCGAGCTATTCTTTTAGAGCTTAACAATTATGGAAGCCAGAATTTCTTTCATTTATGTCTTGTCTCCGACTTTTCGTTAGCAGAAAATCTGAACCAGTTAAAAGCTTCGCTCTTTGCAGACCGAATTCACACGCTTGAACTGGATGGGTTGACTGAGAGCGAAACAAAAACCTATTTATTGAAAAATTTATATTTAACCAAAGGTTTGAACAAAACAAAGCTGAAACAATTTTATCAGCTCACTGGTGGCAATATGTCCAGTATAAATGCTCATATGAACAGTTTTTTTAAAGATGAGCGTTTTGACATTCCTAAAACTAAAAGTTCACCAATAAAATGGCTTGGCGTAGCAGCGAGTGTATTATTGGTTTCTGCGGCCTCAGCTTTTTTTTTGCAAAATTATAAATTCGTTGACACCACTACTTCTATTGCAAAACTTGAGGCTCCCAAGCTCCAAAAATCGTTAGTCAGTGAAATACCGGCGCTAAATGTGGCCTCTGTTCGGGAGTCTATAACGATGAGCGCGGAGTTGGTTAATAAAGATAATATCGCTGAAGGGCGAAAAATACAGGCTGTGCGTCAATGTATCGTTGCCATATCAGAAGCTTTATCTGATAAACCAGCCATACCGGCATCCACTTTAGTCGCTATAGGCCCATTGATTACAAAACCTGCACAATCGATTCTTCCTGCGAGGACGCGTGAATCGTATCATCTGTCCAGGCGCGTAAATCGGCAAGAGCGTGCTCCTTTAAGAAAAGGGCGTTTTACTATTCAGTTATTGGCAAGTCGAAGTCAGACAGTTATCAAAAAATTTCAGGCTACCCATGGTGTTTCTCAAAGAGCAAAAATCAGTATCTCCAAGCGTCAAGGGATTAATTGGTATGTATTAACGCTTGGGGAATTTAAGCATAAAAACGAAGCAAAGGCTGCGACTAACCATTTACCCGTCAGTCTGGCCAGATTAAATCCCTGGATTCGTCCTGTAGAGGGTTTAAAGGCGGTAGGCTAGCCTTTGACATTCTCGTTTTTTTGTCCAGTGACAATAACCAATAATTGCCATGCCTGTATAAATCAACATGAGGGCTGCATGAAAGGGAATATGCTTTTGTGCGTAAAGGTAGGCATAAATCCCATCGGTAAAAAACCATAGCACCCAAGTTGCAATTATTTTATGACCCATCAACCATTGCGCGGCTATGCTTAATGAGGTGGTCAATGCATCAAGGGTAACGACCGTTGATGAGGTAAACCATGACAAAGAGATTAAGATAACTGAAAAAAGGACGAGAGTAGACAGTGCGAGGGTCAGCCATTGATGCGGGGATAATTTGATAATTTTTCTTTGAAACGTTTTAGCTTTGTTCCACAAGAGCCAGCCATAGCAAGTGGTAACAAAGTAAAAAAACTCAAGCATCATATCGGCATAAATACCTTTTTGCCAATAGAGCCAGCTATTTAAACAGGTGGCAAATATACTAATAATCCATGCGTAACTGTTTAAGCGAATAAAATAATAGGTGGATAGTAAGGAGGCGATTGCCCCTAAAAAATCTAGCATTTGATGACATTCCTTCGACGGCATTACCCGTACAGGTTCAATGGGTATAATCTCAGCCCTTGCGAGCACCCCTTAGCAAGTCGAAAATGTAGCAAATAGCCGGCCATTATGCAAATTCAATAATTAAGCCCAGAAGGTGCCCGGCAGGGCGGAGAGGATGGATTCACAAATTGATCGCCATGCAGAAAATTAACCATCAGCCCTGATGTGTGCAATTCTTCTATTTTCTGTTACGCTTAATCTTAAATGGATTGATTGACAAGGAGAGAATCATGTACAAAAGGGTAATGTTTGCCACTGACTTTGATGAAGTAGGCATTAAGGCGGCGCACAAGGCAAAAAAAATTGCTGATGAAAATGGCGCTGATTTATTGCTGGTTCATGTGGTCGAGCCCATCCCTGCCTATGCTTATCCCGGGTTTGCGGGTTTTGCCGAGGTGGAAGTTTCCATTCGTGAGCAAGCGGAAAAAGAGCTGTCGTCGTTAGCCAAAAAACTTGGCGTTGATGATGCCCATTGTATGATTGAATTTGGGTCAACTAAAAATGAAATACTACGCGTCGCTCAAGAAAAAAAGATTGATTTGATCGTAACCGGCAGCCATGGCAAGCACGGACTTGCTTTATTATTAGGCTCAACTGCCAACGCAATTTTGCATGGTGCTGAGTGCGATGTTTTGATTGTACGCCCAAAAGTAAATAAATAGCTTATAATTTAAGCCTGGGTAAACACGACGTCTACCCGGGTTTTTAACATTATATGTTTCGCAATCTCTATCAAACCCGGTATAATTACTTTTTTGATTAATTTTGAATGAGCATGAAGCTTGTGCGTGGTATGAGGCATGTGCCGGCTTTTGCGGGTGGCACGGTCGCGACAATTGGTAATTTTGATGGCGTGCATCTGGGGCACCAGGCCTTGTTATCACAGTTAAAAAAAGAAGCCATTAAACGTCAGCTACCATTGGTTGTTCTATTGTTTGAACCCCAGCCCAGTGAATTTTTTATTAAAGAAAACGCACCGGCACGGTTATCAAGCTTGCGAGAAAAGTTGGATATACTTGCAAAGTGTAATGTGGATTATGTTTACTGCCTTAAATTTAATAAAAATTTGGCCAACATGTCCCCTGTAGACTTCGCAACATCCTATTTTTTCTCCCTATTACAAGTAAGGTATTTGCTAATTGGTGAGGACTTCCGTTTTGGCCGCGCCCGTCTTGGTGATGTGCATTTGTTAAAAGAGATGTCAGATAAAGCAAATTGTTTAATTGACACTTTCCCTGATTTTGCTATTACCAATCTTCGCGTAAGCTCCACAAAAATCAGAGAAGCACTGGCCAATGGTCAATTAGCTTATAGCGCGACACTACTCGGACGCACCTTTAGTTTTTGTGGGCGCGTAATAACGGGAGCCGGTCGAGGTAGGCAATGGGGTATCCCCACAGCAAATATTGGCATGCGCCGCCCTGCATTGCCTTTAAGTGGTGTTTTTTGTGTGCAGCTAGAACGTCAAGACGGGGCGTTGATAAACGGTGTGGCAAATCTCGGTCGACGACCCACCGTTGATGGTACTAAAAATGTACTCGAAATCCATCTTTTTGATTTTAATGACAACCTCTATGGTGAAATGGTACAAGTTTATTTCCTGCATAAATTGCGTGATGAGATCAAATTTCCATCAGCAGAGGACTTAATCAAGCAAATTCATGAAGATATTGCACGAGCGAAAGGCGAGTTTAAATCAGATCGTTTTAGACTTAACAAATATCAGGCGCACCTGAGTTGAGAATAAATATTCCAACAGATGCTCCTGATATAAATAGCAGAGTGGACAGAAATGGCAGAATATAAAGATACTTTAAATTTACCCGAGACCTCTTTTCCAATGAAAGCGAATTTGGCGGGAAGAGAGCCTCTGCGATTAACTGAGTGGCAGTCGAATAATCTTTATGAAAAAATCAGGCAGCGTCGCCAAGGTAAGAAGCGTTTTATTTTGCACGACGGCCCTCCCTATGCTAATGGTCATCTACATTGTGGACACGCCCTCAATAAAATTTTAAAAGATATCATTGTAAAATCCAAAACATTAAGTGGTTTTGACGTCCCATTCGTACCTGGTTGGGATTGCCATGGCTTGCCCATTGAGCTAAATGTTGAGAAAAAAGTTGGCAAAGCCGGCATGAAAATCAGTGTCGAAGAGTTTCGTATTAAGTGCCGCGATTATGCGGCCAGCCAAATTGATATTCAGCGCGAGGAATTTAAGCGCCTTGGCGTTTTTGGCGATTGGGATAACCCCTATGCCACATTTGATTACACTTATGAGGCGAATATTATTCGTGCCTTGGGGAAGATAATTGAAAATGGTCATTTGCAACAAGGCTTTAAACCGGTTCACTGGTGTATTGAATGCGGCTCGGCTTTGGCGGAAGCAGAAGTGGATTATGACGACAAAACGTCGCCCTCCATTGATGTTGCTTTTTATGCAACCAACCCGCAGGAATTTATCTCATTAATATCGCCTTCTTTAGCGAAAAAGCCAGTTATTCTGCCTATCTGGACCACAACTCCCTGGTCTTTGCCGGGAAATGAAGCGGTTTGCCTCAATCCTGAGCTTGAATATGAATTGGTTGATGCAGAAGCCAATTATTTTATTATCGCGGCCTCATTGGTAGAGCAAGTGATGGAGCGTTACAAGATAGTAACTTATCAACGTTGTGGCCGGGCATTGGGTAAAGAGTTTCTTAATCTTTCACTAAATCATCCTTTTTACGAACGTATAGTGCCTGTTATCGTTGGTGAGCACGTAACAACGGACTCAGGGACGGGGTGCGTCCATACAGCGCCTGCGCATGGCCCTGATGATTACCAGGTGGGAAAAGCGTTTAATTTACCCCTAATAAATCCTGTGATGGCTAATGGCTGTTATGCCAGTGATGTTCCTTATTTTGCAAACGTTTCTGTTTTAAAAGTTAATGACAAAATTATTGACTTGCTAAATGAACGAAAAGTACTACTGCATCAGGAATCAATTCAGCACAGTTATCCTCATTGCTGGCGCCATAAAACACCGATGATTTTTTTAGCAACACCGCAGTGGTTTATTTCCATGGATAAAAACGGTTTGCGCGAGAAAATTATTGCGGAAATCGACGGCGTGAACTGGGTACCGGATTGGGGTAAGCCGCGAATCACTAATATGGTTGAAAACAGGCCTGACTGGTGTATATCAAGACAAAGGGCCTGGGGTACACCCATGCCATTGTTTGTCCATAAAGAAACGCGTGAACTTCACCCCAATACCGTAAAATTTATTGAAGAAGTAGCACTTCTGGTTGAGAAAGAGGGCATTGAGGCCTGGTTCAAACTGGATGCTCATCAATTGCTGGGTGAGGACGCGGCCTATTATGATAAAATAAGCGACACATTAGATGTCTGGTTTGATTCAGGTGTTTCTCATTACAGCGTGCTCATGCAAAACAAGGCACTCGGATTACCTGCTGATGTGTACTTTGAAGGCTCTGATCAACACCGCGGTTGGTTTAACTCGTCACTGACAACTGCGGTGGCGATGTATGGTCATGCACCTTATAAAACAGTATTAACACATGGTTACACCGTAGATGCTGAAGGCCGAAAATTATCCAAATCGAAAGGTAACTATGTTTCGCTGGATAAACTTATCAATCAACATGGTGCCGATATCCTGCGCTTATGGGTATCATCTACCGATTATCGCAATGAAGTGAGTATCTCGGAGGAGATAATCAAGCGCAATAGCGATGCTTATCGTCGTATCCGTAATACAGCGCGCTTCCTTCTTGCCAACATTGTAGATTTTATTCCTGAAGAGCATTTAATCGCCGCCAACGAATTAGTTGAACTGGATAGTTGGGCTATAAAACGTACCCAACAATTACAGCAAGAAATTCTCACCGCGTATGAGAATTTTAATTTTCATACGATTTATCAGAAAATTCATAATTTCTGTGCTATTGATCTGGGCAGTTTTTATTTGGATGTTATCAAAGACCGCCAGTACACAACGCCTGAAAACAGTCTGGCAAGGCGTTCTTGCCAGACCGCGATGTATCATATTATTCAAGCACTGACCCGTTGGCTTGCTCCTATTTTATCATTTACAGCCGAGGAGATTTGGCAGGCAATTCCAGGCCAGGAAAGTGAGTCTATATTTCTTGAGCAATGGTATGACGCATGGCCTGTTATTGAAAAGGTGGATATGGAATATTGGCAGCAACTGCAATTGGTGCGAGATGAAGTCAATAAAGCACTGGAAGGAGAGCGGCAAAAAGGCGTAATCGGTTCAGCGCTGGCAGCGGAGGTAATTTTATATGCGAAACCTCAATTATTATCGAATCTTCTGAAGCTAGGGGACGAATTACGGTTTGTGTTAATTACTTCTGGCGCGACGGTGAAACCTCTTGCGGAAATTCCGTCAGATGTTTCTACTAACGAAGAGCTAGGTCTTGCTATTATTGTAAAACCAAGCCAGTTTGAAAAATGCGCGCGTTGTTGGCATCGTTGTGATGATATTGGTGTAAATTCCGAGTATCCTGATTTATGTGGACGATGCGCAGGTAATCTCAGTGGACTTGATGAAGTGAGAAATTTTGCATGAAAAAATGGTCATGGTTTCTTATAAGTATTTTGGTGATAGTGGCTGATCAGCTTACTAAATATGCCGCTACTATTTATTTAACGCCTTATCAACCCGAGCCGTTTATTCCCATGCTTAATTTTACGCTTGCGTATAATACTGGTGCAGCTTTTAGTTTTCTAAGCGGAGTAGGGGGTTGGCACCGTTGGTTTTTTGCAGCTTTTAGTATAGTCATGAGTATTGTTCTCATCGCATGGTTAGCTCGTCTCCCGGCTAAAGCGACGTTGCAATGCCTGGCTGTCAGTTTAATCCTTGGCGGGGCAATAGGGAATTTGTATGATCGAGCGGTATTTGGGCATGTAATCGATTTTATTGATGTCTATTATCAAAATCATCATTGGCCTGTATTCAATCTCGCTGATAGTGCTATTTGCATAGGTGCCTTTTTTTTGTTGTTGGATTTGGTTAAGGGAAAAAAAGCTTCTACAATAGAAATGATTTAAAAATAAAGCTATATCACCTAGCAATGGCGCTGGAGGGGTGACAGGGTGGTATTTATTTTTAGCGCGGAGTGTAACGAGCACTAAAAAAAATACTACCCTGGCAGGACCCCGACGCGTAAGAGTGTTATTACGAAGTGCGTTTGGGAGAATCTTAATCGAACTTACCTATCTATTTAAAACGTGCTCTCGTGGAAGAGCCGTGCCTCGAGCTCCTGTCAGAGGGGTTGCATTTTCCGTGCTCACTACGTTGTGCTCGCAAAATACAACCCCTCCGCCACCCCTCGATGCAGATCGCATAATGCCGAGTATTCGAATGCTGAGCTTAGTTAAAAAAACAGAGT
>JAUXWR010000460.1 GCA_030680075.1 Legionella sp.
CGCGAGTTTAGTCTCTCTTAATGTCCGGGATCTATTTTCAGGCTGGTACGAGGTATTAATCCTGACATTATGACAAGCAATTGCCTGACAAGGTGCACGGAGTGGAATGGATCCCGGACATTAAGTAAGACTAGGTTCGCACGCTCACCAAGTCTTACTAAATTCCGGGACGACACGCATTAGAGCGTGCTTCAATCAGGGTAAGCTAGAACGTTAGTGCTATACGTTTTCTGGATTTCATATAAAAGCTCGCAAAGACGGCATTTTTTCGAAATTTAAAAAAATTGTCCTGGGTAACTCACGGCAGATCACCTCATAATTCCTTAATAATTACGCCTTATAATGGTGATAATTTATCTAACTAGCTGTAAAAAATGCCAAAAAATACTGATTCTTCACTGTTAATTGCAGATAGTAAGAAAGGACTCAGTCAATTTATTCTCGATCTATGCGGATTTAGCCTCGATAACGCGGGATATAATTCAAAAGGGTATGCGTTTCATTTGCATATTGCCTTTCGACGCCAGACTATTTTGCACGCTAAAAAATGGAAAGAAATGTGCATGGCTGTCGCTGAGAACCCATTAAATTGGCACGATGGCGCGAATTCAATGCTGTTAGCAGACGCAGAGAAATTTGCGCAATTGATTGTGGATGAAGTTCAGCAAGCCGAAGTTGACCCCTGGGGCGTTAAACTTATTAAAACCGGCTATTTAAGTACCCTTGATAAGGCCCGTAAAAATAGCGAACAGGCTATTATGCTTCTTGCAGCCCCGGCGAATCATGCGGAAAATTTAACAGCAAGTGAAGTGGTTAGTGAGGATCCAGAAACATCAAAATACCTCGATGCCTTGCATCTGCATATTACTTATTTGGATTCGCTGCTCTCTTTACCGTTTGTTCTTGAGAGTTTCTGCCTGCGTGTGGCTGCGAACAGAAAGGTTAATTATGAACCACTTAAAAACGCGCAAATGCTTGCCTCGCTATTGGATACCATTAATCTGGCAGTGGATGAAAAGGCGAAAATTTATGCAATAAAACTGGCATTGAAAATCACCATGCCTTCGTTGCCAATGGACGGGGCTTTGCTTGAAACAATTAAGCAGGATTTACTCCCTTTTATTGCGCAAGTTATTGTAAATAATAGAAAACTTCAGGAAGTAAAAGACGTCATTTTCCCGGTAGATAACACAGTTTCTACAGCACGTAAAACATTATTAGCGACGGTTGGTGTAGAATTTGATTCACTGCAGGCGGTCGTGCAAAACACATTGTTAGAACCTGTGCAGCAATGTGCTGAGCTTGCGGCAGGAGTGCAAGGGTTTACTTATGCCGCCAATCAAGTTATTCAAAGCAATAATGTTATTAGTCGAGTCGCGCAGATTGGGGTGATGTTTGGTCATTTCGATAAGCTTGCGAATATACCTAATAAAATATCACCGGGTTTATTACCCGATTGGTTACGTGAAACCAATAGTTATTATCAACTCCTGCGAACAAAAATGTTTGAATTTCATGGAGTGGCTGAGGGCGCTTATAATGGATTAGGCATATTTTATAATCAAGTCGTTTCGTATATTCCTGAATCTATCCGACGTTATTTTACAACCCCTGATTCTTTAGCTCGCGTTTGGGCCAAGATTGATGAGGAAAATGAACATTGTGATGTCAAAACAGCGATGGCATACCTGGCTTTTTATGAGTTGACAATGTTTGGCGGGATTGATGAGCCAATAAAAGCAAGATTTTATCATGCCTACATGATGGATGTATTAAAACTATCACCATTGGGTAATAACGCTGTTATTTATGATTATGGAGTGTATAAAAAACTGGAGCCTATTTTCGTCAGAAATGTGGATCTGAGCCTGTCATTATCCGAGCGAATGACAAATTTTGTAGCAAATAATGAGGTTCTTCCTGACGAAGTGCTCCCATTATTTCCTAAAAATGGCCAAAAATTTGACGTGCTGGTGATGGTGCATCATCTTAAAAATAAGGAAGCTCAATTTAATGATAATCTGACAAATGGTGTGTCAGTCCAACCCATATTAAAGGAATTAACGGCAGCTCTTATAGAACAGGACAAGAATTCAACAATTAATGAATTCAGGAAAGAATTTCTGGGGCCTGCAACTCAGCGTATGCTCCTTGCGTATATGCAACAGAGATTTATACCGCTTTTAGAGCAAGTCATTGATAACCCTGATACCACGCTTGCCAATATGGCACACGTAAATCAATTACCGCGTATTTATTCCAAACTTCGCTCTGATGTTAATTTATCCCTCAATGATTATGATGAATTAAAACGCTGCTTTAAGCGTTGTAACCAATTTCATATTCATAAGAATGAATTCGACTTATTAAGGCCATTAGTTGAGCAGTTAAGTGAGATCATGAAAACGGTGGACGGGGAAATAGTTCATTATCAGACACCTCATCAGTTAATGCTTACAGAGATTAAAACTAAATTATCGTATGTAGAAATGGCATTTACAGCGGTTTTAGAAGGGCTGGATAAACAAATACGAACGAGCAAAGCGTTACGGAAATTAAGCGCGCGCGACTCAAATCTTTATAATTTGTGTCAAAACAAGATTAAATATATTCAAACCCTGAAAACCCGTATTAATGCACTTATTCAGGATATTCATCTTCATCCTGACGACTTGGCCATAAAAATAAATGGGTTACTTAATGGTGATAATTTGAAAGCGGCGAAAGACGCTTTGCAAAAAACATCAAAGCTTAAGATGGCTACTCAAATGATTCGTTTTGCCTGGCATGTTTTGCCTGCTGACGAGAAAAAACCGGATGATAATTTTTTAAATAATCTATTGGTTTATTATATAAAAGATACGGACTTTGGAAGTATCTATGAAGCGCAAGAGACTTTCCGTAAAGGATTAGATAGTAACCCTGTTCCTGAATTAATGCCGCTATTAAATGACCCGCTTGCTATTGCCAATATTATGCCAAGGCAAGAAGAAATTATGGATTCGGTTATAGAGCACTTATTAGGCCTTAAAGGGCAATCGCTTTTCTCCTGGGGTACTAATTTTGTCACCACAACAGCTAAAAATTTACTTAGTGGTATTAATAAAGAAACCCTGGTTTCCTTATTTCCTTACTCCTTTGTTGGCGCTATTGCCTGGCAGATGATTCAAAGTAAAGAGATGCAAGCAATGCTTTCGCCTTTACTTTATACATTGGTGGAAGAGTATGGAGTGGTTGCGGCTGATAAAGCGTTGGAATTGGCAGAAGCTGCAAAAAATCGCATTTACCCTTTATTGGGTATCGCTATCCAAAAATCAGTGGAAAGAAGCGCGTATAATTATGCAGCGCTCGATGATAACAGGATCCTTGACGAGGCCAACAGTGATGCCGAAAGAGATGCCTTTGCGATGTATTATTTACAGTACCAGGCTATTAAGCAACGAAACCCGGCTGTACAAACGGCAGATTGTGTCAAATTCCTTTTTAAAGTTTTATTAGATGCAGAGGGTGTCGAGACACGTAACGACATGATTTCCCAATTGGTGGCGAAATTTAACGCTCTTGATGAAACGCTCAAGTATGAAGCGCTTCGCGTGGAAGATAGCGATAAGCAATTGTTGTTTTTAATTAATAGCCTGGATTTAAATGATCCTAAAAATAATAACATTATTAGACTCACCTTGATAAATCGCCTGCTCCTTATGTCGTTAGAAGTTACTAAAGCCCTTTCTGACGATAAAGCTATTGAGTTGGAAGAACGAGCTATAAAGGCGTTGAGCAGGATTCTCATCAAAAATAGTGAGGCTAAACCTCTCCCGGATAAAGAGGATATTGACGATTTGTCGTTTGTTGCTATTAACTCCACGTCTTCTATGATGAATGCTTTAAAGCCTGCCAAGGAACGCATAGCCGGTTTACAGCTTGGGCGTTTGCAAACGGCATTGAACAATATCAAAGAAAAAATTGATATTGCTGTAGGTTCACGTCTTGAAATGCTTAGCGCTAATGATAATCGCAAGAATAAGCCTTTTCTTGGCAGAAGTGCGGTTGTGGTGGACTACGAAAATGCCAGAAAGAACAAACCTCGTATAATTGTGGCAATAGTGTCTTTCTTTATTGAAGCCCTAACGTTTATATCCTTTTGGATGGCGATAATTTTCCCGGCTATTTTGGGAAGTGGCTTATTGCAATCACTTTTTGTTGCAATAGGGGTTGCGGGGATTGCAGGTACAGCCGCGTCCATCGTTGGCGCAGTGGTTTTTGGTGTGTTCGCATTAGCTCGCCTGACGTTTAAGTTAGGAATGGAGATATGGACACGTCGGCGTGAGTTAACAGCTATTGTAGCTAACCCTGATTACTCAGTAGCCAGGAAAATCGGCTTGACGCTGCTTTTTGGTTTAAAATGCATCGGTCTCGCCTTACTAAAAACCGTATTCACCGATTACCTGCTGCACAAAATTACTTATTTGCTGGCCATTGGCCCTATCAAGCGGCTGCGCAATTTGTTTCGTGTTCATCCCTCGCGAGATACCGTTGTCGATGAACATAAGGCGCTTGCTAATGTTGCTGATAAACTTGAGGATTTAAATGCGCAAATTGATGTGCAAATTGCCTCACCAGAACTTGCATTGAGTAATTGTATTGATACAACATATCTTGAGCTTAAAACTGCTATGGATGCTGCAACCAAGAGCCTGGCTACACTATCATCAAATGATGTGCGTAACACCAACGAATATCGAAAAACCTTGGCTTCTTATGAGACGGCTTTTGCCAATATCACTCAACTTTATAACAATTTGCAGGTGATTAAAAAGCTGGAATCCGGGATGGACACTAAAGAAAAACTTCCTGATGTGAATGATTTACCCGCTAATGCGTCTTCACCCGAAATAGTAAGGCCGCATATCGCTATTGATGTGGATGCCTATTATCAGAAAACACATTTATTCGACGAGGAGCTCCCTTTACCGTCAAAAACGGCAACACTTATCAGCGGATTTTTCCAAGCCTTAGCTTATGCTGGCAGAATTTTTAGCTGGGGTAATGGCTCTGTCGTTATCCAGGATAATAATGTAGAGGATATGGGGTCTTCAAGTAGTCTCGATGGCAGTTTTATGATGCTTAATGCCTCTCTTTCTTATAATCAAAAAACAGAGGTGGATAATTTGCTGTCCAGTATATGCATGATCGAAGACTCTACTTGTATAAGTACTAAGGCGCCAAAAGAAGATGTGCCGTTAGCTGATTCTGAGTTTTTGGAAGAAGGCTCCTTCGTGATTTGCCAGAGATGAGCCTGAGTGTAAGCCGGTTATTTAGATTGTAACGCAATCAATAACACGGCTAACTCCTTGCCGTCCTGATGTCTTGCAACGACTTCTCTCTGGTAGCATTGCTCTAACCCGTATTTGGTCGCTAATTGCTGAAGATAATCGGCATTATGAGCAAAACGGGCGCTGGGTTGAAGTTGCCAGGGGGTGGTTGTGCTGATTTCAGTGGTAAAAATAAAATAGCCCGGCGGATTGAGACGCGCTTTTACTGCTTCAAACAAATCATTCAGCTCACCAAAATAGGGAAGAACGTCGGCGGCGACAATCAAGCCATAATGCTCAGCGGTATCTTTAAGAAAAGTCAGCGCATCTGCTTCAATTAAATGGTCATAAATCCCTTTAGCTCGTGCATGCTCAAGCATTTTGGAGGAGATATCCACGCCATCCAATTGTTGACTAATATCACGCAGAGCCTGTCCTGAGAGACCGGTGCCACAGCCTAAATCCAGCACATGTGCCACCTTTTCAACGGATAGGGCATCAAGAACCGCTACTATCTGGTTAGGTATCGCATAATGTAAATATTTTTGCAGATGCTCATCATAATACAAGGCGTAATTATTAAATAAATTAGCGGCATATTCAGGGCAGGTTTGAGCTTCTTCGGCGCCTCCTGATAAAGCGCGTAACATATGTTGGCTGGATTTATCAAGAGGGTTGGCTGCAATCGCTCGTTGCAGTAATTCTTTAGCCTTTATCCTGTCCTCCATGCGAATATAGATGGCGGCCAGATTATTAAGCGTTGCAAAATGGTCAGGATTTTGAGTAAGGAGCGCTTCAAAATGGGTAATAGCCTCATTTAAATGGCCTAAAGCCATTTGCGCAACGCCACTATTGTATAAATATTCACTATTCAGAGGCTCTTGCTTTAACAATACATCATAATGCATGAGCGCATTTTCAAACCTGTCATGATGGATGAAGGTCGCAGCCAGATTATTGCGTGCTTCGATGTGGTTATTATCGAGCGCAAGCGCTTTAGTGAAATAATCAATTGCTACTTGCCCGTCGTTACGTTTTAAAGCCACCACGCCGAGATTGGTTAAGGCTTCGACGTGATTACTTTCAAGAGCGAGCACTCGCTGGAAAGCGTCTTCGGCGTCTGTTAGTCGATTGGCTTCAAGATCAAGGACGCCTCGATAAAAGGCTGCCTCTGTGTTAATCGGATTTAAAGCAAGGACATTCTTGAATTGTGTGTATGCGGCGTCCAGTTGATGATTACTCATCAACAATAAACCCAAATTGTAATGGGCTGCTGCAAAATCAGGTTCGGCGTGCACTGCCAGACGATAATGCTGAAGTGCTTCTTTATACATCCCTTGACGCGCATAAATGCCTGCCAAATTATTTTGGGCCTGAGCATAATCGGGGGCGAGATTTATCGCTTTTTGATAAGAGGCTAGTGCTTTATCTACTTGTTGATTTTTTTTATAAGCGTTGCCTAAATTATTATAAAGCACCGGATCGGCGGGGGTTAACGTAATGGCCTCTTCAAAAAACGCAATGGCTTTTTTCATATCGCCAAGTTGCGCATGAGCCAGTCCCAGTCGATGTAAGATTTCCGCTTCTTTGGGATTTTGATGAAGGAGCGCCTCATATAAACTGATAGCTTCTGAGAGATTACCTTCCTGTTGTAGGCGCGTGGCTTTGGCAAATAACTCTTCATGGGTCATGGCTTTTTCACCATTAAAATATGAGGCTGACCGTCGAGGCTAAAGGGGTTGCCTTGAGGGTCAAAACCATAATGCTGATAAAATTTTTGCAAATAACATTGAGCGGTAATAACGATTTCTTGCTCAGGATGATGTTGCTGTAAATAATCGAGAATTAAGGTCATCATTTGTTTGCCCAGACCTCTGCCGCGATATAAAGGGGTGGTAGCCAAACGGCCAAAGCTCATGCGCTCGCCATCCTCATAAGGCAAAATCCGTGCGTACGCGATTAATGTGTTGTTTTCACGCATTAATAAATGGTGAGCTGTCTTATCCAGAGAATCAACATCCTGAAAAAAACATTCTTGTTCAACAATGAATACGGCACTCCGTAAGGCAAGGATTTCATAGAGCTCCTCGCGCTCTAAATCATTATAAGGAACTATGGCGGTGGTAATCATATTAACCCTGAATTTGTTGGCGAAGTTGCTTTAAAGCCTCTCGGCGGTGGCTAATCGTATTTTTTACAGATGCGGGTAATTGGGCGGCGGTGCATTGATGAGTGGGTAAATAAAATACCGGATCATAACCAAACCCGTGTTCACCAATAGCACTTTTGGCAATGATGCCGTGTAATCGGCCGGTCGCGATGAGAGGGGTTGGATCTGTTGCGTGTTGGACCATTACGATAGCGCAGTAAAAGTAAGCCTGGCGTTGATTATCAGGAGTACTTTCAAGTTTCTTAAGGAGGCAGTTGATATTATCCAGGTCGGATGCATTAGCACCCGCATAACGCGCAGAGTAAATACCCGGCTCGCCGTTTAAGGCCTCTACTACTAAGCCTGAGTCATCAGCCAAGGCCGGTTTATTGGTGACACGGCTGACATATCGGGCTTTAAGAAGTGCATTTTCTATAAAACTTATTCCCGTTTCTTCAATGCTATCGATGCCAAGACTTGCCTGGCTTATGCAATGAGTGGGAGCAAGGATAGCTTGTAACTCGGCAATTTTGCCGGGATTGTTGGTGGCGAGGATAATTTCTTTCATGACGATTTCTCTTTAAAACAGAATGCAAAAATGCTGGCAACTCGTTCGCTTTTCCAGGTACTCACAGTAGCATGAAATTACTCGCTGGAAAATACAGCGATTAGTACTGGACGTTTATTGGCAGGTATGTAAGCCTATGTGTATTTATAGTAGAAGAAGTGTTGTGACGACTCAACATAATAATACGTTTAAGTCTTATCTTTTCCCTCTTGTTTTGATTGCTTCTATCGTTTTGGGCGGCATGACCGGGTATTTGTTTGAAGAAAAGACGCGTTTTTTAAAGCCATTAGGGGATATTTTTCTTAATCTGATTTTTACAGCGATTGTTCCCCTTATTTTTTTCAGTGTGTCTTCGGCAATAGCTCGTGTCAGTTCATTGGCGAAACTCGGTAAAATTATGTTTTATATGGCGATAGTATTTATTTTTACAGGAATAGTAGCCGCCATTTACGCGATTGTTATAGTAAAAATATTCCCTCCAGCCGAGGGGGTCTATTTAGCATTAACGACAATAAAGCCAATACCTCAAGGCAACTTTGCAACGCAAATTACCACTATTTTTACGGTTTCTGATTTTTCCAAATTATTATCTCATGAGCATATTTTAGCCTTAATACTTTTTTCATTGCTGGTAGGAATTGCTGTCGCCGGCGCCGATGAAAAAGGAAAAACGTTTGGTGCTTTTTTACAAGCGGGGGACGCGATATTTATGCGAGTATTTTCGTTAATTATGTATTATGCCCCTATCGGTTTTTTTGCCTATTTTGCGGTGCTCGTGAGTGAGCTCGGTCCTAAATTGATGGAGAGCTATGTTCGCGTTGCTGTAATTTATTACATGGCCGCACTTGTTTATTTTTTCGTGATATTTACAGGTTATGCCTGGCTGGCAGGAAAAACCCCGGGTATAAAACTATTTTGGAAAAATGTCTTTCTCCCGAGTGCCACGGCCATTGCGACCTGCAGTAGTGCAGCCAGTATTCCGGCTAATCTTGTTGCCACCAAAGCCATGCGTGTTACGCCAGAAATTTATGAAACAGCGGTGCCATTAGGAACGATTATTCATAAAGACGGCTCAGTTATGGGTGGTATTTTTAAAATCGCCTTTTTATTTGGGATTTTCCATTGGGATTTTGGTGGAAGCAGTGTATTGCTCACGGCTCTTGGGATTTCTTTGCTGGTTGGGACTGTAATGGGGGCTATCCCAAGTGGCGGGATGCTTGGTGAGCTATTAATATTGACGATGTATGGTTTTCCACCTTCAGCGTTGATTGTAATCGCGGCTATCAGTATTATCATTGATCCAATAGCAACCCTGCTTAATGTGGTCGGTAATAGCGTGAGCGCTATGATGATTGCCCGTTTGGTTGAAGGGAAGAAATGGCTTACTAAATACACTGGCAAGGAAACCAATGAGATTTTACCATCTGTTTAAAAACGGAATATTTGCACTTTTCGCTAAAAGAACCATCGGCGTCAGAATGCTTCTTTTAAATAATGATGAGGTTTTACTGGTAAAACATACCTACCAGGAGGGTTGGTATACGATAGGTGGTGCGGTGGAGCCTCGAGAATCACCAAAGCAGGCAATGCTACGAGAGCTTAAGGAAGAGGTGGGGGTCACATTATCGTCTTCGTTGAAATTATTCTCCGTTTACTATAGCCGTAAAGAGCACCGAGATGACTACATTATTTTTTATATTGGGCATGGTGGTATTCAGGAAAAGGCTAGCTCACCTGAAATTGCCGAGCACAAATGGTTTGCACTTGATAACTTACCCGCGGATATTTCACCTTCTACCCGTCGACGAATACAGGAGTATTTTGACGAGGTGGAGATTCGTGATCAATGGTAATCAATTAACGATAAATTTTTTCATAATGCCCTGAGTAAAGGCCATGGGAAATATCGTGTCGTGATCCATGTCATTAATAATGCTTATACTCGTGTGTAGATTGTGGTGCGGTTTGTTAATAATTAATGCGTGCAAACGTTTCAGATCATTGACCATCTTGTAATCACCATTGTTTTCGTTCGCTCCAATAATAAAGCTCACATTGGTGCGTTTATTCAGATTAAAATCTGTTTTATTTTGTGCCCTATTCAATAATAAATACTGGTCATACCAGAGAGAGGGGCTAACGATGACATAATTATTAATAATTTCAGGATGATTAAGTAATAAATAAACACCAAATAAACCGCCATAAGAATGCCCAATAAACGTGGCATCCTGACTTATTCTATAATGTTTCTGCAAAAAGGGGATTAATTCAGCGCTGATAAAGCGGAAGAATTTTTCCGCGCCACCTGAGTATTTTTGATACTGAGGCCCATAACCACCGCCACTGATATAGCTTGGTGTATAGTCTCGAGTGCGGTTTGTCTTATAGCCCAGATCATTGTCGTATGCTATGCCAACAAGGATACTTTTCTCAATTCGGTTTCTTTCAGATAAATGCTCGCTTATTTGTTTTGCCAGGGCAAAACTGTAGTCAGCATCCAGTAAGTAAATAATGGGGTAATTTTTACCACTGGAACGATAACCTTTGGGTAGGCTAATAAATAACTTATAGCTTACGCCATTTGTTTCAGACTGGATTTGTTGCACCTGGGTGTTTGGCAACACTACATTAGTGCTCGACGATTTAGCCATTATTGGTGTGCACAAAGCCATTGAAAGCAGGAATAGCAAGGTGTAATTATTCACGGTTACTCTCTAAAAAATAAATGGTTTTAGTAATATCACATAATCTCAAGCACGTCGGTTTTTTTCAAACACCGTGCCATTTGGCTTAGGATTTTTGGGCTTCACATTAGCAATGTACCCCAATGTATATTGACTAAGTGAGGGTTTTTAACTACTTTTTTATAAAATGGATGACTTTAATAAACATTATGCGCATCATCTACAGTTAGTCCTTTGAGAATAATGAATTAAAACAAGGATATATAATGCATGATACGCTCCCTCTGATTACGACTATTGCTATGGGGTTCGGTTTAGCGCTATTCATGGGGTTTATTGCGGTACGCTTTAAATTGCCTCCATTGGTCGGGTATTTGTTAGCAGGAGTGGTTATTGGTCCTTTTACGCCAGGACTTATGGCAGATGTTCAAATTGCTCAGGAACTTGCAGAAATTGGCGTAATGCTGCTGATGTTTGGTGTGGGTTTGCATTTTTCACTATCCGATTTAATAAGAGTGAGGAAAATTGCCATTCCTGGCGCTATTGTTCAAATGGTTGCGGCTACTCTCCTTGGGGGTGGTTCAGCTCTAATGTGGGGCTGGAGTTATGGCAGCGCACTGATTTTTGGTTTGTCGCTCTCGGTAGCGAGTACGGTTGTACTGCTACGAGCTCTCGAAGAGAGAAGGGCATTAGATTCAATTAATGGCCATATTGCAGTCGGATGGTTGTTGGTTGAAGACTTGGCTATGGTGGTTGTTCTGGTATTAATGCCGCCGCTTTCTCAGTGGCTTGGTGGTAACACTGGCAGTCTACCTCAGCCTTTATGGCTAGTTCTTGGTATTACCTTTCTTAAAGTATCAACCTTTATTGCGTTTATGCTTTTGGTGGGACGGCGGTTTTTTCCGAAGATTCTCTGGCATGTCGCCCGCACAGGTTCACGTGAATTATTCACGCTATGTGTTATTACCGCGGCAATCAGTATTGCTTATGTCGCGGCCAAATTGTTTGGCGTGTCGTTTGCCCTTGGCGCTTTTTTTGCGGGCATGATAATGCGAGAGTCGTCCTTCAGTCATCGTGCGGCTGAAGAGTCCTTGCCACTTAGAGATGCTTTTGCCGTATTATTTTTTGTTGCAGTGGGAATGCTCTTTGATCCCTCCGTTTTGATTAACCAGCCGTTTAAGGTTTTAACAGTAATTGGCATTATCGTTGTCGGAAAATCAATAGCGGCTTTTTTTCTCGTTCTGGCATTTCGTTATCCTTTACAATCCGCTTTGATAGTATCAGCAAGCCTTGCTCAAATTGGAGAGTTTTCTTTTATTTTGGCAGAACTTGGGGTGCGATTAGGCATGCTTCCGGTTGAAGGGCGCAGCTTTATTCTTGCCGGCGCGCTTATCTCTATGGCGATTAATCCGCTTATTTTTAAATTGATAGACCCAGTCTATGCCTGGGTTAAATCGCACCTTAAACTGGTAGAGATTTTTAAACGACGTGATGATCCTTTATCTGAATTACCCCGGTCCACTACTGAGGAGTTTCTTGCCGGGCAAGTCGTGCTTGTAGGGTATGGGCGTGTTGGAAAACGTATCGCGCAGCTACTCTCTGAAAAAGCGATACCTTATGTTGTAGTTGATGAAAATAGAGAGTTAATTGTCAGTTTACGAGCCGATGGTATTCCTGCGGTTTATGGTGATGCATCTGATCCTTCTGTGCTCATTCAAGGTCATATCGCACGCGCCAGTATGCTCATGATTGTCATATCAGATACAGTGCATGTAAGGAAGATGATTCAGTGTGCTTATAAACTTAACCCGGAAATAGAGATAGTTGTTCGTACGCATGATGAGGAGGAGGCGGTATTGTTGCAGAGGGAAGTGAGTGGAAAGGTGTTTTTTGCAGAAGGCGAGATCGCCAAAAATATGGGACTTTATGCCTTGGACAGGTATGGCAAATTGCCATGATATAAGGCTATTTGCCACCAAAACAGGTATTGAGCGTAACCGCATTATTTACAGGAAGCCAGTGCCCATATGCCTCCCCATGCCAACGTAGGGTTTCTTTTAGCTTTGCATCGACCGTCTGTTGCGTGATGCCCCGTCGTTTAATCCAGTCAGGACAACGTTTTTTAACTTGCCTTCTAATTTGGCTGCGGGTAAACGTATACCGAGAGGGGTTTAATGCTTCATTTAAGTTATCTGATATGTAGGGTTTTAGCAGATTTTCCTTGTTGATGTTCGAAGAAAATTCCCATTGGTCACCCTTTAATACAAGAATTGGGGGTAAGGTGTGCTTGCCAATTTTTACGCTATGAGCAAGATTCATATAAAATTTCCATCCTGCATAATTAGCGGATAAATCTCCATTGGAATAAATGCCATTCACCAGTGTACCTAAATAGGTCTGTTCAAGGATCTTGCCATAAGTAACAATGGCTGCACGCGCTTTTGAGGGTGCTTTTCCCTGATTGATGTAATGCGTATAAATCTGGTAATAAGTATGACCTTGCATGAAAAAATGTCCAAGCTTGTCTGTACCAAAATAATGACCGTACATATTAATGGTCGGTGTAAGTCCGATAAGAGAAAGAGGCGACTGCGAAAAAGAAAGCCAATAGACCGTTTTCCAGGGTCTGATTTCTTTATATTGTATGGGCTTTGACGCTTCTTGGGAGGCGCGATTCCAGCGCAACCAATGAGGGAAACCCGGGCCTGTTTTGTTATAAAGTAAATCAATAAGATAGGCGTCATTACGGCGCAATGCCAATTGCGAGGCTGCGTATCGGCTATGCGACGCTTTTGGCAGAAGCGTTTGTATTTCCGAGTTGGTTCGCGCTATAACCGTTTCCAGTTGATGGTATAACTTTTGGCTCGCCAGAGGGCCTATGTCCAACAGCTCGCCGGGTGGAAGGGTGAACTGATCCGTTTCTTCTGCATAAGTTTGCTGTATTGCGGACATGCCGAATACTACTATTAAAAAAAAGAATCTTGTAATAGTCATTTAACGTTCTTCCCTGAACTGATTAAGACATTAGAATACAAATCCTTTCCCGCTGTCCAGTCAAATCGTCATCATGGTATTAGAAAATCAAACGTTCCAGACTTTGCGCCCAGGATGGTTTCAAGCATGTCTTGTAACGCCTTCAGGTAGTTATGGCGTTGCTCGGTTGTTAGTGCTAATAACCCTGAGTCCAATACAAATTGCGAGCCCGCCAAAATCAGTTGGAGTGTTTCAAGCCTTATCTCGCGGGAGAAAAGTTTGGTTTTATACCCTTCATTTAATGCATGAGTTAGTAGCGGGCCAATGGTATGAAGCGTTCGGACGTTTAACTCTTCTTGCAACTCGCGGTTTTCTGCTTCATGTAAAACCGCCATAACAAATGGCTGAGTTTTTGATTTTTTTTCTTCACCGGCTATCATCAGTTTGATTTTTTCCAGGGGTGAAATGTGTTTATTTTCAATTATTGATTGAAAATAAAGCTCCATGTCGCTGGCAATATTGTCCACAATGGCCGTGAGGATGTCCCTCTTTGTTTTAAAATAGTAGTAAAAAGTTCCCTTTGCAATTTGAGCTTCTTTAATGATTGCTTCAATAGAGGTATGTGCGTAGCCCTTTTTTTCAAACAAATCTTTCGCAACCTGAATGATTTCAGCTTTTCTAATTTCGGGATTTTTAACGATTCTTTTTATAGTCATCTTATATGCGTCTAAAAATTGACTCGTCAATATAAAGGAATGTCAGGAAAAATGTCAAATTGAGGGCTTTGGGTTGACGCAACGATTTGAGTGCAATATACTGACCGACGGTCGGTCGGTGAAGTTGTGCCGACTTGTCAGGATGTGGATAGAGGAGAAAGATTTTGAAAAGCACAGGTACTCAATTGGACAATCCTATTTTTTCAGCGAATGAGTTAGATGAAACTAAATCGTTGGTGCCTTTTTTTATTTTATGGGTTGGGCAATTTCTGTCTACTATAGGGAATGGTATCAGCATTTTTGTAATGGGGATTTATGTTTATCAGGTAACAGGCTCTGCCATCTATTACTCTTTACTTTTACTTGTTTCATTTATGCCATCAATAATTTTAAAGCC
Source organism: Legionella sp. (assembly GCA_030680075.1). Taxonomy (GTDB): domain Bacteria; phylum Pseudomonadota; class Gammaproteobacteria; order Legionellales; family Legionellaceae; genus Legionella_C. The sequence goes on from JAUXWR010000460.1 coordinate 14,803, forward strand.
CTTAGGCGGTGCCTTGGCGGATAGAAACGATAGACGCGTATTAATGTTATTCGGCGATGTTGGGTCTTTCGCCTGTATGTTATTTATTATTGCGATGTTAACCGACAAGAGTCTCTCTTTGTGGCCAATTTATATAGGCATCGGTTGTAGTTCGATATGCAATGCTATCCATAATCCTGCTTTTAAAGCATCAGTAACGGATTTGGTTGACCGCGATTTTTACGCCAAAGCCAGCGGACTCATGCAGCTTGTTGAGTCATCGAAGTTAATACTTTCACCCATTATTGCCGGTATTTTGATGGGCTTTATGGAGGTGAGATCAATTCTCGTCATTGATTTGGCGAGCTTTCTTTTAGCGGCTTTTTCGTTAATCTGGGTTAAGTGCAAGGTGACGGCTCATTGTGCTTTACAAGAAAATTCTTTACGGGACGATTTGTTTGCCGGTTTTCGATTTGTTTACCTTAATAAGGGCATATTATATTTACTGGGAATGACGGCTTTAATAACTTTTTTTATTGGTTTTCTCCAGGCATTATGGGGGCCTATGGTATTGTCGTTTGCTAGTGCAAAGCAGTATGGCATCTCATTAACTATAGCTACTTGTGGCATGTTAGTGAGCAGTATGTTTATTGGTTTAGTGAGTCGGTTTGATAAAAAAACCATGATTCTGTCTGTCGGCTTTTTTCTAGCAGGCATCTGTTTTGCTTGTATGGGTATTTCCGTCAAATTAAGTGTGATTACAAGTTTTGCTTTTATGTTTTTTTTAACGTTGCCCTTTATCAATACAAGCCTTGATGTCTTGATAAGAAATAATGTCGATAATGAAATGCAAGGTAGGGTTTGGTCCATTGTTTCACTTATCTCCCAGTCAGGATTATTGGTGGCGCTGGGAGTTGCCGGATTTTTAGCGGATAAATTATTTAATCCTTTATTAACCGCAGAGGGAGTTCTTGCGCATTCCGTTGGATTACTGATTGGAACGGGTAGCAATCGTGGTATCGGTTTACTTTTTATTTTATCAGGATTGGCTATTTCTTTGGCAGGATTGGTTTTGGGGCGACTAAAGGTTGTGCGTGAATTGGAACACCCTGTTTGAAACAGAAGGATAATATACCCTTCTGTCATTCCGGCTATTATAGTTATTGTTGAATAGTAATGCTTTCAATAACTACAGGCGTAACAGGTCTGTCTTCTGCGTCTGTAGAGACATTACTAATCTTGTCAGCAATGTCTTGCCCTGAAATTACCTGACCAAAGACATTGTAGCTGCCTTGCAGGTTTGGTGTAGGTGCAACGGTAATAAAAAATTGACTGCCGTTGGTATTTGGGCCTGCATTAGCCATCGCAAGCACTCCTGGCTTGTCAAAACTGGCATTGGTATTTTCATTATCAAATTGGTAACCCGGCCCACCGGTTCCATTTCCAAGGGGGTCGCCGCCCTGAATCATAAAGCCACTGATGACACGATGAAAAATCAAGCCATTGTAATAAGGGCGCTTTACCATTTCTCCGTTTTTTGAATCTTTAAATTCTTTGGTGCCGGTTGCAAGACCCACAAAATTAGCAACGGTCAGAGGCGCCTCTTTGGTAAATAATTCACACGTGATACTTCCGACGGAGGTTTTAATAATCGCTGTTTTTGCATGTGCTGACAGGGTGCCTGTTGTTAGCAATAAGCTTATGAATAGTAATGTTATTTTTTTCATTTAAACTCCTTTGATGGCTGCTATGATAGATAAGAAAAACAGTATAGCAGCATTAGTAAAATAGATAGGATAAAATAATAATCATTTTTAAAACAAAGGATAACGTCATGCGAGTACGGTTGCAGAGGGAGTTAAGAAAACCCTCCCGTAGCGTATGAATTCTCAGTAGATTAGACAAATCTGGAAGTAATATCTAATGTAGCCCGGATTAGCACCGCGTAATCCGGGAGGGGCATTATTCCGGAACATTCTAGACTCTCTACCGCCTTGGTAGAGAGATAAATGACGTTATAGCACTCAGTCTTTTCTCATTGCGACGACGCGTAACCGATTGCCATCGGGATCGAGTGCCAGAAAAGTATAACCATACATGACCAGCGTTGGGGGAAGGGGTATTGTTATTCCCTTTGCTTGCCATTTTGCAAACAGATCATTAACCTTTTCATGGGTGTCGAGGATAAAAGCTAACTCTCCACTGCCGTTTTTATCGGTGGGTGGTGGCTCTACCGTCTCTCTGGTTTTCAATCCTAAACTCATTCCATTTGATAATTTAAAGGCATGAAATGACGGGGAGGCTTCTTCCGGTTTCATTCCCAATATATCCTGATAAAAGGCACTGGTTATTGTAAGATTATCTACATACAGTACGATTGCATTTGGTTCGAACATCAGTTTCTCCTTGTTATAATGACTAATTCAACAAGGAGTTTACTAATACCCATTGACAGTTTTTGTCAGTAGCCAAACCGAGCCGCGACCGTCAGGAAGTGTTCACGGAGTCTGCTACTGAAAAGAGCTACCGGTATTATTCAACGCCCGAGCGCGGCGCCCAATTCCGTGAACACTCCCTAACGGTCGTGGCTCGGTTAGCGCACAAGCTGAAGTAACCGAGCCGCGACCGTTAGGAAGCGTTCACGGAGCCTGGCATAACATCGGTTTTAAGGGTGATGATTTGCCATTGACCATTCATGAAAAATGGTTGCGTCCATTGGGCACGGAGCTGTTCATTCGCTCTCTTAACAGTTGTTGTAAATTGCTTTGTTTGCACTGTAATTGAATGATTGCTGTTATCAATTTTTTTAATAGTGATGAGATTACTGCGTTGAAAATTAATAAATGGCGGTAATATTATTTGAACGTCAGCAGCTTCTGCATCCACATCAATAGTGCAATCATTAGGGATAGCGACATAACGGTTATTTTCATTCCCATGAATAACGGTATGTGTACAATGATTCGCAGAGGATACCAAGAGCTCATCTGCATTATATTTTTTAACGCCAGCAAGGCGATTTAGAAATTCCGCCAAATCGCCACTATAACCACACAGGTTAATGCGAATGAAGTCATCGCCAGCCCCCATTGCATCACCGTTATCAACGGCAACATTAAACGTTTTAAAGATGACTCCAGCGGCAGGCAATTGTTTGGTTTCCGGGCTATTGAGCTTTGCGAAAAAAGTGGGGCTACCTTCAATACTCACGACATTAGTTCCCGGATAACGCTTAAGTAACTCGGTTTTAACGATATTATGCCGTTTTACAATTGTCTTGAAAGCATCTTGACGAAGCGATTGGCCGGCATCCGGAAGAGAGGTTATAGCTGACATGAGATTCAGAGCATCAGCAACACCTGGCGTACTGCCTCCTACGGTCAGTTTCCAGATATAAGAAAAATAATTGTGAAAAATACTCGCTGCATAAGAATCATACATAGGAAACCACAAATAACCGAGTCGGTAACCTGGCTTGCCAAGAGCCTTGGAAACCGAGTTGAAGGCAAATACATGCTTTCCTTCGGTTCGCGCTTTGGCAAGCCAGGCAATATTGTCTTTAATGTAGCCTGAGCCATCACTGCCATAAGAGGGGGAAGAAAAAACGAAATCGGCGATGATAATTTTTGCATCAGTATAGGGCTTGCGAAAAGTGCCGTCAGGATTATTGGGGGAGGTTACAAACTCGACGACTGTTTCGTTAAGATTCGGTTTTATTTCTTTGGGATCATTAAAACCCTGAAACCGTGCATTAGGATAAGGTCGGTAGGAGATCGCATGTTCATGGAATGAATAAAAGGGAATTTTTTCCACAAAAAGAAAATTTTTATCAGGTTCTGATGTTGCAATAGCATATACTAGCGCAAAAATGATTTGCAATGAGCCGTTTGAAGGGCTAAAAATATACTCTTTTTCATCAGGATTAAGAAATAGCTCCTGGTTATTAATGCGCGCATGATAAGCACGAAGTGCTTCATCGACATCCTTAAAAAAAGCGTCACTCGAATGAATGAGGAGCCCTTGTTCGCCAGGTTGACCAAGATAGACCGAGCTGTCATAAACATGCAAAGCAGGGGGATTTAAGAGCCCATAGCGTTGGTATAATTCGGTAAACATCGGTGTTTCGTTAGGGCGCATATAAACCAGCGGTTCAAAGGCATGAGCTGCTGTAAAAAAGATGAAAAATAAAAAAAATACCCGACGATATTTGCTGGCAAACAGTTTGGGTAATGCTACTTTCAAGAAATTACTCCCAAGCATCAGCTAACGCTCCTTGTAAATGCCTTAAGGGAAAAATCGGCAGCGTGTAGCCTGGCTCCCAAAACTTCCAAATGACTCCAATCTTAAATCCATTATGGATGGCTCATTTTAATTTATCAGAAAAAAGAAGGTATGGTAATAGAAGGTGGAAACGGATTTATAGTATTAAGCTGAAAAAAATTACATTATTTTGTTCATTATTATACCTTGAGACTAAAAACTGATTAAGATAGGCTAACTGACAGTTGTGTTTGCCGCAGGGAAAAGACCAACCCATTATCAATCGATTTTGATTAAATGGCTTTTGACTGCCCCAGGCTGGTTTATTTAAATTGGCAAATACTTCGTTTGATATAAATGGCGTATATTCGTCATGCCAACTCAGTCGTTGTAAATTTACAATAAGTAATTGTCTGTAGACGAGCCCAATCCCATGTTCACCTAGTCGGTGCCGTTCTTCGATTCTTGAGCGAGAAAATACTTCATACTCAGGAGTGTTTATTAGTTCTTTAATTAATTGTTGATAGATGCGTTGAATAGTATGGGACACTCTTCCTGTTGGCTCAACCACGGTATTTGGTATTAGCGTATACCCCATCCAGGCCTGGGTAGTATCCGACAGGCTATAACCTAACTGCCCCTGAATCAGGCCTTGATAAAATAAACCTGATTGATTTTTAAAGCGACCTTCAAGAACGTAACCATATAACCACTCAGGGTGTGATGAAAAATGCGTATTATAGATAACGTTTGTCCAAACTCGCGTTGATGGTGGATTAGCATAAATTTTACACGGTATGATAATGAGTATTATCAACAAATAACTATAAAAAGATTTTATTTTAAACATTAATGAAGAAGCCAAACCTTTTATAAAAATGGATACCCAAGACCCCATAATCTTATCTTATTTAATGGTTTTTACCATACAAGGCTTATAAGAATATTAAACTTGCACCTGGCAATTTAAAATCCTTTGCACAGGATTTTTTAAATGCGGCTAAATAACTCGTCTTTGCGAGGCAGAGACGAAGCAACCCAGTGACCCTATGAGCAATAGATGCGCTAATTAGCTTTTCCAAGGCCACTGGATTGCTTCACTTTGTTCGCAAAGACGTGCGTTTTTTCCGAGATTTAAAATCTGCAGAAGACATTTTCATGAAACGATGCATGGATATACATCAGAAATCACCTTTGATAACCTCCATGGGTTCAACCAGTTGATAGTTACTGAATCGACCCCAGTACCGTGCGGTTGCTCTTATTAAATCCGCTTGCAGATAGGGACGTATATTATTTTGACTCTCAAACACACTAAGAATTTTTAATTTTCTTTCGATAAAATTATTAATATTAATAAAGCTGTTTGGACGAAATTCTGTCGTAGCAGAAGGAGATTGGTAGCTGAAAATATTAGGGGTTTGCCTGCAGGCTGTGATTGTTGCTTGATAAATATTGCGGTGATCCTGATGACTATCGTGAAATGAGTGAGTATATACGTGAGTTGGTTGCACTTTCTGAATAATCTTTTCAAGAAATAAAATGGTTTCTCTATCAGGAGCAATTTTGGTATCGGCGAAATTACCCAGGTATAAATTCGCATCAAGATACTGGGCCGCAAGTGTTGCTTCTTTTTTTCTGACTTCAGGCTCTCCGCCAAATTTCCCAAGGCTTAACGTCGCAATATTAATGGAATTACCTTCAGAGTGTAGTTTAGCCAACGTACCGCCACAGCCAAACTCCACATCATCAGGGTGAGCACCAATCGCAAGAATTATTTTTTTGCTTTTCTTAAGTTTTGATTCTTCTGCTAAAGAAAAAACACGGGTGCAAAATTCATTTTTATCAAGGGGTTTAAATAATAATCCATCTGCATGATGCTGCATTGCATGTAAAATAAATTCGACTTTAACATTTTCTGCAATAATTAATACGGCGGTATTTGAATCTGTTTTTTTTACAATTTGAATTATTTCAAGACCATTCTCAACAGCGATATTGAAGTCGGTAATAACGATATGCCAATTATTTTGATGAGCCAGCTCTTTTGCCAGGTTAAAATCTGTAACATGTACAACATTGGCTTTTTTTCCTAACCAGCCGCAAATTTGTTTGGCCAGTGTAATATTGTCTTCGATAAGAAGAATTTCATATACCTTTTTCAATTGGTACTCCAGTAAATTTTTTTGTTAGTCAAAAAACAGCTTAATTATTTCACCATTTTTAATGGGATTATGCGTTTCTTCCTCTCTATATCGCTTCATCCATACGGCACTGGCGTTAAATCCATAGTGTAATCCCAGTTGATAGGCTTTAAAAAATTGTCCGTGACCAATTACAACAACGAAACCTTTTAATGTGGATATCTGTAGAGAAAACAGCTCAATACGCTTTAAAAAAGCACTGAAAGACTCCGTGTCATTGCCATGACAATAGAAGGGATCACATTTTTGCCAATAGGAGCTGATAAGCTCCTTGCGCGCTGGTTCATCAAGTTTCTTTAATTCGCTCGGTGAAAGATAGATAAACTCCTGTATGGGCCAACTGCATGAAGGGCTTAAGGGCCAACGGTTCAAAACATATTCGGCGGTTTCTTTCGCGCGCGTCAAGGGTGATGTAATGATTAGCTGAGGCGGCTCTGTTATGGCTAATGCCGCTTTCATGGCCTGCTCTTTTCCCAAAGGTGTTAAACAGGCTTCAGCAGGTTTATCGCTCCAGATACCGGCATTAACTGACGTTTGCCCGTGTCTGATTAACCACAACTTTAAGGACATAACGCGCGCCACTCATCAATTGGAAAAAACTCCTCAGTCCAATAACGAACTACCATTAACTCTTTAAACGTAAGCAAATCTGTACCTGGAGATTCATTGGAAATATCTTTAATGAGCAACTTGGGTATATCAATGCCCGCGGCCGCTGTGAGAGGCAATGTGCCCGGAAAACGCGGGTTAATTTCCAGAAGTTTAAATTGATTGTCAGCATTGGCTTTGAATTGAATATTGGCAACGTATAAAATTCCTGTTTTTTTCGCAATTTCTAATGCCATTGCACTTAATTCAGGATAAATCTTGGTCTGGCACGCAACAGCAATTCCCGAGTCAATTTTCATTCTTAAACGAGGCACAGCGGCGAGGGCGTCTCCTTTGCTCGAAATGTATACATCGACAGAATACTCTTCTCCAGGCAGAAGCTCTTGTACAAGGTAGCTGCTATCTTTGGGCAGTTGTTGCAATTCTTTTTTGTTGTGAATCGTTAATACACCCCGTGACCCCGCACCGAGTCGAGGCTTTGCAAAGCAGGGAAAAGTTGAAATAGTCGTCGTTTCAGTCATCAGACAAAATGACGGTGTAAGACCTGTATCCTCACAATAACTGAGCAATTTATATTTATCACGGCATAAATCAAGGGTGGCCGCAGGGCTAATGGGAACAATAATGCCTTTAGCGTTAAACAGGTTTTGGCTCTCGGCAATAGGCAGTAGTTCGACATCAACCGTTGGTATCAGAGCTTGAATTTGATTTTTTTCACAATGGTTAAGCAATGCTTGTATAAAACGAGGGGAATTGCCAGCGGGGATAATTAACCTTCTTTCTGGCGGAACCAAATACAACCCCGCAGCACAGGGATCAATATCTGCCATAAAGATTTCATGGTCTTGGCCCAAACTCTTCCAGACACTTATGGCGGCAGCACCGCCTGCACCAGTAATGAGTATTTTCATTATCTTCCCTAATCTTAAGCCCAGTAAAAGCGCCAACCTGCTGTAGCAAAGGTACTCCTGTTGAATACATAATGGGAGTATTCCGCTACGAACGCCTGATTTTTAAAGGTTGGTAAAATCAATCGGCCATGAATTTCCCAGCTTTTTTCGCGGGGTAAATAAGATGGACCTATATCATAAAACAAGCGATTACTAAATTCCTTACTAAAGTCTAGCGCATACGACTCACTTTTACCGCCGATTTGTTGAAAAGCCCAAAAGCCTGTCACGGTAACATTGAAAGGCAAAGGAGTGTAAGCGGTAACCCCGGAGATTAATAGTTGAGCATTCCAGGGACTGGGGAATGCAAGTCTTAACGCGTTAAACCATTGAAAATTTTTACTTAAAAAAAGGTTTGTTGAGCCATAGGCTCGATGTTCAAATGGAAGACTGTTGTGCTGGCGAGCATCATAGCTTGCCTGCCAGCCATATTGATTGGGTATCTGGCGCTGGTATCCTAGCAATAGGCTATTATTGGGGAGCAAAGTAGGTCCTGAAGAGAATCCACTTTCTATCTGTCTGGTGTTATGGGTAGCATAGATTGTCAGGGCGTCTGTTGCATTCAAATTTCTGAAATAAAAGAGGTTAGTCCCATCAGACGTCTCGGGAGGAACGGAGTAATGACCTTGAGTAATACCAAGAATACTTTTAGTGGTATTATTAAGAAGCGATAAATTTCGTTGAGTGTCTTTGTTTTGTGGATCAATCGTCAAGACTTTATTAAAAATGGTTCTTGCTGTATCCAGTTCATAATTGGTGAATTTTGATTCGCCTAACCCGTTAAGGGCTTCGACGTTATTGGGGTTTGTTTTGAGAATTTTTTCGTACACTGCAACCGATGGTTTTATAAGATACAACGCTCTCAGAACACGGGCTTGACCTAAAAGGGCTGTCAAATTATCAGGTTGCCTGAACAATAATTGCTGGTAAATGACCAGGGCTTTTTGGGGCTGACTTGCCCACTCATAGGTAACCGCCAATTCAAAAAGCGGCATTTTGTTATCAGGACTCGCACTCTGAGCGGCTAATTTGAGCCAGGCAATTGCTTCCTTGTAATCATTACTCTTTTTCGCCTGGTAGCGAGCCAGCAGGCCATGAAGCATGAGAGTAGTGGTATCACTAGGCATTTTTTTATCACATTGAAACAAGATTTTATTTATCGCCATCCAGTCAGGCTTTGTCTGATTTAATAATATGAGTGCCTGATTCGCATCGCAAAGCGGTTTTGCAGCTACTGTTGGATGGGTTTTAAGATAAGTAATTTTTTTTAGGGCGATTTTTGCCTCTTCATTGGTGGGCATAATCTTTAAGCTTGATTCAAAAAAATGAATGGACCGTGGTAAATTGTTTTTTGCAAGCTCAATCCAACCCATACCGTTTAAGGCATCGGTATCATTTGGATTTTTTGATAATAAATACGTATAAATCAGTTGAGCTTGTTGCGGCTTATTATTTGCACGTAGTATACGAGCACTGCCTAATAATGCGGCTTTATTATCCGGCTCTTGTCTCAGAATTTGTTGGTAAATTGTGTTTGCTTCTTTTTGCTGCCCTGCCTGTTCATAGGTCAGGGCTAACTCCAGAGCAGGGGTTTTGTTGATATTTGCAGCAGACTGCATTGCTCTTTGAAGCCAAAATATTGCCTGTTGATAGTTTTTAGTTGCCCTGGCCTGGTGACGTGCCAGAAGGCCGCGCAATAATGCAACATTGGTATCCTCAAAATGCGCATTTTCACACTGTTGTAATATGGCCTCAATATCCGCAACAGGAGGTGTTTTTGAATTAACCAGCTTTAGTCCGTTGTCGAGTGCGCAAGGAGAATAAACAGGAGGGGTGAGCTGAGCTGCTCTGATTTGATTAAGCGCTTGAAGCGCTTCGGTGTTAGTTAATTGAATTGCCAGCGTCTGATTGAAATAGTCTTTTGCTTTCGAAAAGTTTTTTTGGCTAAACTCAATCCAGCCAAGACCGTTAATAGCATCAATATCTCGGGGATTGTTTTGTAAAAGCCTGAGATAAATGTTTGCTGCTTCCGAGTAATTTTGTTCCAGCCGCAATACTCGCCCTTTGCCAAGAGTTGCGGCTCGGTTGGTCGGGTCATAAGCAAGGATATAATCATAAATTGCACCTGCTTTTGGGAGTTGCTTCGCCCATTCATAAGTCACGGCTAATTCAATCGCAGGTCCCTTATCCGTACTGGCTGCAGAATTCATGGCTTTCTGTAACCAAATTATGGCCTCGCTAAAGTCATGGCTGGTCAGCGCTTGATGGCGAGCTAATAGGCCCTCTAATAGTTGTGTCTCAGTTGTATCGATATGATTTTTTTTACAATTGGCCAAAATCGCTTGTATTTCTGAAGCAGGGGGAGGCGTTTTGCTAACTAAAATTAAGCCTACTGAAACGTTACATTGTTCTTTTATTTTTTGAGTCTCTGCAGTCGTTTGTTTTATTGCATTTAAACCCAGGAGGGCTTCCTGATTCCCTGGTTGTATTTGCAAACTTTCCTGAAAAAGATTACTTGCAGCGAGCAAATCATTTTGTGCCGCTTTAATCCAGGCGATACCATTCAGGGCTTCAGTATCATGAGGGGCTTTGGCGAGTAAATTTTGGTAAATAGGAAGAGCCTGGTCAAATTGTTTTTGTATTCTGTAGATACGGGCGATGCCTAACAAGGCGAGTCTGTTAGTGTCATCTTTTGACAAAATAAGTTTATAGAGGCTCAGCGCCTCGGTTAAATTGTTGGATAATTCATAAGTCGCTGCCAGTTCCTGGTTAATGGTGAGATTAGCTGGCGCGATTGTACGGGCTTTTTCGAGCCATTCTATAGCAGGTAAATAATTATTATTGTTCAGAGCTTGCCTTCTTGCTAAAAGCCCATGTAACAGGAGTACTTGTGGATCATTTGGTGAGACTTTATCGCAACCCTTTAAAATCATTTCTACCTGAGCTTGCGAAAAACTATTTTGGTTAACTAGCTCGAGTCCCTTTGAGCTGTCACAAAGGCTAATTTGCCCGGCATAAACGTTGGGAAGGAAAATAACAAGTGGTAATAATCTTTTTAATTTCATCATTGCATTTACAGTTAAAAAGAAAAAATTAACAGGAAGAATCCGCTTACTATCAGGAGACTCAGAACTTGTTGGCAAAGGAAGCGATATTCGCGGCGTTTGTCACGGTAAAGATGATTCTCAAAGTTATAAGGACGCGTGGGTTTTGTATGGGAATAGATAACTCTTTTGGTGCTGATTTTTTCAGTTTTATCCCACTTGAGATTTGGGTTTTTAATCTCGGCGATATAGGCTGCAAGGTTGATAGCACAGAGTAGAGGCCCATAGCCCACAATAAATAAAAGAAAATTGCTAACAGCGGGTGGAAGACCAATATATTCCAATCGAAAAACAATCCATGCCCAAAACATACACAAAGCACTCCAGGTTTCCATGAATAACAAAAGCCAGTTGTTAAGCGTTGTGGTTTCCTCGAGATTAAAAAAATAATTGAGCAGGTTGAAGAAAAATACAGGGTTCAGTGAAATAAGGAGAATAATTATCGAAATCAATCCAGGATAAAAAATCCCTTCAAGCCAGGATAAACGAGAGGTTCGCTTATCGACTAAAATGGCGAGCAGAGTAGTATATAAGTAGACAAAAAAGCTTACTGACACCAAAGAGAAAAAAATATGCACGGAATGTTGTTTGTTAAGTATAAATAAACCAACCAGACCCACTGCAGAAAAAATCATTACAATCGGCGTTAAAATTACAGAGAACCAGATTATCCCAAATAATAAATTTCCCAAAGAAGAGCTTTTGTCTCGAAACCAGACATCTTTAAAGGCTTTGGTAATTTGCAGATTTCCCCGACCCCAACGAAAACGCTGTTTCCAGACGTCGAGAATTGTTTTGGGTTCCTCGGCGTAAACAAAAGCATTCCCTTCATAAATAACGCGCTTACCCATTTTTTGGGTGACAAAGGTTGTGTAAGTATCTTCTGCAAGTGTGGAGGTATTAATCTCGCCTCCCAGTGCTTCAATGTTAGCCCGCGAGTGTAACTGAGCGCCTCCGGCCAAACAGGCGACCACGCCCAGTACATTTTGAGCGCGGCGTGCGACGGATTGAGATACTATGTATTCATAGCCAATGGAGCGCGTAATATAATTAGTATTTCGATTTCCAACCTTGATGTAGGCGGTCACCGCACCAACGGCTGGATCAGCGAGATGTCGCGCCATAAGCCGCAAAGCGTCTTTTTTAAACGAGATATCCGCATCAATCAAGAGTATTGCTTCCGCCCACGGCTCAGCCAGAACGGCTCTCAAACCATAATTTACCGCATAAGCTTTGCCCTTACCCCCACTATCTTTATAAATGTGAAATACATTCTCGGGATAGGTCTCTTGTATAACGTTAAGGAGCTCCTGGGTGTTATCGGTGCTTCCATCATCAATTATATAAATTCGCAGGGATGGCAGGGGGTAATCCATTTTAAGCAAAATGTCTATGGTGTGTTCTAACACAAGCGCTTCATTCCATGCCGGAATAATAATCGCCACTCGTGGGCAATAGTCTTTGCATTTTCTTAGGTGATTACAAAATGCATGCAAACCTGAAAGATTGTGTTCGATAAAAAACGTGATAACCGGAATGAAACCTGACAAAGCCATCCCTAAAAAAATAGCATAGATGATGGCATAACCCAGGGTTTTTGGGGTTGATTGAGGAGATTTGCTGCTTGAAGGAGAAAGGTTTTGTTGGATTAAACTTTTTGCATTGTCAGGTAAACTAAACGTTGGTTGATTTAAATTTGAGGTCTCTGTGTAAAAAGAGTCGCCCACAAATGAAAGGGATAAAAACTGGGCTTTTCCGACTAAAGGAAAAAGTAACAGAATTAATAAAAAATTCCTGGGCCAATTATCCGTTATTGTAGAGAAATTAATCATTAATTAAATAATATAAGGTATTTGTTTTTGAATCTCCATTATCATACTCTTCAGGATTTGAGTCTACTGCCTTTGAAAAATAGTATTTTTTTTCTTCAGCGGTTAAAATTGGAACGAGTCCTTTAAGTAATATCCATTGCCAGGCGGCGGTAATTTCTCCATATTTATTATTTATCAAGTTCATGAGTGTTGGATAGGAATCTTTTAACCATTCTTTATTTAGAAGGTGGCTGGTAATTGCTGTAAATGGTAGCATTTCGATCCCATAAGAATATTCCAGACCACAGCGGTATTTTGTTTTGCAATGGGTGAAAAATGCATTTACATCCACTTTGCTATCCCATAAATTGGCGATTACGTTATTATTGGCTTTGAAAATTTCACTGTATACGGCGTTTGTTTTCTGGATTTGCCAATAGATTTGAGCGGCCTTAAGTTCGCGTGCCATTAAAAAATTTGCCCAGTTATACAACGGTTTGTCATTGATTACCTTTGCATAGAGAGCAAGGGCGTAATACGCGTGAACGGCTTCACTGCTCGATTGTTGATTTTGACCATCTTTAAAGGCAGAAAGACCAGAAGCCCAGGAATGGCCAGCATAATCATCCTGATGGCGTTGAGCCGGGTAGTAGGGGTCATAGTGGTTTTTATTCGCATAATCGCGAATAAGGTTATCAGTCCATTGCTTGGGTGAAAAAGAGCCAGGTTGAAGAGGGTTGTTCAACCAATCGGGATCAAATTTGCCCATAACAGCAATGGTATAAACCCAGTAGCCATAATGATAATGGTGATCATTATAATGACGAGCCCCATAATCATTAACGCTTGGAATAATTCCACCCCAGGTAGTGTCATATTCAAATCGCCACCCTTTATTACCCAACATTTTTTTCCCCAAAACTTTTTTGAGGCGCGCCAATAGCTTGTCTTTGAGGTTATTTTCATTTAATTGATCAGCGATTAACAAAATTCTCGCGGCACGTGTCAGACGTTTACCAACCTGATAAGGGCCATCATCTGGAAAAGGGTTTGTTAACAGTTCATTGATGTCTTTAATTAAAGCTTTATGTAAATCTTTTTTTTGCTCTTCGCTGTATTTTTTAGGTTCCAGAAATACAATCGGCACGTTGGGTAATTCAATTTCCCAGCGCGCTTTTGTTTCACCCGTCATTTGCCCCTTAATTCCCTGATAGCTTACTTTGGATTGAGCGATTAAAAGATCGGGGGTGGCGCGTTGATGAGGAAGAGACAGCAGTAGCGGTACTTTTGCATTCTGGGTTTGCCAAATGAAGGAATAGGCTACTCTTTCATCAGTGGAATAATAAGTCTGTTGGTAGTCCAGAGGAATAGTCTGGCTAAACGCATCAAGTTCGCCCGGGTCATTTTTAAGATTAGTACGACTATCTTTTTGTAAGACCAGCCTTAGCCATCCAGTGTAGGGCACTTTTGTACTTAATATTACCTTGCCCGCATTATACTCCCAGTGCAGGGTAATAGGTGTTTCACTATATAGGATCCAGGTTTGTTGGTTAAGCGCATCTGTTGCAAAAATTAATTCAAAGCGATTGGCCGGAGCAATAATGCCTCTTGATGTTTGCTCATTGACGGAGATTAGTTTAAAACCTGAACTCAGTTTTGGCGTAGTATTGGAAAAAATAGTGGTGACATAGGGGGAGCCTTGTACGATGGGGGCTGTCATCATTTGCTGCTTATCATTTTTCCATTGCAGGTTAATTTTTAAGCCATGATAAGATTCCACCCCATAATTATCCATTTCCTCTACGGTGCCTAAGGTTAATTGGTTTTCAAATTGATAGTATAAAGCTGAAACAAAATCAGGGTAGGCAGGCTCCTTGTAATAAATGGAATTGGTATAACTTAAACTAATTCCCTCGGGGCTTATTTGAGCTAAATAGGGAAAAATATTAACAGGGTAGCTGGGAGTGTTTTTATCTTCTCCCAGCACAAAATTAATAAACCAGGCATTGGTTGGATAGGGTTTTTTATTGTTAAGCCAAAAGGCCGAAGGCTTTTGACTATTTTCGGTAGCGGGAAAAATCAGCGTTGGATCCGATGAATTGGCCAGAGCAATGTTATTTAAGCTTATAATCAATAAAACCAGATTAATAAATTTAATAAGACGCGCGCGTCGGTCATTTTTATCCATTACAATTTTCGTTTCCTCCGTCGCCGCCAGACTATAATGAGAGGAACTAAAAATACAAGAATATAAATGAAAGCCTGTGGGTGATGGAAGAAATAATAGTAGATATTTTTACCCAAATTGCGTAAGTAAATCAGCACTCGGTGAGTAGGGCTTATATATCGGTTGTCAGAGCTATTTAACGTTTCTACAGTATGATCCTGATTAATAAAAGCAATATTACCATTTAATTTACTGCGCTCTTTATCATCCACCAGTGTGTTAATGCTGTTGTGAAGACCTTGTTTATTGTCACTGGTTATAAGTAAAACGGCATGCTTCTCGCTCCAGGGGGAGGGCATAAGCTCCACGAGACCCGTAGAATTTTCACCTGAAAGCTCAAGTTGCTGTTCTGTAAATTTTAAATAGCGCATCTTACCTTTAAGCTGTACCGGCATATAGTCAAGGGTATATCGCACCCAGGGGTTTGTTTCGGCTGTCCCCAGAATTATTACATTATTATTGCGAATAAATTCCTCAGTGACCTCGTTACTTCCAAGGACGTTCATGTTTACAGGACTGAGCTTAAAAAGCTGCCCTAATTTAAAAAATAGTTTGCTAAAAATATTAATATCTTCATTAGTCAATTGTTCTGGTAATATGATTGTCACCTCTTTTGCAAAGGGCACGGGTAATTGGTTTAACATGGCAAAAGGGAATTTATTGGAAAATGAAAAGCTCGCTTTTGTCTCTGAATGGATTGTTGCCCATACGTCGTCATAACTCGCGCGAGAACAACTCTCATCAGCACGGTCTTTAAAATGCAGATCAATTAAATAGTCTAATTTATTTAGCCCCGGTTTCATGGCGCTGGAGTCGATGGTTGCACTCCATCCTGAGTGCTCCTTACTTATCCAAAATGTCCCTTGTTTTTGGTCATTTACTAATAGCGTAATCTGTGAGAGGCCTTCTTTGTTGAAAATCGGCGTTGTAATAAAGGTCTTAATACTCGAATAATCCGGAATGCGGTCATTGGGTAAGGATATATTGAAGCTCATCCGGTGCCTTCCAAGCCCTGAAACGCTTTTATCGTCATAGCCTAAGTCTTTGAGGGTGGTTTCATAGAACTCCCCAGGCATTTTTATTTCCGGGGTTTCTATCGTGTTTACGAGGGCTAATTTTCCTGATGCAAGCGCTGTAAATTCGTCCGTTAAGAAAGCCTTCGTGGCTTTATTCAATGCTACCTCGTTAGAGCCGCTAACGATTAATAGCCCACGCAAAGGATTAAAAGGCGACTGATTGAGCAAGAGCATTCCATTGTCGTCTTTCGAGTGCGCGCTAATTTCATCAATTTGTACCAGATTCTTAAACTCTGCTGAGGTGTTCTCTAAAATATGCGGCAAAGTGCCCACAAGAATCAGATTGCTATTTTGCAGTTTTTCGCTAGCTGCATTGATTATACCGCTTGATATGTTGCCTTTGGCATCACTGATTTTATCGCCCAGCTTAAATGCCATTTGCATAAGTGAAGAAATTTCTTCTAATTTGGGATTTTCAGGTAATAAAAGATGAGTGGAAATAGGAGAGAGTGCCGTAAGCTCTGTAAATGGATAGGGAAGGTCATTTAATGTTCCATTAAAGGCTTGGTTAATCGAATCTATGGTTATAGTTGATTCAGGAGAAATATAAATCCAGATATCAGGATTACATAAATTAATATTACTCATTAAAAAAGCTGAAAAATTTAATTCTTGCCAGGATTCTGAGAGTTGGGTAACAGGTAACTCCACATCCACCGTTACTTCTTTGTTCGCATCAGTGGGCAGAGACAGGCTCGTAATTAGTGTTTGATTAAATTTAATATCGACCTTGCTGCCCTCGGTAAGCTTTGGGGAGAAAGTCATTGTTAAGTGTAAAACAATCTTTTGAATGTTTAACCGTTTTGCCAGTGGAAGATAAAGAGTAGTCTCCGGTTGATAACCATTCAGCGTTACCGCACCATCCCAACCGAATTGTTTAAACGTATAACTGCTCGTGCTATTTGCTTGACTAACAGGAACTACTGATTGACTATTTAAGGCTGAGCCTGAAAGCTGAGCTTCCCCGGTAAGAGGCAATATAAAGCAAAACAATAACCCCAAAGCACGGTTTAATAAGATCATATGATTATCTTTTATTAACCATTATTTTTATTATTTAAATCTAGAGTAGTATAGAAACCGGAGCGAATCAATGCAGATACTTCGTTAGCGTGGTTCTGATAAATTAATAGGAATATGCAAATTATAATACGGATTATGCTAATCTGTTCATTATGGCTTTAAACAGGCTTATAGCCCACGGAGTATAATTTAAAAGGAATTATATAGCATGAACATTCGGAAAATAGTCATATTATCTTTAGCCTGCTTGATAAGTTCGGAAACGACCTTTGCTTGTAGCCGCTTTACTTATACTTCAGCAGAAAATACCGTTGTAACAGGGCGCTCCTTCGACTGGATGGAAGATGCCAAAACTGATATATGGGCATTCCCCGCGGGCCTGTCAAAAGTTGGTGGAAATGCCGAAAACAGTGTGAAATGGAAATCCAAATATGGCAGTGTTGTTGCAAGTGCCTATAACATGGCAGTCGTAGACGGGATTAATACTAAAGGATTAAATGCCAATTTACTCTATTTGGCAACCTCTGATTATGGCCAAAAAAATCCGGATCATATCAATATCTCTATATACAATTGGGTGCCATTTGTATTGGATAATTATGCAAGCGTTGATGAAGTTGTAAAAGGGCTAACGCAACAACAATTTAATATGTTGGCGCCTCCCCTACCCAATGGCATGATTCCACCTGTTCATTTGGCGGTAACTGATCCCAGTGGTGATAATGCTGTTTTTGAATACATCGATGGCAAATTGGTCACTCACCATGGAAAACAATATAAGGTGATGACTAATGAGCCTACTTACGACAAACAACTAGCACTCAATGATTACTGGACGCGGTTAAAAGGGGAGTTTCTTCCAGGAACGGGTGAACCAGATGACAGATTTGTACGGGCAACTTTCTATGTGAGTGTGGCTCCTCCATCAACCTCGATAGAAAACTCGGTGGCAATTGTCTTCTCAATTATAAGAAACTTGTCGGTACCAATAATCGCTAAAACACCAGACAGACCCAATGTTGCCCCGACAATATGGCGCAGTGTTTCTGATTTAAAAAATAAACTGTACTTTTTTGAAAGCGCGAACAGACCCAATGTTTTTTGGGTGGATTTAAATAAATTAAATTTGGGTGAAGGCGCGTCGGTTAAAAAATTACCGCTTTCCAATAATGAAGTTTATGCAGGTGACACAAGTGCTCGTTTTGTAGACAGTCAACCTTTTGTTAGTCCCTGAGAGTTGATGGAATTTACGGCAGATAAGCTCCGCCTCTGATGAGACGGGAGCTTATCTGAATAACAAAATGGCTATGATTCAAGGTGAAATATCATACTTGGCTTTTAATTTATCAAGTTCTTTAAAGAAATCCCGGCAGCATGGTTCCGGGTGCAAGCAATGTTCTTTTGAATAGGCTACAGCGGGTTCATAGGCCGCGCTCGTTTCATCTATTCTTTCTGCAGGAATCATAGGGTATTTCAAACGCCCTAAAGCGGTTAATTCTTCCGGTGGATAGTCATCAACTGTCGTTTGCTCCATTCTATCAAGCAAGGCATCAGATAATAATCGCCGATTGTGGTAGGTCGCTGCAGGGTTTTGCGTAATAAATAGAGTGAAACCTTCCTTTTTAAAGGATTGACCTGATAGATTTTTACCACTTAATAAAGTATTTAGTAGTATTTCAATCTGTGCCAGATACTCTTCACTGCAAGTATTGAGCTCATCAAATACTACAACTGCGCCGTCTTCAGCAGCTTGAAGCAATATTTGTCGGGTTTCAGCTAGTGAGCTATGCGTGATATGGTAATAATGCTCTACTTGCCGGCATTTTTCATCATGGATATTGGCGAGAGTAAAGCCCTGGGATTCTAATGTCGCAAGAACAATTTCCGTCTTGCCTATACCTGCAGAGCCCTCAAGTATTAAGCCCCGATCGCCCACATGTCCAATATTTTGCACAGTTTGACGCATTTGTCTCAATACTAACATGGCTACGATACGCTCATGAATGGCGCGGCGGCTTGGCGTTATAATAAAGGGTATCTCGCCCTCGGCATTTATCATCTCGCAGTTTGCAGTAGGCACCTGCGGTATAACTGTTTGAAAGAATGTTGCCGGAGTGTGTGCCATTGGTCGCTTTTGGGTAAACGAAATTTTCGGCTTCTCGATGCTCAATTGCGCATTGTCGAGTAGTTTCAAAAGCTTTGATTCAGCGTCCTCGTTTGTTAATTCTTGTTGTAACAATTTCTCAGTTTGTAGCCATAAACGCAAAATATAGTTACTTAATCGGCGAGAAGAAATCAGGGCATGATTTTTTTGCCAATTATCGAGTACTAAGGTAATAAAGTTATCGATAGTAAAAGCATTTGTTAGTAACTGGGCGAGCTGGGTTTTTTGTTGAAATAAAGTTGCAACCAGAGGTTGTAATATCAGGGATTGTATTTCTTCAAGCGTTAACGGATTAAATACAATAGCTCCTATATAAGGTTCAACCTCTGGCATCGGGTGTCGCCCTTTATAATGGTTTAAATTGCCGGCAAAAATAATTTTATGTTCTGGACCTAATTTGTAAGAAACGCCATCAATAAATACAGGTTTTCCTTGTAAAAAAGCCTCTATATATTTCCAATAGCCGCGAGCTTTTAAATTGGCTTCATCTACAAACCAAACATTATATTGATTTGGAACAGCGGGAGTTTTTACCCATTTTTCAAAAGCACACTCGCTTACTGATAAATCAATGGTTATGCCTTGCGCTTTAAAATAAGGAATGAGCTCTTCTAAAACCACATAAGTTTTGCCTGTACCGGCATCCCCTAATAGCATAACGCCAGGTAAATGTTGCCATAAGGAGGCTATTTTACCGAGGCATTTTTGCAAAGCATTGGGTAATTTCCGTTTGTTTTCGAGCCGTTTTTGGCGTTTTGGTGGGGGCATTTGTGGACCAGCAATGGCGTCGATTCCTTGACGTTTGCCAAGGGAAATTTCGGTAATATCCTGGTTGAAGGTTGTGCTTTGTTCCCAGTTTTGCTTGAGCCGTTTTATTAACGAGTTTATGGTGGATACTGATAAATCAGGTCGCAACCAAGGTAGAAAAGAGTTTAGTGGGAATTTAGCTTGTTTGGCCATTAATCCTAATAAAGATAACAGCATGGCATAAGGGGGTATTTGAGTTATTTCTTTTTCTTCTGTTAAGAAATTTTCAAGGTGTTGTATATCTCTCTCTGCAAATTCACGGCTGTTTCGTAAGGTATCCCACACGGAAATCTCAGGGTTAAAGTCATGTGACGGAATTAGCTTGGTCAGCGTTTTTTTACAGTCGTGCACCCAAATGATACGAGAATTTTCAGGTATTATTACCCACTCTCCATTAAGCCATAATTTGGCGGGAGATGATAACAAACTTAATAAAGACTCTAATAGTTCGTTGGATAAATCCCCTTCTAAAATGATGGTTTTCTCAGCTTTTATAGCCTCATATAATACCCTTGGTTTTACATCAAAATGTAATGCTGAGTCATTGACATTCGGTCGATAATTTAAATTTAGCAATAAATCGGTTGAGTTATAGCTTGTAGGAATTAAAAATATTTCCGCTTCGGGATAGCGTTGTTTTAGTTGTGCAACAGCATGATGAGTATCTCGGTGTTTCACTTGAGATAAAGCGAAGATTTTTGCTGGTGGCAGTGGTGGTAGAGGTACGCTTTTCTTCCCCAGCTCACCTGGAATTGTGATATGAGAAGGAACGAAGATCGCTAAATCAACTTGATATCTATCCGCATGGTTTAGAAGTTTACTCCACTGGGAAGGTTGCAGCTCCGCTGTAACCAGTAGGGACAAATTACGCTGTTGATGCCCTTGGAGCCAGCCTGGATGTTGAGTTAATGTTTCGCCAAGGACTTTAAAAATTTCAAAAAATAACGCAAAGGTATTTTGATTTAAAATCGCTTCATAGTGGTGAGAGGGAATGTTATTTTCAAAACGAAAGACTGTGTAGTTACCTGGAAAATTATAGGGGGCTCTTTCTGAAACCAAATCAACATTAGCGGGTAATGTGTACCATTTTCCATTGGTAAAATAGCGTCTGGCGTTAAAAAGCATCGTAAAAGGAGCTCTGGTAGCCAACGATGTAGAGGGCTCATTTTTCAACACAATTGTGGTTAATTCTGATTGAGCTTTAGAAGTTTTACGCACTCGAGGCAAGAGTCCTTGCGCATAGATATATTGACCGGTAGCATCAAGAGCTGTTTTACCGATTAATTCATTAATCGCTTGTGGGCTTTCGTAAAGTTCAATTGGAATTGTCCGAGGAGTCTCTGTACTTGTTCTAGCTTGTGATAATTGAAGGGAATTTAACGATGTGTAAACCTGAAAAGATTGATCAATGCGTGAATAAAAATCAGGGCTGAAATTATTTCGTTGCAGTTGGTTAATGACGATAATTATTTTTACTGATGGAGGTAATGCTACGTCATTTAAACGTCGGCGTTTATTGTCCGTTAAAAAATTTAACATTCCCGAAAACTGACCAATGTTTTTTGCTGTTGCATTAACCAGAAAATTAACGGGTTGGCCTGAGTTTATCATAGCCTCCCATGCACTATCACGCCTGGTTTTTTGGCCATTTTTAATGCGCAGACTAAATGACTCGATTTCTTGTAAATTACTCAATAAATACGTAGTGGGGCAAGCAGTAGCATAGTCGTCATTTTGTTTTAATAACGCCTGATATAAAAAATCAACATCAGGCGTATCCTGGATTGCTACTAACACAGAAGGGCCTGGCGCTGCGACTATTTGGGTGATTAAAGTGTCGGGGGTCGCCTTCGTAAAATTCCATTTGGCAAATACTATGGCTTTGGGTGGCAAGGAAGGCCTTCCTTGGGGTGGCATTTTTTCAGGTAAAAATACAGGTTTTACGAGGCCTTGCTCGGGAATCTTTTTGGGGAATTTTTCAAGTTGGAGGTGCACACGTGGCCCGCCTAAATCAGACTTCAATATAGGTGACCAGGTTAGCGTATCGCTCAAACGCACCCAATGTTTTTTATACATAGACTCTATGTAATTATGGACCTCGTTGGCACTTTGCCAAACAAAGAAGTCAGGAAGTAGCATTGGCGCTAAAAATAAAAAGCCATCGCATCTATGTCGGCAAGCGCCCCGTCGCTGAGTCAGGATAGCAAATAACTCGTTTGGCTCAGTAAGAAGATCAAGATTTTCGTTAGCAAAGCCATTTAGAAATTCGTTATTGCTAAAAAATTCCTTTAACATACTATGACGAGCTAAGGGATGCTTACTTTGCCAACTAGTTGCTATTAAGATCATTGGCACGGCATTGTAGGGTGAAAACGGGCATGGCATTAATAACCAGTTAATAATGGCAGGAATAGCGTTTACGTCATCAAGAAAATTTAATTGATTTATAACAACTTTTTGGAATTCTTCGATAAGGATATTGTTAGGTGTTTGATGCCCTGTAAGAAGACGATATTGCTCAATAAGACCGGGCATAATTCCCAAATTTGCTCCTTCATTTCTTATTTTTTCATCAAAATAATTACATTTATTAGCATCTCCGTAGAGCCATTTTATGGCTGAATCCCAGATTGCAGGCGTGTCAAAATTATGGCATAACCAGTTAATAATCGTCTTTGTCACGGAAAGTTGTAGCTCGTTTACGACGTGCCAGGGCGGATTAAAATAATAATGCTGCAAGACTGCAAATTCTTTAAGCATATAGGTTTTAAATTGAAATAGCAGATCCTCCTCTTCAGGATGAATGCTGCGAATAGAATATTGGAGGGTCAGGATATCTTTTTTTAAATGGCATCTAAAATTGGCGCCTGTAATTTCTACCAGATCATATGGCTGTGAAGATACGATGGGATGATATTGACCATCTGCAGGAACGGCCATTTCACCAGGCCCTAACAGTTTAAGCCTGGCGACATCATATTTTTCAACCTCGACCAAATGGTGGTCAGGGGGGACATAGAGAAAACTTTCATTTGCCCTGTTTATATGACTATATTGCCTTAATCGATACAGCGTTGGCGCGACACCTGGTAAGTACTCCACCGCTTTTAGTGATGTATCTTGCGGTGTGTATGTTGAGCTATCAGTTTTACGAATTATTGGATGTTGCTGAAAGCTACTGGTTTGATAATGATAATTTCTGCTACCATAACTTTCAGAATCAGATATGGTCGTCTTTAAGCGATCTTCAGCCAGTTGAACGCTTGAGATGTCATCAAGTTCATCCTCATCACTATCCTCACTATCCTCACTATCCTCATCACTATCCTCCTCCCACTCACCATTAAGCTCATCATAAAACGTCAGAGCGAGCAGGGGGCAATTAAGTATAAGATGCCTTAGATTGGTTGGGTGGGCGCACATCCCACGAATATTTAATTCAACTAGTGAGTGAAATGGGTTTTTAAAGTAAAAACGCCCTGTCGTTATGGTACCGGCCAGATCTAACTGGACTAAATTGGGAAATGTTCCAAGAATAGCTGCCAACTCCTGTCCCTTTATTCTAAGGAACGTGCAACTCAAGTGTTTTAATGAGGGTATTTCTTGATTTAAGGGTAAATCCTGAACGGCTTCTATAAAGAGTGCTTGCCTTATGTTTAACTCTTCTATCGTTGATTTATTTAGTTTATTGCATAATTTTTCAAAATGTAATTTGCTATCAGGCAGCGATAGATATTTCACCTTTTCAAACTGTATTAAATCGCAGACTTCATCTCCCATATCCAGATTCTCTACATAAACCGTACGTAAATTTGGACTGTTTTGTGAAATCTCGGCTAATAGCTTTTCCGGTTTTTTTACGCTCTGAATAGTAAGCGTAGTGAGACTTTGCAAATGCAGTGAAGGAATATGGGCTTCATCAGAGCCTAGAGCCATCCCTATGAGTATAAGTTCTTTCAGATGATGAGCATCTCGCAATAGATTGCCAAGGAGTGTTGTATTTGCTGCGGCCTCTGCCGCCTCCATGAGATGGTCTTCTGTCTCTGATGTTATTTTGACAGGTTTTACAGAGGTTGGCTCGCTAAGCGATATATATTCTAACTGAAATGAATTTTTTACAATTGCACTTATGGGTGACTCGTTTAACTTATGTTCCTCGTGTGTTTTTTCGCGCGAATTATCGTCGTAATGAATTGTTAAATTTTTAAGTTTTGGAAGCATTCCTTCCCAGTTGTCGTCCCAGTTATCAATAAGATAGCAATTATGTAAAAATAATGTCGTTAAACTCTGGTTATTATCCAAGAGATTTTGCAGATCGTTGCTGGCAATGCCAATGGATTTTAGCGTCAAGGATTCCAGACGGTCAGGTTGGACAGTACTTATATGTGACGGTAACGAAAGCAGGCTTTCATCATTTTTTTCATTGAAAATGGTTAAGTCCATTAACCCTTTGTTTTGATTGATCAAATTAACCAGGTGCTGAAAATTATTAATCATTTGTTTATAAATTATTTTAATGGATTTAAGCCCCGTAATGTCTCTTGCAAAGGGCGTGTTTATTGAGCGAAAGCGTGGGAAATTTATAACCTTAAGTGATTTTATATCCGGGTTTATATCGAGTTGCATGAAAAATTTTTGGTGGTATTCATTCTCTTGATAGGTGAGAAAAGGCTGAGACAGATGAAGTGAAAGATGATCTAGTCGTTGGAAATTTATTTTCTCATCATTGTGAAATTCATAATCGTGATGAAGAATTATAGTTAGCCTGGCTAACTGTGGATATCTATTAGACAGTTCTTGAAGATCTAAGGTTTGGTGTGAGTCTATGCAAGGCGCTTCACTATTTTTGCCTATCTCTTCATAAGGTTTGAGCTTTTTACCCGGATTGGTCACGCTTTTTGGGGTCTGAAAATGGGTTATTTTTTCAGGAGGAATATCATTTAAAACGCTTGATAAAATGGTAAGA
This sequence comes from Legionella sp., assembly GCA_030680075.1. Taxonomy (GTDB): domain Bacteria; phylum Pseudomonadota; class Gammaproteobacteria; order Legionellales; family Legionellaceae; genus Legionella_C. The sequence goes on from JAUXWR010000460.1 coordinate 39,983, forward strand.
GTCTCATCCAAGTACTCAAATTGTATGCCAAATCTTGCTTTGTTACAAAAATGGTCAATCACCGGTCTAAGAAAATTAATATTAGCAGGTGAAAATATGCTTGAATACATAATCGCGTGCTTTTTAGTACGGCCGGATATAATGGCGTTGAGAATCTGCATTGAGGTGAATGTATCCAGTGGAAATAATTCATCTCGATGGAGATTAAATTTTTCACAACACTCTTTTAGTAAAATATCAAAAGAAGGGAAGATGGGATATAACTGTTTTAATTCCGAAAGCTTGATTAGCTCCACAATTTCATAAGAAGCCCCAACCCATTTAGGGTAGTAAAGCTTAAAGCCACTAAACGAGAGCGCTTTAATTACCGTTACGCGATCCAGGTAATCTGAATCACTTATCGTCCTCACTCCATAATGATGAGCCAGTAGTGGGTCTAGGATTAATATTGATTTTTTACCTTCTTCTTCAGAATCCATAATGGCCGTTCTTTCAAACCACGGTAAACCTTTAGTTGCATAATCAATGTTCGGCGTGCCTGGCGGGGTGTAAGCAAATAGGGAGCTAAAACTGCTCTTAGGATAGGTCAGTTCAAAAGATTTAAATAGGGCATTTAATTTTTCTGAAGAAATAAAACGATAAAACTCATCATCTGACGATATACTTAGCAGCATTGTATTTACCTTTGATAATTCGCTGCATTATATCACGGGATGGTTTAATATTGAACTAATAGTGGTGTAGATTGAACGAGCATGGATTGCAAATCTTACTTATTCACCGCGTAGGTCGGGCGCGTCGCCCGACATTCTCATCTAGATGCTTAAGGTTGAGGAGGGAGCTTGGTCTAATATCTTGTCAATTTCTTTAAGGTGATATGATTCTTTAAGACCACAATTTGGATCTTTTTCATATTCAGTCCGCATGGCTTCTGCAATATGCCGAGCTTCATCGTGATTTCCCATTTCTTGATGGGCATTCATAAGTGATACTCTGGCATTATAATAGAGCGTGTTATGAGTAAAATCTTCTTCGCCTCTCTCGGCACTTTCAAGGATAAAATTAACAGCATTTGTAGCGTATTCTATGGCATCATCAAATCTTTTATCGTCTCGTGCAATGTCAGAAAGTCGCGTGTTCCCCTGGATGATATGAAAATTTGCGCGACGTGCGGTAGAATCTTCAAGCTGTGTCTGCACTATGAGAGTTGCTTCATCAAACCGTTTTAATTGACAGTAAGTAATGATGACAGGTGCTTCAAAAGTGCTGGTACGATCACTGTAATAATGCCTGTCTTCCTGGCCTTTGAAAGGCGCAAGATGTTTGCTGATACTGACGGCATATTCCAGCAGAGGTAATCTATCCTCAATGCTGATTGCGGGATTGTATCGTCTCATTTTTCCCAAATAATGTAACATCATCGATAATGATGATAAGAGCTGATTGTCATAAGAACAATTTTTCTGGGCAATAGAGTTACTTAAGTCAGGTACTATTGTCTCAAAAAGGTGATTTGCAGCTTCTATCCAGGATAGTGCAGTTGCTTGTTTATCTTTTACGGGTAATTTTGCGTTTTGTACTTCGCTAATTTGTTGATCAAGATGGTTTGCGTAGAGGGTAAACAGATCAACAAGTTTTAGTTTAACCCTTTTGCTTACCTCATCAAACTTGCCTGACCGAACTTTATCAGCAAAACGATTTATTTGCCACTGCGCCTCGGCTGACACACCAAGCCCGCTGTTTTGAGTTTTGATCTTGATTGACTCACCTTCGGGTAAATTGGGATTTATCTCCCGAAAAGGCTCAAGTAATTCATTTATGATGGTTGTATTATTATCACTAAAATATTTCATAATATCTGGTCCAATTAAAAAAAATTGGATCATAATGATTATGGTTTTGATGTTTTACCCCACTAAGCCAGGTGTTTTTGCAGAAAGAGTGTCTTTGCTAAACTGGTTGTCCGAGTTTTCATGTTTTGTACGTAATACTGAATGAGGAGACAGCGCTAATACAAACGCATTAATTAGTTTAGAAGCCTCGGCCATCGCATAACTGGTTGAAGGGTGAGCCAGAACAATATAATCTTTTACCAGAAACAATTCATGGTTTATATCCTTCAAATGCAATTGATAGTTGCTAATTAATTCATCGAGATGTGTTGTGGAGAGTGTTTTGGTGTAAAAAGACAGTGCGACCAACGGACTTCTATTCCATAATACCTTTAAGGTGATAGTACAAACTAACGACGTCTCTTTAGGGTTTTCATCAAGCCCCAGTGCATGCTGAGCACGTATATTTTTTTCTGAAAAAAAACGATCAAATTCTCCGCTTGCGGCTTTTGGAGCGGTAAAACTCCAAACATAGATAGCGCTATAACAGGTGTCGGTATCGCGCACCAAATATCTAATGTGATCACATAAAAATTGTGTTTGATAGTTGTTAATTTGAATGTTAGGTAGAGGTAAATTCAAGCCATGTTTTTTATCTAATGCCCCATATATAGTTACACGAATTTCTTGAGAATTTTCTTCACTTAATGTGTAAAAAGGTAAAAAACCCCTCACATCTCGGACATAAGGTGTTTGCCAAAATCTGGCTAGATTTGAAAAGCTACGACCCTCTTTTTTTATCAAATCCAAATGATTTAATTTTGCTTTGCGAAAAGAGCCATACTGAATATGACTGAAATATAAATCCCAGAAATAAAAAATTTTGGAAACAGTCATTTGCTCTATGTTGGGAATTTTATTGATAATAGACAAATAAGTTTGCGTACGGTCTGAAAAATACAAATAGGTTTGAATATTTAGTCTATGAGGGGGGGGTGATTGTTGCGCATAAATCAAGTGGCGCCTTGCAAGCTCCAATAAGGGCCTTGCTTGAGCGTGTTGGGTTTGTGCAAGCATGAGGTCAAAAACGGTATTGATTTGTTCAAAAATTGGAAGCTTGCTCAGTGGCTCTATGGAGGATTCTTGAAGAAGCAGGCTAATGGGGTTCAGATTTTCCTGATAATAATTTTTATTTAAAATATCAATAACAAAGTCCGCAAGCTCCATTAAAATAATACTAAAATCAGCAGGAAGTAAATGTTGATACAAAAAAGGAGGCATCCCATCGACTAACTCAATTTGCGCCACATGAAATCCCAAATCAATTAATTTTTGTGCAACATAATAAGCAAGATTGGTTCCGTAGGAAAAACCCAGCAAATTAAATTTGCCCTCTGGTTGAATGTCCAAAATAGAATGAACATAACAGTCAACGGCTTCTTCCATACTTTGGGGCAAACAGGCGAAATCATACAAACCAGGATGGCTTAATGCATAAATATTAATTTTCCGTTCTCTGAAGAGATGAAATACATAGCTTATGCCACTGTAAGTATTAGGCCCCTCTCCAAGTAAAGGAGGTAGGAAAAAATAATTAGGATTATCGTTGTCGATTTGCGTTAAATTTTTAATGATTGCTTTATGAGACCGGGTTTTGAAATTTTCTTTAATCGCTCTATAGATTTCCTCAAGAGATGTCTTAGGTAAATTCATGAGATCGGCATATGAGAGACTATTGCATATTTCCTCTTTTATTTTGGTATATATTTCAAAAATTTTGCCTGAATCGGCGCCTAAGAAAATCAAATCCAAATCAGGAGGGATTTCCTTAAGAGTTAACACGCGTGTGATAATTCTATTTAATCGATACCATAGGGCGTCGTCCGGATTTTCTTGTGTTTGATGAAAAAGGAGTTCGCATTCCTTATCTTCTCTCGTAATAAGGGACTGTTTATCAATTTTTTCACTTGTCTGTAACAGAGGGAGTGCTGACAAAGAAATACAAATTGGTATTTCTGCTTTGCGAAAACGCGCTAAAAGATAGGTTTGAAATGCAGATACTGAAAAAGTTTCATGGACAACCATATAAGCAACAGGCTTTAATTCATCTCGCCATTTTTTAATGACCACAAACGCATGACAGACTCTTTTTCCTACAAAGTCATTGTATTGCTCAATGGTTTGTTGAATGGCAAAGGGATCGATTTTTTCTCCGGAAATTTTACAATGGGCATTTGCATCAATGCGACCTTTGAAAATGAGTAAATTTCCATTTACCGAGAACTGATTCTCGGTATTGAATAATCGTGCCTCTCTCCCATTAATCGTAACGATGGGAAAATTTTGTAAGGTTTTTTCGGCATCATTCAGATAACCAGGTGATAAAAAGGGAGAGTCAATATATAGGCAGTCATCTATTAAATGATAATGAACATGAGGGCTATTAGGTTTACCAATAGGCACAATCTCTTGCCCCATTTCATCCTTCACCTCAAGATGATTCACACAAAGAATGCTCATACCAAAAGTGGCCTCAGTCGGGCCATAGCAATTCCATAACTTGATATCATATTTTTCGCACAACTTTTTAAGCGCCAAACTACAGGCATCGCCTGTTACCATTAGATGTTTTAAGCCGGCTTTCTTGAAAGTAGTTATTAACGATTCCAGATTGGGCGTATTGAGTTGAGAGGCAATTAAAATCAGACAAGTAATGCGTTCTCTTTCACAAGTACTTACTATTTCTAGTAGATTTTTTCTAAAAGCTTGTGGCATCAACACTAATGTGGCAGCTGCTGCAAATGTTCTGACGTATTCAGAAATACGTGCATCATAACCAGGGCTTCTTGTGCATAAAATTTTATCTGTTTCATTTAATAGAAGGGTTTCTTTTTCAATTCGGCCCCATTCTGTCAGACCAGGGGTTAAAATTGGAATCCATTTTTTTCTTGAACTGGTACCAGAAGAGGCAACAATGTAATTGGGGATAGAATCATCACGAGTGATAGGCGTCATTTCTTCTTCTGGTGAACTGAAAGGTGGCTTAACACCTTCTAAAATTGGCAAAAGTATTTTATTTTGAAGGATGGTTTTAGCTGATGTTTCTTCATCTATAAGCAATTTTTGAATGAAATCGAGGTGGTTGATAACATCAATGGGTGTATCCGTATCTAGTGGGACAATAGTGGCGTTTAGTTTATCCAGGGCAAGGTGTAGAAAAGGGTATAAATCTTCTTGTTTCGTAAAAACGGCAACTTTATCGCCTTTTTTAATTTGATGATGCTGAAAAAAAGAAACCCAATTATCAACAATCTGGCTTGCTTGAGAATAACTTAATCTTTGTTCATTACTAAGTATAAAAGCACTATTATGGGGATGGGATTTTTCACTTTGAGAAAATAAAGTATACATTATAAAATAATCTGTTCTATCAATTGATGGTTGAATATGGTTTTAATCAAGTTATTTTTTTTATTTTCACCTAATTTGTTTTTGATGTTTTTTAAGTAAAATTCAATGGTCGATTGTTTTAATTTTAAAACATCGGCAATTTCCCCGGCATGAGCCCCTTTGACAAGCTCGAGGATACATTGTATCTCACGCTTTGATAAACTGATTAGCCGGTTTTGGAAGGTAATACGGTAGGTGCGTTTTATCAATAATTGATCTATTTCTTGTGGGCTCAACTTAAGTGCCGAATCAAGATCTAAATTAAGCACTTGATGATGCAATGACATGATTCCCAATACCCCAACGGTACTAAATTTTTCGTCAAATAATGGATGAATGAATCCAGATAGCTGCGTAATTAATGAGGTGTTATTTTTTGGCAGTATTTCTTCACTGACTGCAATAGTTCGATGGGTATCTAAAACCTCTTCATCATGTGCCAAATACGTTTTCACTTTAAATTTGTTTCGGCATAAATCATAGTCTGTTAAGTTCTTAAGAGAAGCTCCTTTTTGAAAGCCCATTAATTTGCAAAATAAAAGATTGGAATATTGATAAAGATGCTGGTTGTTTTTAACAAAAATGACGTGATTTTTTGGGGGTGAAATGAGTGCTTTTAAGGCATTAATAGGTATGTGCACACCTGGCATATTTAGTAGGTCTGTTGTTTCTTCAAACATTTTAAAAACAACCGCTGATTAAAAAGCGTCCATGATATCAATATAAAGATAATATGAAAATATTTTAATCAATATTATCTTTAACTTGCCGCTCAAGCGTAGACGCTGCCCTCGGTCCAGCCATTTTACATCAGTAGCGATATTAGTTAATCTGCTATACTGAAGATGGAAATAATAACGGACTGTTCATTTTCTAGTAAGGAGACTTTATGATTATTAATAAAAGGTTATTATTAGGCTCGTTAATAGTCGTATTCAGCGGTGCCGTATTGGCTACAAATTGCCCATCAGTAGGCGGCTATACCTTGAGCTCTCATAGTGCTAATAACGAACGCTGCGTGTATAAATCCAATGCAACTGTCAAATTGGTTCTTCGGGGTCAACGCGTGCAACCACCCGTTTGTCCTCGTTTTATATTAACAGATCCTCATTTTCAATTAACCAATTGCAGTCATAGCCTACGATTAAACAAATGCGTATGTACCATTGTTAGTCATTAGGAGGTCACGGCCTGGAATGCCCGCCAGCGAAACCAGGAAAGGACAGAGGTATGTTTTTAAAATTTCAAATTTTGATATAAAACAACCTCTGTAAACCTTGATTTCGCTGCATCCTCTCATCGTGTTGAGAGGCATGGATAACATCTAGTTCATTAAGGCGATAGTGATATTGAGATAAGCAGCAAACACTAGCCAGATAACATATGGGATTAATAACAACGTAATCGTTTTATGGCGGGCCTTGGCCTGTATTATTAAAATAAAGTTTAAAATGGTTAAGGCAATTAGCCAAACAGCACTAAACTTCAACCAATGGAATTGAAAAAATAGCGGTGTCCATGCCCAGTTCATAAGCATTTGTAACGCAAATAGATAAATAATAGTTTTAGAATTAGACGTTTGTTTCTGACTTGATAGAATCCAGGCAACTATTGCAAGCATGACATACAGCAGGGTCCAGGCAATAAAAAAAACGGGGGCTGGAGGCGTTAAGGAAGATTTGTTCAGGCTCTGATACCAAGGGTCAATGTTCGCTTGTGTGAGTAAACCTGATAAGAAGCCCATGAGTTGAAAAGCAACAACCCAAAAAACCAGTTTAATCGAGTTATTTAATCGCAAAATTGTATCTCCTGAGTTGCGGTAATCCTTTGGTTATTGCAAAAATATTGGTACCATTAAATCATAACATTATTTTCTTGGTTCTTGTTTGATGCACTATTGTGTGGCATCTGCGCGATGCCAAAAAATCAATGTTAAGACGAAATTCGCGTGTTTGAGTATCAAATCAGGTTCGCGTCATTGTAGGTCGGGCGCTTCGCCCGACATTTTCATCTCTCTTTCGATAAATCATTAAGAAGACTATTTTATCGATTTGCGCATTCAATTAAGGCATAATCCTCCCTTTAAGAAGGCTTGGCCTCAGAGTTTGGTAAATGGTAAATAAACTTAATTCATTACACATACATGATCTGGAGGAGGCTATTCAAGAGCTTTCCCAATCGCTTATCGGTATTAAAGAAAACATCATGGAGTGCATGGATGAGCTGGAAAATACGGTTCATATAAACCCTTCACTTATCTATATAATGAAAAATTCGATGAAGGACGTTGAGCGTGCGAAAGCAGCAGTTTATGGAATGAATTTTAATTTTAAAAAATATGAGTATTAATTTCTTCCAATATGAATACCCACGTAAATAAAAATCAGTTGAATACTGAAATGGATAATCGATTTAATAAAACGGTTTTTGTAGTAGATGATGACTGCAGAGTTCGTGAAGCATTGCAATGGTTATTGGAGTCAATAGCATTACCAGTCGAAACATTCGTAAGCGCTGACCACTTTCTTAAAAGCTATAATCCTGAAAGACTTGGGTGTTTAATTATTGACGTACGCATGCCCGGAATGAGTGGCCTGGAACTATTAGCTCACCTTAAGTCAGTAGGTTGCCAATTACCAGTTATTGTAATTACTGGTTATGGTGATATTCCGATGGCGGTGCGCGCTATGCAAGCTGGAGCTGTAAATTTTATTTCCAAACCACTTAATGAGCAGTATTTGATCGATTTAATTCAAGAAATATTCAGGAAAAAGCCGCTCACTGATCCTTCATTGAGCATTAAAAAAATAATAAATTGTTTCGCAGAACTAACTCCAAGAGAGCGTGCCGTTATTTCGCTTCTTACGGAAGGAAAATTAAATAAGCAAATTGCCTTTGATTTGAATATTTCTTTGTCCACAGTCGAGTTAGCGCGAAGTAATATAATGAAAAAAATGCAGGCTAAAACACTTGCACAATTGATAAGAAATTATGTGCTCATTGAAAGCATGGTGATTGAACAATAGGAAGTGCCTGATTTGCTTTACATTATACTATTGTCCAGCCATTCCAGACCGCAAGATAGCATCACAGTGTTACTGGATTTCTGAATCACCTCATCGTTAATTGAGCAATGGGGAATAGAAAGAAAGTGGATTGGATTTAAATCCAGTATTAGACAATTATTTTCCTCTTTAAGCTCGCTGTGCTTCAGACAGTTCAATGTTGCAGATAAAACACCAGGACAGTGAGTTTTTATGGCCTGAAGGATAACCCCTGCTTTAAAAAGAAAAAGATTGGAATTCCATAAAAATTGACGAGCACCCAATGCATTGATGCTTCCTTCAGGATAAACATATTTTGCATTAGTGTTATAGGAGTGCATGCCAAAAGTGACTAAATATCCAGAAAGAGCCGCTTTTGTTGCAACGGAAATTTTAACTTCATCGACATTTAAATGATTTATGGGCAATACTAATATTAACGTATCTTCACCATGAAGTTGAGCGATATGTGCCGCCGCCGCTGCTAGCACTGCCGCTGTATTCTGTTGAAAAGGCCCTGAAATAAGGGAGATAGTTTGACTCAAGAAATTGAGTTCTGCTTTAGTTCTGTAGAAAAAATCGCGATTTGTTACGGCTATTAATTTTTGAACTCCGGGGAGCCGCGTGCCTCGTAAAACGCTTTTTTGCAATAAGCCGTATTCATCAGGTGAGCGAAGACATGCAGATACTCCAGTACTCGCCTCGCTACCAAGAATAAGCGGTATTAATTGCATAAATTTCCCTGGAAACTAATTCAGAATGAATAAGTTACACCAGGAGGCTGGGGTAAAGCCACCAGGATTATCCCTGATAAAATGAAGGGATCTCCTTGATATTTAAAGGGAAATAGAGTGAGTTTTTTCTTGACAAATTTTATTTGGTCGTTATTCTTAAAAGTTTGCAAAAAATTCAGGCCATTTCTATGAATCCCTACTATGTAACACAACGGTAGAATATACAAAATGAAGGAATTAAAACCTTTAAATCAAATAGAATTTACGCATACTCTGGCACACGAACTTGCCCAGCCACTGACTACTATTAGTGTCTATATTTCAGGATGTATCTATCGGTTAACAACAGGTACTCCCGAGAAACAAACAATCCTCCATGTCATGAACAAAATAATGCAAGAGATAGAATGCGCCCAGCAAATTATTCTTCGTATGAATAATTACATCAATAATGTTGAAATAAACTAATTCCAAACTTGAGCTATACTTGTTCATTGTATGGGCATTTTTCCAAATAAATAAGTATATGGATATTAACTTATTGCCCGAATTTTAACGTGATGCATTTGAGAAAATAGCGAGGATTGCTATGATTCATGTTGCTTCCACCTATATTGTAGATGTGCTAAATGATTCGTTAAAAGCAATTCTTCATCAATTTTGCGATCAGGAAATTAGTTTTCATTATAATCAAATTTTTCAACAAGCGCTTTTACCGGGTAGTGAATTTAATGAAAATAAAAACGGTCTGAATGTAATCTTGATGCGGATGGCTGATTTATTCAATTCCAATCAAGAAATAGAGTCAAATTTAAATGATTTGATAACGGCTCTTACCAGTTTACAAAAAAGCACGCATGTACCTTTATTGTTTATCGTAACCCCATCAGAAGCTTCAACCAAAAAAGAAAAAAATTACTATTTAAAAGTGGAAAACACGCTAAAGTCCGTAATGGAGGCTAATAAAAATACCCTTTTTGTTTCCTCGGAAGAAATTTTAAAAAGTAACCAAGAGCGAATATTTGACCAGTTCACTGAAAAACACGGCCACATTCCCTACACCCGCGAATTTTATGAATCATTAGCATGGCTCATTGGTCGAAAATATTCGTTGCTCACCAGAAAACCCTATAAGGTCATTGTGCTGGATTGTGACGGTACACTCTGGAACGGTATTATTGAAGAAGATGGTCTTGAGGGAATTATAATTGATGAGGAATATCTGGCATTCCAACAGTTTATGATTAACTTGTTCCATGCCGGCTTTCTTTTATGTTTGTGCAGCAAAAATAGTGAAAAATCTGTTCTTGATGTACTAAAGCTGCATAAGAAAATGGCACTTGATATTAACAAGCATATTTGTAGTTACCGAATTAACTGGTTGCCTAAGTCCGTTAATATTCAGTCATTGGCAAATGAGCTCAATCTGGGTTTGGATAGCTTTATATTCATTGATGATAATGCGATTGAATGTGCTGAGGTGAAAGCCGCTCTTCCTGACGTGTTGGTGATTGAGTTACCGCGGATTAATTCCAGGGAAGAATCAATTCCGCGACTTGATTATTTGAAAAATATTTGGGCTTTTGATATCCATAATGTCAGTGAGGAAGATAAAAAGAGAACCGCATTTTATAAACAAAACAGGCTACGTGAGACATTAAAATCAGAGAGTTTAAGCTATGAACAATTTTTAAAAAATCTGAAAATTAAAATCGGTATTCGTGAGGCGAATTCTCAAGATTTAGAACGAGTAATTCAATTAAGCCAAAGAACAAATCAATTTAATTTATTTCCTAATGCTGTCTCAGCTAATGAATTTAATGAAAGAATATTGCAACGACAATTGTCTGGTTGCCTAGTCATTGAAGTATCTGATAAATATGGTGATTATGGATTAGTCGGGGTCGTGGTATACGATGTATTAGCCAGGGAATTAGTGATAAAAAGCTTCTTTTTAAGCTGCCGCATTTTAGGTCGAGGTATTGAGTATGCTGTTGTTCAACATATTGTGAGTGTGGCAGAGCAACATTCTTTAAAAAGAGTAAATTTATTATTTTCTATTACCGAAAGAAATATTCCAGGTATTGCGTTTATTCAGCATTTGTCAAATCAAGTGCTTCTTGAAAAGTTAAAGCATGTTTCATTTTCTGTAGAGCAGCTCAAAAAAATCACGCCAAAGCTTGTCCAACAGGTGGAAAAAAGGCCGAAACTGGCTAACTCCAATGCACGAGTTTCTAATGACTATATGCTTGATATTGCTAAGGAGTCGTATCATAAAAAACGAAAAACCCACCCCTCTCGTAAATTGGCCACCGTTGAAATGAGTTTAATAGAGCTTTTTAAGCAGCATAAACTTTGGGTGGAGGAAAAAAATGTAGCTCTTATTGAGCTTGGTATCACGTCATTAGACTGTGTGTTATTGGCGAGCACTATTTATCAACGATTTCATGTTGAAATCACCCCATTTGAATTACTAAAGCCAGGTTTTACATTAGAAAAACTAACCAGGTATCTGTTGAGTCAACTTAAATCTAATCACCTTGTCCCAGAATTATCTATTCTTGAGCCAGTTATGTCGCTATCCAGTACCCAGCTAAGGCTTTGGGAGGATGAGCAAATTTTCCCTGATACAGCCAGAAATAATATGTTTACAGCCTATGAGATAGAAGAGCCCGTGAATAAAGAAATAATGAGGAATGCATTTATTCAATTAATGGCTCGCCATGATGCATTAAGGTTTTCCTTCTTCGCAGAGAAGGACGGGCCTTTATTAAAATTAAATCCATTGCAATCCATTGATTTTAAACTGGACTATTTTTCTTGCGATAATGATGCAGATATTGAGCAGTACGTGGCTCTTTTTAGACAAAAACCGTTTGTTCTTTCTCAGGCACCACTTTTTAGAGCGGCGCTGATTAGGAAAAAGAAGAATAAAACACTATTTTTATTTTCCATTCATCATATTATTCATGATGGTTGGTCATTAAACATATTATTGCGTGAGTTAAGTGATACCTATAGCGCATGCTCAAAACGAATAACATTGCCGAACCCTATTGAATCTTGCCCCTACCTTGATTTTATCCGCTGGCAGCAGAAGGCGATTTCTGAAGAAGTATTAGAAAAACAGGGCGCATTTTGGAAAAAATACTTATCCTATATTCCAAAATTGGAATTGATTTACGATAAAGCACGAAAAGAAGAGCAAGAAAAGCCGCTAAACCATCGAATAACCTTTACAATAAATGCAAAAACGACCCGAAAAATTAAAAAAATGTCCCTTGCTAATCAAGTGACATTATACGATGTCCTTCTTTCAGCTTTTGGGCTTTTCTTATCCCATTTGGCAAATCAAGAAGATATTAATTTTATTACGGCTGTATCGGGTCGGCACCATTCCTGTGTTGGTGATGTTATTGGCTTTTTTACTAACATGGTATTGATAAGAATGCATTTGGATGATGAGGAAACATTTAACGATTTAATTAAAAAGAATCAAAAGTTAATCCATAACATCTTTAAAAATCAGGATTTTCCTTTTAATGAAATAATGCAGCTTACAGGGGAGCAGGTTAACTCAAAAATACATGCATTTAATCAGGTAGGTTTTATTTTTCAAAGCTACCCCATAAATCATTTAACTATCAATAATAAAATAGGTAAAAGAATTTATGCGGACGATAAGGCTGAGCTTGTATACGATGCTTGTAATGAGTGTCGATTTGGCAATTTGGTTTTCTTTATGCAAGAGCATGAAGGAAAAATTCAGGGAATGGTTGAATATAACACGCTTCTTTTTGATAAGAAGCGAATTTTGTGCATGATAGATACATTTAAAACGCTTATCACCCATAGTGTTGAGGCGCAAAATAAACCCGCACGTTCCATTTCTCTTCTATCTGCAAGCCAGTGCTATCGAATAACGCACCAATGGAATCAAGCACCATTAAATTACTCAAAAAATGAGAGTATATTGAGCTATTTTTATGAGCAAGTTTCGATTCGGAAAAATGCAGTAGCGGTGATTCACAATGAATACCAAATAACTTACGGCGAATTAGATAAAATAACGAATCAATTGGCACGCAAACTTAAAAAAAACGGGGTTCATCAGGAAGTACCGATTGCAATTTTCCTGGAAAAAAATATCACTCGAATTGTGGCGATGTTAGGTATCATTAAAGCAGGGGGGGCATACGTACCCCTGGAAATTGACATTCCATATGAGCGGATTAATCATATTGTGCGGGATTCGGGTATTTTATCAGTTATTACAAGTGATAAAACAGACCCTTATATCAAAGCACATTTTCCGGAAATTAAAACGGTATTAGTGACTGACAGCAGCATTCAATCAGAATCAAATTTGCCCTTACCCGACGCGACATGCCCCAACCAATTAGCGTATATTTTATATACGTCTGGTTCTACCGGTAAACCGAAAGGCGTTGCAATAGAGCAGCGCGGGATTTTACGATTGGTCAAGTCGCCTGATTATATCGACATCAATGCTCGAGATAGAATTGCTCAAGCTTCAACATTTATTTTTGATGCCGCAACGTTTGAAATATGGGGTGCTCTTCTTAATGGCGCGTGTCTCGTCCTCATCGATAAAAAAGTATTGCTGGATGCGGCTTTATTAAATGCGGTTATAAACGATAAAAAAATATCGATTATGTTCTTAACGACTCAATTATTTCAGGCGTATATTCAATTATTTCCTCAATTGTTCCAAAATCTCAACTATTTGCTTGTTGGTGGCGAAGCAATGTTGCCTGAAGCAGTTGAGAGGCTTTTTGAGCCAAAGAAAAAGCCTCATAATTTTATGAATGTCTATGGGCCCACAGAGAATACAACGTTTTCGACAAGCTATTTAATCAGGAAAAATATTGATTTACATAAGCCTATCCCTATTGGTAAACCAATTCGTGGTACGCAAGTATACGTATTGGATGACAGGCTAAATCCAACACCAGTCGGTGCTCCCGGTACGTTGTATGTAGGAGGGACTGGACTGGCTAGGGGCTATATTAATCAAGAAGCGTTTAATGGAGAAAAATATATTAATTATTTGCATGAACGCATCTATAACACCGGCGATATTGTTACCTGGCAGCCTGATGGAAATTTGAGATTTCTTGGAAGAAAAGATAATCAAATTAAAATGAATGGTTATCGTATTGAGCTGGATGAAATAGCCTTGGAATTAGAAACACATCATCTTGTCGTGCAAGCCATTGTTTTAGTAAAAACGACCCATCATCACCGGCAATTAGTGAGCTATATATTATTGGAGCCGGGGAATGATTTGCAGGATATTAATTTACATCATTACCTAAAGAAAATTTTACCGCATTATATGCTCCCAAAATTTTATTATCAAATTGAAGCGGTACCCGTAACAGATAATGGTAAGGTAGACAAAAAGCTCCTTTTAAAGAGTGAGTTTCCTGCTATAAGTTATACTGAATATGAACCTGCAACTAACATACTCCAGGAAAATTTAATTTCAATCTATGCAGAAATACTTCATATTCCACCTACTGAAATTAGTATTAATGCGGAATTTTTTGATTTAGGTGGCACCTCAATAACCGCGCTGCATTTTATAGACAAGGTTAATGATAAATTTAACGTAACTATTAATTTTTCTACTCTATACGAGCATGCCAATGTTAAAGCCTTGAGTGAGAAAATCAGTGCGTTATTAAGTAAAGAGAAAACTACGTCAGCGCTTAATTTTACCCACATGCATGACAGTGCTCTAAAGGTTATTAATGAGGGGAATTTAACAAAAACACCGCTAGTACTTGTTCATCCTATAGGTGGTACTGGATTTTGTTATTTGGATTTGATTAAATTATTACCACATAATCAGCCGTGTTATATTATTCAAGATCCCAGTATTGATGCAAATCAGGTGTTGTTTGAAGACATCCCTGCCATGGCGGAGTGTTACAATAAATTGTTGTTAAACCATTTCGAACAGAGAAAAATAATACTAGGAGGGTATTCTTTTGGGGGCATGCTATCGTTGGAAATGGTCTCTCAATTAGAGCACCAGAAATTAGATAAAACAATTGATCGCGTCATCACCTTTGACACATGGATTGTGTCTGACTTTCTAAATGTTAAAGCAAAAGAAGCGCTTAAATTAAGTATTTTAAGACAATATGAGCGGGTAGAAACTAATTTAATAAATCAACATATTGATCCTAAGCCATGGATGGAATTATATTATCGCCGTTTGCAGGATTTAGGTTTTGCTTATAAACCTCCCAAAATAAATAAAAAGATTATGCTATTTAAAGCAAATCAGCAGTTGGGTGAATTTTCAGCAATGAATGATAAGACCAATTACCTTAAAAATCACACAAGCAGAGGCGTGGATGTGCATATAGTATCAGGCAACCATGATACTATTCTCCAATACCCTCATGTTAGAGGTATAGGGCAGTTATTAAATACTTATTTAAAAGGTAAAATGCATTGAGGTTATCTAAACCTGAAAATGCGAATTTCGTAAAAAAAATTTGCATTAAATTCGCTTGGTTTTTTAATTCAGGCACCAAAAAATTTATTCTTTCCAAAAAGCTGGCGGCTTTTTTCGAGACTACAAATGATATTCAAAAAACTCACGAGAGTGATGTCATCACGGCGTTAAAAGAACGAATAAAATTGCTTGAACTGAGTCATATACGGACTAATGATTATTTGGAAAATATAATAAATACTATTCCTGCTAATGTTTACTGGATGGACACTGACTGTGTACTTTTAGGTAGTAATCTATCTCATGCAAAGCAAGCAGGTTTTTCTAGTCCGGCTGACATTATTGGTAAAACGGACCATGATTTTGTCTGGAAAGATGCGGCTGAAGAACTCATCAAAAATAATATGAAAGTAATGGAGTCTGGCATAGGTGTTCAAGTCGAAGAAACTGGAATTTTGGCTGATGGTTCTCGCCATGTTTTTTTAACGAATAAAGTACCCATGCATGACAAGGACAATAATGCTATCGGACTAGTCGGTATATCTACCGATATAACCGAATTTAAGGCGTTACAAACGGAGCTTATTAAAGCCCGTGAGATTGCAGCGTTTGCCATAAGTGAGAAATCTATAGCTGAAGCAGCGGCTTTTGCATCTAACGCAAAAGCCGCTGCTGAAGAAGAAATGCGTAAAACAGTAATGGTATTAGTTGGTGATATTGTACATGATATCAAGACACCAATTACAACTATTAAAGCAGCAGCAGAGCTTTTAGAGCGGGTATTGCCGGTTTTATACGAGGGTATTAATGAAGCAAAAGATGCAGGCGTCAAAATAATAAATTCATTAAATCAAGAGAAATGGGATTATCTTTCGCAAAATATGCCGATAAATTCAATAAAAAATGCCATAGTGCTAATTGATGATTTTATTAATACAACATTATCAGAACTTGCTTGGGCTCATAAAGCGCATTTAACTCAGTTAACCAAAGATGAGCTCATAAAGTGTTCAATTCGCAGGGTTATTAATAAAACATTGGAAGTATATCCATTTACTGATGCTGAGAGATTGAACGTCCATC
Organism: Legionella sp.; assembly: GCA_030680075.1. Classification (GTDB taxonomy): domain Bacteria; phylum Pseudomonadota; class Gammaproteobacteria; order Legionellales; family Legionellaceae; genus Legionella_C. The sequence continues at coordinate 56,619 of JAUXWR010000460.1, forward strand.
AAGAGCTCGCGTGTGATTTTTATCTCATGGGTAACTCAATTTTGATCATGAAAATATTATTCAACCTCATTAAAAATGCCTTGGAACAAATTCATTTTAATGGGGGAGGCAGTCTCACAATTTATACCCGCAGGAGTGAAGACTATAATTTGGTAATCATTAAAGATACAGGGGGTGGCGCACCGCCTGAGGTTACTGCTAATATGTTTAATGATTATTTTACCACTAAAAAAAACGGTACTGGCATTGGATTGGCGTTTTGTAAACGAATGATGATGAGTTTTGGTGGTGATATACTAAGCCATTCTGTTTATGGTGAATCGATGGAACTTATTTTAAAATTTCCCACTTTAGAGTCAGTTTCGCATACCTGAGTTGTAGTTGAGTTATATCATTAATTATCGGAACCTGTTTTCTATTATGAGCTTGAAAGAAATTGGAGCGCGTATTAAAAGTGCCAGAATGCAACTGGGCTATTCTCGAAAAAAGTTTGCTGAAAAATATCATTTTTCATCTGCAACATTACAGGCCTGGGAGGATGGTAAATATACAGTACCGCTTAAGGGAATACTAAAATATATTCATGCTTTAGATGAGGCAGGGCTTGTATCTTCAGTTGATTGGTTTATCCATGGCGTTGGGGTATCTCCTCGCCCTAAAGTGCTTATCAAACAAGTAGCACCAATCGTTCAACCTTTAAATATTGAAGAAAACAGCTTTTTTGAGCAATCAAATCAAAACTCTATTCTGGTGAGTATTACTGATGACACTATGATTCCTTTTTTTAAGCCAGGTGATTTTGTTGGTGGGTATTTTATACCTATAGATAGGGTAGATGAGTATATTGGTTCATATTGCATCGTCATCATCGCGACTGGAGAGATTCTTGTCCGTAAATTAAAATATGGCTCAAAGGCAGGTTTTTTTACGCTAGTTAGTACTAATTTGGATTCTGTGGTAGATACCGCTTTTTTGACAAATTGTGACATTCAGAAAATAGCACCGGTAACCTGGCATCGAAAAGCCTATAATGATCCCGCTATAGTGCAGTAGTATTTCCAGAGCAGGTTTCAAAGCAGAGTTTCGCGATTTTTTCTAATAATTCATCAAAATTAAATGGTTTGGCGATGAAATCATTGGCACCATAAAGAAATGATATTTGTTGAATGTTGCGATGACCTGACATGAGAATGATGGGAATGTGTTTGAATTCAGAGTGATTTTTAATTTGCTCAAAGAGGTTGTAACCATCCACTCCCGGTAGGTGATAGTCAATTAATATAAGATCAGGTTTTGTCTTTTTACCTAAAAGACATTGACTATCTTGTGCTATTTCAACCTCATAATGATGCAGCTCTAATACAATGCGCATGCAATCCAGCATGGGTAAATAGTCATCTATAATCCATATCTTTTTTTTCATGGTAAAAAATACTGCTAATAGCACATTTTAATATATCACAACAGCAAGTTATTTATAAGCCATTATGATGCCGGCAAAGATTATCAGATCAATTTTAAATCCCAGAAACAGAACCTGTCTTTGCGAGCGCCTAGCGAAGCAATCCAGTGACTATTGAAGCCCTAGATGTCCTTATCTAAAGTCACTGGATTGCTTCGCTAGGCGCTCGCAAAGACAGGTTTTACCAGCATTAAGAATTGTCCGGTGTAACGCTACAAAGGCATTTCCAGCTAATCTAAAATTCTCTTTGATTTTGAAACAGCCCTTTTTCCTTGTATCCATAAAAATATTATATTCACAAAAAATATGAAATAATATTGATTTTAATTATTATAATATTATTATTTAATATTTTAAAGATATATTCGAGATAATGACTCAATGAAAATATAGCCGCGGCTTCCTATGCGGAATACAAGGTAAATTTGATGCATAAAAAATTACAAAGGATTATTGGAACGGCACTATTAAGTGTAAATTTTATGCAAACAACTACAGCTGCTTTACCTTTAAGCAATACAGAAGAACAGACAAATCATTTAAAAAATTTATCGCCCACGGCGGAAATGCAATATTTGGTCTTTACATCAAATTATTTTGGCATTGCAGGGCCGTTAAATGCAGGAATCAATTATAGTAATTTAACCAAAGCCTACTTCGATAGCCTTTTTTTTAAGCAACTAGCCGAAAAACTGAGTTTAAATGTACAGGAAGAATACGGCGATAAACAATATCACGTTAACGGCACCACAGGCTTTTTATTAGGTGCACAAAACTTTTATAAGATCTCGGCAGAGTAGTCAGGTCAAATGGTTTTTTTGTCAATTAACATTGCCTAATTTTATACGCAACTGTAAAAATATAAGTGGCAGCGCGAACTGCTGCACAGTATTATTACCTATTGTAGTGTTTCACACTGTGTTGTCTAAAGTGGTTTTGCAAAAGGCTATCTAATTTAAATGATTTTCTCGTACTCGTGGAAATTATCGTGTATGACATGTCTATATTTTGTTTATATCGATAATTTTGTTTCGGATTTTTATTCTGTGTTTTTGGCTAATCATATTTTTGTTACTCAGGAAATGCTGCAAATATTCTCTCCCTAACTCCACTTTTTATCTATAGCGTAAGTTTTAAATCAGCTTAGTAGCTTCATTATAAATTAGGGCCACATAAAACTCGTTAAATATGAATATTTATTGCAATTATTTGCTTTGATAGTGAACGCTCTTTATGGGGTATTATGAAAAAACAGCGAAAAAAATTTCAGAATTTGCTGGCATGAGTGATATCAAAGAATTCGGTTTATGACTGAGATGCCAAACCATCACTTTATAAACTAATCTTGGGCGAGAATCAAAAAAATCTTAGCTTCGGAATATTAATTATGATAATTCGGATGCGCGTTGTTATTTGACTATCGCTTTTATATAAATGTAAAATGCTCGCCGCCTGAACTGTAATATTAAGTATAATTTTCGTGAAATTTATTATGCAAAAAACATCTTCTTCACACGCCTCTCAGTATAATTTCTACGCCTTATTATCAATGATTTATATAACCTTTATATTAATTGCTAATGTATTAATTTATAAAATAGTCCAAATCGGATCATTTTCATTTACTGTAGGTTCATTTGTGACACCTTTTTGGTTTGTAATAACCGACATTGTAGCGGAAGTGTATGGTTATCAGTTAGTAAGAAAATTAATTTGGTCTGGTATTCTATGCGGACTTTTATTTACAGTCGTGTGTGCTATTTTAATTAATCTTCCTTCGCCTTCATCATGGGCTCATCAACATTCTTACGATCAGGTTCTGGGTAAACTGCCTCGGATACTTGTTGGATATGTTGCGGGAGTACTAACAGGAGCGTTTATTAATACATATTTAATAACCAAATGGAAGATATTAACGCATGGAAAATATTTTTGGTTAAGAAGCGTGAGCTCAAGTATGATAGGACAATTAGTTTTTACAATAGTCACAATTTCCTTTGATTTGCTGGGTATATTGACATCTTCAGATATCATTAAATTAATTCTAATTTCAATGACAATTAAACTGGTTGTAACACCTTTGCTCGCCGTACCATCAACGATATTAGTATATTATTTGAAGAAATATGAACGCATGGATATCTATGATTATCATACAGATTTTAATCCTTTTAAGTTTAAACTGGAATCTCTCTGAAAATAATATAGACAAGAAGATCTTGGGCGAGTAATATCGCCATTCTCAAAATTAATGAAATGGTGTCCGATGAAAAAGATTAAAAAATATAGAACTAAGTTTAAGGTAGTTGGCTCTAGTTATATTTCAAACTAATTTGAACGATAAAGATAGATAATAAATTTTCTGTTTTATCTCGATGTCACTACAAAATCGTTTACTTTTATTTTATCTGATTACTACATTTGGGTATTCTATGACTGGAATAGCCACGTTTCTTTCTATTGATAAAACCTTTCATAGCATAGGATATTTAGGAATTGCACTTAGTCTGCGGACTCTTTCAGCTTGTATCTTTGGATATCTGGCTAATCATATAATTAAAAGAATTGATATTCGAAGATCATTTTTTTGTTCTCTTGCACTAGGACTATTATCTATTATTTGTGTTTTTAGTGGCTTCCACTTTAATAACTTCTTTATTGTACTAATAGGGCTTGTTTTAATTGGATTGCCATCTACATTAAGCAATATTTTTCTCACAATTTCTTTTAAAATATCTTCTGAATCAAGTTTTTTTTATCGTAAATATTCCGGAAGTAGAGAATTGGTTTTTGGTATAGCAAGATTGATAGCCTGCCTAGTCGCGCCTTTTTTAATATATAAATTTAATTTGAACATTGTAATTTTTGCAAATTTAATGGCCTATCTTCTGGGAATCGTATTAATAATTAATATTAATTTCAAACCAATTTCAAATGCGAAGTCTTGTGATCCAGTAATAAAAATTAATTACCTTATGCTGAGATCAAAAGAGACATGGATGTATATTCTACAAATATCATCTTCCATGTTAATGGTCGCCTTAATACCACTATTAGCTTCATTAAATCAAATTTCATTAACAATACATTTATCTCCTTTGATAAGAGAGTCGCTCTGGTCTATTGAAGCTATAACTATGATTTTAGCTGGTTTTATTTATCTAATAGCAAAGAAGGCTGGAAATAACGAAATTGTTAAATTGTTACTAATGTTAAATGGCTCATTTTTATTTTTTTTATTATATATTAAGCAGTCTATTTTGGTGGTAGCTATTATTATGTTTATTAGTGTACTGATGATGCTTTCATTTTATTTATTTAGAGATGACTATATAGTTAATGCTGGTGAGAATACAAGATTAATAGAAGCGCACGCCGCATTTTCCTCTGTAATGAAGGATTTGATTTGTAGTATCTCACCAGTTATTCTTTCGATTGTTCTGACAAGTTTTAGTCTTGACATCACAATATCCATTATTTTGCTAATCCAAACATCTTGTTATTGCACTTATTTTTTTCTTAGCAAAAGAAAAATTTGTTTCTGAGGTTATAAGTATTTGATCAATTGATAAATTTTTTCATTGTGTCAATTTCATCTTTTTCAAGTTGATTTCTATAGATAGGGTTTGTCAGTAAAATTAAAGCAATTTCTTTCTGTTTCGTTATATTGTTTGTGTCAGTATAATAATCAAACAAATCTATCCAAGCGCTAACAGCCTCAGGATCTATTTTTGTGGATTCATATAATACAACAATTGCATCATCGGTTTTTCCAAGCATTTGCAAGCATTTTGCATAATAATATGTGTTCATCCCAACACCAGGTGATCCCAATTCAGAAGCCAATTTAAACTGACTAGCAGCTTCCTCGTACTTTTCGTGGCTAGAAAGAAAGAAGCCCATTTCACTGTAACCAGTGGAATCAAAAGGATCTATTTTTATCATTTCGGTTAAATTTGATTTGGCTTGCACTAACTGACCCAGACTAGTATTCCATTTAGATAAAGTTTGAACACATGTGTAGAGATTTTCTTTAGCTAGTATATCCTCTAAAACTCCATTAGGTTTTATATCTCGTGCAATTTGTTCAGCCTTTTTTAAGAAATCATTCTGTAGTGATTCACCATATTCCTTTACCATTGCAAGACCGCGGTATGCTACAGATTTCCTGATGATACTTCCAAAATCACCTGTGTAATCAAGTTCAATTAGTTTCAATAACGCTTCCGAACATTTTTTTAAGCATTCTTTATAGGGTAGTTTAATATTAAACCTATACGCAGCAACTATGAGGTAATTTAGTATTATTATTTTGACTCGGTTTGTCAGATCAGACTGAAATAATGCTTTATCAGCTAGATTAATTAAATTGTAAATATTTCCGCTATGGCTTGATTGGAAATGAGAAATTTCTTTAAGAAGCTCAAATTCAACGAAATCACTTGTGTGCATAGATGCGAATAAACTTTTGCTGTCAATTTTGCAAACTACTTCTGACAGTCCATATCTTAAAAGCAAGTTAATATAATTTAGAAAAATTCGTGTAGATGGTGTGTTAGTAAGCATCATTTGCAATGCATCAAATGTGTTCTTTTTGAGAGCCTCCTGAAATAAAATAAATAATTTAACAATGTTAGATTCTTCTAGGGATCGAATCTCTGTAAAAAACTCTTTCCGCGGAATTCTTTGGGGAAAAATAAGTGAGTCGTCTATACAGTGGAAGTTACTAAAAATTTCTGCATAAAATGATGAAATTAGAGTTGCTTCTTCTATGCGAATACCAAGATAACCCGCGGTAAGATGAGGGTAGCAAAAATTCATCATACTATTTTCAGTCATTATAATTTGGTTGCCATTGTAATTGAAAAATAACCAAATGTAAGAGTTGTTTTAGGGTTGGAAAAACCACAAGCTAATAATAAGTTGATAAGCTCTGCTTCGCTAAATTGTTGTGATTGATGATTTATAAACATTAAAAGATTAAAGCAGGCAGTAGAAAGAGGCGATGATCGGTTGTCATCAAGTAGCATTTCATGAATATAAATTTTTCCACCAAAGGGTAGGGCGCTATAAGCGTGCTCTAAAATTATTTTGCATTTCTCGAGAGGCCAGTCATGCAATATTTGGCTTAATATTATACCATCATAATTAGTTGGCCAATTATTTTTTATGAAAAAATTTCCTGCGTGTATCGATACATTTTGTTTAGCGTTGTATTCACTAACATATTCTTTTGCTATTTCACAGACTGCGGGTAGCTCGAAAACTGTTGCGGTGCAATCTGGATATGCTTGCGTAAAAGCAATGCTAAAACACGCAGAGCCTCCACCTACATCTAAAAGTTTTTTTGTGGATTTAAATACGCCGGATTTTATTGCTTCTAGTGCGGGCGTAAAAATAGTCGTGTGCATTCTTTTAGTAAAAGAACGGGCGGCAGCTGATGTGACGGACCCATCTTCCCACATATCACTAAAAGATTTTTTCTCAAATTTGAGTTGGTTTTTCCCTTGCCTGATTGCTTGTATGATTTTTTTATGCTCTATTTTATCGCGAAAGGGCTCAAGTATTACTCCCCAATAAGCTGGGCTATCTGGCATTAAATATCTTTTAGCGGTAGGAGTTAGGCTAATCTTGCCGGCATTTTTAGTAATAAAGCCAAGTCCGATCAATAGTTCAACCAACACTGCTGTAGAATGTGTATTGATGTTTAATTGATTGGCAAGATATTCTAAATCCCATTCATTATCACCTAAGCTTGAAAAAAGACCTAGTTCATCTGCAGCTGTTAATGCAGGTAGATGGTATATGGAAGTCCATATATCCCACATCAAGGTGTCAGAAGCATTCTGTTGTATTAACCTATTCATTTTAGCGACTCAATATTGTATTGTTTTTTTGCGAGCAATAGAGCCATTTTCTCTTTAAGGATAGATTCGCTGCCTTGAGTATATCCTATGTCGTATATATCCTGAATATCCATGTTAGCTAGTACGTCGATATCTCTTGAGATCTCTTCAGCTGTTTGAATGAACTGCTCATTATTTTTTTCTATTGTAAAAATAAACTGCTGCGTATCGCGGTTTATTTTTTTTGATATTATTTTATAAGTTGGCTTTTCTTGTCCTTGAGACTTTAAAAACTCAATTAATTTTCCATACGCGGCTTGGCGAATAATTTCTGCATGAAAGGGTGTAAAATCATTTAAATCATAATTAGCAGTGATGATTTCTGCAGCGGTTATATGTAGGTAGCAATCTTTGTTAGTAAGTTGAATTGCAAATTTTGACTCGCCAGGAATATTTGACAGATTGATAATTTCAATTATTTTAAAAGGCTTGATACGACGTGTATGCTCTAGTAATGCTTTATATTCTTTCATAATTTTATTTAACAAGGATATCAAAAAGTTTTCTCGAGGCGTAGGCTTCGTCGAATTGACATGATAATTTTCTTTCATAGGCTTGTCCTTACTATCAACTTGCATTATCAACCAAAGTATTGAGGTGTCTTTTTAAATACTTTTTGTACTCTACTACAATACCCAATATCTTATGTTCTGGTGTAAAAATCGTAATATTATATCCATGCAGTAGTGATTTAAGATACATTTGACCTTCGTCATAAAGAAGTTGTTTCAAGGAGGGCGTTTTTAATCCCTCTTTGTGAACGATGACAAAATCTCTATGTTCAGGCGCAAGTGTTGGATCAACAAGTAACGCAGTTCCTTTGCTCAAATTTTCCCAGTCGTTTTCCTCGACAATTAAGGCAAATGCTGTTTTATCATAGTTATAATCAGAAGCTATGGTTTCTCGATTTTGATTGATTGCGCTTTGACGCTGAATAGATTCTTCCCACGTTAGTATAGGGATGTGGTGCATCGTTTCACTCACTTCTTTATAAGCACCTTTTTTTCGCTCTTCAGGAAGAAGTTCATTGCCAACAAGTTGTCCTAATGTTAAAGAAAAAAACGCAGCTAATGGCATTAAAGTTGTGAGAGTAGGGTTGGGATTGTATCGATTACGTATTTTCTTAATTGTACTTGCAGGGATCCCTGTTCGTCTGCCTAGTTCATCAGCACTGATGTGAGTTTCTCTCATTAGCATATTTAGATTATCGCTGAGTTTTTCAAACATTGGAAAGATACATTCCTAGTCAAGTTATAAGTATTTTAGTTGGTGGGGATTAAAAAGTCTATCCGAATAATCCATATGATGTCGATTGCTTTCGATTATAGAGAATTATTTGTCTTTATAATCAATGATTAATTATTTTTTAATTTCAATCATTAATCTTTGATATTGACAAATCGACATTATAGTGTCAATTTATCCTCATAAAATTGTTAAAATCAGTCTTGATACGTTTCGGAATAGAGAAGCGCAGGTAAGGTGTGCTATCGGTGTCAAAACAAAAGCCTATCGAGAGATTTTTTACCGTTATAAAGCAAAGTGATTTAAATCAGCTAAAATTTTTCAAAAAATAAGTTAATTTAGGAGAGTAGTTAAATGAGTTGCACATTAGAATTTTCAGAATCATCAGTTAAAATTGATTTCTGCAGCAAAGGTAATAACCAGAAAATTTTAATTGGCATTTTAACAAAATATGGTGAAATGGATATTAATAAGCTTGCTCTAGCACTAGAGGTATCTGTAAAAAGGCTCAATGACATTTGTGACGGATGTGGCTTCTTAGTGGGAGAACAGGCTGATAGTTTAGCTCAACTATTTTTAACATTTTTAGGCAAGCACTTTTTCCGTAAATGTACTCTAATTCGAAATTTTGTAGATTAATTATATACAATTGAATAGAGTTCTGGCTTCAGTGTCTCTTATATTTCTCTGAAATAAGTCAGCGATAACGCAAAGCACGATACTACTATGCGAATATCTTACGATCTTGTTTTTTCTTATTAAAATAACAGCCCCATACTCCGTTATTTTTATTTATATTCATTAAAAACAGGTGTTAAATTTCGGAAGATATCCGTTCGGGTTCTTTATTTTAGAGGGTAACAGATATATTTTTAGAATGGATGCTAATTATTTTGGGTAATGCAAGAGCTAAGGTAATAACCAGGCCGATTAATAAATTTGTGAACACGAGATTTCCTGTCCAAAGCGCATAAATTAGGTAGGTTGTGATTGGAACAAGGCTAATGATAACAGAGGCTGTTGCGGTTCCCAATTTCCGAATCGCCTGTTGGTTAAAGAAAATTGGGATTACTAAAGAACCTATACTTACCGCAACTAATGGAAGGGCATTATCTTTGAGTGCGATATAAAGAACAGCTGGATGTATAAACAGTGATGAGCCAATAAATAAAACCCAAAAACGTGTTGCCAGAACTTGTATGGACGTCAATTTAGCGCGGTTGCTCAGGCGTTCGGATGTCAGCATATAGACATAAAAAGCAAGACCCGCCAAAACTCCTAGCAAGATGCCATAGAGGGTGTTTCCTGGTTTATGTATTTCATATTTAAAGAATAAAATGAGAAGAGAACATACTAAAATGAGCATGCTCCAGCAGTAGGAGGTTGTGCCGCTTTTTCGATAAAGGCTGACAAATCCTAGAAAAGCTGACGAAATAAAAAGGGATGTCATGGTTATAAAGGGATCGGAGAGATAGGTTGCATAAATCATACACAACCAGTCTAAGCCAAGTGCGGTTGACATCAATAAAAACAGCGATGGATTTTGCAATACCGCGTCATATACAGTTTTTAGGTGTTTTAAACATAATATATTGAAACAAAATATTGCAATACCACTCATTATAAACAAAGCAGTCAACGGCTCAACGCCATTGCATAGATTATCAAGGAAGACAAAGGCAATTGAGGCTAGCATTACATAGAGAATAGCATCAATATATCCGCTCATTTGATTCTGTTCTTTATTCATAAAGTCTCTAAAAAATCACGCTCTCCAGCCGCCTCCAATGGAGAAAAATTCCTGCTGGCAAGAAAATCAGGTCTGGGTGATTCTATAGGATGCAGTGCATTGCTTACAAGATTGTAAGAGATAAAAATAGCCTTACGATCCCATGGTGACAAATTAAGTCCGGAACTGTGCAGCAAATTACTATGAAAAAATAGAACAGAACCCGCGCGTCCCTTCGCTGATTGTAAGCCATTTTTAGCAATGATCTTTTTCAGTTGTTCGGTGGAAAATTGATATTTTAATTTATTTGATGTGGTAAGCCGCCAATTGCTTCCTCCGGTGAGGCTTCCATAAGGCAACGTATGATCATTTTCATCCCATTCTGTTGTGTGAGAACCGGGGACAAGAATCATTGGGCCATTATAATCGTTAATTTCATCTAAAAAAATAACTGCTGATATAGCGTTTGGTTTTGGCATTCCGTCTTCTTTATGCCAAAACCAGTAATCAGTATGCCATTCCCAAACATCTCCAACAAATGCATGCTTGATGTTAATTTTATATTGATGGATATAAATCGACTCACTTCCTAAAAGCAATTGAGCGGAGTTTAGTAACCTCGGTGTTTTGGCAACTTTGTCCATAATGGGACTAATAAAATGAGGGCCGTTAATACTTCTGACCGTGCTTCCATCTTCCTCCAATACCTTGCCAGGGCACTCATGGTTCATCAGGCGGAAAGTCTCCATTTTTAGCTGTTCAACCTCAGCAGCTGTAAAATAGCCTTCTGCAATCAGGAATCCTTCGTGATTAAACTGATTTACTTCAAATTGATGCAACATAGTGTATACAACCTCATACTATCTCAATGGATATGACGAACCAGATTCTTGTTTCTTCTTCTTAAATATATTTCTAAAGATTCGACATAAGATTTTGAAGGCATTTTTCATGAGTTTAGTCCTGTTTTTCTAATGAGCTCTTCGTTAATTAAACGAGCGACTTCAACATATCCCGCATCGTTGAAATGTAGGTGATCAACAAAGAACGTTTCATTAATTATTGAAGAGTTTTTTAATGATTCATTCATATCCATAAATGGAACTGACATCTGAGTGCATTCTTTTTCTATGGCATCACGATAAGGATGATGTAATTCTTTGGCGCATAATTTGCCAAATAGTCGCCAGAAATTATTTGCACAGCAATCAATGGCGTAAAACATATTTTCTTCATCAGGGGTGAATTGATCTTTGGTCCATGAGGATATGGGTTGAAGCACGAAGGAAAGTTTTGCTTCATAGGGAGCTAATAATTGTTTCCATTGTTTCAAAGTATTTGTGGTTACCCAAGCGGCTCTCAATATGCGTTGGTTAAGATCAATGTTGTCATCAGATAAGATAACTTCGGTAGGGTTTTCATCCTGAAGCAATTTTTTAAAATATTCTTTTGCTTTATGAAATGCTCCATCTCCTGTTTTACCGGTTAATGAAGCATAAGAGTTTTTACGCCTACGTAAATCAGTATTGTATGCTTCCATATAATGTTGAAATTCATATGAGTAGTAATACCGTCCATGTTCACAGGCTAAATTATCAGGTAGCCCTTCAAGAGTTAGCGTGTTAGCACCGCTTAATAGAATTACTTGATTGATTTGGCTAAAGCGATGTTGGTGCATTAGAAATAAAATAAGCTCTTGCGTTGCGTTATAACCCCTTCCGCCTAAATTGAGCCAAATTTCCCCGGTGTTCTCACAAAGAGCCGAAGGAACTGTGTAGCGATCAGAGGTGGTTCCTGTGCCCAGTGCCGTAGAACCACCGATTAATAGATTAACAGGCCTGTCAGTTGGAAATTGTTCCATGCTATAACGCTCATTTTGGCAGTGCGTATAGCGAAAACCAAAATCATCCGTGTTTATGACATCTGATTTGTAATTTTTATGATGAAAGAACATGGTGTAGGGCAACCACCTTACTCCTAAATACATAAACTCATCATATTCTTGAAGTTGTGGTGTGATGCGATACACCTCTGCAACTGCTTCGTCATGAGTTAACGGTTTTCTTTCTTTCATTACAGCTCCTTTTGTATTCCTGAACTTACAAATATCTCAATATCGTTTATAGGTGGATGAACAGTTTGTTTTTTTGATTTGCATCGGGTCAGCCACCATTCTGATGATTGAGCCAATAGGCCATACTAGGGTTATAAATACGATTGCCGCTATGATTTGACAAAACACTATTCCAGCGTTTTTTAAAAATTTTGATACACTATTCATATTTCACCATGATGTTGCATTAATCCAGAGGAAATTCCTGTTGCCAATTTCCCTGTTCATTCCAGTGGGGTTGGTCTTTTTTGGACAAGATGCAATTTCCTACAATGAGGTAATCCATCTCTGTTCTCATAAAGCAGGTATAGGCATCTTTGACACTCTCAACAATGGGTTCACCACGCACATTGAACGAGGTATTTACAAGGATAGGGCAGTCGGTTAATTCATAAAATGCTTGAATTAATTGGTGAAATAGCGGATTCGTTTCTTGATGAACGGTTTGCACTCGTGCAGAAAAATCGACATGCGTAATTGCAGGAATTGTAGATCGAACTACTTGAAGTTTTTCAATGCCTTCTTTATCCAGATCTGCTTCTGTTTCATGAATTCTATGAGAGCCTTTTATGGAGTGGACAAAAAGCATATAAGGGCTTTCTGCTTCCATTTCAAACCAGTCTGAAGCGTGCTCCGCAAGTATGGCAGGGGCAAAGGGGCGGAATGACTCCCTATTTTTAATTTTTAAATTCATGCGACTTTGCATTTTAGGATCTCGAGGATCGCCAATAATAGAGCGCGAACCCAATGAACGGGGACCGAACTCCATGCGTCCTTGGAACCATCCAATCACATGTCCTTCAGTGAGTAATTGGGAGACGGTTTTAATCAATAACTCATCAGATACCGTTTCAAAACAGGTATTGAGCGCCGTCAAAGAATCTATATGCTCTTGTGGAGTATATTCAGTTCCAAGATAGCTCCCTTGCATGTGATCGTAATGAGATTGTGTTCTTTGATTATTTCCTTGGGAGAACCATCCTTCGTACGCAGCTCCCAGGGCACCTCCTGCATCGCCAGCAGCAGGTTGAATCCAGATGGATTCAAAGAGCCCGCTTTCTGCAAGCTTCCCATTGCTGACGCAATTTAAAGCAACACCACCGGATAAGCACAGATTTTTTTGGCCTGTTTGTTCTTTCAGATTTTTTGCAATTAAGAGTACAACTTTCTCTAGTACTGCTTGTATTGATGCTGCCAAATCAAACTCTCTTTGAGTTATTAGAGATTCTGGTTTTCTTGGAGGGCCATCGAATAGTTCGGAAAATTTATTGGAAACAATGCAATCTCCAACGGCAAAATCAAAATAAGCCATATTAAGCCAAAAACTTCCATCATCATGGATTTCAATGATGTTATTAATTATTTTTTCATAGTAGGTAGGGGTACCATAAGGAGCCAGGCCCATTAATTTATATTCACCAGAGTCTACTTTGAAGCCACAAAAATAAGTAAAAGCCGAGTAGAGCAAGCCTAATGAATGAGGAAATCTAATTTCCCATAGAGGTTTTAGGGAGTTATTTTTTCCTAGCCAGGCTGAAGTTGTGGCCCATTCACCTACACCATCAATACATAATACTATTGCTTCTTTAAATGGACTGGGATAAAAAGCAGACGCTGCGTGTGACTGATGATGCGGAATGTACGAAATTGGCGGAATATCGTTGGGATCAAATCCCGCCGCAATCAATTCTTTTTTTATAGTAGACTTGACATGCAGCTTGTTAAATAGCCAATTTGGCATATCAATTATAAAATTGCTGAGCCCTTTGAGGCCAAAATTTAAATAGGTAGATACAATTCGATTGAATTTTATTGAAGGGTTTTCGTAATAATAAATGTGGCTAATATCAGTGAGATTAATTTTTTTGCTGGATAAGCAATAGTTGATTGCATGTATCGGGAAGCGCTTATCTTGTTTTATCCTTGAAAACCTTTCTTCTTGAGCCGCAGAAACAATGCTCCCACCCTCCAAAAGTGCTGCAGCGCTATCATGATAAAAACACGACAGTCCAAGAATAAATTGTTTCATATTAATGACTTATTTCCATAACGAAGTACGGACGGATTCTATTTTAATAAATATATTTTGTCCAGACTGCGTTTATAATATTCTTGGGCGACATAAAATTATCAAAGGCGTGATTTATTTGACAGAATAATTGCATCCCTTTATCACCGGCTAACAAGCAGAGTGCTAGCCTCTATATCGACATGTCCAATATGCCATGATAAAATGATCAATTATTAGGCAGCAAAAGGGTTGTCCTTCGCTGCTTGTTTGAATACATTCAACTTTAAGCTAATTTTTTGAAAAATTACTATTAATTTAAGGCCTCGTAAATGCTTAAGCTCGCTGAATATCGTAAAAGAATTAAATTATTTGGTTGGTGGATAGACGAGGCTAAACTTGCCTTATCCGTGTTAGGTGAAAAACAAGACAATGGGCTGCTGTTACCCGCGCATAAACAGTATCAGGAGGAATGGGAAAATTTTCTGAAATCTATGGAGAAACATCGAAGTGATTTCCTCAGATATTTAGCCCCATTAAAAAAAACAGTTAATCAATCGCTTTTAAGAACGTTAAGTGCGGTATATGCGTCTAAATTGCCGAAAATAGATGAAAAAATTCAAATACTACGTAATCATACTGCTTCTTTAAATCCTCCTTTAACTCAAGAGCAGTCCGCCGCTCTCACTGAAAGCCTTGTTAATTTGTCTGGCTTGTTAAATGAAGAGAAGCAATTTGAAGAGCCTAGGCGTCAATTTGAAGAGCTTATTAATACTCAGCGTATAGCCTTCCAAAATTTGCTTGATACCCTAAAAGACAAATTACCCGAGGTGGCAGTTGCTCCGCCCTCATCTTTACGCGTTTTTTTCTCTTACTCATGGGGAATAGAAGTTTATACCAAGCGAGTACATCGGTTGGCAAAAGATTTACGCAAACTTGGCTTTGACGTTAAACTGGATATTTGGGATAACACCACCGGTTCAGTGTCCGTCTATTTGGAGTACATTGATAGTACCGCTAGAGTTAAGGGGCGGGAAGTTAAGGCTGATGTTATTCTGGTGATGTGTACACCCGATTTAACTGAGAAATGGCAAAACTATACAACTGGCGGTCTTAGCCGCATGGAAACAGGTTCTGACTCTTCCTACCGAAATAATATTTTATCCCAAGAGCTTTTGCGAATTCAATATCGAGTAAGTAAGGAACCTGACGAAAGTAGTCGAATTTTTCCTATCATTTTGGGTGGTAAACACACTGAAAGTGTTCCGACATTTTTACAGCAGCGCGCTACACTCGCTACTGAAATGAGCAATGGCATTATCTATTATCGCGCGTTAATGAACCTCATTCAGGCGATTTATTTCAATAATAGCGAAGTCATTGAGCTCACCAACTCACTTTACCGTACATTCTATGAGGAGCATGTTCGGTTTGGTGCCAGTGAATTACAACAAGATAATCAATCTTATGGAAGAGCTGTACCTAACGTGCCTTCACCACAGCCCTCTGAAGGTTCCTCTTCGCGTAGAATACCACCACCATTTGTTACCCATACGAGTAGAGAAAAATTGACCGCTTTTATCGCGGAAAGTAAGTCAAAACTTAAAACCCTACAGTCCACCAATGCATCTTATATGGGTCAAATAAGAGAGCTGCTCGCTCAATCACGATTGTATTTATTTGGAGCGGCGCCAGCAGAAGAGTTTGCCACCCATGAAGATTTAACCAAAGGATTGCGAGATGAAATTCATCATTTAAGTGAGTATATGGATGATATTCCACAAGAAAACAATGAAGATTTACTTAGCCTGCAAGCTCAATTTGATTATCACAGCCAACTGCTAATGATTTGCTATTATTTAAATCTGGCCATGACCTGCTTAAAACAACGAAATCCGGATAAGTTAATACAGACCATTAATGATTTGTTAGCTGCACAAGACGTTAGTACTTTGGATGAAAATCCCTCCCCTCTGATAACAAGCGCTGAGTTACAAGCTATTTGTTACAACCTCTTGGCTAAGGCCTATCGTCAGAAAATAACCCCCTACAAAACTAGTGATCAAGAAATATCCCTGGTGGAAGAAAACTATCTTAAAGCGGTAGAGTGGTCTGCAAAAGCAGGACAAACCGATAATGCCTCTATCAGTAGTTTGGCAGCATTTTATGGTGACGTTGAGCTTCCTGAAAAAGCTTGGCCGCTGCATCAACAAGTGCTCGGTCTTTTGCCACCTAAAGAAGCGTTGGTCTCCACTAAGGATACTGAGCGTTGGGCGGTCAGTCATAGTAATGCCGCATGGTGCCAATTTCAACTGGCAATAAAAGAACAAGATGGTCTGAAACAAAGAAGAGCAATTAATCAGGCTCTATTGAAACTGGATCTATCAATTGAAGTGCATCCTAATGGCGGTACCTACCTTTATCAAGGTCTTATTCATCATAAATTAGGTGATTTAGATAAAGCCTTATTCTGTTTTAATAATGGTCTCAAACAAGAACCTCATAATATAAAATTACGTTTGGCCAGAGCAGAATGTTATTTAGCCAGTGGAATGAAAGAATTAGCAGAACAGGATGCCATCTTTGTTACCAGCCAGGCCCAACCCACAAGCCAACGATTACCCGAGTATCAATACTATTACGACCGCGCCGAGTTGTTGTTGGATGAAGTAGATAAACTACTAAGCATCAGTGAAACAACGGTGCTCGTTAACTCAGGATTAGGTATTTTTGGTGGTAGCGTATCCGATAGTGGTAAAAAACCGTTTACTCAGGAAAAGGAACAAAAATTGCGTAAATGATTGTCAATAATTATTGTCGCCAATTATTTCTTGCTATAGGATGCGCACACGTCATATTAGCGCTCTGCTTACTAGTCAAGAACTAATATTTATTTAATGAAGTTGATGTTATGAAACCACCTATTATTAATCGCCTTCCTGGATTTCAATACCCGCACTTATTGGTAGACAATCTTTTTGCACTCTGATACCCCCTTGCCTGATGTTGTGGGACTTAGGGATGGTTATGATCTCGTATTATTTAAAGAAGATAATCAAAAGATATTGACCTGGTTTCAACACCTGGCAACTCTATTTGCTTATTGGCAAGCTGAGCATGGAAAAAATTGGGATCCTGATAAACTTGTGGTGACAGGTTCTCGCGGATTTGACGTGTCGTATAACGAGTCTGATCTTGATTGCACGATTGTATCCGATAATTTTCAGGACTTTTTAGACTTTTGTATATTTTTAGAAGACCGCTTTAAAAAACAACACGATTTCAGCGCTATCAAAACTCATGCGGGTTTACCGCTATTAACGGTACGAAGTAAAGATGCAAGCGGTTTTAAATGTCCAATGTTGGAAGCGATATACCCCGCCAGCAAGCTCATCAAGCTGGAAGTTACTTTTCGACATCCACAAGTACATCAAACCATCCAAAAAGCTGGCGAAAACTTCTTTGCTTCCTTATCAGAAGAAGAGCGACTTAATTATATTATCAATAAACGTTTATTAACTTTATTAAAAAGAGCAAAAGCGCGCAGTGATCAATTGATTAGCGACACTGTTGAAGCGCTCACCAAACCCATACAAATTTATGCCGACGGCGAATTACAAAGTACGCCTGAATTCGACCATGGTGTGTTAAGCCAAACGGTTCAAAAAGCAATAGTGCCTGAGGTTCACGAACGACTTTCCCCTCACATTCAGTATGAAGCTCAAGTGTTGGCAACCGCTTTACAAGAAGGTGGCGATAAAAATCATTCTTTATTTGCCAGGCTCTGTCATGGGGAACGATTGGCTCCTGATGATTGGGCTTTAGGTCAAGAATTGCTAGAAGGCCCTTACTTACGGTTTTTTCAAATCCATCGGGATGATATATCTCGTCAGTTAAAAATTGCGGGTAAATATTATACCTCAGTACCTATCATTACTTTTTCTCATGCAGGAAAATCTTACGTTTTGCTGATGAAAAATAGGGGGCTTCAGAAGTCATCAGATGTTCAGGAAGTTGAGTGGACAGCCCATGGAGCCCGAGTTGACTCCGATGAAGAATATTACCCTGTTAATGAAAACAGGTGGGCCTTATTTAATGAAATAACCCAATGCGATAAGGCGCAAAATTTTATATTAGCCGCAGCCTGTAGGCGTTTGAGTGACTTGGGTATCAAAATAAGCGGTAAACACATTCGAAAAATTCTTCTTATCGATAGGGCGCAAGCAGGTTTGCCTGAAGAAAGTTCATCCTATTGTACTACCTATGTGCATATTAATTTAGGCGAACGAGATCCTCAGGAAATAATAGCAAGCTGTCAAAATTCTACTAGTCGTTATGCTAAATGGACGGGATGTTTTGACTTGCGTCAATTGATTGCCGATGTACGTGAAGTTCCTCATGCGTCCAAACCAAGAGAACACTACCAACTCACGAGTCATGGCGAAACATTGACCGTAAGAATGACTACTATGCGCTTTATTTTGGCACTAAGTATGCTGACAAAACTTGAGAAAGATGATGAGCTTGAGTCATTATGGCAATTACGTGATCCACCGCCCTTGGCAAGCGCCTTAACATGGTTACGCAACCGTGAAGATGCGCATGTAGAAATCACTTTATTTTCTGGCTCTATCAATGAGCTGCCTGCTCCACAGGTGCTCGCTTATGCTGACAAGGCAAATTTGAATCCAGAAAATCTGGCTAGTACTACGTTAAAGCCCGAGCGATTATTTTTACACAATCTTCTTGCCCAGCTTATTGTTTCGACCAAAGTAGACGATAAGGAGCAGCTGGCGTTTGCGATAAAAATGTTGCAAAACACATTTCAGCAGCCACATCCTGGTCTTGCCGAAAATTATGCTGAGCAACTTAGAAAAATTACCAGAGCTTTTTTGCTATTGGTTGATGATATATATCTTGACGAAATACAGGTTGATGAGGAAAGCGTCCCACAGCAAATTAAACGCCGTTTAGAGGCATTAAAAAATAGTATAATGAGTGATTTTCCTGAAGAAATTTTAATAAAAGCATACCGGCGGATTCATTCATTATATAAAAGTCTTAAATCCAGGCAACAAAGTTCTCAATATAAAATTATTTATAATATCACTGAATCGGATTTGGTCATTGCTGTAATAATAGCCTCCTATGAGCAGATGTATACCGACATATCCTCCCTGATAAAAAACCAGGTACAAACAATGGTGGCACAAGCCATTGATAGCGGTATGTTGCAGAAGATAATGGCTGTCCCCTGTGACGTGCAGCAATTTTTTGGAATTACAGGGCCCGTCGCAAGCGGCAAATCAACGAGTGAGTCGTTAGCAAGGCAAGCACTTCAAGGACAAGATGCTATATTTGTTAGTTCAGATGACTTGAATGAAATTTTGATAAAAATTTTCATGCACAAGTTGAGTAATTATCAAATGAGACTGGGCAAACTGACCTTGGCTGAAGCCTGGTTTATTAAAGAATTGATATGGAAATTGATTGGCGAAATGAATGAACAAGGCCTTGGTCTCAATGTGATTCAAGAAGCAATGAGTCCCTTAGGCCTTCATCTTCCAACGCAAGGATCGATTACCCTATATATGAACACGGCGTCGCCTATAGGCGCGGTTGAGCGAGTAAAACAACGAGGGGATCAATCTGGCCGCTATGTATCCGGGGGTGAAACCTTTGCTTCGTATCGCTGGCCCTGGTTCAATTTAGTGGCGGTAATAGACAGAGGTTTGGCAGCAAAACACCCACAACTATGTCTTCATGTGATGGACACCGACCTAAGCTATTCTTATCGTGATAGACCTCAAAAGGAGCGTATTCGACGAGCCACCATCGCCACCTTAAGACATCAAACGCTAGAGATATACTATCTTGAAGGCTTTATCAAATTTGTGAATTGGTCCTACATGATTAATCCGTCACCAACAAGCCCCGCTGATAGTTTTATATCCAAAATAAATGAAAGCAATATACAAATTGAACTACAAAAGCTCTTTAATTCTGCACACGAAATATCGGTGATACTTAACGGACAACCGGTCACTTTAATAGAACTACTTGAGGCAGTGAGAAAGTCCCTGGCTCGAAAACCATTCTTTGGTAACCATAAGGATAATAATAAAATGCCAGATTTAAGAATGTTTATTGACAATTTAACGCCAGACAATAAAACACTTCTCGCTTATTATGGCGATTGGGATAATACACCTGAAGAACGAGCAAAATTGAGTACGACAGGAATAGATGAATACTTCGACATACGCAACTCATTGTATCTCTTGTCAGTTTTTCTTAAAAACGACAGCGCGGCCGATATCAAGGTTGAATTAAGCGTTAACTATTCTGAAGATGGCTTTGAATCCACTGGTATTGCGGACTCCCCCTTCCTTGAAACCAATATTACCTTATTATGTACAATACGCGACGCTATGCGCAAAAAACATGGCAAAGAAAAGGCAGATGAATTGTTGTTACAAAGTTTTATTGTTCATGACTTGGGAAAAATGACACAATTTATAAATGATTACAGTCTGGCAAATAATGAGCCTTTGTCTACCGCTAAACATGAAGATTATTTACATAGATGGTTAGTATCATATGCTCCCCTTACTTTGCGTTCGGCATTGAAAGATTTGGCTAACTGGGTTGATGTCTTTGATGGTTTAGGCCATAACCCTCAAAAACTGCAAGACCGCGGCTATGTGAATAGCGCAGCCATTGTTGATGAACACATTTTAAAGCTTCGCGAATTGCAACAACACCTTCCTGATGATGTTAGTGGCAACCATTTTGAGATCATGAATGCGTACCTTTATCAAAAAGCGTTATCTTTGCCGATACCCTTAAATGAACTGGCATTTCTAACAGATGAAGAAACAAAACGCACGCCCTGGTTAGAGCTTTCATGGGAGCAACAAACGAAAATCGCGATGATCATTTGGAGCTGTCCATTTATATTTGTCAAACCACCTCATACAACGAAGAAGGTCAGTGAAGAGTTTGTTACTTTGTGGGATCTTGCCCAATTCGAAGAGATTCGTAACCGATTAACGCTGTTTACACTGAGGAACATGCAAGCCCCTCTAGGTGAATTTTTATTCCTGTATAATATTACCGGATTATTTCATCATAACGCTGGCCAAGGGGGCAGTCATTTCGCTAATGGCGGGAAAACAGCCGATTTATTCACGACCTTCTTTCCTTTTGTCCTGGAGACTATCAAGAAAGTTAAACCTGAAGACACACCAATAACTCGAGTAGCTTGTAATAAATTTCAAGCACTTCAAGGCGTTGAGGTGCCTTTAGAAATATTTTCGTTATTAGATAATAATCAACAACTATCTTGCATCCAAGTTGATTTTGCAACCGATGAAGTCAAAAAGACGTATCTGAAGAGGCTGGAACAACACCTCTCAAGCCAACAACAGGCAAGTAACTCTCATCGCTTAATGGCTGCTGTTCCGAGAGAATTATCATCAGCTTGCGCTGAGCAGAAGGACGCTCGTATGTAAATCTTGAGCTTTACCAAAACCTTATTTTGACCTCATCTAACAATTCATTCGAATGGGGAAATTGTAGTCGGGCCCTGGCCCAACAAGCTGTCGGGCGAAGCGCCCGACCTACATTTGCTTCGAAAAAGGTCGCCGATTTTCACTTATATGGAGTTATAATTAGACGGACTACTTTCCACATCATGGTGCATATACTCCTTGTTTATAGCCTGTAATTTATTACGAAGCGCCAAAAGCGTTTTGTCATGTTGCTGGTAGGTGAAAATGCTATTTGGTAACCATCGGGATTTTTTTTCTGTAGGTTTATGTAAATGTGCATCACATACTACATAATTCGAAAATTGATTGCATGCCCACTCTTTAAATTGAGGTTGAAAACTACCTGTAAGGTTTGAAATAATGCTGAACATTGCCGTTGGACCTGACGTTGTAAGAACAATATAATTAAAATAATCAGAATAAGAATATTTTTTTGTTTCTTGTTCTTTTTCTGTAGCGCGACTCTCTATATGCTTAAGGACAATTCGAGATACGTCAGCATCGCTTATTGATGATGGATCATCCATCTTCAGATAATTTGAAATAATTTTCATCTCTATTTTACCGAGGATTTCTCTTCCTTTAGTAGAATTAAAACACATAATGTCATTATTAAAAGGTATAATAAATTCCCCATATTTTCTAAGAAAACATCCATAGGGCATCGTGACAGTTTTTGGTACGGCCTCTGAAACAAAAATATCACAATCTAAATACACACCATCGTTAACAAGTAACAGGCGAACTAAATCAGAGGCAATAGCACAGCTGCCGGTAAAAGGAGAATTAGTCCAATAATATAATTCCTCTTTGACGATCTGTAATATTATTTTCTCGATGTCATTCTTAGGAATTATTTCAGATAAATCCAGAATATTGCAATTGGAATAGTTACTCCAAATTCTTAGCTTATCTTTTGTTTCATCTGATAAAATAGGGGTATTTGTGATTAAAGTAGTTTTATTGCCAGGATTGCATTTTATAGATTCCTCAATAATAACCTTAAAGTCATCAGGGAGATATTGCGTTGGGTCATTAGAAAACCATACTCTATATTGATTAGTCGTATCAATCGATTCAGGTGGCGCATGTTCTAATAAGCTACAATGCACGGTAAGCCGATTATCGGTATTTAACTTTCCTTCCTGAATAAATGAAAAATCTTCAATTTTTTTATCATCATCCAGTTCCTCATCCTCCCAAAAAATATGATTAACAAATCCTTTGGAAACAAATATTTTTTTAATCAGCAGGGATTTGATTTGTTTAACCGTCGTTTCTGGTGAAACATTGAGCCGATATAAATCTCTATCTAACGTAGTAAAGTGTAATGTAATCATTAAATTCATTCTTTAAGAAATATTGCATATTATAGGGGTGTACTATTACCGATCAACTTATTTAATATGACATCAGGTTATTCGAATACCTCGATGAGCTAATTATCCAATTAAAAAAGTAAAGGTTATGAGAGTAAAATACGTGATCTACTACTGCCAGGATAGGCTTATTGTACAAATATATATCACTTCTGTCAATTAAGACATTGCTTGCGAGTTGTCTCATAATAAATGTTACCCAAAATAAGCATTTTTCATTCGGTAACATTTGAAGTAAGAGGGTCAAGCCTTGCTTTTTGCCTTTTGATAGCAAAAAACAAGGCTTGACCCCTTTGGTGTTCAACGGGGTATAAATTAGCGAACGATGGGCGTGATTCAAATGTTTGGAGCATCAAAAGCAATTAATTGGGCTGATAATGCATTCCTTGCTCAAGTGACTCTCTAAGTCCAGCAAGCGCATTTGTTTTTGCTCTACATAATCGTTCGAGGCCCCCACCCGCCCCGAGAGGCCAAGCAGCCAGCCCGCAGCCACATCCGGCCCTCTGCTCCGCTGTCCCACTGCGCCGGGGCCATAACTATAGCACCCAAAGTCGAAGCCAAGTCCAGAATCATCAGCAAGAGGAAAAAAGTTCCCTCCATTAGAAAACTCAAAGATTCTGGCAAATATACTCTCATCAACTAATACGTTCTTTAGACCCGAACAATTGATTTGGGCATCATAAGCGGTCATCTGTCTTTGTACATAACCTACCACTTTTTGCCAAAATATGTCACGGTTATCCCAATTAACCAAAGCTTTAAAGTTATCGATGTAGGCTTGATAAGCTGCGAGTAAGTGTTGTAGGTTGAAATGTTTGCCTTTTGTAATCTTCTTTTGAGAAGTTAAGGCTTTTCTACAGCCTTCAATCGCTGATAGACCATGGTCTTCATCATTGATAATGGCGAATGCAAGGGCATTGTAATGTATTTTTAGTTGTTCTGCCGAAACATCATCTTTAATCCCATTGGGAAACTGCTTATGAAACTGCCTTAAGGCTTCTCCTTGTTCCAAGCCTTCAAAATAGGGAAGCATCATATTCCACATGGGTTTATCTCCCGCACCAAGTGCTGCTTGAAAGGGAGTGGCGATGATGGTTCTTCCGGAATAGTCGATTGC
>JAUXWR010000463.1 GCA_030680075.1 Legionella sp.
CTTCTCAGGGTGGAACTGTGTGCCGGCGATGTTCCCATCAGCAATCATCGCCGTCACCGGTCCGCCGTAGTCTGTTTCAGCAACGACGACGCGGCGTTCATCTGCAACCAAATGGAACGAATGCACGAAGTATGCGTGCAAGCCATCAGGACCCGTCGCGATATTTTTCAAAAGCACATGCGGCGTCACGACATTGAGCGTGTTCCAGCCCATATGCGGAATTTTCAAACCCGGATCGTCCGGCGCGATCGCCCGCACATCGCCTTTAATCCAACCGAGCCCATGGCTGATGCCGTGCTCAAGTCCGCGCTCGGACAACAACTGCATGCCGACGCAAATCCCGAGGAAAGGACGGGCTTTCTTGCGCACCGCATCGTCGAGCGTGTCGAGAAGCCCCGGCACCGCATCGAGCCCGCGTTTGCAATCGGCATAGGCGCCGACGCCCGGCAGTACGATGCGATCGGCGGAAGCGATGTCCGCAACCGACGAACTCACGATGATCTGAGCGTCAGCCTCGCCTTCGCGCGCCGCGCGTTCGAAGGCTTTGGCGGCGGAGTGCAAGTTGCCGGAGCCGTAATCGATGATGACGACGCGCTGCATCGCAGTCCTTCAATGGTGTGAAATCAGGCCTTGTGACCGAACGACGAGCCGATCGATTTCCATGGCCCACGCCACGCGGCCGGCGACACGCTATTAGCAGGCGCATTGCTGCCTGTCGCGATCATCGGCTGTGCGGGCAACCAGGTTTCGAAAAAGCGCCGTTCGCATTCCGCAAGCGTCTTGCCGTTGACCGTGCCGAGCGTGGTCCAGCCGTCCCGATCGAGCACCCAGCGCTGAATGGTGGAATGTTCGAACCCCATGAAGACATGAAGCGCAATCACAGCCACCGCAATCCGGCTTTCGCTGATACCGAGAGCTGCAAGCGCCGCCACCGCCACGCACACGAATACCAAGTACGCAGCCAGCGGCAGCCAGAGCTGGCTGGCAGCAAGTCCGAACGGCGGAAAGGCCGCCGTGACCCAGGAGAAGCCGTCTTTCACGAAGCGCAATTCGCTGGCGCGATCGACGCGGTCAGCGCCTGCGTTCGGCGGCTCGTGCACGGTGTAAGTCTGCAACGAAAGTAAACTCCTAAAGCTGCGCTTCCGGCCGGCTCGAAGAAAGAGATCCGGAAACGCGAAAAACCGTCAACCCGCCAGCATACCCTTGGTCGAAGGAATGCGGCCGGCCTGGCGCGGATCGA
>JAUXWR010000474.1 GCA_030680075.1 Legionella sp.
CGCGGCCCGAGTGGTACTTCTTCTTCCTGTTCGAGCTCCTGAAGATCTTCAAGGGCCAGAACGTCCTGATGCCCGTCATCATGGCCACGTTCATCGTCCCGAACATCCTGATGGTGCTGCTCATCGCGACCCCCTTCATCGACCGGGGCCCGGAGCGCAGGATCCAGAAGCGGCCGATCGCGCTGTTCACCGGCATCGCGGTGATCGCGTTCCTCGCCTACATGACCCACCTCGGCGCCTCCTCCAACGAGGGCGTCGGCAGCGAGGGCCTTCCCCTGACCGGCCTCGACGAGAAGGGTCAGGCCGGTGCGGACCTGTTCCTGGCCAACGGCTGTACCGCCTGCCACAACGTGGCCGGGGTCGGCGCACCGGGGCCGGGGCCGAACCTGACCAACCTCGGGAGCCAGGGTCAGACCGCGGAGTTCTGGGGCGAGTTCATCAAGGCGCCTCCGGGCGGCGTGATGCCGAGCTTCACGACGTTCACCCCGCAGCAGTACGACGAGATCGGCACCTTCCTCGCCGGGCTCGGGACCACGTACAAGTAGGGCATGAGATCCGGCCGGCCGGGGCGATCACCCCGGCCGGATCGGTCATCTCCGCGCAGGCGTGCCGCTACGATCGTTGACGTGATGCGCGTATTCCTCGGGGTCACCGGAGCGAGCGGAGCCGTCTACGCCGGCCACGCCCTCCGCGCCCTCACCGACGCCGGGTGCGACGTGGGCCTGTGCGTCAGCGGGTCCGGCGCCCACGTGATCAGCCACGAGATCCTCGAGGCGGGCACCCGCCCCCCGGAGGACCCGGCGATGGTGGTCGCCACCTTCGTCGAGCGCTACGCCACCGGCCCCGGGTCGGTGACCGTGCTCGGCCTCAACGACCTGACGGCGCCGTTCGCCTCGGGCTCGTCGCTGGCGCCGGCGGCCCTGATCGCCCCGTGCTCGGGCGCGAGCCTCGCCTGCATCGCGCACGGCACCGCACGCAACCTGATCCACCGCTGCGCCGACGTCATGCTCAAGG
>JAUXWR010000476.1 GCA_030680075.1 Legionella sp.
CCAACGCAACGATGAACCCGGCCGCTGGTGGTCCTGCGTCGAAGACTCAAAATGTCATCATGACTCTTGGGCCATCGTCAGTGTCGCCGAGTGGAGTCAAACTCAGAAGTGATGTGCAACAGCAACGACGTGAGTCAAACAATAGTATCGTCAGTTCCAGCAACGATAACAACAATAATAACAAAAAGATCATCTTGAATCCCCTTCATCGAAAACGCTGCATCGTCCCAACGAGGGGTCCTTCTGGTGGCGTCTCTGCAATGTCGGCGACCGAAGTTGTCGTCACGCTCAACGTCGAAAGCAAAATCAATAACATTAACAACAACAACAAAATGTCTCCGGTGAAATCTTCACCGCCGACTAATAATTCTACACGCATCTCTCCTGTCTCCGCAACCAACCGCAACCCCATCACCGTGAAACGAGAGCAGCTGTTCGTCTGCAAAGTCGAGAATCTTCCCGATCCGAAACTAATCAAGGAAAAACTGCGCAAAAAGCTGAAGCAGTCTCGACCGGCGTGGGATAGTGATGTGGATATCGACGACGAGATTCTGAAGGCGGAAGAGGCAGCGAAAAGCAAGAGCAAAAATAATAATCACAATGTTGCTAGATGTTCCTCACCACGATTACTACTGCTTGCTGAAGAAGCCGCACAGAAACGCCTCGAGCGCATGCAGAACGAAGCCCACATTCTCTCCAACATTGCGCATCCGAACATCGTCGGCTTCGTCGACTACTACTTCAACAAGAAAGCGAATCAGCAACTTCTCTTCCTCGAATACGTCGACGGCGGTGATCTCTTCAAGGAGGTACAGCGCCGCTCCACGTCCGTGCCGCCACGCCTCTTCAGTGTCAACTCCGCTCTGCACATCTTCGTCCAGATCCTTCTCGCCGTCGAGTATCTCCACCGCCACAACATCCTCCACCGCGACATCAAATCCCAAAACGTCCTCATCTCCAAGACTTACTTCGCCAAGCTCACCGACCTCGGCACCGCGCGGCAGTTCGACGAGGACGTGGACCAGAACGTCGACCAGCAGCTGCAGGGATCGCCGCTCTACGTGTGCTGCGAGATGGCCGCCGGACAGCAGTACTCGCAGAAATCCGACATGTGGAGTCTCGGCGTTCTCCTCTTCGAGCTTCTGACCGGCGAATTTCCCTTCACTGGAAATTCATTGGACGACTTGTTCAACAACATCAAAACGAAGCCACCACGACAGATGCGTCGTTTCGCCCCTGGTTCGGGCGTCGCTCTCCCGCCCGACATAGTGTGGCTCGTCTTCCACCTCCTCAACAAAAATCCCGCCCGTCGACCCACGGCAAAGCAAGTCCTCACGCGCTTCCCGTCAATCGAGGAGGCTGCCCGATTCTACGAACAACGTCTCGAAAACTTGGCCGAATCGCCGGTCGGGCTGCCGGTCGATCGCGTCTGGCGCAACGTGCTCAAGGACCACCTCCACCTCATCTACAGTTCCGAGCACCGCGCCATGTCGTCGCAGCGATCCCGCGCGGAAGGATCCTTCGCGCGCGGCAGCATGGCTCGAGTCAAGG
>JAUXWR010000482.1 GCA_030680075.1 Legionella sp.
CCACCTCGGGCGCGACCGCGCGACGGTCCGCGCCTACCTCGCGGGCGAGCAGGTGCCCGGCATCCGGAAGCGGAGCGCCCCCGACCCGCTCGAACCGTTCGTCGCGTACCTCGCGGCCCGCTTTGCCGACGACCCGCATCTCTGGCTGACGGCGCTGTTCGACGAGGTGACGCGGCTCGGCTACCCGCGCAGCTACCCCTCCTTCGCCCGGGGCGTCCGGCAGGCGGGGCTGCGCCCGCACTGCGAGCCCTGCCGGGGCGTGAAGGGCAGGGTCACGATCGAGATCGAGCATCCGCCCGGAGACGAGATCCAGTGGGACTGGTTCGAGCGCCGACGGGCACCCTGGGGCGGCACGGCGCACGTCCTGCTGGGCACGCTGCCCCACTCGAGCCGGTTCCGGGGCGTGATCACGACCAGCGAGGACCAGCCCCACCTCGCTCTGGCCCTCGACGGCGTCCTGCGCCGCCTGGGCGGCACGACCCCCGCCTGGCGGACCGACCGCCTGGCCACGGTCATCGTGCCCGGCACCGCCGACGTCCAGGCGTCGTTCGCTCCGGTGGCCAAGTACTACGGCGTCGCCATCCGGCCCTGTCCGCCGCGGCGGGGCAACCGCAAGGGAGCGGTCGAGGCCGCGGTCCGCTATGCCTGCGGACGCTGGTGGCGGACGCTGACCGCGACCACCATGGCGGAGGCCCAGGCGAGCCTGGATCGCTTCTGCGCCGTCGTGGCCGACGCGCGACCGAGGGCTGGGACCACCGTCGGCGCCCTGGCGGCCACAGAGCCCCTGAGAGCGCTGCCGGTCCTGCCGTATCCCGCCACCCTCGAGCGGACCGGACTCGTCGACGCCGACGCCACGGTCGCCTTCGAGGGGACCCGCTACTCGGTGCCGCCGGGCTTCGCCGGGTCCCAGGTCACCGTCCGCCACCGCCTGGGGAGCCCGACGCTCGAGATCGCCACGAGCTCGGGTGTGCCCGTGGCGGTCCACCGCCTGGCCGGCGGGGGCGGCATCGTCCGCACCCCCGAGCACCGGGCGGCCCTCGAGCGGGCCGTCCTCGCGGCGTTCACGACCGCGCGGCCCTGCGAGCGCAAGGGCAACCACCCGCCGGGTCCCGCCGCCCGGGCCGCGGCGGCCGTCCTGCGCGACGGCGAGACCCGCGAGGTCACGGTTGACCTCGCCCGCTATGCCGAGCTCGTCGAGGTGCTGCGGTGAACGAGGCGTCGGTGTACCAGTCGCTCCGGGGCCACCTCGCGACGCTCCGCCTGGCCGCCGCGGCCGAGGCCCTGCCGGGGGTCCTCGAGGCCGCCCGGAGCGAGGGTCTCGGGCATACCGCGATGCTCGAGCGGCTCCTCTCGATCGAGGTCACGGCCACCGAGGCGCGTCGTCGGGCGAGCCTCGAGCGGTTCGCCTCGCTGCCGGCGCCCTGGCGCTTGAGCGACTTCGACTTCGATGCCCAGCCGTCGGTCGACCGCTCGCTCGTCAACGAACTTGGCACCCTGCGCTTCCTCGAGGACGCGACCAACGTCCTGTTTATCGGGCCGCCGGGGGTCGGCAAGACGATGCTCGCGACCGCGCTCGCGCGGGCGGCGGTCGAGGCGGGTCACCGGGCCTACTACACGACCGCGGCCGACCTCGCCGCGCGCTGCCACCGGGCCGCCATCGAGGGCCGCTGGGCGGCCACGATGCGCTTCTTCGCGGGACCGAGCCTGCTCGTGATCGACGAGGTGGGCTATCTGCCCCTGCCGGCCGAGGCCGCCGCAGCGCTGTTCCAGGTCGTCAGCCACCGCTATGGTCGCGGCTCGATCGCGCTGACCACGAACCTCGGGATCGCGTCCTGGGGCCGCATCTTCGATGACCCGACGGTCGCGGCGGCGATGCTCGACCGGCTCCTCCACCGTTCGGTGGTGTTCAACATCGACGGCGACAGCTACCGTATGCGGGCTCACCGTGCTCGTGCCGAGCAGGTTCGGAAGGGGGTGGTCGTCCGCTCAGGCAGCTAGACTCGCGAGGTCCCTCCGGGCGATCTCAGCCTGGTGGATTTCGATGATCGA
>JAUXWR010000483.1 GCA_030680075.1 Legionella sp.
TGCCGGCGTTGCCGATCACCCGCGGGTCCGGCAGCTTGACGCTGCGGATGCCGACGATCCAGTCGTAGACCTGCCGGGCCGAGGGCTCCCGGATGCCGCTCTCGTTCATCTTGCGTTCCAGGTCCAGGTAGCCGAGCACCGGCTTCCAGGGCTTGGGCAACCGAAAGCGCACCCGCAGGATCAGCGCCCGCCCGGCCAGGCCGAAGTCGCCTTCCTGCGCCGCCTCGTGCTTGAACACCGAATCGCGGTAGCCGAAGGCGCACTGGGCCGCGTCCAGCGTGAACACGCGGCCGCTCGCCAGGTCGATCGCGTCGAGCGACTCGAAGCGGTCCTGCAGCTCCAGGCCGTAGGCGCCGATGTTCTGCACCGGCGAGCCGCCCACCGTGCCGGGGATCAGCGCCAGGTTTTCCAGTCCGGGCAGGCCCTGCTCCAGCGTCCACGTCACCAGCGCGTGCCAGTTTTCTCCGGCGCCGGCTTCGACGATCACCGCCTTGGGCCCGTCCTCGAGCACCCGCTTGCCCATCACCTCGACTTTCAGCACCATGGGCTTGACGTCGCCGGTGAGCACGATGTTGCTGCCGCCTCCCAGCACGAACTTCGGCCGCGGGCCCAGCTCCGGGTCCGCCAGCAGCTGGCGCACATCGTCCTCTCCCTGCACCCGCACCAGCGCGCGCGCCTTGGCGACGATGCCGAAGCTGTTGTGAGCCTGCAGGGGTACGTTTTGCTCCACGATCATGGGAGAATTGTCGCATCAGCCAACAGCATCCGAGGGGAGTATCCATGCCGTCTTTTGACACCGTCTGCGAGCCGAACATGGTCGAAGTGAAGAACGCCGTCGAAAACACGGCCAAGGAGATCGCCACCCGCTTCGACTTCAAGGGCACGGCCGCGGCGGTGGAGATCAAGGACAAGGAAATCACCCTCACCGGCGACGCCGAGTTCCAGCTGACGCAGGTCGAGGACATCCTCACCAGCAAGCTGGCCAAGCGCAGCGTCGACGTCCGCTACCTGGACAAGGGCGACGTGCAGAAGATCGGCGGCGACCGGGTCAAGC
>JAUXWR010000490.1 GCA_030680075.1 Legionella sp.
GAAGCTCCAGGGGATCGCGCCGAAGGAGCGCGGCGAACGGGCGCGCGAGGTGCTGAAGGAGGTCGGCCTCCTCGACTTCGCGGGCCGCTTCCCGAAGGACCTCTCGGGCGGGATGAAGCAGCGGGTCGCCATCGCCCGGACGCTCGTCAACAAGCCGCGCGTTGTCCTGATGGACGAGCCGTTCGGGGCGCTCGACCCGATGACTCGGTGGGGGATGCAGGGGCTCCTCCTCGACGTCTCGCGGGTGGAGGACAACACGATCCTCTTCGTCACGCACGACGTATCGGAGGCGGTCTACCTCGCCGACACCTGCTACGTCCTCTCCTCGCGGCCGGGCAGGGTCCTTCACCGCGTCGACATCCCGAGCTTTGCCGAACGCGACATCCACCTGAAATCGTCGAACGAGTTCCGGGCGATCGAGAAGCGGCTCCTCGACATGCTCTACGCCCCGCAGCCGGCGGCGTAGGCCGGGAACGCCGTGGCGGAGCAGCAGGTCACCCGACCGAAGGCCGCCTCGGCGCAACGCCCCGCAGCCCGCTCGGGCGTCTCGCCCGCGGTCCGAGACGCCGCGAAGGAGACGGCGATCGACCTGCTGAAGGGGAAGGCCGTCGACACGGCGTTCGGGCAGGGGTCCTACACGAAGGCGGCGTTCCTCAATCCCTACAACCTTTCCCTCCTCGGCGGGGCGGCCGCCGCCTCGCTCCTGACGCTCAACCCGCTCCCGATCCTGGGCGCCGTCGGCCTCGAGGTGCTCTGGCTCCTCTGGGCCCCCGACAGCCGGCGGCTCCGCCACCTCCTCTGGGACCCCCGCTTCGCGAAGCTCAAGGACGCGATCGAGGCCGAGGAGCGCGGCCGGCGGCTCGCGGTCCTCCCGGAGGACGACCGGGAGCGCGTCGAGACGCTCGTGGCGCGCCGGGAGGAGATCGAGCGACTCGCGGCGCAGAACCCGTCTTTCACGGGCGAGCTCCTGAGGGCCGAGCTGGTGAAGACCGACCGCCTCGTCGACGCCTTCGTCGAGATGGCGCTCACCTGTGGCCGCTACGCCGCCTACCTCGACTCTGTCGACGAGCGGGCGCTCGCGCGGGACGTCGACCGCTACGCGGCCGAGGTCCGCCGCGGCAACCCGGAGGACCAGCGGACGGAGATCTCGCAGAAGAACCTCGCGATCGTGGTGAAGCGCCAGGAGCGGATGCACGAGATCCAGAGCTACATGGGCGTCGCCCGCGGCCAGCTCGACCTGATCGA
>JAUXWR010000494.1 GCA_030680075.1 Legionella sp.
TACATCAAGGCTCTCTTGTTCATCGCTAAAGCATTGCCTTTTTCAATGGCTTCCTCATATAATGCGATAGCCTTGGGATAATCAACCTTTCCGCCCAACCCCTGTTCATACGTGACGGCTCTCTGGCACACCGCAGAAGCATCGTCTTTCATGAGGGCTCTACTTCTCTTCGCCAACGCATTGCCTTTTTCAATGGCTTTTTCATATAATGCGATAGCTTTGGGATAATCAACCTCACCGCCTAATCCCTTTTCATACATGGCGGCTCTATAGTACAACGCCGAAACACTGCCTTTTTCAATGGCTTCCTCATATAATGCGATAGCCTTGGGATAATCAACCTCTCCGCCCAACCCCTGTTCATACATGGCGGCTCTCTTGCACACCGCAGAAGCATCGTCTTTCATGAGGGCTCTATTTCTCTTCGCCAACGCATTGCCTTTTTCAATCGCTTTTTCATATAATGCGATAGCCTTGGGATAGTCGACTTTTCCGCCCAATCCCTTTTCATACATGAAAGCTCTATTGTTCATCGCAGAGGCATGGCCTTTTTCAATGGCTTTTTCATATAATTCGATAGCCTTGGGATAATCGACCTCACCGCCCAATCCATCTTTATACATGAGGGCTCTATTGTACATCGCAGAAGCATTCCCTTTTTCAATGGCTTTTTCATATAACTCGATGGATCTCTGATAATCCCTGGAAATAAATTGGTAAAATAGTCCTGCTACAGTGAGAACATGTTCATTTTGCGAGTAATTGTTAATCAATTGTTCTATTGTTAACATTGCACCGGGCAAAATAGCATTGGCCCCAGCCAGCTCTAACCATATATCGAACTTCTCGTAATTTCCGTCAAGCATAGACTCCGTCACTTCTTCAAACACCTGTCTATCAGAGGTGGTTTTTATATTTTTAAAAAGTAAGGGGAGCGTAAAGAAAAGAGAAAATGGCGTTAAAAAAATAGCTGACAGGGTCGTTAAAATAATTAATTTTTTAACCTTTTTTTTTGCAGTAATTTGAGCATCACTAAATAAAAAAAATTCTTTTAACTTAGCCATAAATATTTTTGCCTTTTGTAAAAATAAGTTTTGCTATTTTATCAGTCAAACCTTAAAAGAATATTAACCGTACTTAAAGCGAATTGCCTCCCCGAGTTGCCTCAAATTACCTGTTGCCGAAGAGAACGCGAGTGGGCAAGTCTTTCCATTTCGGGTCAGAGGGTCAGAGGGTCAGAGGGTCAAGCCTTGCTTTTTGCCTTTGGATAGCAAAAAAACAAGGCTTGACCCCTTTGGCACAAGAATAACAAATCAGTTTAAATTCAATGCGTTAAAATAAATTCTGGCGGAACGTGAACACCAATTCTAGCAATGTGAACACTCATTCTGGAATATTTAGAAAAATGTTCACGTTCCGCCAGAATCGGTGTTCACTTTCAATCAGAATGAGTGTTCATTTTGGGGGAGAATATGCACCACTCGTGTAACCATTAAGACTAACGGCTCGCTTTCTTATGCGTGATGAGAAGAGTAAATTACTGATACACGATTTAGATCGACCTTTTTCCTGGCTTTCCATAGCTCATGTTCAGCTTGCATCAGCATCCAGCTTTCAGGTGATCGCCCAAATGCCTTGCATAATTTCAATGCCATTATAGGCGATACGTCAGCTTCCCCCTTAATGAGTCTAGAAAAGGTCGAAGGAGAAACATCAAGCTTCGCAGCAGCTGATCGCAGACTTATATTAAGCGGAGTAATGTATGTTTCTTTAATAAACTCCCCTGGATGGGGTGGGTTGTGCATCATCATTAGTGATAATCCTCATAATTAACGATGTAAGCATCACCGTCATCAAAAATAAATGTCATACGCCAGTTGCCATTCACTGTTATTGACCAACAGTCTTTACGTTGACCTTTTAGTTGGTGCAGGTTATATCCTGGAAGATCCATATCTTCAATACACTGCGCCGTATGCAATGCAGTTAATTACAACCTAAGTTTGCTCTTATGCTTTGCTTGGATGCCAGAACAAACTCCTGTTTCAAAGAAAAGTTTGAGCCCTTTGTGTTTAAATGATTTAATCATTTGTTTATTATAGCGTGTTGCGCATCGCGAATCAAATTAAAAAGAGGATATATTTTTACTTTGTTGCCAATTCATCTTAATTTCAGTTGCAAATAATGTGGGTTCATTCGAATTTAATTTGGGGGTCAGAGGGTCAAGCCTTGCTTTTTTCCTTTGGATAGCAAAAAACAGGCTTGACCCCTTTGGCACAAACAGAGAGTGTTCATCTAACTTTGTAGGCTCAACAAGGTTAATTTTTAAATTTTTCTTTTTAAGCCAGCCGCAATTTCATCATTTATTTCATTTACATCAATAATATCTTGGCCTATTTTTCCTTGAGCATAAGCTATTCTTCTAGCTAAACTTCCTTTAGGGTTTATTTCTTCTCTAGCTTCAATTAATTTCAATTTTAGATCATTTAGAAATCCGACAATGTCATCACCTTCATTAAGCCCATGCGGATCATATTTATTCATAACGCTTTGAACTATATCTACATGATGCCTATTCCAATGACCATGAAAAAATAAGTCTAGTTTTTCAAAACCTTTTAAATAATAAATCTTATGACCACAATAATCTCCAAACATCGAAATTAGGCCTGAATGTTTTAGCTCATCTTTGTCTCTAAGATCACCATATCCCCTAGAAAAAATCTTTTCATAACTGGATGGAAATTGATTAATTTTCAAGTCTATTTCTTTGGGAAGAAACGCATCAAATTTCTTTTCCAGACAAATGATTTGTGCTGGAATTTTCTTATTAATTTCATCGAAATGAATAGTAAAAATGGGATTGTTTTCATCAATATCTTTTCTTAATTTCACTTTGAAAATTACGGGTGTGACTCTTGAATGATAATCAACCCCTTTAAGATTATCTGTATCTGCAACTAAACGCATAGCACGTGCTTTTCGTACAGCTTGCTCCGCA
Source organism: Legionella sp. (assembly GCA_030680075.1). GTDB lineage: Bacteria > Pseudomonadota > Gammaproteobacteria > Legionellales > Legionellaceae > Legionella_C. The sequence continues at coordinate 3,002 of JAUXWR010000494.1, forward strand.
TCTTCTTTATTCATATAAGCATTAATCGCGTTGCCATTGGGGAAAGCCGTACGAAGCTCCTCTTTGCTTAATTTTTTTCTTCTTTGAAGAGTGCTAAAAAAATAATTTGAATCCTTATATAAATAAAGAGGTTTACTGAGGATATAGATTTCTTTCATTAATATTCCTACTAATACAAATAATTAGCACATTATAACTCAACACATTGGCATAATACCACTCTTATTGTTTTTTAATTAATCATACATTAACAATAGAAGAATGAGGTGCAAACATAAAAAATTTAAACTGAAGAAAAAAATTGGATTTTATAATATTAGGAGGGTGGCACAATTTAAATAAACTCCTTAAATAATTTTTTTGCAGCGGCAAGTAGAAACTCATCTTGGCGATAGGCTGCAGCGATGGATAACCCAAGTGGTGCGTTTCGTATTTTTGTAACCGGGATAGAAATTTCTGGTAAACTGGCAATTCCAGCAAAAGACGTAATACTCATTGTTCGCGTATAATAGTCCGTACACTTTTTTGGATCATCCAGTTCGCCTTTTAAAGGCGCAACCATGGGGACTGTTGGGTAGCAAAACAGATCCCCCGGTTTTGTAAATTGAGATACCCTGGAAAACATCTTCTCACGTAGATGTAGCGCATTGTTCAGTGAAGTACGATCCAGTTGTTTAAAATGCTCCATTGCATCTTGAATACGAGGACCCATTTCAGGTTGACACGCGTCTATCCACGCACCAACAGCATTCCAAATTTCAATGCATTGTACAACTCCAAAGATATTTTCCTGCCAAAATGCAAGATTCGTTTTTTCACCTACAATGTCACTTAACGTTATAGAGGATATTTTTATATTTCTCGTGTCGAATACTTGTGTAATAAAACCTTTTAATGCTGCATTAACATCTTGATCGGCAATAGAAAACGCATCTTCCAATACATATATGGTACTAATGGGTTTTGGTGCAACATCATTACTGGCTAGCAAAACGGCCATCACTTTTTCCAATACCGTTAAACTGTTAGCAAACACGCCTACCGTGCTAGAGCTTGGTGCAAAAGGTAATATGCCGGACTCCGATATACGATGAAGGGTTGGACGCATACCTAAAATACCGCAATGGCTTGCAGGTACACGTGTTGAGCCCGCACTGTCTGTCCCTATAGCAAAATCCACTAAACCACAGGCTACTGCAGACGCGGATCCACTCGATGATCCGCCAGGAATACGATCAGGTGAATTTGGATTGACAGGAGTACCATAAAAGTGGCTTTCACCATCCAGGCTACACGTTAATTCATCTGAAATTGTTTTACCAATGCAAGAAGCACCGGCATTTAACAATTGTTCAACGCACATAGCATGACTAACAGCAGGAGGATGCGTGTTAAACCAAGGTTTACTTCCATAAGACGTTTTAAATCCTGCAACATCAATATTATCTTTCACTGCAAAGGTCAAGTTATCTAACTGCCCTGATTGCTTAGGAGGAACATTAAATGTAGTAACAAATGCATTGGATGAATCGCTATTATAACTTTGCACAGCCAGGTTCCTTTTTTGATTTTTTCTGAAACGCATGTCGGACGTATTAACAATCATCAAGATAGACTACATAAAGTCTACTCACAATATTCGGCAGATGGCCTTTGCAGCTATTTCAGATGGATCATCGCCGTCATAGCATGCTTTTCTCAATAAAATAGTCATATGTGTTTGGCCAGGCATAATAATTTTATTGACAGAATTTCCGGCCTGGATAAGTTTTTTGATATAAGCTTCTGTTTGACTTCGGCCTCCATCATATTCACCACAGAGAATTGTTGTTGGTGGTAGTCCTGATAAATCGGGCTCCCAATAGGGTGAACACATCGGATCAGCTCGTTGTGACTCGTTACAGTAACAATCAAAACTAAATTGAGCCGCAACAGGATCAAGCATTTTATCTTGTATGGCATAGTCATCATATTCATGAACAGAGTTAGTATAATCAAAACCGCCACTGATCAATAATTGATGAAAAATACTGACATCAGGATTTGCTCTTGATAGATTTGTTAAAACAGCGGCTAAATTAGCACCAGAACTCCATCCGGCCAAAATTATTTTGGAGGGATCTGCGTGAAATTTTTTCAGATTATTAATAATATAATTAAACGCATCAATTGCATCTTCTAAAGGCTTTGGGTAAGGATTTTCAGGTGCAAGACAATAGTCAATCATCACAGCATTGCACCCAGACTGTTTAGCTATTTTGCTTATAATGGTATGATTTTCTTCAAACATCTGATGAATAAACCCTGTACCGGGAAAATATATGACCAATGGTTTAATTTCATCCGATTCAGCATAATATCGATAACGAATCGGCAAGCCATTCCGACTTTGAATAGTGCCATCCTGAAATGATAGCTCAGCAGGAACACCAACAAATTGACTCAAGCCTTTGGCCGCTTGTCTCATTTGTTCAAGAGTTAATGTTTGCGGCACTTGTTGTGCTAACAGTTCAAAAAAATTCAAATCAGATTTATTCACTGGCATGATATCCCCTAAGTTTATCCAACAACCTGAACTGTTTTGAACTAGTACGTATTATTTAATATTTTTAGATATCTATCAATCCGTTGTGTCATTTCATGCCTTATGCTCTTAGCTCATGCTCTAGTGCTTGCTTAACAAATTCATTAAGCTTGACGCCTCTATCTGCTGCAGCAATTACCGCCCTTTCATGTAAAGACTCCCCTACCCTAATATTAAAGGTACCTTTAAATGGCTTTTCTGGAGTTTTATTTTCTTGCTCACACATCGCTAAATAATCATCAACAGCATCTTCAAATGCCGCAGCACTTTCACCCTCGTAGCTAATCAATCCCTAAATAAACTCAACTTTACCATAAAAAATAAGATCTTATTCGGCATAAAGGGTAAGAGGGTCAAGCCTTGCTTTTTGCCTTTGGATAGCAAAAAAACAAGGCTTGACCCCTTTGGTGCGTGTTTATTTTCCTTGCCCAACGGACTCATATGCATGGTCCTGTTCGTCTTTCAATTTAGCAAATAAAGTACTTTTGATCCGCTCTTCAAAATTCTTCTGCATTTGCCAATCCTTGGTAACAATTTTTTCAACGTCATCAAACGTTATTGATGAGTCAATTAAATACCTGAAAAGAAGTAATGAATCTTTGTTAAATAAATTGAAATTCTGGTTTTTACCTGGCTTCACGAAATGTGAATAAATTTTTAAATACTGTTCTGCATATGAATTTTCAATAGTGGGAATGGGTGGATTTTTAAAGGGTAAGAGGGTCAAGCCTTGCTTTTTGCCTTTGGATAGCAAAAAAACAAGGCTTGACCCCTTTGGTGCAGAGACTCGCCATTGCCATTGGGGCCTGCGAGACAGTTGTTAATTCAACTGTTTAAAGCACATAGTCTAAGTTTTACTCAGAGAAAGTAGTCCATGCTCAACGGACTCATATGCATGGTCCTGTTCGTCTTTCAATTTAGCAAATAAAGTACTTTTGATCTGCCCCTCAAAATTCCTCTGCTTTTGCCAATCCTCGGGAACAAGTTTTTTAACGTCATCAAACGTTATTGATGAGTCAATTAAATACCTGAAAAGAAGTAATGAATCTTTGTTAAAAAAATTGAATTTCTGGTTTTTACCTGGCTTCACGAAATGGGAATAAATTTTTAAATACTGTTCTGCATATGAATTTTCAATAGTGGGAATGGGTGGATTTTTGATAATATACTTGGCTACGCTTTTACCTTTAATGGTCATTCGCAAAAATTCCAACCTTTGTTCCTCGGGTAACAATGTCAATATTTCTTTTAACGACTCAACATGGTAAGCCGCGCGATCAAGTACAGTAGTTTTCCCATCACTATCAGTCAATTTAACTGCATCAAATCGTTGATTTTCGGGAAAAAGCTCTAAGACAGCTCTTATCGATACGGGATCTCCAACGATAATAAATAAAAATGTTTTGAGTATTTGACTTGCTTCAATCCTTTGATCCTCAGTTAAGCACTTCCAAATTAGTTTTAACGATTCAGGATAATAAATGGCACGATGCAATAAAGTATCCCCTTTTGCATTTCTCTTTGTTATTGCCGCAAATAGTTGATCTGAGGTCAATAGATTCGATATGACTTTGAGAGTTTCATGATTGTTTAAAGCTAAATACAGTACTGTGTGACCTTTTTTATTAGGCACATTTATCGCATTAGCTCTCTCGTTTGGCAACAGGGGCGTCAACATGGCTGATAAGGACAGTGGTTTTTCCGCTGATTTATGAAGTGGGGTATCGCCCGCTTTATTAGGTATCGTAACTACTTTTAGTATTGGTTCTTCCTTGTATCTTTGCAGTATAAGTTTCAGGGAAAATGAATTATCGACTGCTCGATGCAGTACTGTATCGCCGTCTTGATTCTGTTCCTTTATTGCGTCATACCATTCGATGTCGGAATAAAATGGCGATAGAATATGCAAATAATCAGATTCTTGTGCAGCTTCATGAAGTACTGTATTACCTTCCGAATTTTTATGTTGAGTATCAACCCCTTCCTGCGCCATAATTCTGCTCAGAATTTCATCATTTAGTTGGGGGCTTCTTTGTACGGCAGCTATCAAAAGAGTGTTACGCTGAGCAGTACAAATTATATTGAGAGCGGCTCCTTGAGCCTGTAAGTAATCAAAAATCTTTAATCTTCCCAATTCTGCAGCCCAAAACACTGCAGTTTTCAGTCCAGCATCGCAGTTTTCAATTTTTGCGCCCATTCCTACCAGAGTTTGGACCATCTCCAGATCATCATTTTTTGTCGCTGCAATCAGGGGTGTAGTTCCAGATTCGTTTTTTAACTCAAGGTTCGCACCACTTTTTATAAGCAGCATCGCAATTTCTCGACCTGTTTTGATCCTCAAATCATATAAAACAGTATCCAGAGTAAGCATTAACGCTGTGCGATTCCTAAACTTTTCTTGAATATTCAGATCAATGCCTAGTTCAATAACTTGTTGAACCTGACCAATATCGTTTCCTCTGGTTTTCGCGTTATTTGCCGTATTATATATAGCCATATGAAGGGCACTTCGTCCCACTGCGTTTACCGCATTGATATAAGCCCCGTCTTGTATAGCGCTAAACTCAATATTCTGATGAGTATTCATAGTATTCTGATTATTCAGTTCAGTTATATACCTACGATTAGCATTTATCAGCGATCGGAGCTCCTCTTTTCGTTGTCCTGCTGCATCAAGCAGCGATTGAAAAAATGGATCATTACGGTTGTCTCTGCCTGCATGGATCATCAAAGCAATAATACGCTGTAAACGTTCGTGGTCTTTCAGTGCCCCAATGTACTGGAACAGATCAGCAAGAAATAGTTCCGACTCACTGGTGATGATCGATTTCAACTCTGGAGTTTGAACTTTGCCAAACAACAGAAAGGGCATTTCTTTATGTGCCAGTAAAAATTGCTTTTCTCCAGCATCAACAGATCGATTATGATCTAAAGAATGAATAGTCGAGACAGGGAAATTCAGGAATGCCGGAGAATCACTGCTTGGATAAAATTTCCCGGTATTAACATAAGGAACATCATATTGAGCACACAGTATATGGCCTAGATAACGAAACATATCCTTTATCAGGGCAACATTAACGTTTTGAGTAACATTTATTGTTTCTAAACACAGTGCACCACTATCACCTTGCCATACCCAGGCGTGAGCCATAACTGAGTCTTCGAGCTTCGGTGTGTCTTCATCCTGCCTATATAATACATAAAATCCGCCATTAGGTGAGCTTATGCCATGTACAACGGAGTCTGTTATGAAATATCGTACGTGGAAAGGGGACGTGATGTTATAAAGACAGGCAGCATAGGCAGCACCTTGGACGCTGAGAATATCGAGTTTTTTGAGATAAAAACCTGGATAGCCAATCTGCGTTCCATCAATGAAGAGTTCCGGGATAACTTGACTGTCAACTCGCTCTAATGAGAAGAAACGGTCGATCTGATCTTCTTGTCCAATGCCATAACGTGCCAATATTTCGCGTGCATCATCAGTTTCCTGAGAAGTTAATTTGTAGGATTTATTAAAAAACATCCTGAAGTCCTTAATATTAAAAAACGGTGATAATCTTCCAAAATATATATCAAATCAACATGCTCAATAAGAGAATGTGTGAGACTTCAGTATCGCATCACACACTTGCCGCCAAACCCGAGCACACCTTACTTTATGAGGTTGTAGAAAAGGGCTCCATTTTCGGACGTGGGACTTCAAAACTCAGGTTCTGCCGTGGGTCTAACGAAAAGGACCTTTTCCTGACTAATATTAATCTAAATAAAAATACTTCACTAATTTAGGCAAATCGCTTTTTGCACCCTCTCCATCAAGAATTCGGTTATACAGTTCTATGGGTGTAAAATAGAAATATTCACTAAAATCCTCTCTATTGTAATTAGGAGTTATATCCATTTTAATTTCATATACCTTCATAAATGAAGAAACATTATCCTTTTTCGGTTTTAAAAGTCCAAGGCAGCGATAAGAGAGTTTATCAATGTTAATATTTAACTCTTCGCATGCCTCACGTTTTAACGCACTTTCGTAACTTTCGCCACTTTCAACGTGTCCACCTATACTTACATCCAGACATAAAGGATAAAATTTCTTGTTCGAAGTACGACGTGATATCCAGAGTTCTCCTTTTGAATTCACCAAAAAGGCATTAATAACACGGTAATTAGACAGGTTTTCAGCATAAATTTCAGAACGTTTTTTATTGCCTACTACATTATCGTGTTCATCGACCAGATCTAAATATTCCTCTATAGGCTCGACTGACTTCATCATCATTTTCCGTTTTTTTTAAGCTCAAAATAATGCATGAACCTTGTAATCCAGATAATACAGAGCCATGCTCAAATTTCAATCTAATCATGCAAGTTTAAACTTAATTATTGATAATCTGGATATCAAATCCATCAAGCAAATGAATCGCATCTGGTAAACTGAATTTTGCTTTTCTAATATCATTCTGAGTTGGATCAATGGAATAGTTGTGGGCTTCTGTAAAATCAGCTGCATACAATTTTGTGCGGACAAATTGGCTTTTTTTAAAGTCAGTTAGTTTAAAGTTGGCGCGCCTTAAGTCTGCTTCTCTAAAATCAACATCATGCGCAATACATCCCTCAATCACCAATTCTTGCAGTTCCAGATCATAAAAACTTGAATGCGATATAATGGAATGGTAAAACTGAAACGGACTTGATAACCGAATATGCGGCCAGTTCAGCATAGTCCAATTAACGCCTGTAACCTTTGATTCGTAAAAAATAATGTCGTTAAATAATGAAGCTTTGAATTGAGCCGCACTCAAATTGCAATTATTAAACTCACAGTCAACAAATTTACATCGAATGAACTGAGATTCAGAGAAATTTGCACTGATAAATCGGCATCCTTCAAATAGTTTATCCTTAATAACAGTACAGGGATGGCTTAATTTGGAAAAATTTTGCTCATAAAATTCGGTGTTGGTTGAAAAAACAGTAGGTTCCACAAGCTAGGCCTTTAACTTAATATACTCAATAATTTTTTGAACAGACTCATCGACAGTTTGTCTTGAGGTATCAACTAACATAGATATTGACTCCCAAGGTTCATAATCTCTATTTAGAACATCATTCCATGTAGGTAACTTATGACCATCTATATCTGCTACTCTCCGCTCTACCCTGTCTTGATGTTCCTTTTTATCAGAGCAACTTAATTCAATTTCAACAAAAACGGTATTTGCTTCTCTCGCAACCTGGCGCCAATCATGGCGCGTAATGGCAATGGGATTCACTGAGTCAGCTATAACATCTAGGCCCAAGGCCAAATTTTCTTTCGCGATAGCATAGCTTATTAAATAACCTTCAGAACCTATTGCTAACGAATCAGGGTGATCTTTCAAATTTTTTAAAGTTTGTTCAATAGTATCCACTCTTAAGTAGACGGCCTTTAACCGTTTGGCCACTTCTTTTGAGATAGTGGTTTTACCAGTTCCTGGCAGTCCGCCCAAAATAATTAACATTATAATTCCTGTACTTGTGCAGATAAATTCGTCTTACCGATGTTCGACCAACAGGTCTATAAACTACTGTTTTCGGCCGCTTATCGCTTATAAGATAGCCAAAAATTGACATGACTGCAATCCATGAGTCTATCTAAGGTGACGAAGCATTCTAAGTGATAAATTAAAAGACATTATTTTGGAGCTGGTATCGTTTAACATGATTGCGATTGGCAATACGTGTCTAATGTTGGCACTGGTACTTTTGGCGACTGATATTCTACGGTATCAGGTATATGTAAATTCAAATTGGTTACTGATTGTAGCTCAACTGTTGCTGTAGAAAATTTAACATCCATCACGTGTCCTGAATGTTGCTTATCTTCACTTAAAAAATGTAGATGTAACCCTGGTGCAGTTAAACTTAATAAATGCTCTGGAAAATAAAATCCTATCATATCTCCTTGTACATTTTGTGCTTCGTAAGGAATTTCCTGAGGCACCGGTTCGCCAGGTTTTCTTGGTGTTCTTCCTCTTAATTTTAAGTAATTGATTTCACCATGGATATGAACCGCATACGCTCTGTTTTGATTTTTAAAGATGGGTAATAAGTTATCTGCTAATTGCTTAAAAGTATCTATGTTAATCAACGAAAAGCTTAAGGCTGGGTTAAATTGAATCACTTGCGCGTAGGGAGTTTTTGTTTCATCAGCAACCGAAAGAGTTACCCCTTTTTCACCAATTTGATAAAATTGACCTTGGTATGCCACCATTTCTCCAGTGACTCCATTAAACGTTCCTAAACCAAAATTACCTTTTTGTTTAAGGAATCGATAATCAACATCGCCCTTCACTGCACCATTGAGTACTGCTGCAAAGGTGCCTACTTGATACAAATCAGATATATTTCCGGCATAACTTACGCCACCAGACGTCAACATTAGCCATAAAATTATTCTTTTCATAGACGCCCAGGTTATCATTTGCTTGCCAAATCAATATGATATCCAGCATTGGAATGTGGGTCGCCACTAAGGATGATGTTTACTACGGAGGGACCACAGTAATTTCCTTCCACAACCGTTTGGTAATTACCTGGATTCAACGTTATGAGCGTTCCATCTTGTATATTAAAGGGCAATTCAAATTCACCATATGAAGGGCAATACTTCAAGCTTAACATTATCTTCAACTTTCCATTATTCCTGTTAGGGATAGAAGCGAGTTTCACCATTTGGCAATGATAACCGCAGTCTATCGTTGAGGACTCCATATTTATAGACTTTATAGTATATTCAATATTATTAAGACGTGAATCAATTTGAATCCACTGCGTTATTTGCTCTATTGGATAAGAATTGGCTGCCTCAATGGATAAACACGTAAGTGACGCGAGGCACATTAGAGCTATGTTTATAAATAGTTTAAACATGATAACTTCATTCCTTACAGTTCAGTCTAGAGAGTAGCGGAAGTAATAGTACCAAATTATTTGAGAACATAAAATATGCTCCAAATGATGTTATTGAAATAGCATTGAGACAGAGAATAATCACTAATGAATTTCTAATAGATTGTATATTTTAACAAATATGTCAAAAGTTATGGAAAAATAAACTCATTCAAGGCAAAATCACCCCAAATTTAAATGTTAATTATAGGGAGATTTAAATGCGTAAACATTTAGTTTATTGTTTATCAGCATCTTGCCTGATGTTTTCAGTAGCATCTAATGCTCAAGTGTCTGATGGAGATGGTTTATATGCCGGGGTTCAGCTTGATCGCAGCTGGCAAAATATTGATGGGCACAGCAATCAATTATTTTTTAACGGCAGTATTGGAGCATTCAGTAATCTCGGCGCAACGTCTTTTAGCAACGATCAGAATTTATTATCAGGAAAAGTATTTGTTGGGCAAAATTATTTCAACGATGATTTTGTTTTAGGCGCGGAACTTGGTGCAAGTTGGTATCAAAATACGAAAGAGACGATACACATAAGAAATGCAACGGTTGATCTTACTGTTTCTGAATATGTTACAAAAATATCACCAAATTACATGCTTTCTTTTTCTTTATTACCAGGCGTTCAAGTTGATAGCGTAACTTTTTATGGAAGAATAGGCGCTGGAATGTCTCATTATAACATTTTTGAAAATAGTGTTATTGATACGGAAGTGTCTCCTGAAGTATATAGTATCGGCAAAAATGCAGATATCTGGAGTCCTGAGGTAATTCTTGGTTTGGGAATCAAAAAGAAATTTTCGAATAATCTTGCCGTGAGACTTGAATACAATTATACGAAATCAAAGTCATTCTCTGTTCCCTTCAATGTGGCTCGTTCAACTGCCGTGACTTCTGTGGTGAGGGCTTTGGATAATAATTATAGCTTTAGTTCTAATTCATTAGGTTTGGGACTTATCTATGAGTGTGATGGGCCAGAAACAGTTTTTACCAAGTAATTGACAGAAAAAATTGATTCCAGGGTATTAAATCCCTGGGATTCTTATTCATTTTAATTCCCTCTACCTAGACCTATTAAATTTGCGATTAGCAAGAATAGTCGATTTAATGTACAATATGCCTATTTGTTATCAGTATAATAGGTTTTCCAATGCCTCAATATGAATTACACACCCTTTGTCAAAATAATACACCTACTGTTCTTGTTGATGTAACTTCATGTCATCTTAAGGGTGCGGACATCAACCAACTGGATGATAAGGGCCATACGCCGTTATGGTATGCGGTTAATATCAAAAATATAGAGGTGGTCAGATACCTACTCGCACAACAGGCCGATCCCAATCTTGCCGGCGCGCAAACTTGCCCTCCGTTGGTGCAGGCAGTTGACCAAAACTCTCAAGACATTTGCATTGAGTTGCTGAGCAAACCCGAAACGGATGTCAATGCCCGGCAGATACACAATGTAACCGCTCTTTTTGTGGCAGCTCAAGAAGGCCGTGAGGCGCTTGTTGATTTGTTATTGAAAAATGAAGCTGACCCCACCCTTTGCATGGGAGGTAGCAATACTTCGCCACTTCACTCAGCTATACGTAATGGACATAATTCCATTGTTAAAAAACTTATAATTTCAATACCTTCTCTAGTTAATTTGGAAAAGATATTTCTCAAGCCCATAAATAGATCCCCTCTCAGCTACGCCTCATTTATAGGCAACTTGCATGCGGTAGATCTACTGCTAAAAAAAGAGGCCCATATCAATGCCGTTACCATGGAGAAAGGCAAGATGACACCTGTTTGCTATGCGGCTTTTAAGGGACATGGGGATATCATAGAAAAACTGATAGCCAGTGGTGCTGATTATATTAATGTTGGGGCTGTTGCTGCTAGCGACAATTTAGTTTCGCCCCTTGAATTGGCTACAAGAAAAGGACATCTTTACGCTGTCAAATGTTTGTTGCGCCATCATCATCCAGAAGATCACTTGAAAAGGGCATTGCATTATTCTATGGTTAACGCTTTAGCGAGTACTGGAGGTGACGAACGCCAGCGGTATTTTGCTATTACAGTGTTGATTCAAGAACAAAAAGAAGCGCAATATTCAGAGACAGTTTTAACGCTAAATGACGAATCACCTATCCCCTCATCCTCCTTTATAAGTTCTTTTGAATACCTTTTTTCTCAACAGCCAGACGTTAATGATACTAATCCCGGTACAAAAGATGCGGCAATACGACGTGCTTTAACCGCTATGTATGATTTATTGAGAAATCCTTCTGCTTGCCTTCCTTATCTATATCTAATCAATGAAGAGCTTGAGCGTCAGTGGATGGCGGAGCAACATGACCAACCGTTTCCTGTTTTTAATGAAAAATGGGTAACTCTTTGCGCTCATAATGGCATGTTATGGCCTATTCCTCATAATAATATTCCCCAGATGAAACGCTTCAATACTTTAGACCGTATCTTGCTTGCAAAATTTCACCAGTATGAGATGGGTAATGAACAACTTAAATGGACGGGATTTATACCCAGAAACTTCTCGCGCACCCAACTATTTGAGAATGCCTTTGTTGTTGAAAACTACAGAACAATTAATGGTCTATTTCATGGAAATATCCATAATTTGCAGCGTGTTATAGCTATATTGGCAATGGAGTCCGGATTAATTCCATTGACTTATCAAGAAAATGGCCAAGAGCATAAAGTTCTGCCGAAAGAAATATTTTCTGCTCTGATGAGAAGAGATATTTTGCCTTCTGGCAAAATACACGCCCCGCTTTGGACCAAGATATTTGACTCAGGAAGCATTGAGGCACTTAATTTTAATCATCCGTATCAATTTCATTCTACTTTGTTAACCAATTCAAAATTGGCGGGAACGTTACAAGATTACCTTCGTTTTAGTTTTTGCAGCCATTATAATCTTATGCGAGATTTGTATAATGGTGTCTATGAAACAGGTTATAACAATCAAAAGTTGTGGCAGCACGTTATAAGTAAATTGTATTTACATCTATTTAGCGGAAAGCCTGAGTTTGCTATCCAGATGGAGGAAAAAAAGAGTCTTTCAGACGATGCCGGGCGCAAATGGCACAGTCGAACAAAGATTTATAACCCTTTGAGGCTCCCCATCTTTATGACTGGCGAGCAAGGCTTCTTCTCACAACATGGTTCACGATCGGAAAAATCCGATACAATTTCACCTCGCAGCCAATGTAACGCCTGACTCGCGAATCTCCTTCCCGTCGTCCCGGACATTAAGTAAGACTAGGTTCCGGGACGACACCCATTAGAGCGTGCTTGAATCAGGTTAAGGCTAAAAAGTTAGTACCATACGTTTTTTGGATTCATATAAAGGCTCGTAAAAACAGCATTTATTAAACTGCAAATTCAACGGGCTTAGGGTTTTCTTGTTCTGAAAATCCCTTACTCACATGGTAAATTGTCGCTAAATATAGCAAAAGTGCGAGTAAAAGAAGAATGCTGGCGCTGATGGGTTCTATTGCAAATAATAAGGCACCTGCACCACCGAGGACAGTACCTATACAAAACTCTGCGGCGGCTTTTTTAAAATAATGGTTCTTTGGAGCGGCGAACAGTATATTTTGATTCTGACCTGGCTGCCTTGAGTAGTTTTCTAGTAAAGAGCTATCGGAAAAAGATGCGTTTAATCTTCGCATTCTGGTTTCACTTGATTGTTTCATCTCTTCCAGCGCATGATGCGTTACTCTTTCTGATTTTTCTATTGCTTCCTCTCTTTCTTTGTCTATTATCTTAAGAGTGTCTTGCAGAAAAATCACATCAAATTCATCCTGAAATTTATTATTGTGGTTCATTTCCTGGCAAATAAAATCTCTATATTCATTAGAAAAAGCCTGTAATTGATCATGTACTTCTTTTGCTTCATCAGGAGCCAACTCTTCAATTTTTCTGTCTGAAATGTAATAAAAAATCAGTGATTTTCCAACAATATGTGAGCAAGAAACCCATTCGTTGTATAAGTCGGGTTTTTTATTTGTTTCCTCAATAGTTAGGTCATAGTTTAATTGATAAGCTGGAGAGCTAGTAGCGGCTTTTATTGCGGCTATAATAGGATTGGATTCTTCAATATCAAGCCACTCGCGTACGTCGCCTGGTTGATAAGTTGGCGATTGAATAACCGCCAATATTGCGTCCATGGAAGGCTCGTTTTGTTTAGTTTTACCCAAGTACTGGACATAAATAGTAATATTTTTCATAAAACCCACCACTAAATATAAAAAATGAGTTTACACCAATCCCCCATTTGATACAAAACTCAACCCTTTTCATAAAACCCAATGAAGGAAAGCTTGATGCAACATTCTTGGCTCTGCACAAGATATGGTGGGTTACCGTTTGGGAGTCGGTTGCAAAAAAAAATCTTCTGGTACATCTGCAATCAGATAAAGGTTGTGAGTCAAGGAAATCTGGCTATATAAAATTCAATTCTACCCTGACGCCATTTGGATCAAGGAGCCAAATTTGTTTTAACACAATATCTTCATGGCACCAGGTTTTATAGGCAAGCCCTCTGTTTTCTATTTTCTCGATAAAACCATCATAATCTTCTGTATCAATCGCTAAACAAAAATGATCAAAGGAGCCCGTGGAAAACTCGCCTTGGTGTTGGGGATGAAGCTCTGCAAGCCGCTCGAATTTAGGCTGCACTTTTTTACTTTTAGCATTACCCACATGTAAAATTGCAACATCTTGACCCGGAATATAAAAATAAAGAGATTGGGAGGTGTCAATTGATAAGTGGTCGCCCAAGGTTAGCCCAATCAATTGACAATAAAAATTAACGGTTTCTTCAGGCGCCAGAGTAACAAAATTAACGTGATCTAATCGTTTAATGGCCACCAAAATACTCCAAAATTTTAAAGATTTTTTTTCAAAAAAAAGCGACAGTGATTAGGTGGGCAATTTTCCAGGGTGCCAAATATGTCATAACCCTGTTTTAGATAAAAATCTTTAGCCTGGAAATCAAAAGTATCAGTATGTGACAGGCTAGCACCAAGCTCGCGCGCCTCATCTTCAACTCTTCTAAGCAAATACCCACCTAGCTTTTGATGTCTGTGGGCTTCTGCAACAAATAGCTCATCAATGTATAAAATTCCCCAGTGATACATAACCGCATTAATGCCCGCGATAATCTCGTCATCATTTTTTATTACATATCGTTTAAAAATAGGGGTTTCTTTTTGAGTGAAGGGTACTTTTTGAGCATTGAAATGCATAATTTCATTACTGATATACTCGCTCTCTTCTTCGTTGCTACTAGAAAGTTTATAAGGAAAATTTAGTTCATGCATTTAATAATTAATTCCTTTATTCTGTTAATTTAAGATAATCAAACCAATACTAATTAATACAATCATAACAACAACCAATCCTTTATGCTTGAAACTTGTTGAAGATTTCATAGACGCATTCCTTTATCTAAAATACCTTCTTTAACTGTAGACTATTTACTCTAAAACATAACCATTCATTGCGATTCTTTATCATCATTTTGGAGGAAAATCATAATAAACATAATTAAACTTACAAACAACCCGGCTTTCATTTGCCCATTCCAGGTGGGCGATTGCCACATGCTAAACCATTCCCCACCAATAATAATAAAACCAACCATATACAAAATAAACCCCAGAAATAACCCCCAAAAGGCTACTATTTTTGCCTCATTAAACCGTTGTATTGGTTTTTTGATGGTGAGTAAAAGCCCTATGCAACCATGCCAGCAAAGAATGGCGGTTAGTATTTCCCATGCAACAATAAAATAATAGATGAAATATGAAAGCCAGGGGTTCGTAATGGAGCGCGGCATTAAAGCGGGCTCATTATAGGTTGTATCCATGCTCAATACATGCTGCACATATATAAAATTACTATTAAAATCAATAATGTTATTAAAAGCCGCGATACTAAAAAATAAGGCAATTGAACCAACCATCGAGCTCTTGATAAATCGCACGTGATTACCTCCCGCTGAACAGACGCGTAAGATAGCATCAAAAAAACTCATAAAACAGTAATATCGAGTCCGACACCTAGCTCAATTATCAGAGGCATGCTACACGAGTCATAATCAACTGGTATTGTTATCATATCTTGCCAAAAGCGATACAAATACCATCGGTCGGAGTGACAAAAATTGAACCTGCGACCCTGGTACTCGTACAATTTAGTGAATGGTTGATTTATTTTTGCACTATGATAAAATTAGCCTCTAATTGCTCAGGATGATCATTTAATAACTAAAAGCTGTTAATTTTGTTTTAAATAATTTAATTCCTTGAGAGATAAAATGCCAACACCTAATGATATCGAGAGTGAATCACCATCAGATCTTCCCTTGGCCCGCAGTTCCGGTGCATCTATCCTGTTAGGTCTTGCAAAGACCGGTGGTAGAGGACTCACTCACGCAACTGTAACTGTTGTTATATCAGAGAGCGTATCTTTTTTTGGTTCTTATGCGCTTTACGGTCTGCTGACGACTGTATTCGCCGGCGAACCCACAATTGCAGCGTCGGTTGCGAGAGATTTAGCAAAATACCAGGTGCCGGCTGTTGCCATCCCTGTAGCGCTTGTTGCCGCTCTTCATCAAGTTGAATTTGGTAGTAAAGTTCCTTATCGCGTAATTAGTGCCGCCACAAATGGCTTAGGCATGACAAGTTTCTCAATTCCCATGATAATGCAGCTTGTTACGCGTATCGTGCAAATTGTAAAAAAGGAGTCCCGAAATACACCTGTATGGATTACTGATAGTGAGGCTTTAGGTGTAATTGGTGGATGTAGTGTGGTAGGACTTGCTCAGGCACTGCAAACGTATTTTCAACTATACAATGCAGATGTATCAGCCAGAAATGAGCACGCAGTTGTGCCCGCAATAAATGTCGAAAATAAATCTTTTTTAAATAGGCTTAGTACCAATCAAACTATGATTGTATTATTTGCAATGATGAATTCCGCTAGTGCTTTCCATGCAGGGGCTTTTCAGTTAACAAAATTATTAGGTTATGATACATCGGGTCTTGTAGAATATTACACGCGCGTTGGGATAACACTGACCGCAGGCCTTGCCGGTGGGATTATCCTTGGTCGTGCCAATCCTGAAAAACGTGTTGATGCAAAACTGTTTAACCTCCTGCAAAACCTTATCAAGTTATCGACATTAGGCATTGGTATTGCGTCTTTATTTTATTTATCACCCAATGCAGAAGTTATTTTTGGTAAGGATGTTATTGATGAGCAGACCTGGCTTTGGTTAGCAGTCATTCCATCGGAAACAGGAATAATTCTTATGCTGCAAATGATAGTCTTTATGATTAACTTATGCCGGCAACATAAATCAGAAGAAGAAGAGCCACTCTTAATCACGGACTCTAGTATAAATAGTGAATCGCCTTTACGAGCACTTAGTCTTTTTAATAACAGTGAAAATCTTGAAAAAATCACTGTTGTGAGTGAAGAAGAAGAAGAAGAAGCTGAGCTCGCTTATCAATCCAAGTAGGAAATATATTATGAAAAAAACACTAATTACTTTGCTATTAATAACTACGGCATTAATGTCTTCATTTGCAGGAGCGAATACTAGTCTTGCAAAAAACAAAAATAATGTCAGTGTTTTGTTTATTCAAATTGCTGATAAAGGCATGCTGACTCCAATGCCGCATAAGCCAGGTTATTACCAATTAAAGCTCACCGGCGTAAAAGAATATATCCAATTTTTTACCGATCGCCCAACGCGTGTTGCCGGCATTTACCCAACGAAAAAGTTTTTACAAAAATGGGAAGACGGCACCAGTACGACAAGCTTTAATAAAATGCCACCCAATGCTGCTTTAAGTGCAGTAGAAGTCAGGGTATTAAAAAACAAAATGGTAAATACGGTATTACAACTCTCAGCGCCCTCTTATAATGCGAAACAAGGGACACTAACGTATACCGCACGCACATTGAATGGTGATGCATCTCCAATCCCCCAAAGAAAATTCAAAAATATCGCCCTTTTTATTGATAATTATTGTGCAAGTTGTACGGGCCACGGCTTTTAGGGGTTCTTCCACAACAATGGCATTCGGTTAAGCATTTCTGAGATTAACATTATAAGTAATAGCCTTGTTTTTCCATAATAAATGATATGTTTGGATGGGAGCTTTATTTCCTTAACCGAATGCCATTGACGTACACACCAAGCCTTTAGCAGCAATAATATTTGGAGCTTATATTGCTTTCCATCACGAACTCTCATTACAACCCTTTACTTTAAATCTGGTAGCAGTGCTTTTAGGGTTCCCTTTGTCTTTTGCTGTCCTTAAATTTCAAAGTAGATTTAACAAAAATGTAGTCGGTTTGGCAATTATTGGCCTTGTATTAATGAGCATCAGTTTCTTCTCTACTGGTATAAACGGGGTATATCGATGGATATTTATTGGCAAAGTACCATTAGATATTTCCATGTTAATTGCGCCATTAATGCTTTATGTAATCAGTAATCTCTTAGTTTTAATAAATTTCTCGCTATCATATTAACAACCTGCACTATATTGATTTTGGCCTTTCAGCCAGATGCAGGCCAGGCTACAGCTTTTGGGATAGGAGCTTTTATTATTTTTTTATTTAATAAACATATCCCTTATTCCACTTGTTTTATCGTTTTTATTATTATCAATGTCAGTATAGTATTAGCTTGGTGCCAATTAGATCCATTGCCAGCAGTAAATCAAGTTGAGCTTATTATGGAATTGGCATTTAAAATGGGGTTTCTAGGTTTTGTGGGAATATTATTTGTCATCTTGATTCTTCTATTTCCGATGCTTATAACCCTCAGGCATCAGTTCAGTACAGTTAACTATGAGAATTGTATTCTTGTACTTTCTTTTATCGTTTATTTTATTGCTCAACTAATAGTAACTGTTTTTGGGAACTACCCGGTGCCAATTATTGGAGCTGGAGCGGCACCAGTAATTGGGTGGTATTTAATTTTAAGTTTGACTCTTGCAGAAAATACCAATATTAAAGACGTAAACTTATTAAATTAAAGTATTAAATAATACGTTACATTAGCGAGTTGAATTCGCCTTTTATAAAAGTACTCGGAAAAAATGCTCAAATTTATATTTTTAATTTAGAGCCTGTATTTCTACCATAGAAGAACTAGTGATTTCCAGGCGACTTGCAGCCGCATAAGAAAGATCTATAATTCGCGTACTATAAAAGGGGCCACGATCATTTATACGAACTACCACTGTTCGTCCATTTTTTACATTCTTAACTCGTAGTCGAGTATTAAAGGGAAGCGTAGGATGTGCAGCCGTCATAGAATACATATTGTATCGCTCTCCATTAGATGTCTTATGATGATGGTGGCGTTTACCATAAAACGAAGCTAGTCCTCGTGCTTTATACCCTTTTGCAGATCTAAGAGGTGTATATACTTTACCCTTAACTTTATAAGAAGCTATTTCATGTCCAGGATGCTTTGTTTTAATGCATGCGGTTAAACTAAATAATAATCCTGTAATGACAAAATATTGCATAGTTTTAATGGCTAATCTCATACTTATCTTCAATATCAGATGAGCCTGGAAACATAGCATATTGATTAAAGGCTGGCGACATATTCATTGAATACTGACAATACTTAGGGTCGGCCGGGATTCCGGTAATAAGGATCGTTTAGGCCTATTGTGTACGTCCGTGCTGTTTTCAGTCAATATTAGTTCCCAATTGGCAGTTGTAGTTGTCATTACTACGATTAAAACTAAGATTTTGAGCTTAAATTATCTTCAAATGTAGTTTATTGGAATTTATAGCAACAGATGGATGTCACTTAAACTCCAAGATATTTATTTTCAGCTCATATTGTATTAGTAATTACCTATAATCTTGACCGAAAACAGCCCCGACGTACACACCAGGCTCAAAACAACCCGGATTGTTGAGATTGTTTATATTTGATCGTATAGAGCAATTATGATACAGTTTTGCGTTAATAACTTATCGGTGCGCCCCTTGATTGAAAAATATGAGATGCATGAGGAATGCAAAAAATCATTATGTGATATGACTCTTATTACAAACCTGATAAACAAGACAAACATAAACCAGCAGGATCAGACCGGCAATACACCGCTGCATTATGCTGTTATTGCTCAAAACACGATTTTGGTTAATTTTTTGATAGAAAACGGCGCTGATCAGCGTGTATTTAATATAAATTCGCATCCGCCACTGGTTTTTGCAGCCGCTTATAATGATAAAGAAATTCTTATCGCACTATTAAATCATCCTGATGTGAATATTAACCTGCGGGGTAATCAAAACGGCACGTCACTTTTTGCAGCTGCCCAGCAAGGCCATCTAGATATAGTTAATTTACTGCTTGATTTTAAAGCCGACCCGTTAATCTTTAATAATTTGGGTACTTCACCCCTCTTAGTCGCTGTATCTAACCAACACTTGTCTATTGTTACAAAATTGTGTGCGGCTCATCCGGAACTGATCAATATACCCAATAACGCAAAATACACTCCCCTGCAGATGGCTTTAATTCGGGAAAATGCAGCAATTGTTGAGATTTTATTAAAACATGGAGCAGATATCAGTCTTTTGCTGCCCAATAAAATGACTGTTCTGGATTATGCTGTGGAAAACGGTTTAACGACTATTGTCAGCTTGCTGCTGTCTGCAGGTGCCGATTATGTATATTCAGAAGTACAAGATGATACCCTGATACGGCCTTTAACCCGTGCTGCATATAATCTCCATCTGGAGCTGGTGGAATTATTATTAGGTTTTCCTCATTCAACTACTCTTCTGATTCACACCTTTCATGACATTTTAAGAGAAATTAAAATTTGTAACGTAGAGTCGGACCGTCAGAAACTTATCGTTATTTCGGAAAAGATCAGGCAAAAACTGAGTTCCATAAGAGCACCAAAGTTGTTGGAAGAGAATGAACATACAGTAATTGAAACCTCTGTTCCTAATACAATTAATATAATCTGGTTTGGCAGTTTTTTAAGGGAGCCTCATCAGAAACGTATTCTTGATTGGAAACGCATCAATCCTGAATATAAGATAAATATATGGATCAGCAGAGAGATGATTAATCAGGATATTTTCGAAAAATTTAATCAGTTTTGCAATTCACATTCCATTTCGCTACAGGAAGCGGAGGACTTGCACTATTTGATGAATGACTCTGTCCTTTTATGGCTAAAACTATTAAAAGCGGAAGGTATTAAAAATTATGGAGCAATCAGTGATCTTTACAGGCTTTATGTGCTTAGAGCTGAAGGTGGCTGGTATTTTGATACCGATATCATCCCGCTGCTGCCTTTGCCTGTTGATCTTTCTCTTGAATATGGCTTTGCAATCAACTGTGTTGACGATAGTAAAAAAGTAACTTTTATATCCCCTTCAGTTATTGTTTCAAGTTTAAAGAATGCTTTTTTGGATAACTCCTGCAGCGTTGATGCTCTATTTGCTCAATCGTGCATGCATGATTTTAATTTTGCCATAAACAGTAAAAGCGCTCTCGAAAGGATGACTTCAACCCATCTCTCCACTGGAAAAATTGTTTATACTGCTGCTGGCAATTTATTAATAAATGACCATCCATTGTCGTATATTTACAATCCAGTGAATGAAGAAATTACGGATTATAAGGTATACGAAAAAATTTCCATCCAGCGTCTGAATCATGATTTATGTTTTAACGGGAATGTGGGCGGTGGTGAAAAATCATGGCTCTATGATGAAAATGACCAGGTTCATCCAGATATGGAGGATAATGTGAAAGTGTCTGTCCAAGATGTAATTTATCCTGACAGTTGTTTCCAAATTTCGGATTTGTATTATCGGCTGATTAAAAAGATTCAACCAAGACCTTTAACCCCGGTCATTTATAATCCCATTCTGTCTAGTTCTGAAAAAATAAAGAGTTCTCTGGTTTCACGTGGATTTTTTGCTGGTTCTGACGGGGATAGTACTGTATCAACCTGTCTGTCGCGAAATATTGAATCATTAAAATGAACATCCAAAAGGTGATAAATCTTATCTATCTCAAACTTTTGATTTTTCGAATTTGATGTTCGAATAGATCCATGGGCTTCCTTTTGATTTTTCTCTGATTACATTCTTTTTGGCCTGGTGTGTACGTCAATTTTAAAAACTGTTTACTGGTAGTAGGCCGTAGTCTAGTAAAATTACTTTGTCCTATTGGCAATGAGGGTTTTGGTTTTATAAGCAATATACTTAATGGTATTTCGCGAGTACGCCAGAAGATTAGGCCTGGTCGTCACTCACCGAGACAATCGAGAAAACCAATTAATAAATGGAAAAGCAGCAATGGAATTAAGGTCACATATGCTTAACCGAATGCCATTGTCTTCCACAGGACTCCTAATATCCAGCAAAGTAAACTACTATGCCTTCATGTTATTCTGAAGGTATTAAGTAGAGCATCAGGTAAGTCAATAATTGAAATCCTGCTTGCACCATATGATTTTCTTCAAGAGTAAATTTCATTATCAATTGATCACCGATAATAAATGCAAGCCACAAACCTAGAGATATGGTAAAAGCTATATCAGCGCGTTTCATCCATTTTTCTTTCTGTTGAGCAAGGCTTGCTGTCGCCCAGCAAAAAGCTAAAGTCGAGAGCAACAACCAAAGAATGATTCCACCAAAAAGAAATTGTGGAAGCCATTCAGGGGCGTTGTACATCTTTAAAGAATCTACTAAAAAAGGATAGTTAGTATTGGGCGCCCAGCTTTTTTGCAGTAAACCATTATGCGCTAAAAGACCTACAATATCGGTCCATAAGGCAATAAGCCACCACAAAGTCCAAAAAACAATGATAAGTTTTTTAAACCTTTCGCGTGTGATAATTGGCATTAACATAAAAATCCCTATATACATTGATTCGCTGTACTGGTAGCCAACCGAGCCGCGACCATTAGGGAGCGTTCACGGAAAGTAATTGCATAGCTACATTTGAAAAATACACAGTGTCTTTTGTAGACTAAAATCCTGTGAACGCTCCCTAACGGTCGCGGCTCGGTTATGCCCTATGCCCCGGATGTGATTCTTTGAGAAAGAATAGGGCCAGGATAAGGCTTATAAAATAGCAACAGGGCATCACCAGTAATGCTTTTGTATAACTGGCAACCGTATAAACATGAACGCCATTTACCTCTTGCCATTGCTGGCTATGGTGTAAAAATACGCCGACCAAGGGTTGAAATAAAGCACCGCCGATTAATACAGAAAGATTATTAAAACCTGAGGCGGTACCAACAAGCTCAGGGGGGTTGTTATCCTTGACAACCGCGAAGCTCACTGTCTGCCCGCCTGCACCTAATCCTAATAAAAACAAATTGGCATACATCCAGCTTATTGGAACATCTGGCATATATAAAAGAATTATTGTCGCTATTAAACCTAAGGCCGCACTCACGGACAACGCGATGCGCCTGCTATAAATTCTGTCGCTAATCCATCCTAAAAGAGGGCTTCCAATACCAATTCCAAGCCAAATCATACTGCAAAGCCCCGAGGCCACCAGTACGCTCGTTTGATATTTTTGTTGCAGATAAGGCACACCCCACAATGCAGCAAAGACAGCAATGGGCGTCCATATAGTGCAGGCATAGGCGCCCGTGACCCAGGTATAGGAGCGGCCGCAGACATTAACCAGGCGATGCCATTCGGCTTTAAACTGGCGTTTTGATGGCGCTTGAGTCGATTGGTCAGGGTAATCACGAATGTAAGACCAAAGAAGTAATGCAAGGGCTAATCCAACCACGGCCAGAATAAAACTCGCCGAGCGCCACCCTACGAGCTCAATTAAAGCCGCCAATGGCACCTCCCCAAACATCGCGCCAACTGAGCTCATTAATTGTGCAACACCCGCAAGGAGTGCAAACTGTTGAGGAGGAAACCAGCGGGAAACCAGTACCAAGACCCCGATGAAGGAAAATGCCGAGCCGATGCCAATAAGAAAACGTCCTAATGACGCCGTGAGTAAACTATCAGTTGACGCGAAAAAAAATGATCCTAACGCGCATAAGACCAGTGCAAAGGTCATTAATTTTCTTGGTCCATACCTGTCAAACATCAACCCCGCAGGGAGTTGCATCGGTGCATAGGCATAAAAATAAAAGGCCGATACAATACCAAACCCTGCCGCACCCACATTAAATGTTTTCATCATGGATTCAGCCATAACGCTTGGTGCGACTTGCAGGACAAATTCATACAGGTAAAACGACGCTGCCAATAAAAAGATGATGTAAGCGTTTAATTTACCGGGATTCTGTTTTTTGTGATGAGCGTTCAATGATTGTCTTACCTAAATAAAATTGGCACATTACACCGCATTGGAAATTATTTTGTCAATCCCCGCAGGGTAGATTGCGCCTAATATTGCCGGATGCCTGGCACCTGTTATCGGATTTAAGTCAAGCGCTATATTATTTACTGTTTTTTCGGCAAGCCATGCAAACATATGTGCCTCAACAAAGTCTGGATTTATATTAAATTTTTCTGTGGAGCAGACGCATACTTCCGGCAGCAATTGTGATAAAGCCCTGAGTAATGCTTTATTATGCGCACCGCCACCGCAAACAAGCAGGTATTCGGGACATAAGGGCAATTCATTTATACCCATAGCGATAGTAATCGCGGTTAATTGTAACAAAGTCGCCTGAATATCACGGGGTGAATAATTATCATTTAAATAGTATTTAAGCCAATCCAGTGAAAAGTACTCCTTTCCAATACTTTTAGGTGCCTTTCGTTCAAAATAGGGATCGAGTAATAAAGCTTGTAATAATGGGTCGATAACCACACCCGTGCTCGCCCATTCCCCATCGTGATCATATTCTTTTTCTAGCTCGGCAAATATCCATGCATCCAGCAAACAATTACCTGGCCCTAAATCGTACCCTCTCACGTCTTTTTCATTGGCAAGGTAGGTCAAATTAGCAATTCCACCCACATTGAGTATGGCTAAAGGAAAACCCTGACCGTTAAAAATAGCCTGATGAAAAATTGGGGCGAAAGGCGCGCCCTGTCCTCCGGTCACCAAATCTCGTGTTCGAAAATCAGCAACAACCTTAATGCCCGTCATTTCAGCAATAGTATGCGCACAACCCAACTGCACGGTAAAAGGAATGCTCGCCGTTGTATCATGGCAGAGTGTTTGCCCATGACTTCCTATGGCGATAATATCGGCTGGCAAAAATTTACTTTTGCCAAGTAAATGCAGAACTGTTTTTGCGAACTCTCTCCCTAACAAGGTATTAAGCTGGCTGTAAAAGCCCGCGCTGTGAGCTTTTTGAGCGAGTGCCTTCAGTAATGCTTCTTTTGCCTCTTTACTGTACGGACAAGTAACGCCATAAACCAGGGAATTTGTCTCAAGATCAACAAGTGCTGCATCGATGCCATCCATGCTGGTGCCGGACATCAGCCCAATAAATAATTTCATTTTTCCATCCAATTTTATTTGTGTCATACTTTGGTTTTCAATGTTGAAAACACTAGAAAACATGCATATAAAAAAAACACGAGTTTTCTACCTTGGTTTTCTTTCATCATTTCCATTGATAACATTTGATTTATACCAGCCAGCACTACCCGCAATTACTACCTATTTTAATACCTCTCATGCACTGGGTCAGCTAACCTTGAGTTTGTTTTTCTTTATTTTTGGGTTTTCCCAAATAATATGGGGGCCGTTGATTGATCATTATGGGCGAGCAAGGCTCCTTAACCTAGGCTTTTACCTTTATATGATTGCAACCATAGGCTGTTTGTTCGCAACATCTATCGAAACGCTCATTGCCGCCCGTGCGTTGCAAGGTTTCGCTGTTTGTTGTGCCAATATCGTTGCTTTTTCTTCTTCAAGAGATATTGAAGATAGTACGGAACGTGCAAGACTGTTGTCACATATTTCAATGATTGTATCAGTTTCACCACTTTTTGCGCCATTAATTGGCTCAGTAATTTTCGTCTATTTTGGTTGGCGAGCAACTTTTTTATTCATGGCGGTAATCGGTATTATATTATTTTTCCTGTCCGGCGCATTTTTAGTGGAGTCGCCCTATTGGGTCAAATCTCACCAACGATGGCAACTTGCTCATTCTCTCCGTACTTATCGGGAATTATTGACTCATAAACGACTGTGGGCTGCTATTTACATTATTACGTTTTCTTATTCTTGCATTATGATTATTGTTGTCAATGCCGCCTATGTTGTTATTGATAATCTTGGCATTTCCCCGACATTATTTGCCGTATTATTTGCCAGTAACGGGGTGTTTATGATTATTGGCAATTTTTGGGGTATCAGACTACGAAAACATCGCTCCCTGCCCTGGAATATTCGATTTGGTAGTGCTGTAATGGTTATAAGCTCTTTGTGTATGCTAATTCTTTATTATTATAATGGGTTAACGCTTATCACCTTGTCGCTTATTGAAGGAGTAAATTTAGGCGTGGCTTTAACCAATTCGCCAACGCTTTCATTAGCCTTAGCAGACTATCAACAACAAGCGGGCTCAGCCACAGCCATATTAAATACCGTCCGTATGACGTTATCCGCCATAATTGGAGGCATTGTCGGCGCACTGTTGGTTTATAGTATGTCCATACTTCCGATTAGTCTTTTTTTGTGTTCCCTCATTTGCTTTATGATGAGTTTTAAAATTAACGATATACCACTCTCACCCGCGACAGTGAAAAACGCCTGATAAGCAGCTTGACACACTACCCTACACTAGTGATGACTAAATAACATTAAACTTCGTTAAACCTTCAGGCCACAAAACAATATACTCTTCTGCGGACATTTCCCTATAGGCAATTTTTACAGAATTCAAATTATTGAAATCATTTTCCAGGACATTTTTAACGTCATTAAACGTATCGACGGGATTGTTAGTATGAATAAAAATATTGATTTCACCAGAGCCTTTGTCATGTCCATCAACTTCCGCATCAATTATTTCATCAAGTTTGTCTTCCATTTCTACAATGGCATCGATATCTTCGTATAATTCTTCAGGAAATTGTATGACTAACTGATATTTCATGTTATCCCTTTCTGTTTTGACAGTGCATTGTCAGGCAATAGTGTACAAATTATATGCTAAGCTCACTATATAAATTAAAATTTTATAAATGAGTTTATTTATGACCCATGAAGCTCAGTGGCAATGGAAATTTAACAAATTAAAAATTCTAATCGAAAAAAGACAAGAATTCGAGGCAAAAAATCATTTCCCTCCCTATTCCACCCACCCCACCGATATAAATTTTCCAGACGAAAATGGCGTGTCATTGATTCACTATGCTATTTGGCTGGGGCAATTAGATACCGTTAAAGACTTGGTTCAAAATGGGGCCATTCTCGAAAATGCAATCAATTATGCCTTGGCTAATGGTGAGCTTGCTATAGCTAAATACTTTTTGCACATTAATAATAATTGTGCCGGTGTAGATTTAAATTTGATAGCAAATGAGGAATGTAGAAAATGGTTTAAAAATATTATTAAAGAAAGCCTTGAAAACAGGAGTCATAATTCATTTTTTTCAAGCCCAATAGCTTATTCTGAATACTATCAGTCTAAGTCAGTCAATAAAACCAGGTTAGAGCGAGCTGCAGAAATCGGTGAGCTGGATCTTATTCAAGACTATCAAAATACAATAAAAAAAGGGCCGAATGAATCAATAATAATGAAAGCTTCTGTTTCAAACAATGAAATGGAGGTTTTCAATTACCTGGTGGCAAACGGTTTAAAAATAAATCCGGTAATTCCCTATATAGAGTCCTGTCTTGAAGTTGCCATCAACTTTCAAAAAAATAAAGCGGTTGATTATCTATTAGCAAATGGAGCTAATATAAATTATCCAGGTAAATTAAAGAAAACGGCACTTATCACTGCTGCTGAAATCGGTAATGTAGCTATTTTTGAAAAAATTTTAAAAAATAAACCGGATATTACAGCCCGGGATGTACTTGGTCAAACAGCCTTGCATTATGCCGTCATTAATAACCATATCGAGATCGTGTCCTTATTATTAGCAGAACCAGGTATCGCTGATATTGTTAATTATGTCGATATTTATGGTATGACAGCGCTCGATTATGCAAAAGAAAACTCGCGACAAGATATAGCTACTTTACTTGGCCACCCTGTTGATAGTGACGATAAATTGAAACCTTTAGTGGATATTAGTCAGTTTTTTGTAATGCAAAAGATGAAATATTATTTACTAACGCAATATCGTGACCTTGAGTTTTTCAACGAAAAAGGCCATTGCAACGGTCTTGCATTTTTGCGTGATTTATACAGCTACAAAGGAAGGGAAGATTATTTTTTTGAAACGCTAGAATTAATGGCCTCTTGGGATGGTGAGCAAGAATCCTTAAACGAAGCATTTGAAGAGGGGCTTCCTCAAAAGCAATACTATAAAAATTTAAGCGAATTATTTGAGCAATGGATAAATGATATTATCTGGTTTCAACACTCGACCCTTGAGTCTATATTCGAATACAAACCAGGCGAAAATTTTCAGGAAAACCGACAGTTTCAATGGGATGTTCTTGGCGAGGAGTCTCTGCCAAAGCCGATTTTAATCTCTTCGTTCAGAGATGTTACCACTATGGATTGCCTTCTTGAAAACATGGAAATATATAGCCAACGAATGCCGCCAGGAACCCGACTGGAATTGTCCGGAAGTGGGCATGGTACATCGGCTTTTAAAAAAAATGATAATACGTTGAGTTATTATGATCCAAATCTTAGCCGTAAAACCCGTCCTTTTGTCAGTAGTAGGGATTTTACAGACGTCGTTGTCGATACTAAATTGATTATGTTAGATAAATACAGAGAAAATAATGTAGATGTTGCCATGCGTTTTTTTTATTATGATACCCCTGATATGGCAGAAAATATTACTAATCATAATCCTTTTGCAGCACATGAATGGCCTCAAAATGAAGAGGATGTTGTCAATTTTCAAAAAAAATCACCCAATGCTTATACACCACTTCACATTGCCGTCATTACCGGTTCAATCAGTGCAGTAAATAAATTATTGGAAGATGGTTATTGTAAATTAACCACCCCAAATACACACCAAAAAACGGCGCTCATTTTGGCAGTTGAATCAAAAAATATTGAAATAATTAAGGCCTTACTTGAGGTTTATCCTGCTGATAAAATTACGGCCGAAGAAGTTTTGACGGTTCATAATCTGAACAATCAGGAGCTGATGGAGGTTCTATTAAAAAAACAAGGTGTTGATTTTTCCCTTGTATTTTTTTCAGCGATGAATAAAAAAGACTTTAGTTTGTTAAGACGACTGCTTGCTGAACGAAAGGTTAATACTGATATTACTGATGGCGAAAATACGGCTCTCTCAAAAGCTTTTGACTTAGGCGACGGGCAACTGCTTAGGTTTCTTCTTGAGCACGATTTTCACTTAAATGCTTCGAGCACGTACTTTAAAAAAATTTCTCATAGTAATCTTGAGCTTTATTCAATCGCTCTACCCTACCTGCAAAACATTAACGAAGTTGATGAAAAGGATAATGCGTTAGTTCACCATGTAATCGATTCATCAACGAGTCTCGACAATAAAAAAACCATGATTGAGCAACTAAAAAATTTAAAGGTTGATTTAAACAAAACTAATGCAAAAGGCAAAACACCTTTTCAGCTACTTATGTCGAACTGGTTTTTTGATGCTAGCTATAAAATTGAAATCATGAAACTGTTATTACCTTATGTAACTATTGAGCCCCGCATGCAAGTGCAATCATTATTAATGGCGTCAATACAGATGGCTGATCACGTTGCATTTAATTTTCTTTTATCCCATTGCTCTCCAGAGACACTTAACAATTACAATACTGACGGTTTTTGCCCACTGCATTTAGCTTTTCTAATGAGGGATAAAGAAATGATTGATAAGCTTCTCCTCAAAGGCGCGGATATCAATAAACCTGTGCAAAGAGGCGGAAATACTTGCTTGCATCGCATAGTGCTTACTGAAGATACAGCCTTCCTCGACAAATTTCTTGAAAATGGCGCAAGCATTGATATCGAAAATGCTGAAGGACAGACTGTTAGTGATCTTCTTGATAGCTCCAGTAATCAGGAGTTTAAAGAAAAATTCTTAAGAGGGTTAAATTATAGAAACGGGGCAAATGCGAACTGAGCCCCATTTTTAGACTAGGCTTATGGGGCGTGATGTCGTTTTTCGTCACGTTGGCGACATATTCGTGACTTGGCTAGCGCACTCAGCGGCAATGCGGTCAATTTTTTCAGTCCACTGTTTATCAGTCAGGTTCTTATTATTTATTTCAGCTATCTTTGGGACGGCACAATGACAATAATTAGTTGTTGCTACTGTTTGATTTTTATTCATTTGCGGATAAATTATTTTTAATTTCATAAAACATCCTGATTGAATCATTTCCTGAGAGAGTTGTTCTCGACTAAACTTCATTGCTAATCCTCTCATGGTGTCATGAAGTAATACTTGTGACATGCAGAGTTCAGCGGTACTACCTACCTCTTCTGCTGAATTTAAAGGTTTTACGGAGACACAATCACAATATTGTTCCCCCAAATTTTTATATTCAATAAGATTTGATCTATTACGTCCTGAGTCAATCCATGCGGTTATACAATCATCCTTAACGGTTTGATTAAGCTCTTCTTCTGCATAAGTCTCTAATGGGAAAATAATTAGAACTAATAAAGCAATTATTGTTTTTAAAAAAATATTAATCACGAGCATCCTCCATGCAGATACAACTCATATTTCAAGATACTCGATTTGAACTACACAATGCAACTCGATTTCATTTCGAACTTTGGCATTCCCACTTTCGAACACCCCTAAAGCACATTGAGAGCTGTAAAGTGTATCTTGCAAACCTTATTTAATACCCTGTATGGGTTCTTTCGGGACGATCATCCACATAATCACATAAACCAAGATAGCAGACCCACCTAATAACAGGAACAAAATAAAGATTAATCTTACCCACGTTGGATCCATATTAAAATAAATGGCCAAACCACCACACACACCGGCAATCATTCTATCTCGGCGAGAACGATACAGTTTTTTCGAGGTTTCTGATAATTGTTTCATAATCCATCCTTTTAATGGTTAATTAAGGCGAAAACATCGATTAAAATTCTCAGTCGTTTGTCGGGCAATTTCTTCGTAACTCACGCCTCTAAGCTCACTTAAAGCGAGAGCGACATGCTTCACCAGCGCTGGATGATTTTGCTTGCCGCGAAAAGGTACAGGAGCAAGATAAGGCGAATCAGTTTCAATCAGAAGCCGGTCGAAAGGAATTTTTTGAGCCACTTCATGCAGCGTTGTCGCATTTTTAAACGTAACAATGCCGGACATGGAGATATAAAAATTCATGTCAATTGCACGCTGGGCAATATTTAAATCTTCAGCAAAACAATGCATTACGCCACCTATTTTACTGGCATTTTCTTCATGCATCACCTGCAAAGTATCTTCGGCTGCGTGCCTTGTGTGGATAATTAATGGCTTGGATGAGGCAATGGCTGCGCGAATGTGTTCGCGAAAGCGATTTCTTTGCGCATGCTGCGCCTCTGGCGTTTCTACACGGTAGTAATCAAGTCCTGTTTCACCAATTGCAATGCAGGCAGGATGACTGTTAGCAAGATTCATTAATGCATGAGAATCTGGCTCATTTTCGACCTCATTATTGGGGTGAATACCAACGGAAATATAAATATTATTATATTTATTGGCAATATCGCAAAGAGCTGGGTAATCCTCTAATTCGACACATACGGTTAAAAAACGCTTCACATCGTTTTCTAACGCTTTTTTTATTACATTATCTAATTGACTATCAAACTCAGATAGATCAATCATGTTTAAATGGCAATGTGAATCAATAAGCATGGCAGTCTCACCGGGAAATTAGCCCCTACATTGTATCAGTTGTTTGGGTGGATTTTAGCATTCCTGCTAAACAAGTCTCTATTTTGTTGCTAAAGCGTCGGCAATTTTCACCAATGAATTGTAAACCCATACCGGCCGGTTTATTGCCTTGCGTACCTTCATGCGTTATCCAGGCCACTTTGGCTTCTATTTTATAAGGTTTTGGCTCATTAAGCAGATTAATGAATAAAATTACGAGTGTTCCCAAGGGCAGAAGTTGATTTGAACGGACAAATAAACCTCCTCCCTGTAAAAAAGGCATGTAAGCCGTATGAAGCGCGTTTTTATCCGGAAAAGAACAATTAATTTGCACCGTATCGGTCATGAAAAGCTCCCTTTTACAAATACCCGAACAATAAATCCTCGAGTGTGAGCAATTGATTGATACTTAAAGTATGGTTTAAATTTCTCATTATTTCATTTAATTTATCCAGTTGGGCAAATAAACGAGTGGGTTTAATGGATTTGGCTAATTCAGCAATTTTAGTATCTATGGGGGTCTGGACGCCTGGTTTAAGAAAACAGGCATTAATCATTTGAGCATTTATCAAATACAAAAGCCAGATTAAATCACTGAATTCTAAAGCAGACCATTTTAAAGCCAGTGCATTGACGGAGTACTTGAATGCGCGCATATCGGTTAAATTTTCAACTATGGTATGGCATTCGGCAAAAAGCCTGCCCCGACCACTTTCCGCTGCGTAAAATTTACCTTGCTCAAGATAATTAATTGCCAGACTACTTGCAGCGGCAATACGCCATTGTTGGCAACGGCTAATAATGGTGGGAGGGATGGTACTAATTTGCTCAGCAATTAAAATAAAATAGGTGTTAGCGGGTGGTTCTTCTAAAATCTTTAATAACGCATTAGACGCGCTGCTATTCATTTTCTCCGCAGGTTCAATAATCACCACGCGAACATCGCTTAGCTGGGCACTTGTGTAAATAATATTTTGTAATAAGCGCACTTGCTCAATTTTGATAACACTTCCTGATTTTTCCGGGATAATATAATTTAAATCGGGATGTTCACCGATGGAGATAAGTTGGCAGGATTGGCACGCTCCACATGGTGTGATAGTTTGCTTGCACAATAAGGCTGCCGCCATCTGCGTGGCAAATGTGCGAAGCTCCATATGTAAAGAGCCTATTATGAGCAAAGCATGGCTTAAGCGCTGCTGCTGCCGATGGGCTTCAAATCGATTCCAAAATGATGCGTGTATCGGCATTAAGTCAGGAAGTTCAGGCGTAATCATGACGATGCAGGAAAAGGGTCAATTGTTTAATGATAGAGTCCTGAACGAATTCAATGGGTGCGCTGGCGTCAATAATACATACATTATCCATTTTCTGTATACGCTGATGATAGCCTTCATGAACTTTATTAAAAAATGTTAACGGCTCTTGCTCAATCCGATCAAATTTCCCCCGTTTTTTTACGCGGGCAAGCCCCTCGGCTGGAGAAATATCTAAAAATACAACAAGATCAGGTTTAAAGTTGCCTAAACAAATAGTGGATAAGCTATCCAAAATATGAGTACTAATTCCGCGACCACCACCTTGGTAAGCATAAGTAGACAGCTCAAATCGATCAGCAATTACCCAATCACCTCTTTTTAACGCAGGCTTAATAACTTGCTCAACCAGCTGAACACGAGCGGCGTACATCAGTAATAATTCACTGCGAGCCTCTAACACCTCGTTTTCCATGGTTTTTTTAACCAAGCTTCTCAATTCTTCGCCTATCCGTGTACCACCTGGCTCCCGAGTAACGGTTACCTGGCGTGGAATAGCTTCAATGAAATGCTTGATGGTCTGGATTGCAGATGTTTTACCTGCTCCCTCAAGCCCTTCCACAACAATAAATCGACCTGGTTCAAGCATTCAGGATCCCTTTGAAAGATAACGTAAAATTGCTTTTTTTTGTTCGTCATATGTTTCGGAAAACACATGCGAGCCATCACCTTTAGCCACAAAATAGAGATAATTGGTTTTGATTGGCTGAGCTGCTGCATCTATGGATTCTTTACCAACCATGGCGATTGGCGTTGGCGGCAAGCCTCGGTAAAGATAGGTATTATAAGGTGAATCCACCGCTAAATTTTTATGGGTCAACTTGCCGGTGTAATTCGTGCCGAGAGCATAAATTACCGTGGGATCCATTTGCAAGGGCATATTTTTATTGAGGCGATTAATTATCACGCCTGATATAATTTTGCGCTCAGAAGCAAGCGCTGTTTCTTTCTCAATAATTGAAGCGGCAATGAGCATTTCATAGGGTGTTTTGTAGGGCAAATTGGGACTGCGCTCTTGCCAGCGTTCCTCCAGGTAACGTAATAATTTAGTGTTTGCGGTTTTTAGTAAATCCTGGGCATTGCTTCCGGCAATGTATTGGTAAGTATCAGCCAGAAGCAGGCCTTCACCGCTCGGATTATTGCCAGCGATGGCGGCCCAATCATTTGAACTATAGTTTAGAAAAGGCGCATTTTTAAGATTAATGCTGATCTGGCTTAGGGTACTTCCCTCAGTAATACGAAATGTGGGTGACAATACATCGCCCGCGACTACCCGGTAAATAAATTGCTGGGCTGACTCACCTGGTGTAATTTGATAAATACCTGCTTTTAATTTATGTGCAAGATTTTTGTATTTAATTAAATTTAAAAAAAGTCTTTTTGAACTGATCAGTTTTTTTGAGTGCAGCGTTTGTATTAAAGCACTTGCGGTAGAATTAGGTTTTATTTCAATAATAACAGGCCGGCCCGCAACAATCATGGGTTGGGTGAGCTGTGTATAAAGGCTGTATATAAAAATTAATAAAGCCACCAAACCTAGCCCTAAAATAGAATAGAGCCATGGCTTGAAATTAGGTACGTGCATTTATTAGTTTTCTAGTTGTTTGAATAACAGGCTACCGTTTGTTCCCCCAAAGCCTAGTGAATTACTTAAAACGTATTTCACCTTCCTTGTTTGAGTTTCATGAGGAACATAATTTAAATCACAACCCTCATCAGGATTATCCAGATTGATTGTAGGTGGCACTACTTGATCTTTAATGGCAAGAATACTAAAAATAGCTTCAACAGCTCCTGCTGCTCCTAACAAATGCCCAGTCATTGATTTAGTAGAACTGATAGCAAGTTTGTAGGCATGATCTTGAAATACGCGTTTAACAGCAATGGTTTCATTAAGATCATTAAGATAAGTCGAGGTGCCATGTGCATTGATATAATCGACTTGAGACGGCTCAATACCCGCGTCTTTAACCGCTGCAGCCATTGAGCGAGATGCTCCATCAGCGTTCTCATCAGGCGCTGTTATATGGTAGGCATCCCCTGACATACCAAACCCGACCAGTTCAGCATAGATTTTGGCTCCACGGGCTTTAGCATGCTCGTACTCTTCGAGCACCAGAACGCCAGCACCCTCACCCATCACAAATCCGTCGCGGTCTTTATCCCAGGGACGCGAGGCTTTTTCAGGGTCATCATTTCGCTTGGACAATGATCTGACAGCCGAAAAGCCCGCCAGACACAAAGGTGTAGTAGTCATCTCAGCACCGCCACAGACCATTACATCGGCATCGCCATAAGCAATCATACGGCCAGCAAGACCAATATTATGAGTACCTGTGGTGCATGCGGTAACAACGGAGATGTTAGGACCTTTAAGCTTATGCTGAATAGAAATTTGTCCGGCAACCATGTTAATGATTCCGGCAGGTATAAAAAATGGCGATACTTTACGAGGACCACCGCTCATCAATTTTTCCTGATTGTTGGTAATCGTTTGTATGCCCCCAATTCCGGCACCGACAGCAACACCTGCACGCAACGCTAATTCATCATCAATAACGAGACCAGAATCGGCGATTGCTTCATCGGCTGCTGCAATACCATATTGGGTAAAGAGATCCATTTTCCGAGCTTCTTTCAGCGACACGTAATCTTCAATGTTAAAATTTTTAACCTTAGCCCAGATCTTGGTTGAATAGTCGGTGGTATCAAAACCCTCGACCATGCCAACACCACTCTTGCCAGCCAGAATCTGCTGCCAGGTTTGCTCTACATTTAGCCCAACAGGGGTTACCATCCCCATGCCAGTTACAACAACGCGTCGCTTACTCAATGAAAACTCCTCAATTATCAGGCTTCTTCTTTATTCATGTTTGATTCAATGTAATCAATAGCTTCTTGAATTGTAGTAATTTTCTCAGCTTTTTCATCTGGAATTTCTGTTTCAAATTCTTCTTCCAGAGCCATTACCAATTCAACAGTATCAAGAGAGTCAGCGCCTAGGTCATCAACAAACGATGCGTTATTCTTAAGCTCGTCTTCTTTAACGCCCAGCTGCTCAACAACAATCTTGCGAACTCGTTCTTCAACTGTACTCATAACTTGTGTTTCCTCTTAAGTTAAAAAAATTCATGGTGGCTAGTTTATTCAATTATTCAAAGAACGCAAGCCAAAGCCATTGTAAATGTATAATTAATCCATGTACATTCCACCATTCACGTGAATGGTTTCCCCAGTAATATAACTTGCACTATCAGATGCTAAAAAAGCAACTGTTTCTGCAATATCTTCTACTTTACCTAAACGCTTCATGGGAATACGTTTAAGCATCTCATCCTTAACCATATCAGGCAATACCTGCGTCATATCGGTATCGATAAAGCCAGGCGCTACCACATTGACCGTAATGCCACGACTGGCCATTTCCTGTGCCAGTGATTTTGAAAAACCAATAATGCCGGCTTTGGCCGCGGTATAATTTCCCTGGCCAGAATTACCACTGGAACCTACAACAGAGCCGATAGTAATAATACGACCCCAGCGAGCACGAAACATGGGTTTAATGCAAGCTTTACTCATCCGGTACACAGCATTGAGATTAGTTTCAATCACCCGGTACCATTCTTCATCATCCATTCTTAATAATAAATTATCATTGGTGATTCCTGCATTATTCACCAGAATTGATGGTAACTTATTTTCATCAGAAAGTTGAGTCATTAACCCTTCAACACTGTCTTTGCTGGTGACATCCAGGGTTATACCTTCACCTGCAAGGTTCATTTCTTTCAAATAATTACTAATGGCTAAGGCACCATCCGTAGAGGTAGCTGTGCCAATTACATAGGCGCCCTTTTGGGCTAAAGAAATGGCGATAGCTTTACCAATGCCTCGACTGGCTCCTGTAACCAAAGCTGTTTTATCTTGCAGTATAGTCATTGGAACTCCTTAATGACAACAGCCTTCACGGGCTGTAAATTGAGATAATGCCTGTTCTAACGACGAATTGTCATGAACACTAATAGTAGATAACGACTTATCAATTCGTTTTACCAATCCGCCTAAAACTTTGCCAGGCCCGCATTCAACTATCCATTGAACACCCTTTGACTGAATCAATTGAATGGTTTCAACCCATCTGACTGGCTTATACAATTGCTCTTTAAGCAGTCGTCGGATTTGTTCAGGCGACTGATAAATACTTAAATCCACGTTGCTGATTACAGCCACGTCCGGCTCTTTAAAGTTGGCCACAGCTAAATACTCTTCAAACCGGTTAGCTGCATTGACTAATAAAGAGCAATGACAGGGCACACTAACAGGGATCACCTTAGCCATGCGCGCACCCTCTTCATCAGCAAGAGCAACTGCTCGCTCAATCGCTGGTGCGTGACCTGCGATGACAACTTGCCCTATCGCATTAAAATTGGCAGGCGTCACCAATTCTGTTTCGGTGCTGGCTCGTGAGCAAATTTTGGTGACTTCTTCATCCGATAATCCAACAATAGCAGCCATTGCTCCTTGCCCAAGAGGAATGGTCTCTTGCATGAGCCGACCGCGAATACCAACCAGTTTTGCGGCATCAGTTAAACTAATCGCATTCGCACAGACTAACGCTGCATACTCGCCAAGGCTGTGACCAGCCATATATGAACCTTTTGGAAGGCCTGCCTGTTGCAGTACTTTAAAAACAGCGACATCGGCAGTTAACATGGCTACCTGGGTATTTTCAGTTTGATTAAGAGCGGCCTCAGGTCCATTTTGGGTTAGCTGCCATAGGTCGTAGCCCATGCAATCTGAAACCGTTTGAAATGTTTCTGAAATAGATGGATAAAGTTCTGCTAACTCGCTAAGCATGCCGATGGACTGCGATCCTTGCCCGGGAAAAACAAATGCCAAATTAGTCATGATAAAGTCTAAACCTCTAAAAGCTAGTATTGTATCACCATGGCGCCCCAGGTCATTCCCCCACCAAACGACTCTAATAATAGCATGTCGCCTCGCTTGACCCGATTTTCTTTGATAGCAAAATCAAGCGCGAGTGGAATGGACGCAGCTGAAGTATTACCTTGATTTTCTATAGTGACAATAACCTGAGCCATGGGCAAATCCAGTTTTTTTGCAATTCCTTGAATGATTCGTATATTTGCTTGATGCGGAATAAGCCAGTTTATGTCTGATTTACGTAAATTGCTTACTTCCAAAACTTCATCAACAATGTCACCCATAATATTTACGGCAATTTTAAATACTTCATTTCCGCGCATACCAATAAGTGCTGCTTCATCTTTTAGGAATGAATAGTTTGGATAGGTCAATAGTTCGTTAGCATCAAAAGATGAGTGAAGTACGCTTGATACAATTCCGGGTTTATCATCAGCGCTTAGTATTGCAGCGCCGGCACCATCACCAAATAAAACACAGGTTGATCTATCGTCCCAATCCAGTGCGCGAGACATGCTCTCACTGCCAACCACCATTACATTTCGGGCAGATCCGTTGTTGATAAATTGCTTGGCAATGTCCATTGCATAAACAAAACCGCTGCATGCCGCACTAATATCAAAGGCAGGAATGGGTTTTTTTATGGATAATGCTTTTTGGACATGACAGGCCATGCTTGGGAAAAAGTGATTAGGCGTGCAGGTGGCGACAAGGATTAAATCAATATCGTCAGCTTCAATAGTAGAAGATTCCAATGCATTTTTAGCCGCTTCTGACGCCATAAAAGACGTAGTTTCGTGCGGGGCGGCAATGTGTCTGCTGCTAATACCTGTTCGCGAGAAAATCCACTCATGCGTTGTATCAAGTTTTTTTTCCAGCTCAAAATTAGTGAGATTACGCTCTGGTAAATAACTGCCTGTTCCATTAATAACGGCATTTTTCATAGCAATAACCCTTGATTGATAAATTCGTTGATCTGATCACGCACCAAATCAATAACATTATTCTTTACTTGCAATATCGCTTCTTCTATCGCGTATTCGAAGGCTATCTCACTGGCACCACCATGACTTTTAACCACGATGCCATTAAGACCAAGCAAGCTTGCACCATTATAACGTGCAGGATCCATACGTTTTTTTAAATGACCTAGCGCCGGCATTGCCACAAAACCCATGAGTTTCGTCAGGAAATTTCTTGAAAAAGATTCTTTAAGTGAAGACAGCATGAGTTTTGCTAATCCTTCACTGGCTTTTAAAGCAACGTTTCCAACAAACCCATCGCAGACGACCAAATCAACGTTACCGGTGTAAAAATCATCCCCTTCAACATAACCAACATAGTTCATGAGGTTACATTCCGCTAACATGTGTGCTGTACGCTTGACCTGATCATTACCTTTGATTTCTTCGACCCCAATATTCAAGAGAGCTATCTTGGGTCTCGTTTTTTTGTCAACGGCTTGAATTAGTGCAGAACCCATAACAGCAAATTGAAATAGATGTTCAGCACAAGAGTCAACATTCGCACCCAGATCAATCACGCGAGTTTTACCATGCATGGTAGGCAGTTCTGCGATAATGGCGGGTCGATCTATACCTGGTAATGTTTTGAGAACGAAACGGGCTGTAGCCATCAAGGCGCCTGTATTTCCGGCACTTACGCAAGCCTGAGCCCGCCCTTCCTTGACTTGATTAATAGCGACCCGCATGGAAGAGTCTTTTTTATTGCGCATCGCATGCGAGGGCAATTCATCCATTGCAACAACTTCAGAGGCATGGACAATAGAGAACTGGCTACTATTGAGCAAGCCATGTTTTTTTAAATGCGCATTGATCTGCGTTTGATCACCGACTAATACCAGTTTCAAACCAGGATTGTGTTTGACAGCGCGAACACAAGCAGGAATCAGAACCTTTAGGCCGTGATCCCCGCCCATCACATCAACAGCAATGGTGATGTTTTTCAAGGGTATTACTCTTGTTCGTATACGTTATCGTTATCTAAAACTTTTTTACCGCGATAGTAACCGTCCGGTGTCAGGTGATGACGAAGATGCGTTTCACCAGTTGTAGCATCTACTGATAAAGTAGGTTTGGTTAACGCATCGTGTGAACGACGCATATCACGTTTAGAGCGTGATTTCTTATTTTGTTGTACGGCCATTGCATTACTCCTAGGCAATTTGTATTCGTTGGGCTGAATTTTACCGATTTTTTAGCGGTAATCCAAGCATTACTTTATATTTTATAACTAAGTGACGTTTTTAGCACTAATAAATTGGTCTACCTCTCTATTGCAATCCTCATAATTAAAGTGTTGTTGGGGGCTATATAAATGTAACTCATCGGTAATTAACTCGATTAAATCAACGTGATTATCTTTAACAACTATACATTCATAATCATTCATTAATGTATTGGCAAGTTCATCAGAATCAGAAACAGCGAGAATGCTTTTATTTGAATAATGATGAGCAAACTCATGCAAGCAGCGTTGACAGATAAAAGTCAGATCGCCTGCGATGGCCAGCTTTAAAAGAAAGTAGTTAGAATGAAACTCGACTGTAAACTCGCCTTCTATTGAGCAAGGGCCTGCAATATTCGCGGGAATTCTTTCGGTTATTTCAACACGAAATTTTTCTTTGTCGGCATTCGCCGCATGTGTTTTAAGATTAATTAACATAGGGTCGCTCAAAAGATCGCTATAATAACTGACTCAATTAAAAATTGCGATTTATATATTACAAAAAATCACGTAAAATAGCCTGTTTTAACGTCTTTCAATCAAGAAAGGTGTGTTTTTTGCAAGTTGTAGATGAAAACTAAAGTAATAATTGGTATGTCAGGCGGTGTCGATTCTTCTGTGGCGGCTTATTTGTTGAAAGAACAAGGCTATCAGGTAGAAGGTCTCTTTATGAAAAACTGGGAACAGGATGATGCTGATGGTTATTGTGCGGCAGAGGCTGACTTCGCGGATGCAAAAGCTGTCGCGAATCAACTGGATATCCCCCTTCATAGCGTGAATTTTGCCAAAGAATATTGGGATCGAGTTTTTTCCTATTTTCTGCGGGAATATGAGTTGGGGCGCACACCTAATCCTGATGTTCTCTGTAATAAAGAAATTAAATTTAATGCTTTTTTAAATCATGCATTAACATTAGGT
Source organism: Legionella sp. (assembly GCA_030680075.1). Lineage (GTDB taxonomy): Bacteria > Pseudomonadota > Gammaproteobacteria > Legionellales > Legionellaceae > Legionella_C. The sequence continues at coordinate 43,988 of JAUXWR010000494.1, forward strand.
GCGGACTTTATCGCAACAGGGCATTACGCAAAAACGCGTGATGGTTTGTTATATAAGGCAAAAGATCGCGAAAAAGATCAGACCTATTTTTTGCACGCCGTTGATAAATCGGCCCTTGCTAAAACACTATTTCCCGTTGGCGACTACCAAAAAGCTGACATCAGGCAACTTGCCAAAGATATGGGATTAGTAACGCATAATAAAAAAGACTCAACGGGCATTTGTTTCATTGGTGAAAAGCGCTTTAAAACGTTTCTCAACGAATTTATTCTGGCAAAACCAGGCGAGATGAGAAGTGCGAGCGGTGAATTATTAGGTCAGCATGATGGATTAATGTTTTATACGCTAGGCCAAAGGCAAGGCTTGGGCATTGGAGGGCGTCAATCCTCTAGTGAAGAACCGTGGTATGTTGTCGATAAAGACACTAAATCAAACACACTGATTGTGGCTCAAGGCAACCATCCCCTGCTTTATTCTCAAGGGTTAATATGTGGCTCTATCCATTGGATTGGAGATTTTAAGGATACTTTGCCCCTCACCTGCTACGCAAAAACACGTTATCGCCAGCCTGAGCAAGCTTGCATTATATCGCCAGCTACTGATAATCAGCATTATATTATGTTTTCAGCGTTGCAGCGTGCCGTGACGCCGGGGCAGTACATTGTATTTTACGAAAAGAACCAATGCCTGGGTGGTGCCACTATTGAGCAAGTTATTCGATAATACGGTACAATTATATATAGACAGTTTTTTGGAGAATTTATGAGCGCTATCGACATTGCTCCTGTAGCAACCTCTACGGGAATTTATTTTTCAGTTAGTGCCGCGGAAAAAGTAGCATCATTAATTGCGGAAGAAAATAATCCCAATCTGAATTTACGCGTGGTAATTAATGGAGGCGGTTGCTCAGGCTTTCAATATGGCTTTACCTTTGATGAAAATATACAAGATGATGATACCGTGGTCATTCAGCATTGCAGCAATGGTCAAGCGGTGAAATTACTGGTGGATTCTATTTGCCTCCAGTATGTCAGCAACGCTGAAATTGATTATGTGAAGAACATTCAAGGTGAACAGTTCGTTATCCGTAATCCAAATGCCAAAACGACTTGCGGTTGCGGCTCATCCTTTAGCATGGGTGATGATGAGTAGTCCACAAATCAATATAGGCTAATCATAAGCCAAAGCTTGTAGATGATTAGCCTCTGACTCCAATTTAATTGGGATATCCGGGAAGAACACCACCCGAAGTTGAATCAGGCTCATTATTTCTATTTGGAGTGACCTCTTTATCCCTCGGTGCTGCTCCAAAAAAACAACATAAAGAGTTAAAGAATCCTGATTGTTGTGGGGGAGATTTTTGATGTACCTTGCCAGGCATTTTATTATCTTCATACACAAGGTTATTTTTTTCAGAAACATTGATTTCATGAGATTCCTGCGCCAATGGTTTATCTGCCCCTCCTAATGTATCTTGATGAAATTCTCCCTTTTCCTGATGGCGGTTCTTATTATTAGGCAGAAAAGCACCATCCTCGTGATCATTTATTAAATCACTTATAGCCTTACCGCCAATTACGAGGCCAAAGTAAAAAGATACAGCTGCTCCCAAAAAAATTGATAAAAAGAATGAAAATAAGGGGAATCCAACGCCAGGTACGAAGACAATAGGATTTAATACGACGGCTCCTGCGAATAAACCTATACCTGCGCAAATAAATCCAAGTGCTATTAATAATCTATATTTTGCCTGCATAATAGTTCCTTTTTATCCTATTAAATGAGGCCAAGTGTAACATTTTCATATTAAGCGAGTATTAAGCAGGCATTTTGAACCTCACAATCTTTTGCACAGGAGAATTTTTAAATGCAGGTAAATAACTCGTCTTTGCGAGGCGCAGACGAAGCAACCCAGTGACCTTATCAGCAATAGATGCGCTAATTAGCTTTTCCAAGGCCACTGGATTGCTTCACTTTGTTCGCAAAGACGTGCATTTTTGCCGAGATTAAAAATTGTCCTCACAACCCTTTGCACAAGAGAATTTTAAATGCAGGTAAATGCCCTCTTTGCGAGCTTTTCTATGAAATCCAGCAACGTATAGCACTAGCTTTTTAGCCCTTACCCTGATTGAAGCACGCTTAATGGGTGTCGTCCTGGAATTTAGCGGGCTTAGGGAGCAATGGAACAGGGCTCGCGGCATAAATATTTCGTAAATAAATAATCAAAGGGAACCAGTTGGTTTGGGTGTCATTTTGAATGGCGATGATAGCTTATCAGTTTCTGCCAGACTTTCTTCCTTATCTTTTGCAACCACCGTTGTATGAGAGGATCCTTCAGTGGGTTGTTTTTCTATTACATGAGAACTTGATGTTGTCGCTGGAGAATATGTTGGCATCAGCCCCCTCATGACAGCATAGCTACTGTCTCCCTGTACTTCTAAGCTCGAATCAGCTGCTTCTATTTTCTCATGAGGACTTGGAGCAGGTGTAGGCACACCTTTTGGCATAAATGCTACCATGACAGCATCGCTGTCTGCTTTTTTATCCGTGCCTTGTACTCTTAAGCCAAAATGAGCATCCTCAGGAAGCTGATCAATAGTCAATGCAAAAGGGAATTTTGAGTAAAACCAGGTATGGGCGTAATCAATAGGAATTTTCGGTGTAACAATGAGCGGGCCTAAAACATGGCCATTTGCTTCTAAATCGCTATGAGCATTCGCAAAATAAACAATACAGGATTTCTTTTCTAAATCGAGTGCCGTTTGCGCACGAAATTGATTCATATCGCCTGTATGAAACGCTTTTACGGCTTTGCCAGTCTCATCAAGCTCTAAGCCTAATCCTAACCCCCATGCAAGACGCTCTTTAACTTTTATGTCTACATGTTCAGCAGCAGGGTTTGTTTCTCCAGACAGTTTTTGATTATCTTGGGCTAAACTAATTTGCCTAACAAACGCTTGTTGCATAATAGGACTGGGATCCTGCATCCAGACAGTCATCAACTTTGCATAATCACTGGTTGTTGTGTAAAGGCTGTTAGCGGCATTAGCTATGGAAGATCCTGGCGGGAAAAAGCTACTATGCTCCATATCCAGAGCAGACTTACTAAAAACATACTCATGAGCTAAAATACCCAGTGAATTACCCGTTTGTTCCTCAATAACTCTTTGTAGATACTCGAGCCCCGTACCTGAGTAGGCATATTCCGTACCAGGGGTAAAACTCAAAGCAGCACTAGCATCAATCCCTAGTCCGGATGTGTGTGATAAGAGCATTCTTGGCGTTAATGCTTTAGCTCTTTCGATATCTACTTCACTTAATCGTTTGCCATGTTCATGAAAGAATTCTTCTAAAGGTAGAACTTCATGTAAAGGTCTATCTAAGCCACTCGCGGCACTTTCCCCAGGTCTACTTAAAACACCTTTGTCGATAAGTTTTAATACCAGGTAAGCAAAAACAGGCTTGCTCAAAGAGGCTGCACCGAAAACAGTATCATCCTGCACATCGCTCACAATTGAACTATCACGTGTGTCGGTTGTGCCAATGTTTGTTGTTGACACAGTGGCGGCTTTACCATCTCTATACGCAATACTAACACCTGGTATATGAGCTTGACTCATAGTGGATTCAATCAGCTCGCGGTCAATTCCTGTAATTTCTGGCATAATTTAGTATTATCTCCTAGTTTGCAAAGAGGTCATCTTTTACCAGGAGTTTAAAGTTGTCCTGTGCAAAGACCCTATTTTAGTAAGGTTTTACCACCACAGTAGTCCCAATTCTTATGAAATTATGTTGCAACCATTTTGCCGCGGCAGGCGATACACGAATACATCCATGGCTGGCATTATAATTGGGTAACTCATAAGATCCATGGATCGCGTACAGAGGGGTAAAAAACATGCAATAAGGCATTTTTGCCCCACCGCCTCCTAATGGATAACGACTAGAGCGGCAATCGGCTCCTCGCATGCTAATGACGCTATAAGTTCCAGTAGGTGTACGACAGGAACGTTTAATATCCCTGCAATACCCGCTGCCACCAGAGGCCTTTCCACTTTTGATAACCTTTCCATTACTAATAGCAACCCACTTTAATTGCTTGGGATAAAAAATAAACGTTTTAGAAGCATAGGAAGTAATAGATAAAACCGCGAGAACAGCCGATAGAGCTGTTGCTGAAAAATATTTTTTAAGGCGTAAAGCATCCATGATAATTCCGAGTGTTATTTACTCTATCCTAAATATAGGTCAAATTTTGATCATTTTCAGGATTTGTCAATAAAAATGATAGAGCGCAAACCACTCAGGATAGGTAGAACTCAGGCGGAATCAGGGTTATCTTCCCATAAATTAATACCGGATTTTTTTATTAATAATTGGACAAATTTATCATGTTGCTCTATTTCTTGAGCGTTCGGCTGAATTACGGGAGAACTACTTGTCAGGATTTCCTGCATTGAATTGGCATTCAGTATAATTTCGTTTACAACATCAATATCGCCGTCAAAAAGGCTGCCCTGACCGCCTGTCATGGCCAGGTATACAAGTGCTAAAATTTCCGCATCAAGTAACGCGCCATGTAATTGTCGATTAGAGTTATCAATTTCATAACGTTTGCAAAGCGCGTCAAGACTGTTTCGTTGTCCGGGATGTTTTTCTCTTGCTAATACGAGCGTATCTAAAACAGTGCAATAGGTTTTTAATGGCTCAGGCCATTTAACTAAAGAAAGCTCGGCATTGATAAAACCCACATCAAATGGTGCGTTGTGAATAATTAATTCTGAATCATTAATGAAATCAATCAGTTCTTGCACGATATCTTTAAATAAAGGCTTATCTTTTAAAAATTCGGTGCTTATTCCATGGACACGAAAAGCCCCTTCTTCTACTTCGCGTTGGGGATTTAAATAAACGTGATAATTATTACCGGTAAGCTTTCTGTCAATCATTTCAACGCAACCAATTTCAATGATGCGATGCCCTGCTTCTGGATTAATACCGGTTGTTTCCGTATCTAGGATTATCTGGCGCATATATAACTCAATAGTGTTTGTTCAGGGGTTAACCGCTTACTCTTAATACTTCATCAATACCCAGATTAGCTAAAGCATCCGCCTGTTCATTTTCAGGGTGTCCTGCATGAGCTTTCACCCAATGCCAATGAATTTGATGTTGACCGGCCAATCCGTCTAGTTGCTGCCACAAATCGGCATTTTTAACGGGTTCTTTTTTAGAGTTGCGCCAGCCCTTTTTCTTCCACTGCTGTAACCACTCTGTCATTCCTTGGCGTAAATATTGGGAATCGGTGTATAAATTGATTTCGCACGAACGCTTTAAAGCTTCCAGCGCTTTAATGGCAGCCATTAACTCCATACGATTATTGGTTGTATGGACCTCGCCACCATGAATCGTCTTTTCACGCCCGTTATGGCGTAATAACACGCCCCAGCCACCGGGGCCGGGGTTGCCTCTGCAGGCACCATCTGTATAAATTTCTACTGTCATAAAAATATGTCGGGATAAGGCTTAATAGTTGGGTCTATAGCATATACGGAAAAATCAGTAATACCAGATCTTCTTAATACTTCTTCATCAATAAAAAACTGTCCTGTTGTGTCTTTTGCCGGTTGATTAATAATCCAATAGGCCGCATCAGCAACTATTTCAGGTTTTCTGCTTGCTCGATAAATTGCTTCGGGGAAATGTACGCGGATAGCATCCGTTCCTATCGTTGTATTTGGCCATAGAGAATTAGCTGCTATCCCGGATGATTTTAATTCCTCCGCAAAGCCCAGAGTACACATACTCATGCCCATTTTACTGATAGTGTAAGCGACATGAGCCCCATACCATTCAGGATTTGTTGTTATGGGCGGCGAAAGTGTCAAAATATGAGGATTAGCTGACTTTTTAAGATGAGGAATTGCGGCTTGTGTGCAGGCAAAGGTAGCTCGCGCATTGACAGACTGCATTAAATCATAACGTTTCATCGGCGTTGACAGGGTATCGGTGAGACTAATCGCACTGGCATTGTTAATCAAGACATCAAGTTTGCCGAATTCGCTTATTGTTTTTTCAATAGCGTTATGAATTTGCTCCTCATCGCGCACATCAACAACCAGCGGTAGAGCATGCCCGCCTAATTCTCTGATTTCAGCCGCGACTGAGTGAACTGTACCGGCGAGCTTCGGATTAGGGGTATCGGTTTTGGCTGCAATTACAATACAAGCATTGTCTTTGGCAAATCGATGAGCAATAGCTCTGCCAATTCCGCGGCTGCCTCCAGTAATGAAGATTACCTGACTCATTTATTCTCCTTAAATTTTATGCCCGCAAAATACCGTAAAAAATAGTCTATTAATTTACCATAAGGTGGATAAAACCAGCTAACAGGCGAAATTCGTCTTTGCTTATACAGAGGCTTTAATTTGGAAAAGGTAAGAAAACCCTCATAACCATGATATTGCCCCAGCCCGCTTTGCCCTACTCCGCCAAAAGGTAAATCGTCAATTGCCAGATGCATTATTGTATCATTAATTGTTAAAGCACCAGACAAAGTATGAAACTGTATTAAATTAATTTCTTCTTTATTATCACCAAAGTAGTATAAAGCCAGAGGATTTGGCATGGAGTTTATAACATCTACCGCTTCCGGGAAGGTTTTATACGTTGCTACGGGTAGTAACGGACCAAATATTTCTTCCTGCATAATCCGCATACTGTTATTAACATTAAATAATAAACAAACAGGGAATTTACGACTATTTTCCTGTTTATCACCAAATTGTACAATTCGAGCGCCCTTTGCCTTCGCGTCGAGGAGTAATTGGTCTAAACGCTCTTTATGATGTTCCGAAATTAAACTGGTATAACTGTCATTGTCCATTAGAGAGGGATAATGTGAATTGATAAACTCAGCAAAAGATGCTTCCAATTGCGGTTCAAAATCTGGTGGAATAAGTAAATAATCTGGCGCTATACAGGTCTGCCCGGCATTGAACAGTTTACCCATAAATAGCCTCTCCAGATACTTGGTATTTACGCTGGCAGAAATGATAGCAGGAGATTTTCCACCGAGCTCAAGGGTTACCGGGGTCAAATTTTTACTGGCAGCGGCCATTACGTCTTTTCCAACGGCTGTTGAGCCGGTAAATAATAAATGTCCAAAAGGAAGAGATGCAAACGCTTTTGCAACGTCAACGCCACCATTGATAATGGTTACCGATTGGGATAGGGACAATGATTTAAAGAGTTTATTGAAGGTATTTCCCGTGATGGGTGTTAACTCTGAAAATTTAACCATCACGTTGTTTCCGGCAGCTATTGCGTAAGCGAGCGGTACAATCGATAGATAAATGGGATAATTCCAGGGAACAATAATTCCAACTACGCCTAAAGGTTGTGCAATTACGGAAGCTTCTGACGGTTTAAGGTACCAGGACACTTGTCTTTTTTGTGGTTTCGTCCATTTTTTTAAATTTTTCAGGCAATAGTCAATCGCATTGATGGCAGGTGATATCTCGAGAAACAAGGTTTCTTTGTCTGAACGATGCGAAAAATCCTGATTAACCGCTTTAACCAGATCCATTGCCCGCGTCTGTAACAAACGCTTGATGATGAGCAGATTTACAAGGCGATCATTAATGGATGGATAAGGGTTAATTTGAAAAGATTTGTTTTGCTTTTCAAAAGCGTTTGATAAATCCATAAACATGAACTCCTTATTCGCCCATTACAGCAGAAGGGCTCGTTATAACCATTTCCAAGGATTGCTGTACCCTATAGCTTCTCAAGACGAAATTCACCCTCAAGTATCATTTTTTTAATAATGGCGATATCGGGTGCAAAATAGCGATCCGTATGATAAGGCTCGACATGCCTTCTGACAGCTTCATAAATTTTTTGTAGCTTTGGTGAGGTTGTTAATGGTTTATGGAACTCTAACCCTTGACAGGCTGCAAGCAGTTCTATCGCTAAAATTGTTGCTGTATTGTCCACCATTTCTAGTAATCGTCTTGCTGCATTGGTAGCCATAGATACATGATCTTCCTGATTGGCAGACGTTGGCAGACTATCCACTGAATGAGGATGTGCCAATGCTTTATTGTCGCTCGCACAGGATGCCGCGGTAACATGGGCTATCATAAATCCTGAATTTAACCCGCCATCGCGCACCAGATAAGCCGGAAGCCCGCTAAAATGTTTGTCGATTAATAAGGCTATACGCCGCTCGGCATTAGCGCCTATTTCAGCAATCGCGAGTGCCAAATTGTCAGCTGCCATAGCAATAATTTCACCATGAAAATTGCCACCTGACAAAATATCCCCTTGTTCCACAAACACCAGTGGATTATCTGAAACTGCATTTGCCTCTATTTGCAATGTTTCGCCCACAAACTTCATTTGATGCAAAACAGCGCCCATTATTTGTGGTTGGCAGCGTAATGAATAGGGATCCTGGACTCTTTCACACGAACGGTGAGACTCACGAATAGAACTGCCTGCGAGTAGCTCCCGATAAAAACCAGCCACTTCTCGTTGAGCCGAATATCCGCGAGCTTTATGAATCCTGTCATCAAAGGGCACATCACTGCCGCTTGCAGCATCTACCGATAAACTGCCCGATAAAATGGCCACATCAAATAACTGCTCGGTCAGAAAATAAGCTTTGATTGCGAGGGCTGCTGAGACCTGCAATCCATTCAGGAGCGCCAAACCTTCTTTAGGAGCTAATTCGAGCGGGTTAATTCCGGCAATTACCAGGCCATCCTCTGCTGGAATACTCATGCCTTCATAGCGCATTAAACCGACCCCGAGTAGAGGTAAAGACATATGCGCAAGAGGCACCAAATCGCCTGAAGCACCGACAGAGCCTTTTCCAGGGATGCAAGGGTAAACCCTTTTATTAAAAAACGAAATTAACGCGTCAATCAAACAAAGTCGAACGCCAGAATAACCTTGCGCAAGGCTATTAATTTTCAAGAGCAAAATAAGAGCGACTACATCGTCATCCAACAATTCACCCGTACCACAGGCATGGGATAATACAATATTGCGCTGCAATGCTTGCAAGTTTTCATTCGAGATGGTCTGATTGGCAAGCGAGCCGAAGCCTGTATTAATGCCGTAAACGGTTTTTTTGCTTTTAATCACCGCTTTTACAGTTTCATTAGATGCTTCTATTTTTGCCAGGGATGATTGAGCAAGTGAACAGGATTCGCGCTCAGACAGCATTCTTTTAATATCTTGTAAATCTAATTGCCCGGGAATTAATGTAAAGGACTTCATCATGAATGCCTCCGCGAGAGCCTGCGTTATGTTGAGAGCGGCATTGTACACCACCACCTCAGAGGTGTGAATCACTGTAAAAAAACTAACTTAGGGGTTTAATGGCCAGAAAATTAAATTTATTTTACAATCTGCAAGTAATAGCGGCTGTGTGTTAAACTGTTAATCCTTGTCCAATATTTATAGAGTTACCGTGCTGAACTTAAACATAAAGCAACCGCCATCTTTGCGCATATTTTTTGCCACTGAAATGTGGGAAAGGTATGGATTCTACGTTGTACAATCCTTGTTGGCTTTGTACATGGCCCTGCATTTCCAGTGGGATGACAAGCGAGTTTATGCCTTGGTTGGCTCCTTCACGGCCATGACTTATTTATCTCCTATCGTTGGCGGCTGGATTGCTGATCATTTACTTGGTCAGAAGCGCACGATTGTTGCGGGCACATTTTTTTTGTTTATTAGCTATATCTTGTTAGCCATTGTTACGTCTGATTTGGGTTTAATTACCGCTTTAGCGGGAGTTGCTGTCGGTACCGGAATGCTGAAACCTAATATTTCATCACTGCTCGGTAATGAATACCCGATTGACTCTCCCAAAAGAGAAAGTGGCTTTACTATTTTTTACATGGGAATAACCACCGGAATTATTTTAGGTACGACCTTACCAAGTCAATTAACCACCTATTATGGCTGGCCGGTATCTTTTGCCAGTGCGGCTTTTGGAATGGTCATTGCTTTTTCAGTTTTCGTATTTGGTGTCAAGCGGTACAATATTACCGATTACCATCCTTTTGAATGCCATCTTGTTAACTACATTCAAGCCACCCTTTTAATGGGTTTTCTTTGGGTGGTTTCATTTTGTATATTATATTACCCACGTCTGGCTGATGCGTCCTTTATGTTGGTAGTGGTATTATCTCTGGCTTACCTTGTTATGACCGCAAGGCAGGAAACGGGCAAGCAAGCGCGTCAGACCATTGTTATCGGACTATTGTGTATTATTTCGGTAATGTTTTGGGCTTTTTATTTTCAAATGTTTTTGTCCCTGACATTATTTCTCTCGCGCGTTGTCGAGCCTCGTTTATTTGGCATACTCTTTCCTGCGCCCTATTATGTGGGAATGCAAAGTGCGGGAATGCTTATTTTTGGGTTTTTTCTTGCGCGGCGCAAGCCCAAATTAAACGGTCAACAAAATGGCATTAGCACTGCAAACAAATTTTTGTTGGCCATGATATTTATGATTATGGCCTATGGCCTCATCACTTTTGTTTGCCATAGCAGCCATGCGACCACGCTATTATCACCGCTACTTTTCATTCCTGCCTATTTGCTGATTTCTGTGGCTGAGTTGTTGTTATCACCGGTAGGGCTTGCTGCCATTACAGTACTTGCGAGTCGACGCAAAGTGAGTACCATGATGGGAATTTTCTTTGTATCCTTAGGTTTGGGTGGATTTTTGTCAGGGAAACTCGCGGCCTTAACGGCTATTAACCCTGATTTACCCCTCTTGGATTTAAAATCCCACTACACAGATACATTCACTGAATTGCTTATTATTCTTGTTGTTGCGACTGTATTTTGCCTTATCCTAAACATGGTGATTAAAAAATTGCTAACCTCACCGGATTAACGAACAATGGCCGGGCTTCCCAATACCTTGAATTGTGGAGGCCATCTCTGTTATCATCCAACGCTTTTTGTAAAAATAAGACTTTAAATAAATGCCAGTAGAATCCACACAACTTAAACAACTGCTTCATTTTCTAGATGATAGCCAGGCAATCGACGTCGTCACTATTGATGTGAGAAAACAAACGTCGGTTACGGATTACATGATTGTCGCCACAGGTCGATCCTCTCGTCACGTTAAAGCGATTGCATCGAACGCGATGGAGCACATGAAATCTATCGGAGTACCCTCTCTTAGTGATAGTGGCCTGGATAGTGGCGATTGGGTGCTGGTAGATTTTGGTGATTATGTTTTACATGTCATGCAACCTGACAGCAGAGCCTTTTATAACATTGAAGGTCTCTGGCAAGATAACTACGAAGCTAAGCCTGACTAATATGTTCTTTTCTAATGTTTAGAATTACGCTTATTGCCTGCGGAAACAAAATGCCATCATGGGTTGAGACCGCAGTGAATGAGTACGCGAAACGCCTTAAAGAATATGTTAATTTATCCATCATAGAAGTACCACTGCTTAAGCGCTCAAAATCCTCTGATCTCACGCGAATTTTGGAAAAAGAATCAGCGTTGGTTATTAATGCCATACCGAACGGTTCCCGCGTTATTGCATTAGAGATTGAAGGCGAGACCTTTAGCAGTGAGAAGCTTGCCAAAAAATTTGAACTGTTACAGCAGGTCAATAGTAATCTTTGCTTTCTTATTGGTGGCCCTGAAGGTTTAACGGCCGAAACACGGGCTCATTGTGTTGAACGCTGGTCACTTTCGTCACTTACACTTCCTCATCCCATGGTGAGAATCATCTTGTTAGAGGCGATTTACCGAGCATGGTCAATTATTAATAATCACCCTTACCACAAGTGAAATTTTAAGCTAAAATGCTTTTTCCTTTTGATTTAACTGATTTTTACTGGAGTATCAAAACAGGCAATGAGCTTAAACCAATGTGTAAAAAATGAGCGTGCGGAATCCCTTATACACCGCTTTCGCCTGAATATTCTGGTCGCCATTATTATCTGTTTCTCTTCACTGCTTGTTTCCCGGTTAGCATACTTGCAAATTTCGCAATATAAACGCTACGAAACCTTATCGCTAAAAAATCAGATGAGCATTATTCCTATTGGTCCGCCAAGAGGTATTATCCTCGATAAAAATGGCATCGTTCTCGCTGAAAATATTCCTGTTTATGTTTTGGAAATCATCCCAGAGCATGTAAAAAATATGGCGGAGACGTTAAGCAAGTTACAAATATTGCTCCCCTCAATCACCGATGATGATATTGAAAGTTTTAAACACGCACGTAGTCAGAATCGCTCATTTGTACCCATCCCTCTCAAACTCAAACTAACCCAGGAAGAAGTAGCAACTTTTGCATCCAATCAATATCAATTTACCGGGGTAAGCATCAAGGCGCGGCTCATGCGATTTTATCCCTTGGGTGAGGTTACCGCCCATTTACTTGGGTATGTCGGGCGAATTAATATTCAGGAACTACAACAAGTTAACAGCACTAATTATCGAGCTACCAATTTTATTGGAAAAGCAGGTATTGAAAAATTTTATGAAGACCTTCTTCATGGCCAGGTTGGTTATCAACAAGTTGAAACGGATGTTAGCGGGCGAACATTACGGGTGGTCAATAAACAAAATCCTGTCTCTGGTGAAAAGTTATTTCTGACGATAGATACTCGCTTGCAACAAGCGGCCTATCTCGCCATGAAAGATAAGCGAGGGGCTGTTGTCGCCATGAGCACTCTCAATGGCGATATTTTGGCAATGGTGAGCTCGCCAAGTTATGATCCAAATGTCTTTGTCAACGGTATAAGTTCTGAAGATTATCAAAAATTGGCAACTGCAAAAGACAGGCCTCTTTATAATCGCGCCGTGAGAGGATTATATCCCCCGGCATCCACTTTAAAACCATTTGTAGCATTGGCAGGCTTGGAAAAAGGTGCGGTTGACACAAATTTTCGTGTATACGATCCCGGGTGGTTTAAGCTACCTAATAGCAGCCATGCCTATCGAGATTGGAAAAAAACGGGCCACGGCGTTATCAATATCACGCGTGCGATCACTGTTTCTTGCGATACTTATTTTTACCAATTAGGTCATCGAATGGGTATTGCGTCGCTTGAAGAAATGCTACGCCAATTTGGGTTTGGGCAGCTTACCCATGTAGATTTGAATGAAGAAGCGCCGGGGCTTGTTCCGAGCAGCCGCTGGAAACGAAGCAGTAAAGGCGTTTCATGGTATCCGGGCGACACGTTAATCACCGCGATTGGCCAGGGTTTTATGCTGGTATCTCCTTTGCAATTAGCTAATGCGACTGCATCATTAAGTCAAAAAGGTAAACGATTCAGGCCTCATTTATTGCATAAATCTATCCAGAGCGATGGCGGGGAAATTCATCGTTACAAACCGTTGGAAGAATACCCCATCAAACTCAGGGATGAAAATTATTGGACTATTATTGCTGAGGCCATGCATTCTGTTATCACCAGCAATGAGGGCACCGGCTATCGGTTCGGACGGACCGCCCCTTATTCGGTGGCGGCTAAAACAGGCACGGCTCAAGTGTTTGGTGGCAAACAATATGAGAAAAAGCGCCAGGAAGATATGCCGGAATTTTTACGTGACCACTCCCTTTTTATTGCGTTTGCACCCGTTGATAATCCGGAAATTGCTATAGCTGTTATGGTTGAAAATGATGTGCTTGCCTCTAGCGTGGCACGTAAAGTTCTCGATGCTTATTTTGAGTTAAAAGAAGGTAAAACGACGTTATGAAACACACAGCCTCACGTCCAGTCTATCGGTTTACTTCAAAATCTATCCATCTTGACTGGCCATTACTGGGTTTATTGCTCACTTTAATCGCTTTTGGCATGCTCATTTTATACAGTGCTTCCAATGAAAACCTCAATATGATCTTTCGTCAATCACTCCGTCTATTTTTAGCGCTTGGCATTATGGTGATTTTTGCGGTTATTCCTCCTCATAAATATAAAATATGGACGCCTTGGATATTTGGCGTAGGATTAACCCTTTTGATAGCGGTTATGCTTATGGGAAAAATCGGAAAAGGCGCTCAACGCTGGCTTGAGTTGGGGCTATTTCGTTTTCAACCTTCTGAAATCATGAAATTGGCTATTCCTTTGATGGTAGCCTGGTACCTGGATCGTAAGCCCGTACCGCTCGATATAAAAAGCTTATTTGTCGCTATTATTATCATTTTTATTCCCGCTATTTTGATTGCCAAACAGCCTGATTTAGGCACGGCCATTATGGTTATTTCAGCCGGTTTAAGTGCTATTTTCGTTGCTGGTATTCGGATGCGAATTCTTTTGGTAGTGACTATCCTTGCAGGATTGGCAGCCCCTCTTATGTGGCACGTAATGCATGATTATCAAAAGCAACGAATTTTAACTCTTCTTAACCCTGAGCAAGATCCTTTAGGGGCCGGGTACCATATCATCCAGTCTAAAATCGCCATTGGATCAGGTGGTGCTTTCGGAAAAGGTTGGCTTGAAGGTAGTCAATCACACCTTAACTTTCTGCCTGAACACGCAACTGATTTTATTTTTGCAGTGAGTGGTGAGGAATTTGGTTTTGTAGGAAGCAGCATACTTATTATACTTTTCATTTTAGTGTCACTACGGGGTTTACATATTGCACGGCAAGCACAGACAAGCTTCACGCGCCTTTTGGCCGCGAGCCTTGCAATGACATTTTTCCTCTCGGCCTTTGTTAATATAGGAATGGTGATGGGTATTTTGCCGGTGGTTGGTATTCCCCTGCCGCTGGTTAGCTACGGCGGCACGGCAATGGTAACTTTTCTGGCAAGCTTTGGAATTTTAATGTCAATAAGCTCTCACCGTATACTCTTTAATACTATAGGATAAACAGAGCCACGACCGTTAGGGAGTGTTGCAGAGTGTTGAGCTCTCATGAACGAAAAACCCAATCACCAGGCTTTTCATACATTGACCGTGCTTTAATGCTGTTAAGGCTAAAAAGTTAGTGCTATACGTTTTCTGAATTTCATATGAACGTTAACAAAGACGACGCTTACCTATTGCTTAGCTGCATCATAATTCGCACAGTAGCACCCCAAACTACATAATTGTCGACTAAAAATTGATACGTTAAAATTTCAGTCCCCTGCCGTTCAACCTTGATTTGTTGATAATTTGTTCGCTTATATATTTCAGTCATGGGAATACGGATTACGCTCGCCACTTCAACAGGATTCATTTGATAAGGTGATAACGTATCAATAACTGCCAGCCAGGGGGAAATGCGATATCCCGTTAAGGTTTGTTCAGTCTTTAACATTCTATGCAGTTGAACCCTGGTAGAATTTATACCAAGCTCTTCTTCTAACTCACGTAGTGCCGTATCGTAGAGCGTATTATCACCTTCTTCCCAAATCCCTCCCGGAAAACAAATTTCACCAGGGTGATCACGTAACTGGCTGCTTCTTTCGGTAAGAATTAAGGAATCAGTATCTTTTTCATGCAGAACAATTACCGCTGCATCGCGAATTAAAAAAGGTGTATCCATAATCAATGTAATCCTTTAAGAATGCCCGCAATCTTGGTAAAGCATTCAAGATATTCTTCCTCGCACATGGAATCAATAACAATGGCACCACCTGCTGCTAAATGTAAGGTATTAGGAGTGGCGGTTATCGTTCGAATAGCAATGTTAGTATCAAAGCAACCATGCCTCGAAAAATAGCCGATATTGCCGCAATAGACACCACGAGCATACGGCTCTTGCTCGGCAATCACGCGCATTGATTCAAGTTTTGGTGCCCCTGTAATTGACCCTCCAGGGAAGCACGCACTAAATACATCCATGAGCGATAAGTTATCCTTACACTGAGCCTCGATATGGCTAACCAGATGATGAACCGCTGGAAAACTTTCAACGGCGCATAAGGCGTTAACATTAATAGTGCCAGGTTTAGCGATTCGACCAAAATCATTTCGCATCAAATCAACAATCATAACGTTTTCAGCGCGGTTTTTGGGGCAATCATGTAATTTTTGTAACTGCTCCCGATCTTTTTGACTATCAGCTTCACGACGAGCAGTTCCTTTAATAGGCGATGTTAGGAGTTTCTCATGCTCCCTTTTAATAAACCGTTCTGGCGAAAAACATAAAATATCTGCCTCATCTGTACGCATAAACGCACCAAAAGGAACAGGGTTTTTGGCGCGTATTTTTTCATAGATTGCCCACGCATCACCACTGTAATAAGCATTAAAGGGCTGGGTCAAATTTACCTGATAACATCGCCCGCGTTTTAAATCCGCGTGAATAGCATGAAAAGCATTTTCATACAGTGTTTTTGAAACAAGGGGATTAAACGCCGTCTGAAGCTCAAAACCTCGGGTATTTCGAGCAACTCCCAGCCATCTGGATAGAACATCTTTTACAATTATCTCTGTATCAGCATGGGTATTAGCCGAGAAAAGAGTTACTTCTTTTAATAAATGATCAACAATAATTGCCCAATCATATAGTCCTACGTCCATCACAGGCATTGTCATTAATTCAGACTGTGGTGTTGTTTTAATACCCGCCAAACGACACGCTAAGTCGTAAGAAAAAAATCCAATTGCCCCTCCTTGGAAAGGTAAATCAAGACCCGTAGAGAGTGGCGTAATTTTACCCTGAAGTTCAATGAAAGCGGCAGATGTGGCACATTCTTTCGCTGAAATTTTAACCCTATCATAAGGACATGCACTAAGAATATCGTACCTGCCACGTACGTTATCTGAGCTTTCGAGCAACACAAAACCTGGTAAATCAAGAAGTTTGTGGTAATGAAAGGCCAGGTCGTGAGTGTAATTAAGGGGAAATAGCGTAAATTCAGGCACTTTTATCCTGTTTTCATAGAATTAATGGAGGAAAAACCTTCCTTTTCAAGACTATAAATTGTACAGTTCTCTATTATTTTCTCAACTGATTTATTGCACTATGAAAAAAATTATATTTACAAAAATTTTCCACAATGGTGCCCCTTTTACATGGGACTATGATGAAAAGAAAAATACTGCGACGTGGACAGGTAGCCTCGCAAATGGTAAGAGCGTCCCTTATGAACAGGCTCTGAGCCTATTTAAAAACAAGCAAGGGATTACAGGAAATGGCAATACCTTCATTATTTCCGATGCACACTCATTTTTTCTGGAAAATACTCATGTACCCCTTATTGATGCTAAAACGCTCCAATCTCCTCGCTCTCCGCGTGGTTTTTTTCCAAGCAGTTCACCAAAACGAGCCGCACACTCACCTTCGAGCCATACAGCCGATTTAGGCAGCAGCTCAGAGCCCTCAGAAGCAAAAAAAATTATACACCCAATCAGCTTTGATGCGCTCATTCCTGAAGATAATGCCGCACTTGCTTCAGTATGGAGAAGTACAGGCGTCTATGAAAAAGAACTTACCCAAAAAACCGAAGCAGATAGCAAGCAGCGTCAATACAATTCCATAAAATCAGTACGCGAGCCAATAACCGCAAGTTCTCACACTAAAACTGTTGCCACGAATCCTATTAAAGGAGAAATGGTTGGTGTTCTTCGCTATATTTTTAATAAATTGCTTGCGCCTATACAAAGCAAACTTGACAATGAAATCATAACATCACCATTACTTAGTAATTATTTTCGATGTTATATTCAAGAAGTATTGAAAGAATCCTATACCGATCTTTGTATGAAAGGAATGGTACAACAGCGATATGAAATGGGGTTTTTAATAGGGAACGACGTGTCCCCCACCGCAGTTGACTTTGATTTTGAATTAGAGTGCATGCAGGAAGTATCGATTCGATTAAAACTTGCTCCTTTAATTTTCTTAACGCATCCTACAGACATTACAAGTGAAAAACTTACCAAGGATGTAGAGCTAAAAAAACACCTTGAATTACTAAGAGCTCATACTCAGACTATTACTCCTCTTCTTCAAAAATCAATTAGCGAGTTAAAAACGTTATTAGAGCAATTAAATGAAAAACGACTTCCCTTTTATGTTGAAGAAAAAAAAATAGTTATGAACATTCAATTACACGAACCCATTGAAAAATTTCTGTCATTTTACGCGTTACTTAAAGATCTTATAAAGCATGTTTCTATCGCTAAAGTAGATCCAAGGGAATCCAACAACATACGTAATGATTTTTTCAATGAAACCACACGCGAAGTTATTAGCAAAATTCGTGAACAGACTTGTCATACACCAAGAGCAAGCGGGCAAGTAGCTGATTTATGTGAACAGGATCCAGATTTTTATATTGTTGAGAACTTATATATACCTATAAGCGACGCGCTAATTCCTTTCATATCCCAAAAACCGGTTCAAACACCTAAAACACTAAGGAAGCTTGTTCCTCAAATAGGGGCGGCGGTAATAAGCGTGATAAACAGCTATTTAGACACCTTGGAAGTTTCTATAGAGGACCAACATTCCTCATTGACAAAATCTCTATAACCCTTGGCGAGTAAGGTGTATATATCTTGCCATTGACGCCAATTCAAGCGAGGCTACATTCAAACCCGATTTTTCCCTGTCCAAGGATGGTTTTTGCGATAATTTGTGAGTATTCTATGTCACTATGTTGCGGACAAGGAGATATTTGTGACGACAGTTGCCCGTTTTGAGGTGGCATATCACCAAATAATTAATGAGCAAGGAGAGCAGTGTAACCCGCTTCCCTCTGAGGCTAAAGATAAAGCCATTCTTCTGGATCTTTACCGGATTATGGTGCGTACCCGAACCTTTGATAAAAAGGCAATTGCACTTCAGCGTACTGGTAAAATGGGTACTTACGCGCCTATCAATGGCCAGGAAGCAATTTCAACCGCTATTGGTCATGCCATGCGAAAAGAAGATGTTCTGATTCCCTACTATCGGGATTATGCCGCTCAATTGCAGCGCGGCGTTAAGATGTCCGAAATTCTTGCCTACTGGGGTGGTGATGAGCGCGGCAGTCAATTTTCCTGCCAATCTGAAGATTTACCCATTTGCGTACCTATCGCTTCTCAATGCCTGCACGCAACCGGTGTTGCCTTTGCATTTAAATACCGTAATCAGCCACGCGTTGCGGTTACGTGTATTGGTGAAGGCGGTACCTCTGAAGGCGATTTCTATGAAGCGATGAACGTGGCAGGCGCCTGGAAATTACCCGTTGTATTTGTGGTTAATAACAACCAATGGGCAATTTCTGTTCCTTTATCCAAACAGACAGCGACGCAAACCATTGCTCAAAAAGCTATAGCCGCAGGCTTTGAAGGGGTTCAGGTGGATGGCAATGATGTGCTGGCATGCCGTCAGGTTATCGGGGAGGCCATCGAAAAAGCCCGCCGCGGCGAAGGTCCTACACTCATTGAAGCTCTTACCTATCGCCTTTGTGACCACACAACAGCCGATGATGCCACGCGTTATCAGCCACAAGATGAAGTCGAACAAGCCAAATTAAAAGAGCCAATTGGGCGTTTTAAGCATTATCTTGAACAACAACAGCTGTGGGATAAAAAGCAGGAAGAACAACTCCTCAAAGAAAGTACGATTTTAGTACAGGAAGAAGTTGATGCCTACCTGAATCGCCCCGCACAGACAATTGATACTGCATTTGATTATCATTATGCAGAGTTACCCGATTACCTGGTGGAACAACGCGCAATAGCTATGGAGGAAGCGTCTCATGCCTGATATAACCCTGATTGAGGCAGTCACCCAAGCGCTGGCCTATGAATTGGCGAATGATGAAAATGTCGTCGTGTTTGGTGAAGACGTGGGCAAAAACGGCGGTGTTTTTCGCGCAACGGCAGGTCTGCAAGATCGCTTTGGTGAGCGTCGTGTATTTGATTCCCCTTTAGCTGAGTCAATGATTGCAGGTCTTGCCGTAGGTATGTCTCTGCAAGGATTAAAGCCTGTCGCCGAATTTCAATTTATGGGTTTCATTTACCCTGCGATGAATCAAATCATTTCCCATGCTGCTCGCATGCGAAACCGTACCCGTGGCAGGCTTCATTGCCCCCTGGTTTTTCGCGCACCCTTTGGTGGCGGCATTCGTGCGCCAGAGCATCATTCAGAAAGTACAGAAGCCTTATTTGCTCATATTCCCGGTTTGCAAGTGGTTATTCCCTCCTCGCCTAAACGAGCTTATGGTTTATTACTGGCCGCGATGCGTAATCCCGATCCGGTTATTTTTTTAGAACCTAAACGAATCTATCGCCTCGTGAAACAACCGGTTGAAGATGACGGTCAGGCGTTGCCTCTCGGGAAATGTTTCACCCTGCAAGAAGGCGATGATGTAACCCTAATTAGTTGGGGTGCCAGTATGCATGAAACATTGCAAGCGGCAAAACAATTAAAAGAGGAAGGAATCTCCTGTGAGGTTATTGATGTAGCGACCATAAAGCCACTGGATATTGAAACAATATTAATGTCGGTTGAAAAAACCGGGCGTTGTGTAATCGTGCATGAAGGGGCTAAAACCTGTGGCGTGGGTGCTGAAATATCCGCGCAATTAATGGAAAACTGCCTCAGTGATTTACTGGCGCCGGTACAGCGCGTTACGGGATATGATATTGTAATGCCCTACTTTCAATTGGAAAAACACTATATACCCAGCGTTAAACGTATAAAAGACAGTGTCATGAGCATAATGGAGTAATTAATGAATATTTTCAATCTACCGGATTTAGGTGAAGGTTTGCCGGATGCAGAAATACACGAGTGGTTTGTAAAAGAAGGTGATACTGTTAAAGTTGATCAACCGCTTGTTTCCATGGAAACCGCTAAAGCTGTCGTTGATGTGCCTTGCCCCCAAGATGGCATTATTGCCAAACTGTTTGGTAAACCAGGCGATGTAATTAAGACCGGAGTACCTTTGGTTGGGTTTGAAGCTGCAGCCGCACCCAAAGTGGACAAAGGCACTGTGGTGGGCAACCTTGAAGAAAGTCACGATGTTAGTGAAGATAACTTTACAGTCGGCTCAAGTGCCACACGTAGTCAACGCGTGCGTACCACTCCTGCAGTACGTTTACTTGCCAAAAAACTTAAGGTGGATTTGGCGGCATTGTCCGGAAGTGGTGAACACGGTCTTATTACTCGTGAAGATGTTGAAAAAGCTGCTTCTCAAAGAGACCCTCTGCCTGAAGGTTTTGAACCTTTGCGTGGCGTCAGACGTGCCATGTTAAATAGCATGGTCCAATCGCATCAGGTAGTTCCTGTCAGTATTTTTGATGAGGCAGATATTCATTGCTGGACCGAAGGAAATGATATTACCGTGCGTTTGATACAAGCCATAACAGATGCTTGCAGAAAAGAGCCCGCGCTTAACGTCTGGTTTGACGCTTCTCATGGCGCACGTAAGTGCTTTGATGAGGTTCATTTAGGCCTTGCCATGGATACAGACGATGGTTTATTTGTGCCTGTTATCCATGATGCAGGCAAGCATTCTGTCAAAGAGTTGCGACAGATTATTGATGAGTACAAAAAAGCCGTGCGAGCACGAGCGGTTCCCGCTGAGAATTTGAAAGGTGCGACCATTACCTTGTCAAATTTTGGAAAATTCGCTGGCCGATTTGCAAGCCCCATAATTGTTCCGCCAATGGTTGCTATACTTGCAGTTGGGCGATTGTACGAAGCACCAGTTGCTCACAAGGGAACTATTGAGGCTCATCGATTAATACCATTGTCGTTAAGTTTTGATCATCGAGCCGTTACAGGAGGAGAAGCTACCCGCTTTTTGGGAGCAGTTATTGAGTCCTTACAAAAACCATAAGCCTCTACAACAAGGAGACGTTAAATGGATAACTATACAACGGGTCAATTTTGTTGGAATGAATTAGCAACAACCAGTGTAAAGGATGCCAAGGATTTTTATGGAGAAATTTTTGGCTGGGAGTTCACCGATCACAAAATGGGTGATATAACCTACACGATGATTAAAAATGGGGATAAAGAATTTGGCGGTATGTGGCAAATTCCAAATGATCAACAAGAAGATATTCCTCCGCATTGGATGGGTTATATTCTAGTAGATGATTTGGAAAAAACACTGAAAAAAGCCGAAAGTCTGGGTGCCACCATCAAAATGCCAGCGACCGCAGCCGGCGATTACGGCCGATTTGGTATTATCATTGATCCAACCGGTGCTCATATCGCGTTTTGGGAATCGATACGCTAATCTATGCACACAATTTATTTGATCATGAATTGTGTGCTGATTTGATAAGTAAAATCGAAAGGAGTCCTGGCGCAAACCGTTTGAATACCATTTGCATAAGTTGAAATTTTTTCAATGACCGATTTATGGCCCCATTAATTCAAATCATATTGCTGATTTTCATGATTTTCATGATTTTCATGATTTTCATTGTTAGAACGAACTGAAGGGGCAGCAAAACTCAAATATCTGTTCGACATCACGTAATTTCTTATACGATCTTCATTTTGTTGCACGGTTGACTGTAGTTTACCATCCAGGTAGTCGTTAACGCGATTCCAAAAAGAAGGCCAATATCGAGCCAGAATCATTAAACTGATCGCTACAGTTGGAACTGCAAGAGCCAATTTTAGATGTTTTTGTTGGAGCGCTTCATAATTAATAGCAGATGGCAGACTTTTCATCAACTCCATTCCTTTCTCCGTCAACAACTTTCTGACTTCTAACCTGTTATCATATCTATCGTAATACTCTTCCACAACAAAATAGATTGATTCTGTTAATTTATGTTTATTTATATAATCATAAAAAGCATCCCAACGTGCTAAATAATACTCAAGTGCGTGAAGGAGATGAAATAACAAACCGGATGCAGCGATAGTCCCAGTTAAATATACAAGAATATTTTTAGCAGTTTCGGTTCGAGTAGTTACCCATTCTAAACAATGGCCCATTGCTTCGGCATGATTAATTTTTTGGACAGGCTCAAGTAAATTCCAGTAATCTTTGAATTTAAAAAACAAAGGTGTGTGAAGTTTAAATTGTTCATTCGCTTGGGCGGCTAACTGGTTTTGTGAAATAACGGCACTAGTCAAAGGTAATTCATTAATAATGCTATAAAATAATTTAGATACCTGGGTTGCCTTCTTCAACGATTCAATATCCAAATATTGAAATATTCTGGCGAGAAGTTCAGGTGGGAGCATATCTAATTGTAATGGTGTAATTAATTCATTTGAATGTTCAGGCGAAATCTCAATTTTTTTGGCCAAAGCTAGCATTCTAAGCATGAAGTTAAGCTGGTACATTGACTGAAGCTGTTTTATTGCCTGATTATTACTAGCTGCATAAAGAAAATTGTTAACATCCATTTTTGTACCTATAGCTAACATTTTAACCATGGGTATAATTTCTTTTACTGCATGAACAAAATCATCACCTAATTTTTTAGCATCTTGTTCTACTACAGATCCAAAATCCCGCAAATGAAGGCCCATGTTTGAAGCGAATTTAACCAAAGAGGATGAAATCATACTAATTCTCAAGCTATCAAAAAAGTTTTGTATGATACCTGATAAACAATAATTAGCAACAATTTCACCAATATAGTTCTATTTTGACTTAATTATAAAATTTGTGCCCACCTCGTGAGTAAATTCATTTTTGCGAGCTTTTATATGAAATCCAGAAAACGTATAGCACTAACTTTTTAGCCTTACCCTGATTGAAGCACGCTCTAATGCGTGTCGTCCCGTAATTTAGTAAGAATTGGTGAGCGTGCGAACCTAGTCTTACTAAATGTCCGGAATCCATTCCACTCCGTGCACCTTGTCAGGCAATATTACTTGTCATTATCTTAAGATTAATACCTCGTACCAGCCTGAAAATAGATCCCGAACATTAAGAGAGACTAAACTCGCGCGCTCGTTAAGTCTCTCTAAATTCCGGGACGACAGAGAAGAAGATTCGCGAGTTTACATTACATTGGTTGCCCGATTAGTGATCTGGCGACCATTTTAATAGATAATCTTTTGTACA
>JAUXWR010000497.1 GCA_030680075.1 Legionella sp.
GCAGACGACTCATCCAGGCAGGCGCCGTGGCGCCGCCAATGATCTGCTGGCTGTTCGGCAAAACCAGCGCCGCCACCAGAGCGGCGACGGTCATCGCTACCGCCGGGCCGCCGCCGACGAAATACATAAAATTTCCGCCCGACGGGGCGGCAATGACCGGAAGGCCGAACCAGTATGAAGCGATCCGTGCGAACTGCGCCGGGAGCATAATGTCGCTGAAGCCCGCCAGCGATTTCAAGTAAAGCCATGCCGATTCCGGATCGGGCGCGCGGAACAACACCAGCGACACCAGCACGAACAAAAAGGTCAGCGCCCAGCCGACAGCCATGGGCATGCGTGGCAATTTGAACTGCCGCCATGCTTGATTGATGGACAGCACCGCGCCATGGGCAAGACCGAAAATGACGAAATTCCAGCCGCCTCCGTGCCACACCCCCGAAACGAGCATGGTGGCGAAAGCCGGCAGTATTGCGGTCTCGGCAAACATCCGATATTTGCCGCGCCTGGCCGCCATTGTCGCGCGCGTACGCCAGAGCGCGATCGGGTTGTAGATGAAGGCAACGAGAAATTTCATCAGTGTCATATGCCAGCGTGCCCAGAAGTCGACCAGGCTCACCGCCTTGAGTGGCGAATTGAAATTGAACGGCAGGACGATGCCGCACATGCGCGCGATGCCAATAGCCATGTCGCTGTAGCCGGAGAAATCGAAATACAGCATCACGAAGAATGTGACGAGCCCCACCCAGGCATCGAGAAAGGGGACGCCGTGACCATCGGTGATGCCGGCGAAAACGGCATCGACCCCAGGTCGCAGCTGGTCGGCAATGACCACCTTTTTGAAAAGCCCGAAGCAGAAATAGGTCAATCCAATCGAGAAATCCTCTGCTTGCATTGGCGCTACAAAACGCACGCGCATTTGCCGCGCGACGTCGGTCACGCTCGCCAGCGGTCCCGATATGAGCTTGGGGAAAAACAACACCGCCGCCAGATAGTCGAGAAACGGCAAAACTGGTTCGCGCCTGGCGTGAGTCTCCACAAGGTAGATTACCTGCTGGAAAACAACAAAGGACATCGCCAGCGGCATGATCCAGCCATCGAGCCCAAGATGAAGAATCCCGGCCAGCGACGTTGGATATTTGTAAAACACCAGCGGCAGGATGCAGGCCGCAAGACCGCCGATCAGC
>JAUXWR010000498.1 GCA_030680075.1 Legionella sp.
GTCGCGGTCAACATCGAGACCCGCACCACCCGCACGAAGATGATCGGCCAGGAGGTCGCGATGCCGGTGGCCATCGCGCCGACCGGCCTGACCGGCATGCAGCATGCCGACGGCGAGATCCTGGCGGCGCGCGCCGCCAAGAATTTCGGCATCCCGTTCACGCTCTCCACCATGAGCATCTGCTCGATCGAGGACGTGTCGCAGGAAACCGGGGGCCATCCCTTCTGGTTCCAGCTGTACGTGATGCGCGACCGCGACTTCATCGAGCGGCTGATCGACCGGGCCAAGGCGGCCAACTGTTCGGCCCTGGTGCTGACGCTGGACCTGCAGATCATCGGCCAGCGCCACAAGGACATCATCAACGGCCTGTCGGCGCCGCCCAAGATGACCCTGCCCAACATCCTGAACCTGATGACCAAGCCGGCCTGGGGCCTGGGCATGCTGGGCACCAAGCGCCGCAACTTCGGCAACATCTTCGGCCACGTCAAGGGCGTGGAGAACATGAGCTCGCTGTCGGAGTGGACCAGCAAGCAGTTCGACCCGCGCCTGACCTGGGCCGACGTCGAATGGATCCGCCGGCGCTGGGGCGGCAAGCTGATCCTCAAGGGCATCCAGGACGTGGAGGACGCCCGCATCGCCGTCGATTCCGGCGCCGACGCGCTGATCGTCTCCAACCATGGCGGCCGCCAGCTCGATGGCGCGCCGTCCTCGATTTCGGCGCTGCCGGCCATCGTCGAAGCCGTGGGCCAGCGCATCGAGGTGCACATGGACGGCGGCATCCGCTCCGGCCAGAGCGTGCTCAAGGCCTGGGCGCTGGGCGCGCGCGGCACCTACATCGGGCGTTCGATGCTGTACGGGCTGGGGGCGATGGGCGAGGCCGGCGTGACCCAGGCGCTGCAGATCATCCACAAGGAGCTGGACCTGACCATGGCCTTCTGCGGCCACACCGACATCCACAAGGTGGATCACGGCATCCTGCTGCCTGGCACCTACTGAGACTGGCCGCGGCGGGGCAGCCGGAAGTCCGGCCCCGGCAGGCGTGACAGGCGCTGCTTGGGCCCGTGATAGGCCTCGAACAGCGCCTCGTGCGCCTCCAGCGACATCTCGCCGCCCCGGTGGTAGTAACCGGCCACCCAAGCCAGCAGCATGCCCAGCTTGCGGTCCTGCGCGGCCTGGCTCTTGTGCTTGTGCGGCTCCCAGGGCCGGGTGCGGCAGTTGGCCAGGCACTGGTCCATGCCCGGGTCCAGCAGCACCAGGTGCGGCCGGAACGGCAGCGTGGCCCGGATCAGGTCCGGGTAGCAGCCTTCCACCACCCAGGAGGGATAGGCCCGGCAAAACGCCTTGACGTCGGCCCTCGCCACCGCGCGCGGGCGCGGCACGGCAATGCGCTCCGGCTCCCAGGCGACGATGTCCAGGTCCAGCAAGGCGAGATCCAGCTCGCCCGCCAGTTGCCAGGCGAGCGTCGACTTGCCGGAGCCGGCATTGCCGATGATTGCGACGCGTACAGGTGGATTCACGATGCGGCGAGCGTCGCACAAAATCGCGGCGCCGGGCAACCCGCTATAAACCAGCGCATGCAATCAACTTCCATCGCGGCCTGGGCCTGGATCCCGATCGTGGTCGCGGCGGCACTGGCCCAGACCGCGCGCAATGCGGCGCAGCGCACCCTCACGGCGCAAGTAGGCACGTTGGGCGCGACGCTGGTGCGCTTCCTGTACGGCCTGCCATTCGCCGCGCTGGCGGTGCTGGTGCTG
>JAUXWR010000504.1 GCA_030680075.1 Legionella sp.
CAAGCCATGCAATAAGCGTCTTATTAGGAAATTCTCTATCCGCAAGAATACCTTGAATTCGTTCTTTGCCGAAGAGATTGGTAAATCTTGAGATGAGTGATTTCTTTCATATATATATCTCCTTTTTCGCGAATCGAAGTATACTTATTTAGTTTGAAATCAGCGAGTTACTTTTACTACCCTACCTATTCCTCTTTAAAATTTAATTTTTTGTCCAGTACAGAGCTAAGTGTGGCTCACTAAAAATATTATCAGCTAAATGAATGCTCTGGTGTTTCGTCTTTCGGCACGGGACGGTTATTTTTCTGAACAGGTTGAAAAAAAGAGGATGGAGCAGAAAAGGATATTTTAACTTCAATCTCAATAACACCTAATTCCAGAAGCTTGGCTAAAACATCTAGCTGGTTATTCTTTGCTGCATAATCTGCAGGTGTTAGGCCATTATTATCCTCTGTGTTTAAAGGTATACCAAGATGATAGAGTTTTTCAAGAACATCTATTTGCCCAAAATGAGCAGCAGTATGTGCAGGCGTGGAGCCCTCATTGCTTTTCGCGTCTAAGGGGATCCCTAATTGCTGGAGTTTTTCAAGAACGGCTAATTGTCCATATTGTGCCGCTGCGTGCGCAGGAGTAATACCTGCATTGTTCCCCATATTTAAAGGTACACCAAGCTCATGTAGTTTCTCAAGAACGGCTATTTTTCCAGTTGCTGCTGCTATGTGAGCAGGAGTTACATTTTGGTTATCGTACTCATTTAAAGATACGCCTAACTGATGGAGTTTTTCAAGAACAGCGGTTTTTCTATGGAATGCTGCAACGTGAGCAAGAGTTGTACCTTGGTGATTGCTCACATTTAACGGAATCCCCAGCTGATGGAGTTTTTCAAGAACTGTTGTTTGTCCAAATTGCGCTGCATGGTATGCGGGTGTTGCCCCACCTTCATCTCCCGTGTCTAAAGGTATGCCAAGCTTATGAAGTTTTTCAAGAACGGCTAGTTGTCCGTGCTGAGCTGCATAATGGGCAGGTTTTGCACCATGATTATCGCTCACATCCAAAGAAACTCCCAGTTGTTGGAGTGTCTCAAGAGTTGCTAATTGTCCATATTGGGCTGCTACGTGCGCAGGAGTAATACCCGCATTATTGCCTTTATTTAAAGGTATACCTTGCTTATGAAGTTTTTCCAGAAACGCCGTTTTTCCAAATTTGGCGGCGTGATGTGCAGGTGTTAAGCCCTCATTATCTTCCGTATCCAGAGGCACACCAAGTTCAATGAGTTTTTCAAGAAGGGCTAATTGTCCATATTGGGCTGCCACATGAGCAACAGTTGTACCTTCATTTAAGGGCATGCTTAGTTGTTGTAGCATTTCAAGAGCGGCTGCTCCTTCAGATTTTGTTATCTTTGCAAAAAGGGTAAAATCATAAGCCAATTGAGATTCAGTGGTTTTTATCTGTTCAGTAGCATCGTTTTTTAATGGTTTTGAAGTAAAATTCTTTAAATCTTGCATGGAAACGCTCTTGTTGTAGCCGTGAAGTGATTGGGCGAATATTATCCTAAAGAAATTATTTGTCTACAATGATGCTTTAGTGCTCTATAAATTACCTATCCATAATGAAGGTCTGGGTCTAGTGCTTCATCCTGTGATACAAGACCATCATTTTTCTGAACAGGCTGAAAAAAAGAGGATGAAGCAGAAGAGGATATTCTAACTTCAATTTCAGTAACACCTAATTCCAGAAGCTTGGCTAAAACATCTGGCTGGTTATTCTTTGCTGCATGATGAGCAGGTGTAAAGCCCTCATTATCTTTCGTGTTCAAAGGTATCCCGAGTTTATGCAGTTTTTCAAGAGCTGCCACATTCCCTCTTAGAGCCGCATAATGCGCAGGAGTTAATCCCGTCTTATCTCTCGCGTCTAAAGGCACATTCAATTTAAAAAGCGCTTCAAGAACATCTGGCTGATTATGTTTTGCTGCATGATGTGCTGGTGTTGAGCCTTTATGATTACCGTCGTCCAGAGGCACTCTCAACTGAGCAAGTTTTTTGAGAACGGCAATTTGCCCATACTGCGCTGCAGCATGCGCAGGTGTTGAATCTTTATGATTTCTGACATTCAAAGGCACTTCCAGTTGATGGAGTCTCTCAAGAACCTCTATTTGTCCAGTTGCTGCTGCAAGATGAGCAGGCATTAATCCTCTGGAATTGCCTTTGTTTAATGATATGCCCAGTTGCGGGAGTTTCTCAAGAATTTCTACTTGTCCAAATCGAGCGGCATAATGCGCGGGCGTTAATTCGTTCTCCTCGTTAAAAGGTACTCCCATTTGCTTGAGCCATTCAATGACTTCTATTTTTCCATTTGCTGCGGCACAATGGGCAAGGGTTGAACCATAGTTATTTTTTACGTCCAAGGGGATGTTCCATTCTTTGAATTTTTCAAGAATAGCAATTTGTCCAAACTGGGCGGCATAATGAGCAGGTGTTAAGCCATCAACATCGCCTACATCCAAGGGAATCTTTAATTGACGAAGTGTTTCAAGAATTGCCACATGTCCTTTGCGCGCAGCATAATGAGCAAGTGACGCACCATATGTGTCTTTTATGGTGAGAGGGGAGAGCACATTAAGCTCAATTAATAACAGCATAAAATTTACAGCACCAGAACTTGCCGCGAGAAAAGAAAGTTCGTTTAATAAATCCAGATTTTTTGTCAAGTTTTCAGGGTGATTTTCTAATAGGCTTCTAACGTAATGAGTTTTATCAGTCTTGACAAGGTTGGTGAGGCAGCGACTGGTTTTCTCTTTAGGTAGAGCTATAGCAAAGAAATCCAGTTGTTCGCTAGTCAGTTCATACTGTGGGTTAGTAAAAACATAATCTGCCAGTTGCGAACGCTCATCATCATTATTGTTGTTACCAGTGATGACTTCCAACAAGGTATTGAGTATCAGTGGGGGAAGACTGGGTTTTGTCAGCAGAGCGGAAAAATAGCGCTGCGAATAAATATAACGCACGGAATAAACGGTAGAATCTCTGTCTCGAGATTCTTTATAAAGCCTTAATAATGTCTCCGGGGTTATTTGTGACCAGAGCGATAGAGAAGCAACTTTGGGTTTTATTTGATCGGATAAAAGTTCTTCATCGGTTAATGCACGATAGGTTCCATCCTGATTAATGCCCACGAGGGCTTCCCCTGAATAGAAGAGTGAGCGTTCTTTAAGTAGATGCATATCTTTTAAATAGCCCTTTTCTTCAAGATATGCTGCTAATAAAGCTGTGCAAAAAAGCGAAAATTCAGGTTTAGGCGTGAGAGCGTTATTCTCAATGTCTTCATTATAAAGACGTAAATATTTCTCGCGTGAAACGCCATTTTTTTCAAAAATAACAAAAAAATCGGTTAATTTTTTAAGATCCTCTGCGTTTTTGATGTCAGTCGCGGGTGGCAAGGGAAAGCAGGTTAAGCAAACACGTATAAAATTTGCGACAGTTAATTCAAGGGATTCGGCAAAGTTTTCGTTGAGAAGTGGATCAAGACAACCAAGCAAAGGATCTTCCTTAAGTTTTAACCCCATGCCTTCAGCAACCAGATTGTATAATCCATTAGCGTAATGAATATCATTGCCAGCTTCTGGGACTAAATCATAGTCTAATAAATATTGCTGGGCTAGCTGCCATATTAGAAGTGATTTTGCTTGCTCAATGTAAAAAGCTAAGGCATCCACCCTGAAAAAACCCAAGGCATATTCGATATTGGAAAATGCGCCTGCATAACATTTTTCCACAACAAGATTATCCAAGGCAGTTTTATCGACCACGGCATGATTTTTTTTAATGGCTAATAAACAGGACTCTATGCTTTTTTTGGCTGATCTGAGGGTGATTGCAATATTGGATTCAGCGCCCTCGCTTGATAATGAAGCCACCATTTCACGGTAACGCCCAAATAAGTGCATCCTTGAGCTATCAAGGTCTACAATATGATCCAGCAAGGCTAGTAGTTGAGTTTTGCACTGTTCAAAATCAGAAAGGGTTTCATAGTTAACACATTTGCCACCATAAATTTCCTGCAAGATCTCAGTTAATTGACATTGTTCTTCTTCATTTAATTCAATTTTCAAGGGTTTAAAAAATAAATCAGTAAATTTTGGCATAGAAAGTTCTTTGGTTTGAATTACTTAAAATATTAGGGTCTATTGAAGGCGGGCTGTGAATTCAACAGACCCAAACTACATCAACTAAATATAATACATCTTCGCGTTCACATCTCCGCTTCAGTTAATTCAATGACATGGTATTACGGCTCTAGTGCTTCAGCTAATGCAATACCGGATGTTAGCTCCTTATGATCGTCGCTGTTAACGAGTACGTATTGCGAGAAATGAAGGGTGAGAATACTTATGGGTAAAATAACGACTAAATCAAGGGGAAACTGTAAGTACCCAATGCCACCAAATGAGCCCAGGTAAGATACAGTCAATATGGAAAGCATGTATAAAGAAAACCAATAAAAGCTTGGGCTACTCTCGGTTAAATGGCGTTTTTGATAAAATAGATTAATAACTAAGCCAAGTACCAACGCCACATCCAGTTTCCAAATTGTATCAAAACCACACCAGTACAACATTAAATTACAGGCATAAAAGGCAATGTGGCAAACTAATAAACTACCAGCGAGCTTAAAGGGTCGTGCACGCATGGGTTGCAATTTACGCATGGCCAGCAAGCAAATGGGGCCAATGCCATAGGATAAAATGCTGCAGGATGAAAGAAAAGCCACCATTTTTTGCCAGCCTGGAAAGGGTAAAAAGGAAAACATGCCGACGAGCAGATTCACATAAAGCGTAATGTAGGGGATTTTATGGCGGTTTACTTTGGTAAAAAATTTCGGTAAATGCTTGTTCAACGCCATTCCATATAAAATACGTGAGGTGGCGGCGGTGTATACCAATGTCGTGCCAAAGGGTGAAAAAGCGGCATCAAACATGAGTAGAACAGCAACAAACCCTAAACCCACCAATAAGGTCAGGCCGACTAATGGGCCGCTATCGCCAGGAAAACTTAAGTGCTGCCATCCATTGGTCAGGAATGCTTGAGGAACCGCTGCTAAAAAGCTTAGTTGCAACATGAAATACAATACAAAACCTATAAGAACGGCTCCTAAAATAGCAATGGGAATATTGCGTTGGGGGTTTTGTACCTCACCAGCCAACATCAAGCCATTTTGAAAGCCTGTGAAGGCAAAAGCAATTCCCCCTGCTGACAGGGCTGTAAAAATTTGCATCCAGGATGTTTTATCGCTCAAATTAATATGAATATTTGCCATGGAAGGCGAAACTGACAAAAGCCCAACAATCGCAATACTGGGCAGAATAAATTTGATAATACTCGCGTATTTATTGCATTCCGCGAGTAATTTAATCCCATAAGAATTGACAATGACGACAAAAATCATAATGCCTACTGCAAACAGATACCCTGTTCCTGATAAGGTAAACGTAAGGGTGTCTTTTACAATTAACACAGGAAAAAAATGACTCGAATATTGTAATATGGCCTGGACTTCAATCGGGGTCATTACTACGTAGGATAACCAGGATGTCCAGGCAAACAAGAAGCCCACGTCGTTGCCGTGGGTAAAGCTCGGGTAATTGGTCATGCCGCCGGAAATGGGAAACATTGTACCTAATTCACACAAAGGCAAGGCAATGAAAATCATGAAAATGGTCGCGATAACCCAGCTGATTAAAGCGTTACTGCCTGCCATCTGAGCGCTGATAAAGGGGCTAAAAAGCCAGCCTGAGCCTATCATTCCACCGGCGGAAGCAATTAAAACATTGGTTCGGGAAATGTCACGTTTTAACATATGTAGCTCCTTGAGTATGCTGAGTTTGCTACTAGCAAAGACGCTATCCAATCCAAGGGATACTGCAGGAAACGGTGCCTGATTTATATAAAATCATAAACTGCCTTCTGTAAATGGTACCACTGTCTAAAAAAAATCGATATCTTTTCCAGGATTTAAAATTTGTCTTTTTGCGAAAAATAATTGATTTTGCAGACTATTTTTAAAAAAAATGGCAATAGAGCTAGCTATTACTTCTTTTTTAAAATAACTTAGGCAAACTACGTTTTATGTAACTCCGCTGATTGATTAGTAACAGGTGTCAACTCATGACAATAGCCGAAAATAGTAAAAAAGCGTGTGATTTAATCATATTTGGAACACTCGGCGATCTTGCCTGCCGTAAATTATTACCGGCTTTATATCAACTCGAAAAAGCTGATTTATTGCATCGCGATACGCGGATAACAGGAGTGGCTCGTAACGATTTAACGCCACTTGAATACAGGGAATTTGTTAAAGCCAATCTTGAAAAATTTTTAAAAGATAGGTTGGAGGCGGATGTATGGCAGCGTTTGACTGAGCGTCTGCAATATGTGCAAGCTGATTTGACGAAGGCATCTGAGTACGAAAAATTAAGAGCTATCACGACTCCAGAAACGCGTATCCCCGTAAGTTATTTCGCAACGCCGCCTTTTTTATTCGGTCAAATAAGCCAGGGCTTGGCCACGGCAGGGCTTGCTACATCCCCAGCGCGCGTAGTACTGGAAAAACCTATAGGTCAAAATCTTGCCACATCAATTGCTATTAACGATGAGGTCGCGCGCTATTTTACTGAAAGTCAGATCTATCGTATTGACCATTATCTTGGGAAAGAGACGGTCTTAAACCTGTTGGTTTTGCGCTTTGCCAATGCAATTTTTGCTTCACACTGGGATCATCACGCGATTGATCATGTGCAAATTACCGTTGCTGAAGAGGTTGGTGTAGAAGGGCGATGGAGTTACTATGATGATGCCGGGCAAATGCGGGATATGATTCAAAATCATTTGTTACAAATTTTATCACTTATTGCAATGGAGCCGCCCGTCAGTCTTGATGCCGATAGCATTCGCGATGAGAAGCTCAAGGTTTTAAAGGCATTAAGACCCATAACACTCGCCAACGTGCAGGAAAATACAGTGCGCGGGCAATACCTCGGCGGGTTTGTTAATGGCCTGTCTGTTCCCGGTTATCTGGAAGAAGATGGCGCAAGACCCAATAGTAAAACGGAAACTTTTGTGGCTATCAAGGTAGATATTGATAATTGGCGTTGGGCGGGTGTGCCTTTTTATTTACGCACCGGCAAGCGCATGGCTAAAAAACACAGCGAGGTGGTGATTTACTTTAAGCCACAACCCCATAATATTTTCCATGCAACCTATAAGCAGTTAACGGCTAATAAATTAATTATTCGATTACAACCCGATGAAGGGGTTGAAATACAAATCATGAATAAGGTTCCGGGTCTTGGTGAGGTCATGCAATTACAACAAAGTAAGCTCGACTTAAGCTTTGATGAAACCTTTAAAACTCAACGGATTGCGGATGCTTATGAGCGTTTGTTATTAGAAGCAATGCTTGGCAACCAATATTTATTTGTGCGCCGGGATGAAGTCGAACAGGCATGGAAATGGGTTGACAGTATTATTGATGCCTGGGGTACTACTCATGAACCACCTTGTGCCTATAAAGCTGGAACCTGGGGGCCTGTTGCCGCGACCTCTTTACTGGCGCGTGGTGGACGTAACTGGGACGAATAAATGCAACTGCACAGCTTTTCGGATGTAGCAACATTAAACGATTATTTTGCCGAGCAATTGGCTTCTATTTTACGCAAGGCAATTGCTTGCCGAGGGCATGCTTATTTGGTGGTTTCTGGTGGGAAAACGCCACAATCATTATTTGCCATGCTTGCAAAGCAAGAACTTGACTGGCAAAAGGTGACCATTACCCTGGCGGATGAACGCTGGCTCGCTCCTTGTGAGGCAGACAGCAATGAGCGTCTGGTGCGAGCAAATTTATTACAGCACCGAGCTGCGAAAGCAACGTTTATTAGTTTGTACCGCGAGGCAACAGACCCCTTTGCGAATCTCACCCTTCTTGATGATGAACTCAGCGCCTTACCCACGTTTGATGCTGTAATTCTCGGGATGGGTGAGGATGGTCATACCGCGTCATTGTTTCCCTGCAGCAGTGAAATTACCAGTGGTTTAGCGGATAGCCCGGCGAGTGTATTGGTGGTGACACCAGCGACTGCTCCTTATCAACGTATCTCTTTAACTAAAACACGTCTCTTAAATAGTCGTGCTATTTATTTACACCTGGTAGGTGAGAAAAAATTACCCATATTAAATAAAGCGCTAGAAGCAAGCGAGCCTGCGACTGCATTGCCTGTTCGTGCTTTTTTACACCATCCCACGGCCAATGTGCACGTAATGTTCGCGCCTTTGTGAGGTTTTATGCATCCAAAAATACAACAAGTGACCGACAGAATTATTGCGCGCAGCATCAAAAGCCGAGCCATTTATTTGGAGAGGTTGGAAAAGGCGCGCCTTAATGGTCCGCAGCGAAAAACTTTGCACTGCGGTAATTTGGCTCATGGTTTTGCTGCCTGTAGCGCCGAGGATAAAGCACTTCTTCGTGGTCTTACGTTTGCCAATATTGCTATCGTTTCTGCCTATAATGATATGTTGTCAGCGCATCAGCCCTATGAGTCTTATCCCAAATTGCTTAAGCAGGCAATAAACGAGGTAGGCTGTGTGGCACAATTTGCAGGAGGGGTGCCTGCAATGTGCGATGGCGTCACTCAAGGGCAGCCTGGCATGGAATTAAGCTTGATGAGTCGCGACATTATTGCGATGTCAGCCTCTATTGCCTTGTCTCACAATATGTTTGACGGTGGGTTAATGCTTGGAATCTGCGATAAAATCGTACCAGGCTTACTAATGGCTGCATTAAGTTTTGGTCATTTACCCTTTATATTTGTGCCTGCAGGGCCTATGCCCTCAGGTTTGCCCAATAAAGAAAAGGCGCGCATACGGCAATTATATGCGGAAGGTAAAGTAGGCAAAGACGCCTTGTTGGATGTAGAGGCTGCGTCTTACCACACCTCTGGAACCTGTACTTTCTATGGCACGGCTAACTCCAATCAGCTAGTGATGGAAATAATGGGCTTGCATTTGCCCGGCGCGTCTTTTGTAAACCCTCATACGCCACTGCGTAATGAATTAAGCAAAGAGGCCGCGCGCCAGGTGACTCGTCTTACTGCTTTGACGGATAATTATTTGCCCATTGGCAAACTAGTCGATGCCAAAGTTCTTGTGAATGGTATTGTGGGCTTACTGGCAAGCGGAGGCTCGACCAATCACACGATGCATCTTGTAGCTATTGCGCGATCAGCGGGGTTTATTATCAATTGGGATGACTTTGCTGATTTATCAAAAGCGATTCCTTTGCTGACCCGAATTTATCCCAACGGGCAAGCTGATATAAATCATTTTCAAAGAGCCGGCGGTATGGCTTATTTGATTCGAACGTTACTAGACCAGGGCATGTTACATGAAGACGTAAATACCGTCGCGGGTTTTGGTCTGGAGCGGTATACCAGACAACCGGTTTTAAATGAAGGTGAATTAATCTGGATTGATGGGCCAGAAAAGTCGTCAGATAATACAGTACTTACTGCTGCCAGTACTCCCTTTAAAGAGCACGCGGGGTTGGAAGTCCTTTCCGGAAATATTGGGCGGGCTGTAATGAAAACATCTGCACTTGCAGCTGGCGTGGAAATTGTGCAGGCACCGGCTGTTGTTTTTTCGAGTCAGCATGAATTGGACTCGGCTTTTAAAGCGGGTGAGCTGGATAAAGACTGTGTGGTAGTTGTTCGTTTTCAGGGTCCTAAAGCTTGCGGTATGCCAGAGTTGCATCAATTGACCCCGCCACTCGGTGTTTTACAAGACCGAGGCTTTAAAGTCGCACTGGTCACTGATGGTCGTATGTCAGGCGCCTCCGGCAAGGTACCCGCAGCTATCCATGTGACGCCTGAGGCGATGGACGGTGGCGTCATCGCCAAAATCAAAACAGGTGACATGATAGTAGTCGATGGCAGTAAGGGTATTTTACAATTGCTGGTTTCCGATGAAGATCTGACTCAAAGAACGGCAATGACGGTGGAAAAAGTTGATAACCACGGCATGGGTCGAGAAATTTTTGGCAACCTTCGTTTGCAACTAACCGGTGCTGAAGAAGGGGCATGCAGTTTATTTTCCAGGGATGTTTTTTAAATGAGTAGTCAGCCTTTTGCGGTTGAAAATCACGCTTTCGCCATTGCGGCGGATATTGGTGGGACGAATGCGCGGTTTAGCCGGGTTGATTTGATGGATTTTTCTATAGATGAGGTGGAAATATATCCCTGCTCTGATTTTCCCAATATTACCGATGCTTTCAGTTACTATCAGCGTCAAAAAGGATTAACAACAATAAAACATGCCGCCATTGCGATTGCTTGCCCGGTAATCAGTGATGCAGTCAACATGACTAATTGTCATTGGCAGTTTTCAATCAGAGATGTAAAGGGGCAGCTTGGTCTGGATAATTTACAAATAATAAATGACTTCACGGCGCAGGCCATGAGTTTGTTGGCATTAAGGGCGAATGAAAAAATCCGGATTGGGTCGGGAGTAGTAGATGAATCAAGCCCCATGGCGGTCCTGGGTGCTGGCACAGGTTTAGGCGTTGCTCATTTAATTCCCACCGCAAGTGGTGTTATTTCATTGCCAGGTGAGGGAGGGCACACGGATTGGGCGGCTCACAACGAGCAAGAGTGGTTTATTCACCGCTTTCTATGCCGTAAGTTTGGTCGTGTTTCAACAGAGCGTTTGTTATCAGGAAGCGGTTTGGAGAACCTTTATCTGGCAATAGCTGCATTTAATAATCAACAAGTAGCGACAAAAAATGCGGCCGAAATTGCAAATTTGGCACTTAATGAACAATGCTCAATTGCGAGTGCTGCAGTTGCTCAGTTTTTTGCAAGCCTTGGCAGTTATGCCGGAGATTTGGCATTGACGTTTAGCGCCTTTGGTGGTGTCTACATTACGGGCGGGGTTGTTCCAAAATTACTCCCCTTAATGGCAAATAGTGACTTTAGAAAGCGGTTTGAAGAAAAAGGGCGGTTAAGTGCCTTTAATCGCCAAATTGCTACTTATGTTGTATCAGCACCTCAACCCGGTTTATTAGGGGCTGCGGTTTATTTAAAACAAAAAATGGCGAGTATAGATTATGGCTTTTGTTAACAGGTCGTTAGAACCGGCTACCTTATTTTCCTTAACGCCCGTCATTCCTGTAATTGTTATTAACTCTCTTGCAGAAGCACGCCCTCTGGCAGAAGCCATTCTTGCGGGAGGGGTTAATGTTTTGGAAGTAACGTTAAGAACGCCAATAGCACTTGAGGCTATTCATCTTTTAAGACAGCAATTACCTGAGGTTTTCGTTGGTGCCGGTACCGTTACTAATTCTCATCAATTGCAGCAGTGCGTTGACGCTGGTGCGGAATTTGCCTTGAGTCCTGGTTTAACAAGGGAGCTTTTGGAGGCGGGGAAGGCTGCGAGTATACCCTTTATTCCAGGCGTATCCAGTATTTCCGAATTAATGGAAGGAGTGGGCTTAGGTTATAATCATTTTAAGCTTTTCCCGGCAGAAGTTGTGGGTGGCGTTAATTTGTTAAAAGCAATTTATGGCCCGTTTAAAGACGCGCATTTTTGCCCGACTGGTGGTATTAATGCACGAAATTTTGTGGACTATTTGAGTTTGCCTAATGTAAATTGCGTGGGTGGGTCGTGGATAGTGGCAGAGCCTCTGATTAAAGAAGGCAATTGGCTTGAAATTACATCCCGTTGTTTAAGTGCTGTTAACGAGGCGATTGAAGCAGGCGTTTTTGCTCATTGATTTATACATTTTAAAGGATTGAATATGGCGTGGTTAGTAGCAATTATTGGTTCGGTGGCGGGTTTTCTTTTTGGTTATGATGAAGGGATTATTGCAGGCTCGCTTGATTTGGTAAGAAACCATTTTGCTCTTACCCATACGGATGTAGGCATCATGACGTCGGCCTTGCCATTTGGCGCTTTATTTGGGTCTATGTTTATGGGGGCCTTGTTAGCCTCTCGTTTGGTCAAACGGTATGGACGGCGCCCAATTTTATCGTTTGCGGGCGTTCTATTTTTTCTTGGCGCCATTGGCGCAGCTGTTGCATCTGCTGAGTGGGTATTAATCGTATCGCGCTTTATATTGGGTCTTGCTATCGGAAGTGCTGCCGTATTAACCCCTTTGTATTTAGCAGAAACCGCACCTGAGAGATTAAGAGGGGCGATGGTCGCCATCTATCAACTGGCAATTACTATTGGGATAGTCTGCGCCTACGCGGTTAATTATTTACTTATTGAACATCAAGCATGGCGTGTGATGTTTGCATCCAGTGCTATTCCGGCTCTGATTCTTGTTATTGGAATTTTCTTTTTACCTGAGTCACCGCGCTGGCTCGTAAGTGTAGGAAAAAAGGAGGCCGCGGCGCTTGCATTGAGGCGATTACGCGGGAACCTGCCTATAGATAAAGAACTGCATCATATCGAAACCACGTTAGCAAAGGAGCCAAAGCGGGGTGACTGGCGAGCTTTATTTCGAAAGCCCTTATTGCCAGTTTTATCATTGGGCATGATTTTATTTTGTTTGCAGCAATTAAGCGGTATTAACGTGATTATCTATTACGCACCGGAGATTTTTAAAAATCTGGGATTTGCTAATACAACCGGGCAAATTTTGGCAACGGTGGGGATTGGTCTTGTTAATTTGTTAGTTACGGTCATTGCTATCATGTATGTGGATAAGGTGGGGCGGCGTAATTTGTTATTAATAGGCTTTGCTGGTGCTTGTATTAGTCTTTCTGCGTTAAGCTTGTTTTCCTTATACCATGTCGTACTACTTGCTTATTTGTCCGTTTTTTGTATAACGGTATATATATTTTCATTCGCAATAAGTATTGGTCCAATTCCACACATTGCGATGTCGGAAATTTTCCCATTACATGTGCGAGGAGCCGGGATGGGTTTATCTTCAATGAGTAATTGGGGATTTAATACGCTTATGGTTTTTAGCTTTCCAATCCTCTTTGATAAGGCAGGCATTGAATTTACTTTCGCTTTATATGCTTTTATCTGTATGTGCGGGTTGTTTTACACGTATTATTTTATGCCGGAAACTAAAAATTTAAGCCTCGAAGACATTGAAGATTATCTGATGGTCGGTAAACCCTTAAGATGCCTAGGCCGAGATAACGTAAAACCTGCCATTGATTTATCACCCAATACTGATACTCCGTTAATAACGTGAGTTCGACCCGGTGACGTATATCATAAACGTTCACGAGGCATGTGAATTATGTCTTGTGAGCTTTTATATGAAATCCAGAAAACGTACAGCACTAACTTTTTATCCTTACCCTGATTGAAGCACGCTCTAATGAATGTCCGGAATCAATTCCACTCCGTGCATCTTGTAGGCAATATTAGTTGTCATAATCTTAAGATTAATACCCCGTACCAGCCTGAAAATAGATCCCGGACATTAAAAGAGACTAAACTCGCGCGCTCGTTAAGTCTCTCTAAATTCCGGGACGACAGAGAAAGAGATTCGCGAGTTTACATTACCTTGGTTGCCCGATTAGAGATCTGGCGACCATTTTAATAGATAATATGTTGTGCAAATTGTGACGTTAGTTAGGAGCGCTAGCGAAGCATCCAGTGAGCATTGGAAATACCAATGTGAATCTTTTATGCGCAAGCAATCGCTGGATTGCTTCGCTTAATGGCTCGCAAAGACGGAAACTCTAATAATTCATTTAATAAGGAGAATGGTTTAAAATTTAATGCAACTTTTGCAAAAAATTAAATCCGTCGTCCCCGTCCTGGTGGATAACATCCTGAATCCCAAATAATATTTCACGTGCATTTATAGCGCGAAGAACGGCGACATAGCTCCAGCTTAGTGAGTAAGCACCTTGGGGGCTTCCGGTATTAAGATTAATTTGCTCGCTTAAATACAAATCAGGAGCATAGGTTTTAATCAGTGTTAAATAGCCATCGCCTTGTTTTATATAATTGGTGATTTTTGGTATATTTTCAGGCGTAGCCGAGAGCATATCTGCAAGAGTATAATAATATTCTGCCATGGTAGCTGTTAGGATAAACCAGGGATTGCCAATACTGTTACTTTCATAACCATCATATGTGTCACCAGGATAGCGCCCAAATAATATGGCACCTTTCTGATTGTTATTTAGAGGGTAAAGCGATTTAAATTGATTATTTAACGCCATCACTGTGTTTTTTACATACGTGTTATCAGGAGAGAATACGCCGTCCTCTGTATTCGCTAGGAGAACCGCGAGAATTACGGCAGAATCCAGCTCATCAGTTTTTTGAGGACCCGCGTGAGGCGGCAAAGTAGCCTGGATAAGCTTATTATTTACATGGTGCTGTAATTGCTCTTCAATCAACAAAGCCTGGTTTTCATAAAAAGTTGCACTGGAGTCCTCATTTAAGAGGCGCGCGAGAGTCGCACCTTCCAGTAAAGCTTTTCTTTGAGCCATTCGCGTAAAAAAATGATGGCCATATATTTCTTCCCATAGATCAAAATTTTCTTCTTGCCAATGATGAGCGGTGTATTCCAAATCCATTTTAATAGCACCCATGGTAATGGGGTCAAGCCCCCCGCCATAGAGATGGGCATGAACGTAATTAATTTCATTATTCTCAATTAAAGTATTGGCAAAGCGAATCAAGGTTAAGGCGCGAAGAGCGGGGCCATCATTTTGAGGTCGACCCCAGGGGCCATCATAAGGGCGCCCGTCTAAATAAAATTTAGGCTCCCCCAGAATATCCTGCCCTGGAATGCTTTGGGGCTGATGCTGAATTTTCTCAACACGGCTAACATAATTTAATAACCTTTCTTTATCCGCGAGGCTTTTTGTCTGCTCATACCAGGTTTCAACCAGATCCATTGCAATGGCACTATCTCTTACCCAATCATAATAGTAGTTCGGGTGGTATTTTGAAGGCGAAGCCATAACCGCACCATCATTAGTGATATTTGCTATAAAATTCTCTTTTAACGTATCAATTTCAGTCGGTGTAAAAACTCCCGCCATAGCTTTTAATACAAAAAAACTCATTAACAAAATAAGAATCCGCTTCATTCCCTTCTCCAAGGCAGGTGTAATAAAGCTGCACATCTTACCGCAAAGAATACGGGCAAGCTATACAGGTTCTCTCTTAAAAAATTCGTGAATGTATTCGTTTTAAGTGGTATTTGCAGAGCAAAGCTCATAT
This sequence comes from Legionella sp., assembly GCA_030680075.1. Classification (GTDB taxonomy): domain Bacteria; phylum Pseudomonadota; class Gammaproteobacteria; order Legionellales; family Legionellaceae; genus Legionella_C. The sequence goes on from JAUXWR010000504.1 coordinate 15,252, forward strand.
TATCCATGAACAGGATGTATGAATTTTTTCAATGCATAACCTGGCACTTACTATTTGGAGATTACCCATGAGCAAAGGTATGGACAATAAAAAAGATACCAAGAAAAAAGCCGCAAAGACACCCGCAGAAAAAAGAGCTGACAAACGGGCAAAAAAGAAAGACGCATAAACAATATGGTTAACAGTTTTTTACAGACTCGCGAACCATATTCACTAATATGCAAGTTTGCCTCGATCTGCCCACTCTCTCGCGCCAGGTTTAATAAATTTGATAGGGGGGATGAGAGTTGGGTAGAGACGCTTACAGAATTTTCTCATAATAATAATTGATAAAAAGTGGATTAAAGCCCATCTTTTCATAAATGGTCAGTCCCGAATCTGACGCTTCGAGAAAGCAATGCGTCACTTGTAATTCTCTGGCGTATGATAAAGCGCTATACATCAATTGAGTGGCATATCCCTTTTTTTGATAAGAAGGCAAGGTTGCAACATCGTCTATGCGGGCATAATCATCCACCAGTGATAAAGATAAAGAACATACTACAGTATCATCAATGAAGCCTGAAAAATGAAATAGTTTGGTATTCCCCTCAGAGGCATTTTGATGCCTCATGGTATAGATAGCAGTTACTTCAGGTGTAGATTCAAAGGCTTCAATCAAGGGAATGCTCCATTCATGTAAGCCACCAGTCATTGCTTTTATTATCAGTGGTGACTCGATGACTGGAAACGCCATATCAGCCATTACTGCAACCATTGCGACCCCTTTACCGGTAAAAGAAAGGTTCGCTTCGCAGAGAAAATTTTCTCGGGCTTTAGTATGAAGATATTCAGGTAAAACAAGTGCCCAAGGCAAATTTTCCTGTTTATATAACGATAGGCAGAGCGTTAATTCTTCGGAAAATTTCTCATTAACCTTGTTAACAATTACCGGATTTAACCCAGAGGCCTTAACACCCGTGGCAAAAGCAGTCAGATTACTATAAGCCGATTTGGAAAAACTCAGCAAGGAGAAAAAATTATTTTCAGTCTGGTGAAATGCAGTAATGTCAGGATTCATATAGATATTAGGTGAAGATGTATGCGGTGATTATACGTAAAAAACAGGGAAATATAAGACCCGAATTGTTGATAAAATAGAATCTCAGGAATATTTTTCTTGACTATCACGTTAGGTGATAAAATAGACTCTTTTAGTGTTATGCATTTAAACGGAACAATGAAATTATATAAGATTAAAGAGGTAAGCAAACTCACCTCCCTTAGTATTCGTACGTTGCAATACTATGATGATATTGATTTGCTAAAACCATCAAAACGAACTGATTCAGGCTACAGGGTTTATTCCCTAAATGATTTATTGCGTTTGCAGCAGATAACAACCCTGAAATTTTTAGGGTTTTCACTTGCCGCAATTCAAAAAATTGTTCAGCAACCGGACTTTAATCTTAGAAAATCATTAGCGCTACAAGCGGATGCTTTAGCAAAACAGGCGGTAAAAATTAATGAAGCGTCCGCTTTATTGAAGTATATCGCTGAGCAAATTGATGCTAAACAATCAATAAACTGGTATAGCACAACACAAATTATTCATTTATTAAAGGCAAGTACTATGAATCATGAATTAAAAAAAACGTATGAAACAATGGCCAATCATTCGGAGCTAGGACGTCAATCAGATTTCGATACAACGTATAATCCCAATCGATTGTACCCTATTGCAAGAGCCCCGAAACGCGAGGAAATTAACCTTGATCCTGCGACGATAACTTTCTATGGATTTGATTGCTGGAATCATTATGAGGTCTCCTGGCTAAATCCCAAAGGCAAGCCGGTGGTGGCCACGGCGGTTATCACTTATGACTGTCATACACCTTGTATTATTGAATCCAAATCATTAAAACTTTATTTTAACTCATTGAATAACAGTGTCTTTGCTGACACAAAAACCGTAGAGCAAACTGTTGCGAAGGATATAGGCAGCCGTATCGGAGGGGAGGTTTCAGTAGGTATCACGCCTTTATCTGAACAAGAAAGACTTGAAATAGCGGCGTCTTTTAATGGCATTTGTCTGGATGACCAGGACATTGATTGCGCAATTTATCAGGTGAACCCTGATTTTCTTGAAACGTCATCTGAGATAGTTGAGGAGATTTTGTTTTCCGAATTGCTTAAATCAAACTGCCTTGTCACTAATCAACCCGATTGGGGGAGTGTACAAATTGCTTATCGTGGCAGGAAAATAGACCACGCCGGGTTATTACGTTACATTGTTTCGTTTCGCAATCATAATGAGTTTCATGAGCAATGTATTGAGCGCATTTTTGCCGATATTATGACACGTTGTCAGCCTGAATCATTAACCGTTTACGGGCGTTACACTCGTCGAGGCGGCCTTGATATTAACCCTTATCGCTCGACAGAACCCGATTTTCCTAAAAATAACAATGTTCGCTTAATCAGGCAATAGCATTCAAAAAAATCGACCGTAGCCCGGATTAGCGTAGCGTAATCCGGGGAAATGCGCTATGACGGAACATCAAGAACCCGGATTACGCTGGCGCTAATCCGGGCTACGGATCTGGGGTGTCGCAATGAGTTTCATGAGCAATTTTTGCACCGTTTACTGGCGTTACACTCGCCGAGGCGGCCTCAAAAAAATCGACCGTAGCCCGGATTAGCGTAGCGTAATCCGGGGAAATGCGCTACGACGGAACATCAAGAACCCGGATTACGCTGGCGCTAATTCGGGCTACGGTGGAAAATATCATTAGACAATTTTAAGATGCGTTTGGCCTGAAATTAAGGTAAAATTGATCTTTTTTAGCCTACAAAATTGGGTAAATGATGATAACAATCAAATCGCCAGAAGAGATTGAAATAATGCGTATTGCAGGCCGTCTGACCGCACAAGTGTTGGAGGCCGTTACTGAAATTGTCAAGCCTGGTATAACCACCATGGAAATTGATGAGTTTTGTGAGGATTATATTGTCAATACACTGAAAGCAATTCCCGGGAGTAAAGGGCAATATGGCTATCCTTATTCCGTGAATACCTCGCTTAATCATGTAATTTGTCATGGAATGCCTTCAGCCAAACAGGTTTTAAAGAAGGGCGATATTGTAAACGTAGATGTGACTGTCATTTATGAAGGTTATTACGGTGATAGCAGTAAAATGTTTTGCATTGGCCAAGTGCCATCACATGCGAAGCGTTTGGTCGATGTTACCCAACAATGCCTTTATAACGGCATATTGGCAGTGAAGCCTAATGCTACTTTAGGTGATATTGGTCATGCCATTCAACGCCATGCTGAAAAAAACCATTATTCAGTGGTGCGCGAATACTGCGGTCATGGCATTGGCAAGAAGATGCATGAAGACCCACAAGTTATGCACTACGGAACCCCTGGAAGTGGCATGGTTTTACAAGAAGGCATGACGTTCACCATTGAGCCCATGATTAATCAGGGCAAAGCGGATGTTAAACACATAGAAAAAGATGGATGGGGGATTGCGCTCACTAAAGACCGGATGTTGTCCGCGCAGTGGGAGCATACTCTTCTCGTCACCAAAACCGGGTTTGAAGTACTTACTTTAAGAGAGGAAGAAAATGGAATATTTGAATCCTTAATGAACGGTAGTACTGCCTAGCTATTCTGCCAGGAGTCACGCTCTTCATCTCGCAAGGTCAATATTTCGCAGCCGTCATCGGTAACTAATAGAGTATGCTCCCACTGAGCCGATAAACTGCGATCGCGCGTCACTACGGTCCAGTTATCAGATAGTAAACGTGTATGGTGTTTGCCAAGATTAATCATGGGCTCAATGGTAAAGGTCATCCCCGGGACAAGGATTTCGCGGGTTCCCGGGGTGCCATAATGGAGAACCTGTGGCTCTTCGTGAAAAACCCGGCCGATGCCATGTCCGCAATAATCGCGCACTACCGAATAACGGTGCATTTTGGCATGCTGTTGGATAGCATAGCCGATATCGCCGAGATGAATACCCGGTTTAACAAGCTCTATCCCTACAAAAAGACATTCCTGTGCAACATGTACCAAATGCTCAGCTTCGAATGAAGGTGTTCCTACAAAAAACATTTTACTGGTATCGCCGTGGTAGCCGTCTTTAATGACAGTCACATCGACATTAATAATATCACCGTCCATCAAGACTTCGTCGCTTGGTATTCCATGACAAACCACCTGATTAACAGAGGTGCAGATAGATTTGGGGAAGCCATTGTAGTTTAGAGGAGCGGGGATAGCTTGCTGTTCGTTAACAATGTAGTTGTGGCATAGGGTATTTAACTCATCCGTGGTAACACCTGCCTGGACGTATGGCCCAATCATTTGCAATACCTCTGCCGCCAAATGACCGGCTGCGCGCATTTTTTCAATTTCTTCAGGGGATTTAATGGTTATTGCCATGATACACAGTCCGAAAGATTTTAATGCTAGCATAGCTAGCACCTAATCAATATGATTTTTTCCAGTATTTTTAGCGGCTCTTAACTGTCCATGGATTGTTTAATTAAAACTTCATGCACAACCAATTGAGAAATTGACAATCACTATAAATTAGGATAACACAGCTGTTGCGATCAAATCGCGATTGATAAAGCAATAAAAAAACTTATTAATGTTTCATTTTGAATTTACTAAAGGATTATTATGCATTCAATTGAACACGATAAAAGAGAGGCAGATAATGATGTATCCCAAAGTTTGCCTGTCACTAATCTTTTAGATACTTTTAAAATCCTTGCTACTAACTCATTTGAATTGACCCATATCTCCGCAGAGATTTTAAAAAGACCTAAAGATAAGCATGGGAATGTCTTGATTGGGATAGATGATACAAATTTTACGATGTGGGAAAAAATATTAAAAAAAATTGTACCTACCAAAATCTTTGGACCTATCGTTATTCCTACTAATCCCGATGTAATTAAACGAATATTATCGATGCATAAATATGGAGAAGATGCGCCATTTGAAGGCAATCGTTCGACAGAGGTTATTAGCGCATTAGTAGGTGGTGATAATCCATTTGCACCAACCAATAAGGCAACGCATACCAGACATAAGCAGGTATTTAAAAATCATATTAGTGGAGATGGGAATATAAAAAAAGCAGGTCTTATCATTACTGACTGGATTAGTAAATATTCAAAACCTGACAATATTATTAATGAAGATACGGTATCATCCTTGTGTGCTCGCGTGTTAATCGCTTTTTTATTAAGTCCAGATTCCGTCGGAAAAGAAACTGAAGATGCTGTAATAGCTATAAAGACTTATTTTTCTGCTAAAGTTACTGCGCATTTCAGTAAGGCTTCTGCCTACGATAAAGCAGAAAATTTGTTAACGGAGGAAATTTCAAGATTATACAATTCCTCAGATGAAGAAGCCTATCCTGTTGTGTTATCGAAAAAAGGTATGAAAGAAGAAGAGGTGAGAAGCCATATTTTGTCACTCTTTATGGTGGGTTTTGGCAATTTGCATAGCTCAGTAATGTCTATTCTTATCAGAATTGCTGATAACCCTCAATATCGGGATGAACTGTCTGATAGTGTACAATTGATAGATGGCTTTCCCTTTGTGCAATTTAAACCAGCGTCAGGTGAGTCATTATTTCCCCAGCGATTTTTTGAAGAGGCAGGGCGTTTAACGCCGGCGGTGTGGACGATTGTGCGCAGGAATCGTAAAAAGGAATTATTCATTCGTTATGAAGAGGAGGGCGAATCCAAAGAGATGATTTTGCCTTCTTCCTCCCACATTCTCATTCCTAATCTGCATTTGGCGCGCGCTATTGAAAATGGTGATAAGTTTAATCCAGACAGGCCCATGGAAGATCTTAAAAATATTCCCCAGTTTTTTAGTGAAGGAAAAAATGCCTGCCCCGGCAGAAATATTGGCTATACAACGAATGGACTACTTGTTGGGGGGATTTTGTCTGAGGGTATGACAATAAAGCTAGCAAATCGCCCACATCATGTCACAGGAACCGCTCTCAGTTGGCAGGCTAATCTGGTTTTGAATGCTACTGATTTAGTGGAAAAAAGAAACTATACGAAAACCCACGCATCACCCACATTTTTCCAAAAAGAAAAGCTTATCCTCTCATTAGGAGTGGGAACAGCTATGTCTCTAATGGTTTTTTTAATGACCCATAACCTTTCCGCTTCAATTGCATTGGGATTGACCAGCGCATTTTTAGCCATGGCCTTTCTTACTCAATTTGAGCATCGTGATAAAATCCAATTTGAGTCATTAAATTCTCAGTTTTGAATTTAAACAGATTTGTGTGGAACTGAGCCGCGACCGTTAGGGGGCGTTCACGGAGCGTGCTGACACGCTGGATTCTGGAAATACACCGGGCTCTTTTAAGCTATCGAATCCTGTGAACACTCCCTGACGGTCGTGGTTCGGTTAGATTGTGTGGAACGAGCACAAAAACTATTAACTTAGTTTAAATTCCGCGTTGAGTATCATGATTATCTAACCACAAAGTAATCTGTAGCATGGTATCATCGATGACAGAAATTGCTTGTTTATAGAGGTCTTCAAGAAATTCTTTTTGTCCTGATTTCCAATAACGTTCTAAATATTGACAAGCCATTTTCATTCGAACAGTGCCAGTATAGATAGCGCCGCTTTTCATTTTGTGAGCCAATTGACTAATTGTATTCCAATCTTTCGTTTCATAGGCGCTCTTCAATGCAGATAAATCTTGCGGAACGGATTTGTCTTTCATCAATAGCAGCACGCTAATCAAGATATCTTTAGTGCCAGTACAGGTTAATGCTTCAGATATATCAAATAGAGGGTATGCCTCCAGTTTAAATAAAGACGTGTTTTTTTCTGGAAGATCAGCGGCATAATCAGGAACTATTGGCGGATTGGCTGTAAAGGTGTCTTTATTTAACCAGGAATTTAAATGGGAGTGCGTTTTGTCAATGACACGCAAGAGCTGACTATATAAATCTTCCAAACAGGTTGAATATCCTTCTTTTATATAGCGCTCCAGATAAAATAGCGCGTAATGGAGTTGAACTGTGCCATACACAGCCCCGGCTTTCATCTTATGAGCCAATGCGCCAATAGTTGTCCAGTCATTCGCCGCATGTGCTTGTTGCATTGTTTTTAAATCAGGCAAAATACCCTTTTCTACAAGGGATTGAAAAATTTCTCGTGCCATCTGCTCATTTCCTAATAACTTGATAGCCAAATCCATATCAAGTAATGGCAATTTGTCTATATCAAATAATTCGGCCTGAGTTGCTGGCAACTCTGTCGTGCCTGAGTTTACCGCTGGATTATCTTGCAGGCCGGCGTCCATATTAAATCGTTCCATCAAATTCTTTAGAGGCTTGGCCGTCATGGGTTTACGGTAGACTTCATTCATACCTGCATTCAAACATGCTTGAGTAATATCGTCTAAAGTATGCCCAGTTAATCCTACAATAATACACGGTGTGCGATGATGTTCTGCCTCTAAAGCTCGAATATCTTTTGCTAACTCATCGCCATTTTTTTTGGGAAGCCCAATATCTGAAATGATTAAATCAAACGCCTGATGCTGTACTAATAAAAACGCGGATTCAGCATCTCCAGCAGTATGAATCTCGGTGCTGTATGGTTTTACCATCATTTGTAGTACTTTTAATGCCGCAGGATTATCCTCAACCAGTAATACTCGCAATTGATTAGGATGCAATGTATTTATTATTTGTGGTAATTCCGAGTGCTGCCGGGCTGATAATTGAGATACCATCGGATTTACTAAAGAAGTATTAGGCTGAATCACCGATTCTTTGGTTCCTGATTTCATCTTTAAGGTAAAGAAAAATGAGGTGCCAACGCCTTCTTTGCTCTTAAGACTCAGTTGCCCCCCTAGAAGCTCTACGTATTTTTGAGCAATGTGTAAACCAATTCCATTGCCAGTATATAAACCTTTATGTGAGGCGCTTATCTTAAAAAAGCGATCAAATACTTTATCTTGTAATTCATCAGGAATACCAATGCCGGTATCTTTAACTTCAAACTCTATAGTGACTGTATCTTCCATTTTAGAGAGCAAGCTGGCATTAAGCTCGATATGTCCCTCTTCTGTAAATTTAATGGCGTTCCCCGCAAGATTTAAGAGAATGCGGTGAAGTTTCATTTTATCCCCAATTACATAGTGGGGAATATTTTTATCCAGATGTGTCTCAATGGTCAGATGGTGTGCTTTAACGGCAGGTAACTCCAGTTTAAGCACGTCATGAACCAAATCATGTAAGTCAAAAGACTCCCAAACCACGTTATTTTCATTGGTTGAGTCAGCGGTAATCATATCGAGAACACCATTAAGAAGGCCTAATAACTGCTCGCCGCTTTCATGAATTTGTCTTGCACACGATTTCCCTTCCAAATCTTGAATATGATCTTCGAGGTAATGGGAAAATCCAATAATGCCTGTAAGAGGTGTTCGAATATCATGGCCCATATTTGCAATAAATTCAGTTTTGGCACGATTCGCGGCCTCTGCTTGCTCCATGGCGATTTGAAGTTTTACCTGAGTATTTTTAAGTTCGGTAATATCAAGAGAGTTTCCTAAGATACCAATGATTGCCCCGTCTTCATCTAACAAGGGCATTTTGATCACCGTAAAATGGCGATCGCCCAAGTCTTTCATGGTTACTTTTTCTTCTAAAAATAACGTCTCACCTGTTTGAATAACTCTCTGGTCGTTTTCTCTTAGTTTATCAGCCTGGTCAGGCCAAAGATCCTGGTCAGTTTTTCCTATGATATCAATCATGGAATCCAGGCCCAAGGTTTCAAGAAGGGTATTATTACAGCCTAAATACTGGGCTTTGCTATTTTTCCAATAAAAATTCCCTGGCACGCAGGCTGATATTTTTTCCAGCTGCGCGTTAAGCGTTTGATGGCGAATGTCCAGTTTTTTAACGTCAGAAATATCGCGACCAATGAGCATTGAGCCGGCAGCAGATTTCATCGCGATAAAGGACCACGTGAGGTGAATTTTTTTGTTACCAACGTCTACCAAGGTATCTATTGAGGTTTTGTTACGGCGCAAAGCATCATAATCTGCACGAGGAAAAGGAAGAGACAGGTTGTCGATTTGATAGAGGGACTCAAACGATTTACCTTTAATATTGTCAGGTTTCCATGAATAATAAGTTTCAGTTAACGGGCTGATTTCATTAACGACCCCTTCGGGTGATAAGAAAATAACCACGTCCCCCAAGGTATTCAACAGGGATTCAAGGTACATTTTATAAGGTATATCATTATTCAATTGCAATGCTTCATCCCTTAAGTCAATCAAGATTTTAAATGCTAATTAATAAAATCAGCAGGTTTTATAAATCCCTGTTGCTCTAAATAATTAAAATAGGTATCTAAAAGCTCTTCATTTACGCGTGGTGCTTGTTGCCCCATTTTATCAAATGCCGCAGATGTATTATAGCTATTCGCACATGAAATAGTAGAAAGCCCTTTCATCCAGTCACCTTGCGGAGTATTTATATATAATGGATACAATGTATAAAGCGCGTTTTCCTTATCAATGGTTTTTAAGTGCTCTTCTTTCCATATCATGGGATCAATTAATGAAACACCATATCCTCTTTGATTGATGTAATGAATCAACTCAGTCCATGATATTTTGTTGGGATTAACCAGATTAAATACATTGTTATGCTTCTTTGAGTGGAGGGCTGTATTGATGATAATGTTACTAACGGTATCAACCGGCAACATATCAAGCATCATGTCCCAGGCTGGTGCGACTTTAAGTTGAATACATCCTTTTAACAACATAAGTAAATGATTACTTTCTGCATTGATAGCCCCGGTATGGGTTTGGCCTACAATCCAGCCTGGTCTATAGATGTTAATCTCAAGTCCTCGTGAAGATGCTTCTGCAAGTAGTTGCTCTGCAACCCATTTGGTTTGACTGTAGCCATCGGTTGGTGGGGTAGTCGTTTGTTTGGCGTCCATAAAGCCTTCAATAATGCTTCGGGACTCATCAAGAAAATTACTTGCGGCAGATAAAGTTGAAACATAATGAATCGGTTTTATCTTGTGTTGCATCGCCAAACTAATGATATCGATGGTGCTTGATACATTGGCCGCTCGCAGTAATTCATAGTTATAGAGGTGATTAACTGCCGCACCATTATGAAAAATGACATCTACCTCGTCGATTAGCTTGTCAAATTGAGTACCGGAAAGACCTAGTTGTGGTCGGGTTAAATCACCTAACAAGGGGACAATTCGCTCATTGCACTGTAGGGTAAGCTGGTATTTTTCAAGCGTGTTATTGAGGCGAATTATTGCGTCATCCTCATTGTTTGCCCTGATTAAACAATAAATTTTTGCTTTTGTCGTGTGGTATAGATCAGAAAGAAGGTGGGCGCCAAGAAAGCCTGAGGCCCCAGTTAACAAAATATGTTGAGGTTCGTCACTATCCTGAAAAAATCCTTTCAGTTGAAGTTGTGGTTCGAGAAACCTGTCAGCAAAAATATTTTGGTTATTGAGGGTGGGAGCCGCTGTTTGCTTATTACCATCAATTAATAGATTGAGATGCCGTATGGTGGGATTTTCAAGAAACTCATGCAAGGGCAAATCGGTTTTATACTTGTTTTTTACTTGTAAAATAAGTTGGGTGATAAGTAGAGAATGGCCGCCTAAGTCAAAGAAGTTATCATCAATGCCGATGGTGTCACATCCGAGCAGCGTGCTCCAGAGTGTTGCCAGTGCGTATTCGACAGGCGTCGATGGCAGTGTGCGTTCTTCGTTGGATAACGTCTTGGTAAAATCAGGTTTTGGCAGTTTTTTGTAATTAACTTTACCATTTGTTGTTAAAGGCATTTTATCTAATCGGACAAAAAAGCCGGGAATCATGTACGCGGGCAGTTGTTCCCCTATAAAGGTTTGAAGCGCTTTATCGGAAACATCTGCTTTGCAAACGATATAGGCAACCAATACCTTAGCATGTTTTTCCGACTCTTCCGCACGTACCGTGCTTTGACTGACCGCTGGGTGATGGAGCAAATGCGCCTGTATTGCTTCAAGTTCCACGCGAAATCCACGAATTTTTACTTGATTATCTTGTCTGCCGAGGTATTCAATATTGCCATCAGGCATCCAGCGAACACTGTCTCCGGTTTTATAGAGTTTACTATTTTTATCCGAACCAAAGGGATTTTTAATAAATTTCACCTGATTCAAATCCGGGCGATTGAGATAGCCCCGTGCTAATCCATCTCCTCCCGTATAAAGCTCACCAATTGCACCGACTGGCACTGGTTGAAGCAACTCATCGAGAACGTACACAAAGCTATTCGCAATAGGCTTACCAATGGGAATGGTTTCCAGTTGTTTGTCTTTTTGAGTGATGTGATAAGTAGTAGTAAAAGTAGTATTTTCAGTTGGACCATAGCCATTCAAGAGAGTCCTTGGCGACCCTTGGTCACAGTCTAAAACGCTCATAATGCGTTCTTTATTAAGTACATCACCACCAACCAGCAAATAACTCAAATGACGAAAAATCGATGGGTCTTCGGCTGCTAGCTGATTAAATAAAGCCGCTGTTAACCACAAAATAGTAATCTCTTTTTTTTCTAAAAAATCTCTAAATTTAGTCGGATCAAGCAAGGTCGCGTGAGGTACTGCAACCAGGATGGCTCCATTAAGCAGTGCACCCCATATTTCAAATGTTGCTGCATCAAAGCTAATGCTGGCCGCTTGAGCAATGCGATCGTGGGCTTCAATGTGAATGTAATTGGTGTTTTTTACCAGACGAACGACTCCCTGGTGAGTAACCATGACGCCTTTTGGTTTTCCGGTGGTACCCGACGTATAAATCACATAAGCAAGACTTTGGGCGGTTGTGTTAATCCCTTTGAGATTATCTATGGGTTCTCTAGCTACAACATCAGCGAGTTTGTCAAAAAGAATAACTGGAATGTTGAGGCGATCGCAGTCATGTGTTACTCGTTCGCTCAACCTTTCTGAGGCGAGTAGTAATCCTGGTTTACTATCTTCCAGCACATATTGAATATGCTGTTTGGGATAACTCGCATCGATAGGGATGTAGGCTGCACCTGTTTTTAATATGGCAAGAATACCAATAATTAAATGAAGTTCCTGCGTTGTACAAATAGCGGCAAAGGAATGCGGCAATAGCCCTTTTTTTTGTAAGTAGCAGGCCAGTTGATTGGCTTTCTGGTTTAGTTCTTTATAAGTTAGTGATTGTTTTCCATAAGTGACCGCAATGTTGTCTGGGGTGCTTGCTGCTTGCGCTTCAAATACCTGATGGATTGTTTGTTGTTTGGGGTACACGGATGTAGTCGTATACCACGCATTCATGATTTTCTTCTGTTCATCTTCCCCAATGATGGGAAGTTGTGATATGGGTTGGTGAATGGTTTTGGGAAGCGACTCTAACAAGCAATGAAGATGCGTGGTACTTGCTTTAATAATTTCGCCTAACCGGGGTTCTTGTGTCAGGAGCTGTTGTTTTATCCACCAGGTGATTTCATTGGTATCGGATGATAGCGTAATCAGGATTGATGCTTTGGTATGTTTGCATTTTTCAGTACATTGTTTTTGGGTTCCTGTGAACAATGCCAAGGGGTACTGATGATGCTCAACTGATGCTAACTCAGGGTAGCGATAAAAGATATCCTGTTGAAAAGTGACGTGGTTATTAACGACTCGATGTGTTTCCCGAACGCTCTCTATCGCATCATAAAAACTGAGTTCATTTTTAAAGGACACTGAAAACGGTACCAGGGATGCAAAAAAGGGTTTCAAATCTTGTGGGATATCTGTGACTGACGACATGTGCATCCACATACCTGTTTGTTCTTTATTCCCTAATCGATATAGATAAATGAGAATAGCCGTCAACAAAACATCCGCACTGTGGCAGTTTGGATGCAGGTGAGCTTTCCAATGATGTATTTGTTCTTTTGAAAATGTACTCTGAGCCAAAGGAGTTAGCAAATCATTAATAAACTGGTGACTGTTTTGAGGTTGAAAGGGCAGAGTGGCCGGTTTAAAATCAATTAAGGCACGTACCCAGGACAACTCCCGGGTTGCACTAAACTCGCTGAGAGAATGGTATTGAGCCAACTGTTGTGAGCTTGGAGAGGGCAGATTATACCCTTTTTGGATTTGATGGTTTTCTATCAAAGAACCCAGAGAGGAGGGGGTGCCATCTAAATATGCCAATTGCTCAACGCTGATGAGATTCGTTTCGGTGCTAATGTGCCAGGCATTAGGGAGTATATTCACGATTGTACCTGGAGCGGCTGTTGATGGCTCATCGAGAATATGAAGCCTATTAATTATAAATACATCATTTCCCAATCGAAGCTTTGGAGAGGCAAGTCGGTTATGATGGTAGTGGCCCAGGTTTAGCGCTCGGACGGTACGTTCAATGTTCGTTGCGGGGCTATTCCAGCTAATCCAGCCATTGTCGCGAGGTTTTTGTTTAAAACCGTAATAACTCCGTTGCATCCCGTCTTGACGAGTGCCGATGAGAGTTTGATTGCTTAATTCTTTAATAAGTTCATCAAATAGTGTTAATGCATGGGCGTAACATTTTAAGCTCAAACTTAAAGCCGTCTCATGGGCATCAATGGGGAAGAGTGCCTGTTTTAACAGATCACCCCCATCAATTTCTTCAGTCATCACATGCCATGTTACGCCATGAGAGAGTTCCTCATTTAAAATAGCCCATGATAAAGCATGGACACCTGCATAACGCGGCAGCGGTGCATTATGAAAATTAATCGATAGTTTACGGGCGCACTTAAGTACGGCAGCAGGTAAAATTGTGCTGTTAATGATGCTAAAAAGATAATCAAATTCACGAGTAGACAAGGACTCCATTGCATCTTTCAATGACTCGAAGTAGTCAATATGATGGGTAGAAGCAAAAATTCGAGCAGATTTCAGCGGTGAAATAATTCCCAGAATTTGATGTCCATTTTCTAATAGGAGTTCGGCACATTGCACTAACAAGTGGTCGTCACCAATTAGATAGCAGGAAAAGGCTTTTTTATTGAGCATCGTGTTTCCATTAATTATTGTAAGGCAGTCTTGAACTTGCAGCATCAATTGTACCATAATTCTTCATATGATAAATATTAGCTCATATAGAAAATTTTACCTCTAATTTGTACCTGAAAATCACATTTGGTTAATTTGATGAAAGAACGATGCATTTAAAAAGCAGTAGAAAGGAAACTGCAAAAAATCAAATGTAGCCCGGATTAGCGCCAGCGTAATCCGGGAAAATGCATTATTTCGGAACATCAATAACCCGGATTACGCTGGCGCTAATCCGGGCTACGAAGACTATTAATGCTTTACTGGGCAATAAAAGCAATAGATGAAATTGCGTTATATAACGTCTCGCGTTATAATTTATGCATAGCGTCATAGAGATAAAATTAACGGAATTATCTTGATTAAAAGCTTTCGATGTAAAGAAACAAAAAAAATATATGATGGTTCAATGTCTCGTAAATTTCCATCGAGTGTACAGCAGAGGGCTAGAAGAAAATTAAGGATGTTAAATAATGCCAGAGCAATTGATGATTTAAGGATACCTCCGGGTAACCACTTAGAGAAATTAGTTGGAGATAGAATAAGCCAATATAGCATAAAAATTAACGATCAATGGAGGCTTTGTTTTATCTGGCAAGATGGAACTATTATAGAAGTTGAAATGGTAGATTATCATTAGGGGTTGTTATGACAAAATTAAAAAATATTCATCCAGGTGAGATATTGCTTGAAGAATTTCTGCTGCCGATGGCTATCAGTCAAAATAGACTCGCGCGTGATATCGATGTATCACCCCGCAGGATTAATGAAATTGTTCATGGCAAGCGTTCTATAACAGCTGATACTGATTTAAGATTATCTCGAGCATTAGGTACATCAGAAGGCTTTTGGTTAGGGTTACAAATTGATTATGATTTAGAGGAGAAGCGAACGGGTCTTAAGAGTAAATTAGAAAAAATCAGGTCTTTAGTTTTTATTGATCATTTAATTGAGCAACCAATAAGATAAGTTGAATATTGTTTGTTCTAAAGAATCGGCGCAACGTACAAGACATTGACAAAAAAATATAAAAGCAATACGGTAGTCTTTATTTGGTGTAGGAAAGGACCATGCCGAATTTAGATACTGTCAACCCGGTGCCTGATCATCTCTCAGCCAGCACATTCAATTTTGATTATCTTTTGGAAAATGGGAAAATCTATACCCGGACTTGTACGCCTGAGGATCCCAAAGCACTCGTTCGAGGTGAGCTTGTTTCAGTCAAAGATGCGCCAGACGCGCTTGAATGGAAACTTTTTGATGGTATAGGCCTACCTTATGATGAAGAGATGAAATCACTTCTTGCCCCCGATGAGGAAATTGTCGAGATAGCGGTGGCAAGTGATATCATGGTTGCGGTTTCAAATTTGGGTAGAGTTTATATTTATAAGCCAACAGAAAATATTCAGCCTTTCTGCTGGTCGAGCTCTTTAGGGGCGCCCGATTTTTTTAGCGACAAACTCTTTCTCCCTACCGAACGCAGAGCATGGGCTTTCAGTTGCAGTGTCCGCGCCAAACCTGAAGTGAGAAAAACAGATTTTATAAATCCGAGAGAAATCGTTGCGTATTTTAGTGATGGAAATAACATCAATTTTGATTTTGGATTTACGCCAACTATTTATGTTCTAGATAAGGATGGGTTAAAAATAGTCTATTGGGATACAGGCTTACCCGCCAGTTTCTCAAGAGGCTTTCTTGTTCCAGATGGCACTCAAGGCCAATCTATCAGTGCCGCGGGCTCTACGGTTTTTCTTTCCGCTATAGATTCTGATGGGAAACTGCATTTTTATACCCGGATGATTGATTATGAAATCAATGGTTCCTGCCCGGGTCTTAAAGTAAGTTTTGCTGATATTCCGGTAGAACTCCCGCCCGATGGGCCTGATGGAAGTTTTTTCTTAGGTCACGGCGTTCGCAAACTGCCTTTGAAGGGATGGGTTGAGCATTCAGTAGACGACATTCTTCCTGACATTACTGGTAAGGTGTGTATTCGTTTAACAGGGCAGGGCGACAATGCGCGGGAACTAAGAATTCAAGGTCGAGATAAGGACTTGGGATGGGGCTATTATTTTAAAAATATCGCTGAATCTGGCTGGCAGTTCCATCCAGAGCCAGCAGCAGCCCCGGTTAAGCCATCAGAAACAACGGCATTTCCATACAACCCACTTTTTCCTGAAACCTTAAAATTATCTTATACTGAAACCTTATCTTTTGCTGAAAAGTTTCTTGCCAGCACAATCCCTTGGCCCAAAAAGGCCGAAAATACCGCAAAAGTTACACTGGCCATTAAAGATTTTCATCCGTTTCTAACCGATGCCGAGCCTTTTTTCTTAGTTCTAAATTACCCGGGTGAAACCTCGCAATATTTGCAGATTCATGCAGTTGATGCCTGGGGTTTACACTATCACAATAAGCACGATGAGTATCTTGTTGGAACCGTGGACGGGGAGCCGAAACCTCTTATCGGTACGCTCATTCTAACGCCTGAACAAATAGAACTAGCTCAAAAGGCAGACTCGGCTATTGGCGCTCATTTGAAGAACCATTTCTTAAAATATCATGCAAAAACAAAAGCCATACCTATTATCGCTGATAACAAGATGGTGATTTTGAAATGTGGCTGTAAGGACTATAACTTTGAACGTAAAGTACCTAAAAAAGAAAGAGTCCAATCCTTCTATGTGAGAAAAGCTAATGATGAAGCGTTGACTCTTAAGCCGCAGAGCCTCGAAGAATGCGCGCTTCTTCTTGAAAAAAACAGAGAGTGTCTAAAAGAAATAGAATTCATTTTTTCAACGCGTCAAAAAACAGATAAAGACTTTGCCAAGATGAATGTTGGTGCGAGTCTTCTTCGCCCAATAGCCTCCGGTATTTTCAAAGTTTTTATCAGGCCAGAAGATCCCACCTATGAACAAGCTATGGAGGACATTAAGCCACTCTTCAGAGAACACAGGCAAGCAACAGCCTATTCAGCACGAGGAAAATCTAAAGCCGAAGGGTATGAGCAAGCTTTATGTATCTTGAATTTTCGTATAGAGACGCTTGAGGAGATGAGTCAGCATTTTGAGGAGCGAACAATAGTTTGTAACGCTTAGACAACATTACATGAACGAGTTTTTGAGAGGTCTAATCTGAAAAGGCGGGGTTCATACTTATTTTTAAATGGTGGTCAAGAAGCATGGAGACCCGCCTTTGCCTTCCTTAAACTGGGTGAAAACAACCCGAATTTCTCACCCTACATGGAACAAGATGTACTGTAAGTCTCTGTTTCGAGAAGCTCTGCCGGGTGGTATTCCTCATCTGCCGGGTTGAGCGATTTTTCTGTAATTGAACCTTGACTGCTACGTTTAAAACGCACCGCCAGTTTGTCACCGTATTGGCATGCCCCAATGGGTAGGCCCTCATACTCCCCCGCGTAAAATGCGGACAGAGGATAACATTGTATTTGATGCGGATCACAAAGAACGGCGTCATCTGCATTGGATAAATCCCCTATACCAACCATGCAGTGCGCGGCCGGCCCCGAATCATTTGGTATAAAAATTATCGAAACAGGCCGAATATCGGAGTTGGCAAGTATCCACTCAAAAGCCACATAAGCCTGAAAGTCACAATTGCCAGCTTTATATTGTTTAACCTCGCTTGCTGTTAGCCTGATTTCATCAAGAAACGTAAAGCGTATATCGTGCCCGGCACGTCTTGCCTGCCGACGATTTCTTGCGTAGTCATCAAGGGACTCTCGAATAATGGTTTGAGCCTTCTGCGATGATTCTTTACGCTCTGGCTCTTTGTCATCTTCTTTTCTATTATCCGAGCCATAAATTACCGTTTCACGAGTATACTCAATTGCACGTTGCGCCAACTCCAGATTTTCTTTAAGAGGCATATTAGTCACGATTCGTTGGTTAATCATTGCGCAATTGTAATGTAATGAGATTAAATTTTCAACAGAAATGGCGACTAATGTTATTTCGGTTCGCACATTTATAGTTGATTGGGTGAGTTTTCCATTAAAATTTAATGATTGAATTGCTCGGAGCTATTTATGGATAGAATCAACGCTGAGCTTTGGTTTTGTTGTAGCTCAAAATAACACCATTGTGATATAATGCACTCCTTTTTGTCCGAATGATCTCACAATATGTTTCCACCAGAATTTTATTACGTAGATAATGAAGACGGAATCCATTACATCCGTGAGCCTCAAGGGGAACTGGATGTCGATAAACTGATTAAAAGCCAACCTTGTTGGAAGGTGCAAAGCTTTCTAAAAAATGAAAAGCGAAAAACGCTTATCGTAGCAGACTGGCGAGCTCAAAACTGGACCAACCGGCAAGTTGAGGATTATATCCTTGTCTTTAAGCAATTACTGCTAAATGGTTTTGACGTCTATGCATGGCAGGGTGACGGATTCGTCCATTTGCATCCGCAAAAAATCAAGTCGTTTATGAAAAAAATGACACCAGAACTGACCGATAACATCTTAAAAAACGCAAGTATCGCGCTGGCGCTTGAGTCGGATAAATTACTGGTGGTGGATGATCATTGGTTGGAATGGCTGAAAACCCGGGAGCAACCGATTCCTCCCAGAAAATTGTTTGCCAGTGATTTTAAGCCTATTGATGGAACACAGGTTGCCTTGCAGGTAGTAGAGATTGCAAGCCAGGCTAAACCGATTTTGGCTGAGCTTGCTTTAAACGAGGTGTCGCCAGAAGCTTTCGCCGCATTTAAAAATATGCAGACACTACTGCCATCTCTGCCTTGTCAGCAACATTGGCAAAGAGTCGTTTTATCCAGTGCCATGGCAACAGAACTTTTGAGCACGGGTGTGATTAAAGAGGATAATTTTGAATTCAAGCAGGAAAATTTGGGTAACTGCTCGGTCTTTATTCTTAATGACGATGAATACAGGGTGTCAAATTGGCATACTCTGCTTCGGGATAATTATAAGACTTTAAATCTTCAGCAGACGACACAACCTCCGGAAAATTTCCTCCAGACATTCGAGTTTCCCGTGCTGGATGTGCTGTACCTGCATTATACAAAATTGAGCAGGGAAGACATCCGTCATCTGTTGAATTCACCCAGATTACAATTGTTTAATTACCAGAGTTCCAGGAGAAGAGAAAAACTGACTGAAGGTTTGCCTTTAACCAATATTAAAAAATTTTATGCCGAATCAACCCCATTTGATGAAGACGATATGCACTGGTTCTTATCTCATCAACTGAAAGAATTGTCGCTTCCTGGGTCAAACTGTTTTAATAATCCACTCCCTGACTTTGATTTTTCTGCTCTGGAATACCTTGTTGTACGAAGCAGCAATATCACTGCTGGTAATTTTTATCAAATTCTAAAAACAGCTCTCAATTTACAAGAGCTCTATTCAGGGAAGACCACCATCGTATCTGAGGAATTTTGGGAGGATTTACATCTGCCTCAATTGAAAAAATGGAGCACTTATTCTGCTAAAATATCGCCTCATCATATTCGCTGTGTTTTGCAGAGTACGAAAGTACTCAGTAACCTTGATATAGATTATCTTGAAGATTTAAATGAAAGTTGTATTTTTGAAACCATTAACTTCCCTGAATTGAAAGAGCTTCACGCGGCTGATGCTGGTTTGTCAGTCAAAGACATTGACTGGATTTTTCAGCACATGAAAAAACTTACAGTGCTTGATTTAGGGAATAACAAATTTCTTGACCATGATTTTTCTTTTGATGTGCACTGCCCCAATTTAAGGTATCTCTCACTGCGGGGTAGCAATATCACCGCAATTAATCTTGAAAAAATACTTACACAAGCGCCGAACATTGAGTTTTTGAATTTAATGGAATGTATGAATTTGGAAGATGATTTCAGCGGAGAATGGGTTCTTAAAAATCTGACCGATTTGAATATAGGTTGGAGTAGTTTAAGCACGAATAATTTTATAAAATTTCTTCGGGATGGCAATCAGTTAATAACACTGAATTTTGGTGGGTATGCCAATTGTCAGCCAGGTTTTATGCAGGAACTGGCCTTTCCTGAACTTGAGAATTTGCAATGTGGAGGAGCTAATTTAGTACTGGAGGATGTAAAAAAAATAATGGCGACATCTCCGAAGCTTCAAACATTTACGATTTGGGGCGCCACTAACTACTGCACTGACATTTTCAAAGGTCTAAATTTTCAATGGATGAAAGACCTTGATATGAGCTATCCTAGGTTTGGCAATCAGGATCTGATTAATGTTTTAAAAAGCATGCCCAACCTGAAAAAATTGAATATAACACATTCCAAATTCCTTAATTTCGAAGACCCTGTACTGAAGGCTTATTTAAAAGATATCCCTGAGGTACTCATGGAAGTAGATAAGGATGAAGTCAACAGTAGCGAGTTAGTTGAAGCGCTATCCAGCAAAGAGCATGTATTGCTTGCCTCCAAAAAAAGATACCAACATTCTCCGGAAAAAAATTTTCACACCAAACCTACTCCAAGAGATTTCAAATTTCAATTCAGCGGTAAAAACAAATCTAAAAATCAGGCTATGGTGATTGAAAAACTATCCCAATACCTAACTTTAAAAAGCGAACACACCGCTCTAATTCCAAAAATTCAGGCTGGCATTTGCAGAACATTATCCCAATTATTCATTGATGAAACCGATGAGTTCTGGACGGATTTTCTTGACAATATCAATGACTGGGATGGCTTTCGTTTTACATTGAGTGAAAAACTGAAAAAACAGTTTCAACAGTTGCTGGAATTTATCAAAGCTGATTATGAATTAAGTCCCAATATTAACAAAACCTGGTTGGGTGTAAATGTGTATGAAGTTTTAGAAACGCTGCCGATGCCAGCTATTTTTTCCAACCCTTGGCATGCGGTAGGGGTGAAAAAAACAGCTGATGGTTGGCATTTCTATGAGCCAAATAGCAAGAAAGGCAGCAAATTATGCGATCTCGAACAACTAAAGGACTTGTTGAGGCGAAGGCTTGGGACGCATATTATGATAGATGGTGTGCATTCAGTCAGTATAGATGATATCAATGCAGACCATTTTGTAAGCACAGGGGGGATTTTAAGTCTTCGTCAAAGCACAAATAAAAAAGAACTGCTGTCTATGCTGCCAGAAGTAAGTTCTATTTCTACATGGGCACTTAACGGTTTGATGTTGCGCACCACTAAAGGAGAGCCTGCATGGCTTGTGGGGTTAGAGACAAAAGACGTTTCCGGGTTCGTGGCTGAGCTTTTGGAAAGATATAAAGAAACCAATCCAAATTTTATGAACGATCTGCTTTATAGTGTTCAAGCGGTCTCACGCAATAGATTTTTAGAAATTTACCCCCTTATATGCAACTTACTCTCCAATAAAATCGCCAAAAAAACCCAAAAAATTTTCCAGAAAGCAGTTGAAAATGATTCGGATTTCGATAGCCTTTTTAAGACTTGGTTGAAAGAGCAGCCTTATTGTGATTCTCCTGAAAAATATTGCCAGGAAATCATTCAAAACCGCCATAAAACTAATCTGATTGAAATCAGCCACAGCCGTGATATCAGCAGCCTGCATTATTTATTTGAGCAGGAGGCATCTCTGCTGGATACGCCAGTTTTTTATGCAGACACTCCGAGCGATCTGATTTGCTCGGCACCTTTTATTCACAGAGAAGGGGAAATCGGGGTGTTGAGGCAGGGGCCAGGAGGGCCTTTGTACGATTTTCTTATAAAAAACAGGAACTCGGCCAAACCGCCTGTGCTACTCATCAATTACACTGGATTTACGGCACAAGACATTGTTCATTTTAACAATATGCTTGATGACTGTCGTACGGTGGATGGGATGAAAATTCCTGATAATCTAAAAATCATAGGCTTTATTAATCCGAACAACGCGGACAATTATCAGGGCGAAGATTTTTATTCTCGTTTCGATAATAAAAGTGTTTGTCCTTTTAAAGAAGCCAGTTTGGCAAAAAATATTCCCTCATTGTCTTTTCACGAGAAACAAAATGATGCTGAGGTTATCGATTTGATGCAGGCGCTCAATTGGGAGGAAATGCTTTTAGGCCGCTGGATAATCAAAAAAGATCGCCTGATTTTTAAAAAAGGTATGCTTGAAAAAGCTCTGGCCAAAAAATCCACGATTCATATCCAAAATGGTCTTTGGGAAACCCCCAAATTCGTTCAGTTTTGGCGTTTAGCACTTTTACAGGGGTATGTCGAACATGCCGGGCGGCGGATTGTGGTGCCCCGTGACTTGCGGCTTTCCAAGGCTCAGGGATATGATGTGGACTATCTGGCTGCAAATACTTTCTGTTATGAAGGTCTTGCAGATACGCCTTTTGTACTGAATCCATCCCTGCTTGGACGGTTTTTTACTCGTTATCATTGCGACCCAGAACACAAAACGCTGGAAACTGAACCGGGTATTCTGGCGCTTCATAAAAACCAGCAGCTGGTTCTTAACGTCACCCGCAGTATCTCTGAGCAAGAGTGGGCGATTTTATTACAAGAGTGCCGTAAATATCAGATTAATTTGCAATTATATTTTGCGCCAGGAGTCAAAGCACCGGATTTGTTGAAAAATATACCTTTGCAATCTTCGGTATGTAACAAAAAAATTCCTACAGAGCGTACGTACATTATTTCAAGTACTGACCCCGATGCCACTGTGGAATGGTTTAAAGCAAAGGATCCTGAATGGATAGTTGTGGATGTGTCTGAATGCAAACCCTCTGATCTTCTAAAAACATTGGGTGGCCATTTGAACCAGGATACCCTCAATTTTGAATTTTTTGAAAAGGAATCCTGGCTGCTAAACGCATTGGAATCTGGTAAAAAAGTAATATTAAAAGGTCGCATCCATCCTGAACTTGCCGATCATCTGGCACCTCTTTTATTAAGCCGTCAAATGACGTCAGAAGGTTTCGGTACGCTTGCCATCGTTACTGATATGTCTAAAGAGCTCCATTATGCCCACTACTCAAAACATGAGGTAAGTGGGGATTTCAAACGGGATATTTTAACAAAGTACTTTGCTCTTGAAGAAACAAAGACACTGCCGCAGAACGCTTTTGAAAAAGAACCTTTATGCCGGCTTAAGACAATGCTCACTCACCTTCGTATCCATCCGAGTACCGACCCAAAACAAAGCTGGGAAGGAATGGAGTCTTTGCCTGGAAAAATCCGTTTGGAGCCTTTTGATAGTGTTAATTCAGCGGCTATTGCCAGAAATTTTGTAGCAAGACGCCGGAAAAAGGTACAAAATATCCTTGAAAACTCTCCTTATGTTTGTCTAACAGGTTTGAGTGCGGTGGGTAAAACCACTTTTGTGCAATCCATTCTACACAACGACAGTAATCACCTTTACCAGGGCGCGGCGCAAATAAAAGACTGGGCACTGGATAATTCAAACTTGCCCAAATATTTGTTCATTGATGAAGCCAATATGGGCAGGCGTGATTGGTCTGAATTTGAAGGACTCTTTCAAAATCCGCCAGGTATATTAGTGGATGGGCGATTTTATCCCCTGACTCCCGAGCATAAAGTGATTTTTGCGGCCAATCCGGCCAATTACGGCAATGGCAGAAACCTGCCCGCTCTGTTTAAACGTCACGGCAATGCAGTATTGTTTGATGTCATGCCAATGGAATATATCTATGAAACCCAACTGAAAGAAATTTTTCAAGGCACAGCACTGGCTTCCCAAACGGAGGCGATTTGTCAGGAAATCATGGCTGTATACCGCTTTGTGTTAGAGTGTTCTGAGCATGAGCTGCTTATTTCCCCTCGTGAGCTGCAGATGATGGCACTATTGGTGTTGGCACATCCGGGTGCTCTGGAAAATCCTTTAAAGTGGGCTAACTATTATGCCACCACTCTTGCAGCTCCTCTGGTGCCTGCAAGCTATAAAAATAAATTCAACGAGCTTTTCCCGTCGCAAACTGAATCACTAGTCAATGACATACCTGTTAAGGCTGAAAATTATCTGGATACCCCACAAAGGCAACCGGTTAAAACTCTGTTGAAAGATTTTTTAAGCCTCCACCGTTTTCGCCAAATTCAAGCGGGCAATGATCTACAACGGTATGGTGGATTGGGTGGCATTATTCTGGAAGGGGAGCCTGGTATTGGTAAAACAGAACTTGTCCGCCATTGCCTCGAACAGGAGGGACTGCCCTATACTACCATGCCAGTATCCATGGGTCTCTCAGACAAAATCAAATTACTTCTAAAAGCTTTTGATGAAGGCAGTATTGTGGTGATTGATGAAATCAATAGTTCCCCAATGCTTGAGCGCTTGCTCAATGATTTATTGATGGGTAAAAGCCCTGATGGGAAACGTCCAACCAAACCAGGTTTTATGATAATAGGCACCCAGAACCCTGTTACTATGGCTGGTCGGCAAAAACCGGCTGTGGCACTGGCAAGACGTTTTTTTACGTTGAATGTTGATAATTATACTACTCCTGAGATGCAAACCATTCTACAAAGCAAAGGCCTTAAAGCTGATACATCAGAAAAACTGGTGGACGCGTATAATAGACAAAAAAATCGAGCACAGCGGGGCGGTTTAAAGCCGATACCTACTTTCAGGGATTTATTGCGAGAGGCTAAAAAGATTACTGATACCTCGCAAATAATAAAAAAATTGGGTGCAATCCATAAGTCTGGTTTTTGGAATAAAAAAAGACCGGCTGATGAGTCCTTCAGTGAAAAAGGCGCCTGTAAAGGCTTTAGTTATGTAAGTTAGTCCCCGGGGGGATGGAACAGGAACGCAACATCAATAGGTTATTCAGAACCTAGCTCGTTTTTGGTATCAAGCCAACGGATAGAATACCGGAAATGACAGAATGTTCATCGTTATCTGATGTATCCCCACTTGCCCCCGCAGCCCCTATAATTTCATTATCAATATTGACGATAAGTACACCTCCAGGAGCAGGAATAAGTCGTCCTTTTGAAGCAATAATAGCTCCCTCCATCAAGCCAGGGATTTCATTTGCCTTGATTGCCAAACCTCGCGAACCGATGCCCATACCCAGAGCACCATAGGCTTTAGCAAACGCTATATCAAACCGCAAAATAGCGGCTTTATCTTGACGTTGGAATGCTATAAGATGTCCACCCGCGTCAAGAATTGCAATTGACATCGGTTGCAGCGATAACTTCATACTTTCAATAAACCCTGCCTCAATAATGGCATTTGCTTTTTCCAGCGTTAATCTATTCATTATATATCCATTTAAATTGAAGGCACTTGTTTTTTATTTTATGAAAACATCATTAATCTGATCATAGTGATTCTCTTATTGTTTTATATTTATATATCAAAAACGTTGATATTGCATGTCGAATATTTTTCACTGATCCACCCAAATTTCCTTATTTCACATTCTAATTCACCCACAAACCAGGCGTAAAAGACTTGATTAAGCAACTGCAGAAGTAGTATTGTTGAACCAAGTGATTTCATTAAGAGCAATTGTGTATATTAATGTAATTAAAGATAATAGTATTTGAGGTATAGCTAACACCAATGTACAACGAAAATAGGTATGGTTGATGGACAGAACTTCTAATGACCCACTGCACGGCATTACCCTAGAGACTATCTTAAATAGTTTGGTAATTTGTTATGGCTGGGAAGGTTTGGCTAAGAGAGTAAAGATTAACTGTTTTTATTCTAACCCCAGCATCAATTCAAGCCTTAAATTCCTGCGCAAAACACCATGGGCAAGGGCTAAAATTGAAACCCTTTATCTTGATTCCTTGAAAAATCAAGATTGCGGCAACTCATCATTACTGGAGTAATAAATACTATGAAGGATGTTTTCATTAATAAAGAACAGGTTGAGCTCTTTAAAATTCTTAAATTTGAAGGTATCGCGTCGAGCGGAGCAGAAGCTAAGGATATGATAGCGGCGGGCACTGTATTAGTAAACGGCATAATAGAAAAACAGAAAAGAAAAAAGATGGTTGCAGGAGATACAATTGAATTGAATGGAGAGATCTTTCTGCTAAAGTTGGTTGCTAATTAACATTTTATTATAATTTGTGATCGGGTGGGTAATTTTATGCTACCAGAAATTGAAACTCAACGCACAATATTGCGCTTGATAAATGAAGTGGATCTAGACGTTGTGGCTGAATTAAATTCAGATCCGGAAGTTAGAAAATATTTTCCTGATGGAGTTCAAACGAAAGAACAAACCAGAGCAAGAATCAAACAATTTATAGGCTTTTATAAAGAATATGGACTTCCATGTTTTGTTATATTTGATAAAGAGTCTAAAGAATTCATTGGACGCTGTGGTTTTGGTCCGATAGAGACAGGTGAAATTGAAGTTGGCTATCTAATCGCAAGAAAATTTTGGGGAATGAACTATGCCTCGGAAGTTTTAAAAGGCCTTCTTAATTGGAGTAAAAAAAATATCAAAGCCGATTTTATTATTGCTTTCGCCCCAATAGACCACAAAGCCTCGCACCGTGTGATGGAGAAAGGTGGGATGTATTACTATAAAGATGGAATTGGGCATGGGATAGAATGTAAATTTTATCGGATCAAAAACAATGATTAGGGTTGTGAAGTTAATAGAATTTATTTATGAAAATTAGCCTTCCCAACGAACAAATCTCATCATCTGTTGTACATGCAATGACTGGAGAGCAGGTACTTTCTGCAATATGCTCCGCATCTCGATAAACCAGCTCATTTAAGACTGGTTTTCTATAAGTTATTTTATACCATAGCCTTTATGCGCAAACATTCGATGGAAACAGCCAATAACAAAAAGTAATGTTTGATACTAAGAAACTATTCAGTATTTATTACAGCTCATTAGAAGAGCTCCAGACCAGGCTAATGCGATAGTAATTTTTATTGTTTGGAACACATACAGGTAAAGGATTCTTCAGTCAATATAGTATAATTACGGTATAGGCATGTATCGACAATTCTAATAAATTATCCCGGCATTAATTACTAAAAGGAAAGTAAATGAATACAAGGGTAGTTGTTGTCGCATCATGTCTCCTGTTAAGCATGCCTGTTTTTGCTAAAGGTCTTATTTTTAAGCATCTAATGAAGTCAAAACACCAAACTATTGTTAAAAATTTAAAGCCTTCTGATTTTTCAGGTGTATGGGTTGGACCATGCATGGAAGAACAGCTGGCTTTGAAAATTATTCAAACTGATAAAAATATTATCTTGGGGGATCCCGAGGAGACAGACGAATATTTTTTAAAATTTCCTATAGATCAGGTGAAATCAAGAGTTGTTAGTTCTCTACATAGTACGGAGCATTCTTTAAGCACAACCTTCTGGAGGGGGCCGGATGAGGTATCTTTATCATATTTTAGCATAGAGGAAGGATCAGGTGACCATGCTACTTACGGTTCTTCAGTAGTTTACGAAGTTACACTGGCTTTAGAAGACGGTAAACTGCAATTTATCGTAGACAACATGCCAGAAGATATCGTATGTGTTCTTGATAAGCAAAGTTAGCGAGTATAGATCCGTTAGAAATAATCACTAAGTCTCTTCGCAGTTCATATCAGTATTTATGAAAGGCGAAGAAATCATTTTAGGCTTGAAATACGTTGGAATGAAAATGAGATTTAAACGTTCGGATTTACCATTAGGAGAAGAGGAATTTCAAAGCTCACTCTCCATCGGCTTAATTAAACAAAGAGGCAGTGCAAAAGAAGAATTGTGTCAAACTTTAGGTATACCCTATAAACCGGATCCTAATGAAATTCCCGATTTTGATATAGATAAATCTATTATTATTAAATTATTAAATAAAGGAGCATTAGATCCTCAATTTGCCGAAACTCGAGTAATAAATACAGATGTTTTTTTTGGCAACCGATTTTCTCAAGAAATTAATGTCCATAATACCTCCATATATAGCAAATTTTTATACAACGACCTCATTACAGAAATAGGATTTTCATTTAATACTGATTCCTTAATTCAGTTACAAAATAGCTTAAATAACTCAGATATAAAAAATTACGCAAATCAACAAAAGAACTTTGTATGTGTGCCATTTTTTATAACCACCTGGGATGAAAAAAAAGATGCGTATCATTACACCACTATAGATATGACCAACTTTGAATCTTGGTTACAAGTGCATTTTTCTCATAATGACTCGCATTATACAATTGATGGTTTATTGAGCGAATATCAGCAAAAGATGCATTTAGATAATAGTCAAATTATTAATTCGCCTGTGATTAAAGCCGCAATCATAGAGATAAAGAGTCAATTAGGGCGTGTTCAAAGCGACAACTCAGAGCAAAACAATGAAAACTTACAAAAGCGGGACTCTCATAAATTTAATTAAGAGATAAAAACGACAATTGGAATCAATAAGATAAAAGCTTGATTGGGTAAGGTAGCTGCCGGCATAAATGATTAATAGCCTATAATTATTGTATAATAAATTGACACCACCGCTTATAGTAACTATGTGTCAGGGCTGAAATGAAAACTAAAGAAGAATTGGCGGCACGCGAAAGAATTAAAAAATTCAAAGCCGAAATGTCCCATGAGCTTCCTGCCGAAACAGGAAAAATAATTCTGTTATGTGGCACATCTTCGGCTGGTAAAACGAGTATATGTACTGCCGCCCAATCTGAAGCAAGCAAAACAGGCCATAGCTGGATTGTAGACGGGGCTGACGTTGCTTCAGAAAAAGCCTGGACACAACCCTCTGAACTTGCCGGGAAAAGATACCTCAGCGCCCAAGACCATTTTGTTAACGCGATGAAGACACATACTGATCCATCCGTAGTAGATGCAGCAGCAAGCATGTTTGGAGCACGAACGCTGGCTGTGGCAGTATTTTCCAGACGATGCCTGGGAAACCCAAAGGTTGATCAAATAGATTTAACACCAGGGGCTTATCTTAAAACCCAAGCCATAAAAATTTATGATGCACTATCACCTGAGAATAAAGAACAATATACCTCTGATGGTATTGAAAATTTGTTAACTATTATTCGAGATTGCCCTGATACAGGTGCATTCTTTACGGAGCATCCGTATCCTCCACTACAACAATTAAATGAGCATATGCTTGAACGAGCAATTATCAGAGCAAAAAGGGGCGAATCTACTATCTTAGACGTAGTAGGCGATGAAACTATCGGTGATCAACGTATGGTTGATGAATTTAAGGCCAGACTAAAAAGTGCTGGCCTTCCTGATGGAACGGGAACCGTTGCAATTGCTCATTGTCCTGTTGATACTCTAATAGACAGAATTGATGGCCGAAATACAAAAGCTATTATTGAAGGCCGACTGGAAGAGAGAAGATTGTCATTTTTTCCGTTTAAGCAATATGGTGATATATACGAAAGAGCACCAATACTACCGGAGCCTGGGAAGCCAATCGTAGGTGAGGTATCAAGACAAGATATAATAAGGGCTGCAAATAAATTTGGCAAAGTAATGGACGATGCTATACCCCTTCTGAATAAATTGGAATTTACTGAGGAAGATGAAAATGTGTTTGTAGTATCAAGTATACAAAGTGATATTATCTTTCAGACAGGAAAAGTGTCTGCTCAACAGATTGCAGAACAACTTTGCGAAAGAGCATTTGGAAATATGTCCAATATAAACGACACTGAAATAAGTGTTGGGTACTAATCAATTAAATACAGCTTTGAGGGTGGTGCGCCCGGAAGGATTCGAACCTCCGACCCTTTGGTTCGTAGCCAAATACTCTATCCAACTGAGCTACGGGCGCATAACTGGCGGAGAGAGAGGGATTCGAACCCTCGATGGGATTTCTCCCATACTCCCTTAGCAGGGGAGCGCCTTCGACCACTCGGCCATCTCTCCAGTCAATTGCGGCGAAGTATATCAGTTATTTGCGCCTCGTCAACGAAATAAATTAAATTATTTTCGAGAATTTACATACTAATAGATTAACTGGTATCTTCTAGGTAATAAAAATCTGGCGGCGTTATCGCTCCATTGAATTAAGACAGGTAAAACCGCTATTGGGAGGCGCAATGAACGAGAAATCAAATTTGGCTGGCAGAGAGGTATACGTGGTTGATGGCAATCGAACCCCGTTTCTGAAAGCCAAGGATGTGGGCGTATTTTCCGCATCAGATTTGGCGGTAGCCGCTGGAATGCCGTTATTAAATCGGCAACCATTTTCTCCCACGCTTCTTGATGAGGTAATTATTGGCTCGGCGATGCCTGGGCCTGATGAGGCAAATATCGCTCGCGTTGTCGCTTTGCGGCTTGGTTGTGGTGAAAAAGTGCCGGCTTTTACGGTTATGCGAAATTGCGCATCCGGTATGCAGGCTCTTGATAATGCCGCCTTACAAATTGCCTCTGGACGAAGTGATTTAATTCTTGCAGGCGGTACTGATGCAATGAGTCACGCGCCCTTGTTGTTTAATCAAAAAATGGCCTCCTGGTTGGGTCGCTGGATGTCTGCCAAAAGTGCAGGCCAACGCATACGGTTGGTGACCCAATTCAGGCCTGCGTATCTCGCCCCTGTAATCGCTTTATTAAGAGGCTTAACTGATCCAATAGTCGGTATGAATATGGGCCAAACAGCAGAAAAAATAGCGTATCGCTTTAACATTACTCGTGAGCAGATGGATAATTTTGCCAGCGAAAGTCATCATCGCTTAGATTTGGCGTATAAAGAAGGGCGGATGGGAGAAGTTACCCCTATTATTGACAATAAAGGGCGAATTTATCCGGAGGATGATGGTATTCGTACGGATTCTACGGTGGAAAAGCTCGGTAAACTCAAGCCTTTTTTCGATAAAAAATACGGAATGGTTACTGCGGGTAACAGTTCTCAGATTACTGATGGCGCGTGTTTACTGCTTTTAGCCAGTGCCGATGCGGTAAAAAAATATAAACTTCCTGTTATTGGCCGCATTGTGGACTCAGAATGGGCCGCTCTTGATCCTGCCCAGATGGGGCTTGGGCCTGTGCATGCGGCTACTCCTATCATGCAACGCCACGGCTTAAAATCCAATGATTTGGATTGTTGGGAAATAAATGAAGCATTCGCAGCGCAGGTATTAGGTTGTCTTGCCGCCTGGGATGATGATGAATATTGCCGAACTCAATTAGGCCTCAAGGAGGCATTTGGCGCGCCGTCGTTATCACGCCTTAATAAAGACGGTGGTGCAATTGCCGCAGGCCACCCTATCGGTGCTAGTGGTGCCCGTATTGTACTTCATGTTTTAAGCGCGCTTCAGCAAACGAATGGAAAGCATGGAATGGCTGCCATTTGTATCGGTGGCGGACAAGGTGGAGCAATGTATCTGGAACGTGTGACTGAGGTGAAAGGATAATGACAAACTACAAACACTGGGAAAGCAAAACTGACAGCGACAATATTGTCTGGTTAGGGATAAACCGCAAAGATACGACGGTAAATGCGATTAATGCTGACGTTTTAGATGAGTTAAATAGCCTTTTGCTTGAAATTGCAAACCAAAAAAACGTTGCGGGCCTAATTATTTATTCCGTTAAAGAGAAAGGTTTTATTGCAGGAGCCGATGTTCACGCCTTTTCGCAATTTAAAACCCCTGCAGAGGCGGTTGATTTTTTAAGAAAAGGGCAAGTTGTTTTTGCACGTCTTGAGGCATTGTCAATACCTACTGTCGCCATGATTAATGGTTTTTGTATGGGCGGTGGTCTTGAGCTCGCGCTGGCCTGTGATTATCGGGTTGCCAGTGATGATAAGGATACTCGTTTAGGTTTACCCGAAATAATGCTTGGCATTCATCCAGGCTGGGGTGGAACTGTACGCTTGCCGCGATTAATTGGTGGATTCGATGCGCTGTCCAAGGTCATATTGCCAGGGTCGGCACTTTCGGCGGTTAAAGCGAAAAAGCTCGGAATTGTTGATGATGTAGTACCTGTTCGGCAATTAAAACGCGCCGCCGTCTTTTTTATAAAAAATAAACCGGCAAAACATAAACCCGGCTTTATGCAATCATTAACCAATTATTCCTGGGTGCGCGCAATATTGGCTCCTGTTCTTCGTTACAATGTGGCTAAACGGGTTAAAAAACAACACTACCCGGCTCCTTTTGCTGTTATTGACCTGTGGGATAGAGAGGGTGGTAATGGCGAGCGCGCTTATTTAAAAGAAGCAGACTCTGTTGAACAATTGGTTAGTCGTGGAGATACTGCCAAAAATCTTATTCGTGCTTTTCTTTTGCGTGAACGCATGAAAGCTTTTGCTAAAGACAGTGATTTCAAAGCCCAACATGTTCATGTCATTGGGGCAGGAGTGATGGGAGGGGATATTGCTGCCTGGTGCGCACTGCGTGGATTACATGTCACTTTGCAAGACAAATCTTATGCCCAGATTGCCCCTGCATTAGGTCGTGCTCATTCCTTGTATAAAAAGAAATTACGCCAACCTCGCCTTATTCAAGCCGCAATGGATAGATTAATAGCCGATCCTAACGGGCATGGCATCGCTAAAGCTGATGTTATTATCGAAGCGGTTTTCGAAAATCTTGATGTTAAGCAATCTATCATGAAACAAGTAGAAGCAAAGGCCCGAAAAGATGCCATAATTGCCACCAATACCTCAAGCATTCCACTTGATGAAATCAGTACGGTGATGCAAAACCCCAATAGACTTGTAGGTATTCATTATTTTAACCCTGTTGCCAAAATGGAATTGGTTGAAGTGGTTAGTAGCAGCAAAACATCAAAAGAAGTTACCGAGCGTGCTTGTGCGTTTGTTAATCAAATCGGACGGCTGCCGTTACCGGTGAGCTCAAGTCCCGGCTTTTTAATTAATCGTGTATTAATGCCTTACCTGATGGAATGTATGCATCTCCTTGAAGAAGGATACTCTGCTGAAGAGATTGATGACGCGGCAAAAGAGTTTGGTATGTTTATGGGGCCTGTTGAGTTGGCTGATACGGTGGGCATGGATGTGTGTCTTGCAGTAGCCGAGAACTTAACCCGGCATTATGGTGGTACTGTGCCTGCGACTCTTCGTGAAATGGTGAAAGAGGGTAAATTGGGGCGCAAAACAGACCAGGGATTTTATCGGTATAAAAATGGCAAGCCTGTTAAGAAAAAAATACAAAGCAGTAAAAACGGTAAGGATATTGCTAATCGCTTGATTTTACGAATGGTCAATGAGGCTGCTGCCTGTTTACGTGAAGGGGTGGTTGCCGATAGCGATTTACTGGATGGCGGAATGATTTTTGCGACAGGTTTTGCACCTTTTCGGGGCGGTCCTATGAATTATGCAAAACAGTTCGGTCACGACAAGCTTAATGAGTTATTTGCCAAACTGGAAACCCAATATGGGCAGCGATTTAAAGTTGATGCCGGCTTTAACTAGGATGCGTATTTTGCAAGGACTATCGCCTTTTCGTTGTTGGCGATCAGTCCTTGCCTGTAGTTTGTTTTTTATGACAAACTTTTTAAACGCAGCCACCTGGGTGATGTCAGCGAGTGACGATATTGTCGGTGAAATTCAATATGTTAATCCGCAAATGGGTGAAACGCTTAGTGATGCAGGAATTCGCTTTGACATTGGTTATTATGAAATGGTCAGAGCAAACCCCGACGTTGATCCCCTGCGACCCTTATCTTCACGAACACGATTATTAATTCCATCGCAATATGTATTACCCGAAGGCCCTCGGCAAGGGATAGTCATTAATTTGGCCGAATACCGTCTTTATTTTTATCCCCCTAATGATAATGTCGTGATCACCATGCCCGTCGGCATTGGCCGAAAAGGATGGAGTACGCCTGTTGGTTTAACCAAAGTAACTGGAAAGGCGCGTGACCCCGTATGGCATCCAACGGATAATGTTAAAGCCGCTGGGGAAAAAAACGGCACTATAGTACCTGAGGCATTTCCCGGTGGGGAGGGTAATCCTTTAGGACGTCATGTATTGCGATTAGGTTGGCCAACGTATTTAATACATGGAACCAATCGGCGCGATGGAGTAGGGCAGCGAGTAAGTGCTGGCTGTATTCGCATGATGCCCGAGGACATTGAGTATTTGTTTGAATTAGTAAGCACGGGAACACCCGTTCGGGTAATAAATGAGCCTGTTAAGCTCGGTAAGCTGCAGGGTGATATTTATCTGGAAGCGCATCCTCTACTTGATAAGAGGCATCGTAGTAACTTACAAAGTCTGATTGCTCGCAAGTTGGCTCACATAGCAGGCAATAAAAATAATAAAGTAATTAGTAAGGAAGCAGCTCTTCCTTCAGGTATCCCACGAAAAATCAGTTAATTGTCCGTTCTTGAGAGGCGCCAATAAATACCATGCGTAATAAGAATAACGACCAGACTTCCTAAAAGGTCAATTGGATAATGCCATCCTAGCAACACACAAGAAATTACCAGTAATGCGTTAACCGGTAACAGCAATGTAAATAGCAGCGGCCATCCTCTAACGAGATAAAGACAAAACCATGCCCAGATAGCATGAAAGGAAGGCATCGCTATCATGCCCCCTTCAATTGTGCTAGGGGAGAGATGGTTATGTATTTCGGCGAATTTTAGTCCTGTAGCATATTGTTCCAGACTAAAATAAGGACCTTGAATGACGCTGGCGGGAGCAATAGTTGGGAAAAAATAATAAAAGCCAAATCCCATTAGCGCACTAACTAACATCAGGCAGAAATACTCTCGTAATTTGGAAAAGTGCCCTAATGCTGCCATCAGTACGGGTATGCTACTCATTTGATAAGGTAAGGTATCATAAATAATAACGAGTATTTTCTGAAACGTTTGATGCTGGTGTGTCCAGGCAACAATTGCTGCCATATTAATATTAAAGACTTGCTCCAAAGAGACAAGAAAGTCATCAATTGGTCTAAAAGGTGTGAATTGCACGGCATTTGTGAGGAATGCAATGGCACCCATCACTAAATAAAGTACAAAAACAGTTTCTGCAAATTTATTTAAATAATGAGTTTTATCCCAGCTTAAACGAAGACCTGCGAGAATTAATAAAAGCGATAATCCAATTAACCCGGTACCAGGTGGAAGATAGTTATTACCTTTAAAATGATAGAAAAAGAAATTAACAAGTAATGCGATGGATGCAAATAAACAGATTAATAAACCAGAAATAAGGGTACAGTTTCGGTTAATGGGATGCATAACTTAAGGAACTAACTCGCTTCACCCTGTTTTTCTTTAAGCTTGATAGCATGGTAAATCTCTTCGCGATGCACATTGACTGATCGAGGTGCTTCTACGCCAAATTTTACGTTTCCATGTTCAGGTGTTTTAAATGCCACAACTTGAACAACTGCATCATCAATACAAAAGATTAAAGGCTCTTCGAAATTTATCGTTACAATATTCATGGAAAATCTCTTTTTTTTTAGTATGTTATATCGCAAGCCTCTTGTAAATGCAACGCTTTCCTTCGCAGGGGAGGTTCTCTGGTCTTGTGGCTGACATCATTAAAAATAAATTTTTAACAATGTGTGAACATTCTCAAGCCAATGCAGATAACAACTATAGCAAAGACGCGTTGTAACAACCGTGTAGGGAAAATAGCCGCTAAACGTACGCCTATGGGTGCGCAAAGTAATCCAGCGCTTGTGATTGCAAGAAAAGCAGGCCAATGTAAATACCCGATAGTGACAGAGGAGATTGGTCGTTGGGTTGTGCCAAGCACTATGTAGATTAAAGCTCCCATCATAGCTACAGGTAACCCAATCAAAGTGGAAGTTCCTACTGCAAATCGCATTTTGTATTGCAGTGAATGTAAAAAGGGAACCATCAAAATACCCCCGCCAGAGCCAACAAGACTTGCGATACATCCTATTCCAAATCCACCTATTATCATTTTGGAGTGATGTTGTAGTCGGTTTTTATTGATATCACTGTCAGCTTTTTTACAGACCATATAAAATGCTACGAAAAATAGAAATATGCTGAAAATTTTCTGTAAAAGAGCGCCTGTTAACGAGGTTGCGACAAATGCGCCTACTCCTGCGCCGATGCTACTATACCAAACAATTTTGCTAAATAATGACAAATCTATATTCCCATACCTATAATGACTTATTAATGCAGTAATTGAGTTAATGGCAATAGCCGCCATCGATGTTGCAATGGCTATATGAATGGCTTTATCAGATGAAATCTCGTAATAAGGTAAAAGAAATGTTAGTACTGGAACAATGATAATACCCGTACCTATGCCTAACATTCCTTGAAGAATAGCGCCTAATCCACCCGCTATAAAGCAAATTAGACATAACGTTACAATGGTATGCATGTTAATCTATGATAAGTGGATGTTGTTGAACAATTGCTTGTTCTCGTGAGGTAAGTGTAGGAAATAATTGCGTAATAATTTCCTCAAAACTTGCAATGCACAGGGGTGTAATGGCGTGTGATTGTAGATTGTATAGCGCAGTTTCTTCACGATAGGCGCTGATAACTGCATAGTTTACGGCTCCTCCATTAGCGCGAATTTTCCGTGCCGCTTCAATCAGTGTATCCCCAGTAGAGGTCATGTCATCAACAAGTAATACCTCGTTTTTGATATCTCCATAAATAGTATCTTGTGTACCATGTGTCATTGGTTTTTTTTGAATGGCAACAAAATCCTTCTGAAATAGAACACTCATAGCCCCTACAATAACAGGACTCATGATGGACTCAACTGCGCCTAACACATAATTGGAAGAAAGGTTTCGGGTCAGTTCGTGATACAGAGTAGCTACAAGTGATAAATAACCAGAATTAGACAAAAAATGTCGATGATTGAGATAGATATGACTCTTTTTGCCAGATTGAAGTGTAAAGCAATTTTCCTGTATCAGTAATGACTTCGTTCGATAAATTCCTTCAATATATTGTATTTTTAATTGTTCAAGGTTCATAAGGCGCTCCATAATATTCTTTAGTGTCGAATTTTTTAGAATTAAGTAATTATTTTAAATCAATGCATTACGCGGTAAAATCAATATTTTGTCGAAAAAACTGACGACATAAGGTATTTTATGAAAAATCAAACAATTATGGGCCTGATTGAAGTGGGGCTTACTGATAAAGAAGCATTGTTATATCTTACTTCATTGAAGAAAGGGCCCACCACCGCACAAATTCTGTCGCTTGAAAGTGGTCTTAAACGTGCAACTGTTTATGGGTTAATTGATTCATTGATTGCTCAGGGGTTATTGCATATTGAAATTAAAGGAGTACGGAAATTATTTGTGGCTGAATCACCTGATAAACTTGCCTCCTTGCTGGATAAAAAGAAACAAATTTTGACTACTATTATGCCCGCTTTGGTGCAAGATTATCTGCATGTTTCCCCTGCCATGAATACTATTAAAATGTATCATGGTTTGTGCGGGATTAAATTACTCTATGACAATATCCTTAATACATTAAAATCGGGTGATGAATATCTTGTTATTTCGGATCAATACAAATGGCATGCGTTAGATCCAGACTACTTTGAAGCATTCATACAAAAACGCGCAACCTATGAGCTGGTGATTAAACTCATTTTGCAAGATAATGTGCATGCGCGTGATTACCATTTCAGAGAAGAGCACTATAAAGAAAAAATCAAATTTTTACCGGGCGGCATGCAGTTAAATATGAATATGGTCATTTATGCGCAAAATGTACTTCTTGTTCAAACGATTGAGCCTTTCCTGGCAATTTTAATTGAAAATGCCAATGTTGCTGCAATGCATAAGATATTATTTAATACAATGTGGGAATTATTGTAATGGTTCCAAGTGTCACGAACCAATTTGAATAATACGGGAGTATTTTTCCTAATTCACTCATTTATTTGCTCCGCTATTGAAAATCGGTTAGAATTGCGCGTTTTAGAAAAACCTTGCCTTACTTTTTATTTTGAAAAGAAGGCTTTAATCCACAAGGAGAATCCATGAGACATTATGAAATCGTGTTTCTTGTTCACCCCGATCAAAGTGAACAAGTGCCAGCAATGGTAGAGCGTTATGAAGGTATTATTACCAAGCATGACGGTCTTATTCATCGTAAAGAAGACTGGGGTCGTCGCCAGTTAGCTTATCCAATTAAAGATGTTCATAAAGCCCACTATATTCTTCTGAATGTCGAATGCAATCAATCAGCGCTTGATGAATTAAAAAATGCATTTAAATTTAACGATGCAATTTTACGTAATCTCATTATCAATCAAAAGCATGCGATAACCGGTGAGTCGATGTTAATGAAAAAAGAAAAAGACACTCGAGCAGCCTAAGGAGAACTAACTATGTCAGCGTATTTCAGAAGAAAAAAAATGTGTCGTTTCAGTGCCGAAGGCTCTAATGAAATTGATTACAAAGATATAAATTTATTAAAAAACTATATTTCCGAGACAGGTAAAATTGTCCCAAGCAGAATCACTGGCACGCAAACGCGTTTTCAGCGTCAACTTGCCAAGGCTATTAAACATGCCCGTTTCCTGGGTTTGTTGCCTTTCTGTGACAGTCATCGATAACAATGATTCGCATAGGCAGTTTTTTGCATAAGCAGGGCCAGTATTTACTGCAAAATCAGCTTTACGCATTGGTTATGACCGCTGCATTGGCTGCCATTCCCTTTGCGGCCTGGTTATCGCTGTCGGTGGTAGCCCTCGTTACTCTGCGGAAAGGTGGCTATGACGGTTTTAAGGTGCTGGTTGCCGGTTTAACAGTTGCAATTATAACTGCAAGTCAAAGTACTGTATTGCCCTATACAATTTCCTCAGTCGTTATGACCTTCTCAATGGGTTATATCGCGGCTCTTATGCTAAGGTTTTCAGCGAGTTGGAAAATTGTCACAGGGTTTATGCTGACTATGGCTTTGTTAGGCATGCTATTGATTGCCTGCCTGCTACCTGACTATATAATGGAGCAATTTCAAGTTTTATTGACCTTGTTTCGGTCTATAGAGCAAGGTGAGATTGTAGTGCGCTTGTTAGATAGTCATTCGGGTGCCAATCAGGAGCTACTGGCAAATTATCTGTTGGGTGTTAAAGCCTTCAGTATTGTTTTGTCTGCATTGTCATCACTCATGCTGGCAAGATACATCCAGTCGCTTTTGTTTAACCCTGGTGGTTTCCGGGCGGAAATATTAGAATTCAGAGCAAGTCGTATTGGTGTTCTTTTGCTGGTAATTTCCGCTATTGGTGCCTATCAAGGTAATTTGGTTGCAGTTAGTTGCTTGCCTATACTTGTAGTTTATTTAATGGCAGCCGGGATGAGTTTGCTTTTTAACATTATGTCCAGAAAGCAAAATCTGGTTACAATCTTTCTACTATTTGTACCACTTGTCATTGCGCCATATGTCATGTTACCTGTCTATGTATTTTTTGGGTCATTGGATAGTTTATTTAATTTTAGACTGCGCTTGTTGTCAAAAACAGGCGAGTTAAGAAAATAAGAGGTGGATAATGGAAGTTATTTTATTAGAAAAAGTAAAAAATTTGGGAAATCTGGGTGATAAAGTTAACGTCAAGGCAGGCTTTGGCAGAAA
Source organism: Legionella sp. (assembly GCA_030680075.1). GTDB lineage: Bacteria > Pseudomonadota > Gammaproteobacteria > Legionellales > Legionellaceae > Legionella_C. The sequence goes on from JAUXWR010000504.1 coordinate 54,889, forward strand.
CTTCCTTATTCCTCAAAATAAAGCGGTATTTGCTACCGAAAAAAATATTGAAAACTTTGAACAACGTCGTGCAGAGCTTGAGAAAAAAGAACAGCAATCATTTGCTGGCGCTGAGCAACGTGCTGCAAAATTCAATGATACGACTCTGGTAATAGCAGCTTTGGCGAGCGATGAAGGCAAGCTTTATGGATCTGTCGGTGCTGGTGAGATCAAAGATGCGTTGAATGCGAAATCTATTGAAATCAGTAAGCGTGAAATTGTGATGGTTGATGGCCCAATTCACTCTATTGGTGATTATGTGGTAGAAATTCATTTGCATAGCGATGTAATTGCTAACTTACAAGTTCAAGTTGTATCATCTAAATAAATCTGTTTATTAAAAACCTGCTGAAAAGCAGGTTTTTTTTAATTTGTATCGTAACCTCTATAGCGAATGTATTTATACCGTGATACTTTGCCTAGAAGTGTAACAACACTTAAACACCCTTCATACTCTTCAACACATTCATCTGATAATGGTTCATACGATGGATTAAATAAAATTGTAAATGGCAGATGAGTATGAACTGGATTAAAATAATTTTGTTTTTATCAATGATTCATTACCTAATTTTTTATGTTCAGGATAACTTATTGGTTTGATTCATTAGACCACGTCAAAACCCAGCTCGCTAACGTAGGACAGGGGATAGCTAAATCCTCACTTACCTTTTATAGCTCTCTCCACTTTCTAAAATAATTTAACCGCATTTAATTAAATTCTTTATCAAGTGCTTATTTTATATTCTTTCATTTCGCACCTCAAAGTTACAAAAATTATATACTTTGTCTTTCTTCGGTGCGTCTATTAAATAACAGCAAGATCATATTAGGGGTTGTAAATTATTGGAATTGCATGTGCTAAATCTAACTTACGGCATGTGTCGAATAAATACATTTACTATAATTATATTTTACGTGAAAGGTAGAACTAATATGACGTTTAAGCAAGCAACTTTAATAGATAATATTCGATTATATTTGTTAAATAGAGATAGGAATGAAGCAGCAGCTAAACTTTCACCAGGATATTGTTTTGGCATAAGCCTTCTATTTTGTTATTTTGCTAGAAATAAAAAATTTGAGGCGTTTAAAAAACTTATCCAAAACGCAGAGTCCTGGACAGAGGATCTACAAAAAGCTGAGCAAATAGAGAGAATAAAAACTTCCTCTAAATGGCAGCAGATTAATAATAAATTAACTGAATTTCTAGAAAAGAATTCTCAGTTTTATAACCAATCTGTGATTACACAGTTAAACGAACTAAAAGTTAGTGGTGAGATTAACCAAGAAGAGCTTACTTATTTTGCCTTGGCCATGCTTCCTGATGATGTGATGATAGAAAAGTTGCTTGGACTTATTAATACATTGCAACAACCAAACTCTTATTCCTACTTGCAAACAAGTAGTGCAGAATTAATAAATTTGATAAGTAAGCAGGGCGAAGCTAAAGAACATCATAGTATTCAGCGTGTTGGTATAATTGCCAAACCAGATTTAGCAAAAATATTAAATGAATTTCCACATGATAATGCTGCAATTATAGGCAATGGTCGTCATGCTGTGGCAGTTTATCGAGATGAACATGGATTTCGTTTTTGTGAAAGTAATTATGGCGTTAGTTTCTTTTCTACATCAGGTGAGCTCGCGCAATATTTATTGCAAACTACTTTCATTGAAATAATAGGTTTTGAGATTCCTTTTACCATTGATATTATTGATAGCACCCATCCTCATGAAGATTTTATTAAGTTGTTTGAAGAGTGTGCCAATAAAAAAAACACTTTACCTATTTTGAGTCAAGACTCGCTCTATCCTCATACAGGAGTTACGCCATTACATTTAGCTGCAATTGCTGGTTTTGCTGATGAAATAGAAAGAATAGTTAAAGAAACACCCTTAGAAGAGTTACATAAAGAAGATGGTATGGGGTTTTATCCAATTCACTACGCTCCAAATACTAAAATCATCGAGCTATTATTGTCTAATCATGCCAACATAGAGGCTCAAATATATTGTCCCATAAAATATAGATCATTTAATGATGAAGGAGAGTATCTTTATCAAACATTAGAAGGTGCTACTCCTTTTTATCAAGCCTGCGCTAGCGGAAATCTAGAGCTTGCACAATACCTATACCAGAAAGACGCCAATATAAACGCTGTAAATCGAATCGGTTTAACACCACTTGCAATTGCCGTCATAAAAAAACAAACTCATGTCGTTGATTGGTTACTACAGCAAAAAGAAATCAATAGGGATTTTGATATATCTTCTACGCCACAAGCGAGGGTTTTCGAGAAGTCTCGTAGCCCATTAGAGTATTTTGGTGGAGTTAGGGATATTGATCAATACTACTTTTTAAATCTATCTTTGATTGCGGCTAAGAATAATGATTTTAAAACTTATTTTACTTTGATTCGACATGGTTTTGACTTGAACTTTTGTAATAAAAACGGACTAACGGCATTACAGTTCGCTACCCTTCACCAAAACACCGAAGCCATGCAGCTATTATTAGCAGAGGGAGCAGATGTTGATGCCCTATGTCCTATGTCACCAGGGGATACCACTTTAATAAGCCCATTATGGTTGGCTTGCAACAATAATAATTTGCCAACAGTTCAATTACTTCTAGAAGCTGGAGCCCAAATAAACCCGAGTAATGCCCAAGAGGAACCTTGTATCATTGCAGCGGTTAATAAAGATTTGATTTACATATTAGAAGAATTAGTAAAAAAAAACGTGAATTTATCGACAAAATGGCATGGGGAAACTCCTTTGGCGATTGCTATAAAAAGCGAAAGCTGGCAATCAGCTCAATATCTTCTTATGCACTATTCTGATTGGGCTAATGATGAAAGTGTCCGAAGTGCAATTCGAAATTCTGTTAAATTAGCTTTGCCCGTGCTAAGCCAGGTTTTTCATTGGAATGTCCATAATCCAGAACGTGAAATTCAGGTGCCGGATGATTGCTTTTTAGATCCAGAATCCAGATTAATAAAGGAATGCTATAGTACTATAGGTAGTGAAATTCATCTAAATGAACTACTAATCAATATGTTAAAAAAATTTAATTCAATACAAGCTATAGACAATAGTATGACTTTTTTTGGCTCTAACCAACCATCAAATAGAACTATAAAAATAATAACAGTGCTTGAGAACAATTTAACTTCAGAAGAACTTTGTAAAATCTTCATAGAAGATGGTGTTATCGATGCCGGGCCTAACTTAACTAAAGAAGATCAATTTATAAGTTCTTTAAGTTTATTTATAAATGACGTCATTAATAGTCATTCACAAAAATATACCCAGCCGTTGGCACCCTGATGTGACGTGGTCTAATGGATTCGAGAGTTATTGTCAAATGTGGTGTACAGCATTTGCTGAGCGCATTCCAAAAGCCTAACGCACCATCACCAGCAGACAATTTTTAATCGCGACACTGTATTCGCTGATAAACCCTTGGCATGTTCGCCTAATAATGAACCTAGTGCCTCCGAATAGTCACCTGTCGATAAGCCTTTTAAATAAAGCCAAGGAATCAATTCCTCAATACTTTTGGTACGTCTTAAATAGGGTGGTAACAGTTGGCTATTAAATTGAATTCCTGAGCCACTTCGATCTCCTACTTTAGGTACTTTGATAGCTACGTCACCAATGCCAGTTTGAATGGTTCTTTCTGGCAAATAACCATTACGCACAACGGCTTGTCTACCATCGGGTAACAGTCACAAAGCATCGCGCCTAACTCAGCTTCAACCGCTTGCTTAATCAATGCAGTGATCTATAATTGACAAAATGAACAACATTTACTCAGCATATTATGCTCACTGAGCAATTAAGGGGTGCAAAATGTCAAGATCCAAGCTTAATCAATCCGGAAATATTACTGGTAATTCGCAGGATGTGAATGAAGATTTAAAGCAAATTAAAAATCCGGCTAATCGCACCGCACTTATTAAATCATTTGTAAATCAACCAGATTCCCTCAAGAATTTTAATGATGAACAGTTGGCTTTGATACTAAGTGAGCTAACTAGTCCTAAAAATTTAATGACTGTATTAATAAAATGCTCAGAGCAACTCAAGGAAAGACCCCAGGCCATTTCTTTGTTGATGCAAAACCGAATCAATGATATGACAATTACCAATGTTTTAGTCAGTGAATATCTGGACAAAATACCTGCTGCTGAATGGGTTAAAAATTGGAAAGTGATTGTCAGTCATTTGGCAAGCAAACAAAATGTATCTGATATTTTTACAACGTTTGATAAAGAAGCATCAGAAGAAATACTCAACAGTTATGAAAATTTAATCAATATGCTGAACCCTATGATTACCAAAAAAGAAAGCTACCAAAGCTGGGTAAATACTTTGTTATTGCCTCAGGGTGTTTGGAAAATATTTAGAGACATGGATGATGATATAGATGCTAGAATAGATGACAGCGTGTTAGGAATACAAAGTACTGGGGCAGGGATGTTAAGGTTGGTTGCTCTTCCTGTATTTGCATTAATTTCGCTTCTGGGTATTATTCCTGCTCTTGTTGCTGGCGCAATCTATCTCGCTAAAGTAAAACCGACTCAATCTGAAATTGAAACGCATCTTAAAGACTATCCTGGCATTACAGCTGAGAATCTGATTAAAGGATATGAGCGATATAAAATCATCCACGAGTCACTACAAAATAAAACAACACCAGGATTATTTCAGCCGAAAAAACCAGATGAAGACGAGTTAGCAAGCGAAGAATATCAGCCAGGTAAGAAAAATTAAGCGTGTGCTTCTCGCTCGCCTTGATAACACACTGGCATTAAGAAGTTAATGGTAGCTGCCATCTTTGCACAGGATAATTTTTTTAATTTAGAAAAATGACGTCTTTGAGAGTTTTCATATGAAATCCAGAAAACGTATAGCACTAACTTTTTAGCCTTTCCATGATTTAAGCACGCTCAATTGGTGTCGTCCCGGAATTTAGTAAGACTTGGTGAGCGTGCGAACGTGGTTTTACTGAATGTCCTGGATCCGTTCCACTCCGTGCATCTTGTCAGGCAATATTACGTGTCATAATCTTAAGATTAATAGCCGTACCAGCCTGAAAAAAATATTATTTCTTCCATTTGATATTGCACCCGAGGCTGGGTATTTGAATCTCATTTACAGGCTGATTGGTCAGCGCATTATCCAGTGCTTCACGAATAGAGCTGCCCGTTACTGGAATTTGATTGCCGGGTCGAGAATCATCTAGCTGACCGCGATATACAAGAGTCAGATTTGAATCAAAAACAAAAAAATCTGGCGTGCAGGCTGCATTATATGCTTTTGCTACTTCCTGCGTTTCGTCATATAAATAAGGAAATGGGTATTTTTCTGCCAATGCTGTTTTTTTCATGTTAGCAGGTGAGTCATCGGGATAACTCTCAACATCATTAGAATTAATGGCAATGAATTGAACATCCTGGCTGATATAGTCATTAGCCAGACGAATCAGCTCTTTGCTAACGTGCTTGACGTAGGGGCAATGATTGCAAATAAACATTATAACGGTCGCTTTTGCCTTCTGCGAGGAGGTTAGCCCCATTTTTTTCTCGCTAACCACATCATACAAAGAGAAATGTGGGGCAGAAATTCCAAGAGGGGTCATAGTCGATGCTGTTCTAGTCATTTTGTCTCCCTAATACGTGTTTCTTATAAGTGCGGCAGAGCAATTTTGATAATCGCTATTAATGCGAATAACACATTAAGCACAGCCCATAATAATGAAACTCGGTGTCTTTGCACATTATAGAATGCATAAATTGCGACAAAAGCGCTTCCGATGAAAAAAATCCATTGATTTTCGTAGGCGAACCCTATTGAAATGACAGCAATTCCTGCAATCCCAATTAACAAAAAAATATTATTCAATCGTCCACTAAGGAAATAGAAGACGAGTAATTGCACGCACAAAAGTATGGGTAAGGCCAGTTGTAAGACCGTACCTATACCTAAGAGAATCGCTCCATGGCCCGAGAGGAGAATTATCTCCAGAGCCATAAAGTAGAATAACTTGAAATTAATGGAGGTCAGCAGTAGCAATGCTGAGCCTATCACGTAATAGATTTGTGCCGGCGTATGTAAAAAGCCGAACAAAGTAATTACCGCGCCGATAATTCCCAGCAGCAGATAAAAATAATCCTTTTTCGTATTATTCAAAGTTTCACCAGCGCAGATAAATCCCTTTAGCAGTTGCGTCGTTTATAATTTGCCGTTGTTCTTTGTTCACTGATACCCAATAATTGCCCATGTTACTAAGGGCAAATTTAACCCGCGGGTATTGGCATATATCAAGTACATCGCGGCATTCGGCCTTTTCACTCTTATCGTTTTCAACATAAAAACATTGAAAATTGAAATCTTGAATATCAGAGGCAAAAGCTGCCCATTTGTTAGGCTCAAGTTTTGCGGTAAGGGGCGGGCTCATAAAAACATCACGCATTTCAATCCGTTGCAATTCAATAGGACGAAGACTTCGATTTTGAATTAAATAAAATGCTTGCGCGCCATTATTATTAACAACCAGGTTCATACCGTTGTAACCAAACCCTGTTACTTCACATCCTCGTGGAAATATATTGGCATAGGTGGTGTTGAATAATGTTCCCATAAAAAGCATGAGAAGAATTTTTCTGTTAATTACCATGAGTACCCTTTTATCGATTACTTTTTTGAGCATATTTTAATGGTATCCAAAGCATTGTAAAGAGATAACTCACCAGATTGTTCAACTGCTAAAAGAAAGAAGGTATTTCCAATAGTTAAATCCACTAGTGCTCTTTATAAGATGCAATCTTTGACATTAATAACGGTGAATAGGTTCGATAAAAACTAAGCGTCAGATACATAATAATATAGCCAAGTGACAAAGCGAGACATATCGGATTTATTGTGGGATACGTCCATAATATAATAGCTGAGCAAATACCATAGAGGATAGAAAAGGCATGCATCATTATTTTTAAAAACTTCGACTCTGTTAGGTAGTCAAGTCGTGAAGGGTATACGTATTTAATGGGGACAAATATTAAAATGCAAAATACCACCAGAATTAAAGCGTTAGTATTCATCGACGTTTCAAAAATAAACATATAAAAAACAGCTATATTCCAATAGCAAGGAAATCCCTTGAAAAAATGATCGGGAGTTTTGGCATCTTCCTGACAAAATTGGTAGGACGAGGTAATAATTATGGCAATAATAATAATCAGTGCGTAGCCAGGCGGTAACATATCCGATTTAACAAAAAGAAAAAAACAAGGCGTGATGACGTAATTAACATAGTCAACAATATTGTCGAGCAATGCCCCATCTATTTTAGGCAGAACCGATTTAACACCGACAAGTCTTGCTAATGAGCCATCTATCGCATCAATAACAACAGCAATAGCCATTAGCCAGAGCGCAAATTTGTAGTCATGCTGATAAATTTTGGCAAGAGTAAGTAAACCTACACAGGCAGCGCTTGCTGTAAAAGCATGTACAGCCCAGGCAACCAACTGATGTGAGAGGTGGTAACCTGGATTTCTGTTTGTCATTTTTAATCCCGACTTGAAGGTCAATATTTAAGCTATACATCCGTTATAGTTACGACATATTCAATATAAGAGCATGCCTCTAATAAATTACACTAGAAGGATATATAGAATTTTCAAAATAGTAACAACAATTAAATCCAGTACGCAACAACTGCTGACGTTTATCGTTATAAATAGGTTTTATTCAGGTCTAATTGGCTCAATAGTATGGTTTTTGAATCAAAATTAATCGGCAGAGATATGAAATTCCGTGTCATTTTTTAAAAATTATACAGGAGTAGTACTTGCGCCAACCTCAGGATGGTCTAAACTTGATAAAGTAAATTTATTTGGGCAAAACCATGATTATTCAATCAGTCAATCCGGCGACAGAGGTTGTAATTCAAGAATACAACACCCTCAGTGAAGTTAATACTATAGCCGTTGTCGACAAAGCCTATTTTGCCTTCACCAGTTGGAGAAATACCGAATTTTCAGTACGTCGGCAATTAATGCTTAATTTGTCTGAACTCCTTCTTTTAAAGATTGACGAACTCAGTGTGTTAATTACTAATGAAATGGGAAAGCCTGTAACGCAGGCACGGGCAGAAATAGAAAAATGTGCGTTGGTTTGTCAGCATTATGCCGAGTTGGCAGAAAAATACCTGAAGCCCCGAGCGATTAAAACTGAAATGGCTAAAACGAAGGTTTGCTATCAAGCACTGGGGGTAATATTTGGCATAATGCCTTGGAATTTTCCATTCTGGCAAGTGTTTCGTTTTGCAGCGCCTACGATAATGGCTGGAAATGCCGTTATTTTGAAACATGCGCCCATTTCAATTGGTGCCGGTAATGCTATCGCGGCCTTGTTCATCGAAGCCGGATTCCCCACGCATTTATTTCAGCATGCTATTTTAAATAATGATATGGCCGCCTTTGTTATTGCTCATGAGAAAGTTGCCGCACTAAGTTTCACGGGTAGTGAAAAAACCGGACGTATTGTTTCGGCGTTAGCGGCGTCTCATTTGAAAAAATCAGTTCTTGAACTGGGTGGCAGCGATCCTTATATGGTTCTTGCTGATGCGGATATTGAACTGGCTGCCCGCTCAATTGTAACCTCTCGCTTAACTAATTGCGGTCAAGTTTGTATCGCGGCTAAACGAATTATCGTTCTTGAGAGTGTACACGATGAGTTGATTAAAAAAATTAGCACATACATGGGTGATTATAAAATGGGAGATCCCCTAAACCCGAAAGCAACCTTAGGCCCTATGGCCAGATTTGATTTAAGAGAGGTATTGCATCAACAGGTTATTGAGAGCGTTGAGAAAGGTGCAATACTCTTGTCTGGTGGCCGGATGGTAGACCGTCAAGGCTTTTATTATCCACCAACACTACTGACTAATGTGTGCAAAGGAATGCCCGCTTTTGATGAGGAGTTGTTCGGCCCGGTAATTGCAATCATCAAGGTCCACAGCGAAGATGAAGCAATAGCGTTGGCTAACGCCAGTAATTTTGGTTTGGCGGCTGCGGTTTTTACCAGCGATTTAATTCGCGGTGAGGAAATTGCCACTCATAAAATCGAGGCAGGCAGTTGCTTTGTAAACGCAGTGGTAGCATCAGATCCACGTGTGCCTTTTGGCGGCATCAAACATTCAGGATACGGACGAGAATTATCCCGCGAAGGAATTCTCGAATTTGTAAACACAAAAACCGTCGCTATAAAATAACTACAAGAGTTTAAGCACAAATTATAGTGAATTTTTCCCTGAATTCAGGATATTTTTCATAAGTCTTCGTTTAGGGACCTAAAAGGTATATACCCTGCAATAACAACCGTTATATAATTCGTGCAATTTATTTCCATGCCAAATGAGGTAATTGAATGTCTTATAAGTTTGAAGAAGGAAAGGATTTAATTATTGAAGCCGTGATTGGCAAGATAAACAAAAAAATGAATTCGCCACAATCTGACTTATGCGCTCGATTTGTGCGTCAATTCTTTAGTACCGTAGCGTTAGAAGATTTACAAGAATGGGAAATTGATGATTTATATGGTGCTGCCATTAATTTTTGGTCCCATATTCAACATCGCGCGCCGCATGAAACAAAAATTCGTATTTATAATCCCGAATTTGAACGCCATGGCTGGCAGACGACGCATACGGTAGTAGAAATTATTACTGACGATATGCCTTTCCTCGTTGATTCCTTGCGTATGGTAATTAATCGCCTGAATTTAATGTCTCATCTTGTTATTCACATGGGTGGTTTATGTGTACGGCGAGACAAAAAAGATCATCAAATTACGGAAGTTTTACCGAAAGGCAGTGAAAAAGAGGATTCAGTTTCTGTTGAGGCCCCAATCTTTATTGAGATTGACAGGCAAACTGACCCGGCGGTGCTTGAAGAGTTGCATAGAAATTTTGAGCGCGTACTTGAAGACAATCGTGTTGTGGTTTCAGACTGGCCGGCTATGCGTACCAAAGTACGAGAAGCAATTGATGAGCTAGATATAGCAGCGTCCGTTCTTGATCCTGCTGAAACGGAAGAGACTAAAGGTTTTCTCAACTGGATTGAAGATCACCACTTCACTTTCTTAGGTGTTCGTGATTATGAGTTAGTCACAAAAAATAACGAAACTATTTTACAGCCACTACCCGAAACGGGTTTAGGGCTTCTTCGTGCAAGTTTAAGTAAATCAAGTTCTCGCAGTATTTCTGCCATGGCTCCTGAAGCACGTGAACTGACCTTATCACCGCGCTCACTGGTGATGTTTAAAACCAACACACTGGCAACGGTTCATCGCCAGGCATACACCGACTATATTGGAATTAAGCGCTTCAATAAAAAAGGGCAGGTTATTGGAGAGCGCCGCATTATTGGTCTGTATACCTCAGCGGCTTATAATACAAATCCTAAGGATATTCCTTTCTTGCGCCATAAAGTCGCGTTGATAATGAAGAACTCTGGTTTTCCTCCAAGGAGTCATACAGGCAAAGTATTACTTAATATATTAGAAACCTTCCCACGGGACGATTTAATACAAGGCGCTGAGACTGAGTTGTTGGAGATGGCCTTGGGCGTTTATCATATGCAAGAACGTCGCCGCATTCGTATGTTTGCCCGTACCGATGTCTATCGTCGATTTGTTTCATGCCTGGTCTACGTACCCAAGGAACTTTTCAATACAGAGCTAAGAGAAGAAATGCAGCAAATTCTTGCTGAGAGTTTTCACTCTACAGATATCTCGTTTTCCACTTGGTTTTCTGAATCAGTACTGGCGCGCATTCACTTTATTATTCGTACAGATCCTGAAGATAATACCCAGTGGGACTTTAAGGAAATTGAACGCAAATTAATAGAAGTAGGTCGCTCCTGGACGGATGATTTGCAGCAGTTGGTCTCAGAATCCTTTGGTGAAGAAGAGGGTAATCGTATCTTTGCCTCTTATAAGAATGCTTTTCCGACAAACTATTGTGATAATTTCTCACCTCGAACAGCCGTTTATGATATCAAGCATGTTGAAGCCTTGTCGAAGGACAATTCGCTGGTGATGAATTTTTATCGGCCGTTAGATGAAATGTCGAACAGCTTTCGTTTAAAAATTTATCAGCATGATATTACCATCCCTTTATCAGACGTTTTGCCCATTATCGAACGTTTGGGGATGCGAGCAATTAGCGAAAGACCTTATGTATTAAAATTTAATGATGGAAAAATTACCTATATCAATGACTTCGCGCTCCTTTATACGCGAGAAATGTCTTTTGATATCGATGAAATAAAAGACTTATTCCAGAATGCTTTTGCCAGTGTATGGTTGGGTGAGGCTGAAAATGACGGCTTTAACCAATTAGTACTTGCTGCCGGATTAAATTGGCGGCAAGTTGCGGTTTTACGGACTTATGCTCGTTATTTTAAACAGATTGGCTTTACTTTCAGTCAGGAATACATCGAGTCGTCATTAAATAATAATGCCTTGATTGCCAAGAAACTGGTTCGCCTCTTCGAGATACGATTTAATCCACGAGAATCAAGTGCAAGAGATAGTCTGTTTACTGAACAGGTCGATTCAATTTTTTCAGCACTTGATGGCGTCGATAATCTTGATGAAGACAGAATTATCAGACTATATGTACAGGTAATCACAGCTACTTTACGAACAAATTTTTATCAGGTTGACAAGCACGGAAAAAGTAAATCCTATATATCTATCAAGCTTAGCAGTAAATTAATTCCCAAATTACCCAAGCCCCATCCTCTGTATGAAATTTTCATCTATGCTCCCCGATTTGAGGGTGTGCATTTACGGTGTGGCAAGGTTGCTCGTGGAGGAATACGTTGGTCTGACCGCCGTGAGGATTTCCGCACCGAAATTTTAGGTCTGATGAAAGCTCAGCAGGTAAAAAATGCAGTGATTGTCCCTTCGGGAGCAAAAGGCGGCTTTGTACCCAAACGGTTGCCTGTTAATGGCTCACGCGAAGATATTCTTGCTGAAGGTATTGAATGTTATCGTGATTTTATTCGAAGTATGCTGGATATTACTGATAACTATAAAGATGGCCTCGTTGTTAAACCACAACAGGTGGTTTGTTATGATGAAGACGACCCTTATCTGGTGGTTGCGGCCGATAAAGGTACGGCCACATTTTCAGATATTGCCAATGAAATTTCGCTTGAGTATGGCTTCTGGCTGGGGGATGCTTTTGCTTCGGGTGGGTCGGTTGGTTATGATCATAAAAAGATAGGCATTACCGCAAGAGGTGCCTGGGAATCAGTCAAACGACATTTTTACGAGATGAATTTTGATATCAATACTAATGATTTTACCGTTGTTGGTATTGGCGATATGGCTGGAGATGTGTTTGGAAACGGCATGTTGCTTTCAAAGCATATTAAGCTGATAGGTGCTTTTAATCACATTCATATCTTTGTAGATCCAACGCCTGATCCAGAGATTAGTTTCAATGAACGTCAGCGTTTGTTTAATTTGCCGCGTTCAAATTGGACTGATTACGATCAAAAATTGATCTCCAAAGGTGGTGGTGTATTTAATCGTAATGCAAAATCTATTACGGTTACCAAAGAAATGAAACAGGCTTTCGGTATTAAAACGGCAGAGATTGAGCCTAACGAATTAATACGAGCCATTTTGCGCGCGAAAGTTGATTTATTGTGGAGTGCCGGGATTGGTACCTTCGTAAAAGCGCAAAATGAATCGCATACAGATGTCGGCGATCGCACTAATGATGCTACACGTATCAATGCCAGGCAATTGCGTTGCAAGGTTGTGGGCGAGGGCGGAAATCTCGGCTTAACCCAGCTTGCGCGTATTGAGTACTCGTTAAATGGAGGCCTGATTTATACGGACTTTATTGATAATTCGGCGGGTGTAAGTTGCTCTGACAAAGAAGTGAATATTAAAATTTTACTTAATAGTGTTGTGGCTGCCGGTGATTTAACACTCAAGCAGCGCAATGAATTATTAGGTGAGATGACAGACGAAGTAGCGGGATTGGTTCTTCGTGATAATTTTGTACAAACACGGGCAATCAGTTTAACTGCTTTCCAGGGGTTTCGTGCGCTCGAATTGCATACTCGATATATTAATGAACTTGAGCGTAACTCCAAAATTGATCGCGCCGTTGAATTCATTCCAGAAGATAAAGTGCTAATGGAAAGAAAATTGATGGGAGTAGGGATAACCCGTCCGATTATTGCGGTTCTCCTTTGTTACAGTAAAACAATTCTTAAAGAGCAAATTTTATTAACTAACGTTCCAGAGGATACTTATTTAAAAAATCTTCTTGTCAGTTATTTCCCCAAACCCTTGCAAGAGCGGTTTAGCAGAGAAATGCAGGATCATCCGCTGAGACGTGAAATTATTGCCACAAAATTAAGCAACATTATCATCAATGAGATGGGTTTCACCTTTGTGTTTCGTATGCAGGAAGAAACGGGCGCTCCTGTTTCAGCAATATTACGTGCTTACATAATAGCGAGAAAAGTGCTTGATATTGATACCATATGGAAGCAAATTGAAGGCTTGGAAGTACTCATCACGGCTGAAAAACAAGCTGATTTAATTATGCAGTACGTACGTTTGTTAAGGCGAGTTACGCGCTGGTTCTTGCGTACAGAGCGAATGGGACTCAATATTAGTAAAGCTATAAAAATGTATAGCCCCGGCATGATTGAGTTTAAAAATGCCATACCTTCTATTTTCGGTGAAGGTAACCGTGCCCAGTTTGATGAATACTTAAATCAGAATCTCGAATTAGGAATATCATCAAATCTTGCTCAAGAACTGGCAATGACCCGCTCATTATTTTCCGCTCTGGATATTATCGCGGTATCTCAGCAATTGGATATTAGTGTCACCAGTGCGGCCGAGATATATTTTGGTATAGGCGAGTATCTCGACCTGGCATGGATTCGTTCGCAAATAATCGCTCATCCCACCGAAAACAATTGGGAGTCCCTATCAAGAGAAGCCTTGCGTGATGATCTTGACTGGCAGCAGCGGCAACTTACCGCGGGTATTATTAAACTGAATGGCAAAGAGAATAATTACATGCAATGCTTTAATGAGTGGTCTCAAAACCATGCAGGATTAATTGAGCGCTGGCGTCAGATTTTATCGGATCTAAAATCAACGCCTTCACTTAGTTATACTATGTATTTTGTTGCCATTCGTGAGTTACTTGATTTAACGCAAACGACATTGCAAATGTCAGAAAAGGAAGCAGTGTCGTAAATTAGTCTTTCACGAAATCATTTTTGATCACAAGCGAAGCGGTGCGGTTCGACCCTTCGCTTATGCGTAGTTAACCCAATGCAGCAGCGACAGTTTATTTAAGGAGCAAAAATGATTATGGAAAATGAGGTTGTTACTTACTCAAAGCCGTCAAAGTTTTTTCATTGGTTAATTGCAATACTGGTACTCAGTATGCTCTCAGTAAGTTTTTTTCTGGAGGATGTGCCGAAACCTTATGCATCAACAGTCTGGATGCTGCATAAATCATTTGGTCTTAGTATTTTAACATTAATGATTCTTAGGATAGTATGGATTATTCAGCGTCCAGGACCGGACTTGCCCGTGTCAGTTCCGGTCTGGCAGAAATTTATGGCTAGATTTGTGCAGTATAATCTCTATTTGTTCGTCATTTTAATGCCTTTAAGTGGGTGGATTATGTCGGTCGCGGCTGGTAAGACACCTATTTTTTTTGGTTTATTCCCTGTTACTTTGCCTGGCATTGCCCACGATAAAAACCTGGCAAAACTGATGAATCAATCGCATAAAACCATTGCATGGATAATAATTTGCTTGCTGGTTCTTCATATTGCAGGTGCCTTGAAGCATCACTTCTTTGATAAAGATAACGTGTTGCTTCGTATGCTACCTGGGAGGCGTAATTCCCTCTCGTCTAGGAACTAAGCGTAGTATTAAGCGTAATGGCTACATCTTGTCCTTCTAAACGTGCAACCTCTGGGTGTTCGTTTAGAATGCTTGCGACAATCAGATAATTATCGGCAGAGAGTGGGCAAAAATCTACCAACTCACCAATCTCGGCATTATCGCTCAAATTAAGTAACTTCTGTCCAGAATGTAGTGGTAATTTACTGCTAACAAAAAAATTCTTTAATCCATGTTTTAGTTTTGCACGATAATGCGTTCGCGCGACAATTTCCTGGCCTTTATAACACCCCTTATCAAAGCTTATATAGTCAGTTTTATGCAAATTTAAACGGTGCGGTAAAAAAGCGCCACGGCTTTCGGGGTATATCTCAACTCGTGGCCTATCAAGTTGTAATCGATGCCAGGCAAGTGAACCGCGCATTTGTTGTTGACTTATAAAAGGGTCGGTAAGGGTGAAGGCGGTCTTGGCAATATTAATAATTAGATAAAAATTATCTCCAATTGCATAACAATAGCTATCATCAGTACTTACCGCGCTAAAAGCGTTCAGCTCCGCCGTCAGAGGGGAGGGGAGAAGGTCTTCGGGATTATTTAAATAAAAGCCAAATAGTTTATAGTCAGAATCTGGTGATAACACTACCCTTGAAAGCATGGCAGCTTTTGCAAGAGAGTCCATTGTTTGGTTGATTAAATCACAGGGAAGAACAAGCTTCAAACCTTGCCAATTAATGACATCTACGAGGGCTTGGACCCGGCCTTTCAGATTGCAAAGCGCGCCTTTTCGCATGGTGGTACTATTAACGTGATTTACATCACAACTTAATTGCCCTTGCAGCAACTCGGCAGCCCGAGGCCCATTTACACTAATCATACCGAGGTGTGGTAATTCAAAGAGGTAATTTTTATCAGAGTCCATATTAAACTCATCGTTAAGTGACGATAATACGGAATATTGCCGATTGTTTAGCAGGTAATGTTCTTTATTCATGAGAGTATTTCTTAAGTTGCGATGGTTAGAGAGTTTAGTGTAACATCGCTCGCTTTGACAATTAGAACAATAATGATTGATCCAACAAGAAAAGCAAAAATCAGGTGGCAATGTCGACGAGGAATGTTGGAGCTTGATTTGATTCTGGCGCATTTCATCGATAAAGGGCTTGAAAATTTGACAGGGCAACAGCTTGATTCCTTTGAATCACTGCTCACAGCGCCCGATCCGGTTTTATACAGTTGGTTAATGGGAAGCGATCACCCTGAGAACAGGGAGTTAATGGCAATTGTTGAACTTGTCCAAATGCATTATAAAACCCGCTAAATCATCCGGTTGCTTGCGACTGGCCGTGCTTCTTCACGGGTTTGCTATTTATATGCTCTGTTGCACAATATTTCCCCTATCATTAAAAATTTGCGGAACATGGCTTTTGCTGATGCAGCTTGGTTATATTTTTTATAGACGCGGCGAATCAGCTATAGAGCTGCTGAATATCGAGCTGGAAGAGTGCACGATTTCCTGTAAAAATGGTCAAAAATTAATTTTTGATACTTATCGTGTTGCCCTTGATACCGGTATTTTTTTTCTCCTGGAGTTTTCTAGTGTTTGCACACGTAAAACAATAGTTATTTTTTTTGATCAAATAAGCGCCGCAGAATATAGACAATTAAAACTCCTTGAAAAAATTCACTAAGATCCCGGGGAGACATGTAGCCCGGATTAGCGCCAGCGTAATCCGGGTTATCGATGCACTGTGATGAAGCATTTCCCCGGATTACGCTGACGCTAATCCGGGCTACGTACGATTTTTTATACCAAATATCCAGCCCCCAAACGGGAAAACCCAAGTCCATGTAGCCCGGATTAGCGCCAGCGTAATCCGGGTTATCGAAGCACCGGAGTGAAACATTTCACCGGATTACGCTGACGCTAATCCGGGCTACGAGCGATTTTTTATACCAAAAATCCAGCCTCCAAGAGACCGCCAAGTCTATGTAGCCCGGATTAGCGCTAGCGTAATCCGGGTTATCGAAGCACTGGGATGAAACATTTCTCCGGATTACGCTGACGTTAATCCGGGCTACGAGCGATTTTTTTATACCAAAAATCTTTAATCTGATACCGCTATGAAAGACGATTTCAGATAAAGTGCTATTAGACAACTAATTTAAGATGTTTGCCCTGACCAGGATAAGAGCTTGCGATTAAAAGCTGTGTTAGAATACGAAAATAACAACTATAAAAATAGCAAGCCTATGCTGGAAAGTGATCGCTTAATTAGCGCGAATGTGGCCGTATCGTCAGAAGACGTTCTTGATCGCGCTATTCGCCCCTTGACCCTCAATGAATATATTGGTCAGGAAGCTGTTCAAAAACAAATGCGAATTTTTATTGATGCTGCGAAAAATCGCAACGATGCGCTTGATCATGTTTTGGTTTTTGGACCTCCAGGACTCGGGAAAACAACGCTTGCCTGTATTATTGCTCATGAAATGGGTGTTAATTTAAGGCAAACTTCAGGGCCCGTTCTTGAACGAGCCGGCGATATGGCGGCTATTTTAACCAATCTTGAAGAAAACGATGTGCTTTTTATTGATGAAATTCATCGACTAAGCCCCGTTATTGAAGAGATTCTTTACCCCGCCATGGAAGATTATAAGCTTGATATAATGATTGGCGAGGGGCCGAGTGCCCGCTCTATAAAACTGGAATTACCTCCTTTTACGCTTATTGGTGCAACAACTCGTGCCGGATCGCTCACCTCTCCTCTACGAGACAGGTTTGGAATAGTACAGCGTCTTGAATTTTATTCACGAGAGGCGTTAACCCACATCGTTTCACGATCGGCAAGGTTGCTTAAAGTCGTGGCAGATGAAGAGGGTGCTCGTGAGATTGCCATGCGCTCGCGTGGAACGCCTCGCATCGCCAATCGTCTGTTACGTCGTGTACGCGATTACGCAGAAGTATGTGGAGAAGGTAAAATCACGCGTAAGATGGCTGAGCTCGCCTTAAAAATGCTGGATGTTGATGAATATGGCCTGGATATCATGGATAGAAAATTATTGCAGGCAGTAATAGAGCGCTTTGCTGGAGGGCCTGTTGGCGTCGAGAGCATTGCTGCGGCAATAGGCGAAGAAAAGGGCACTATTGAAGATGTTATCGAACCCTATCTTATCCAGCAGGGTTTTTTAATGCGAACATCACGGGGCAGGATTGCCTCACCGCTTGCCTATGAGCATTTTGGCTTACAGCCAGTTGCCCATGAGTGATTCTCAAATTAAAAAACATTTCAGAGCATCTATAAAAGTGGTCGTCATTTCGCTAAAATGCGTGTATTGATGCCAGTATAATATGACACACCAAATTGGAGGAATAAACGTGGGAAGCCATGCAAGTGTATTGGGTTATTTTATGCAGGCAGGTCTTGTCGTCAAGACTGTGATGCTGATTCTTCTTATTGCTTCGGTTATTTCCTGGACGCTTATTTTACAACGAGCCTGGTATTTTAAACTTAAAAAGCAACAATGCGATGCGTTTGCCAGACGGTTTTGGGAGAGTAGTGATTTAAGTAAACTTTATGCAGACATTGATAGTAATGCTGACAATAAACAAGGACTCGCTGCAATCTTTCATTCGGGATTTAAAGAATATATACGCTCACGCAAGCAAGGGGCATTATTTCTTGAGCCTATCCAGCGCGTTATGCAGATTAGCCATGCCAAAGAAGCAGAAGAGCTTGAACAGCACTTGCCTTTTTTTGCCTCAGTAGGTTCTATCGCGCCCTATATTGGGTTATTTGGCACAGTTTGGGGAATCATGACTTCCTTCCAGGCTTTAGGCCAGGCCTCCCAAGCCACTATTGCCATGGTAGCCCCCGGGATTTCCGAGGCGCTGGTGGCCACGGCTCTCGGCTTATTTACTGCTATTCCAGCCGTTATTGCCTACAACAGATATTCCACACGCGCTAACAGGTTATTGTCGCGATATGATTTGTTTCAAGATGAATTGGTCGCGTTGATTGAGCAACAGACAGCGGTTCCCGTCAGAGGATAAAAATATGTTAAGAAAAAAGACGCAGGGCGCACGTCCCATTGCTGATATAAATGTTGTGCCTTATATCGATGTGATGTTGGTTTTGTTGGTCATTTTTATGATAACAGCTCCTATGTTGACTCAAGGCGTAACGGTTGATTTACCAAAAGCTGCGAGTGAAACGCTTAAAACTACAGACCGTGAGCCTATTATTGTTTCAGTAAATCAACAGGGAGACTTCTTCCTGAATATCCACTCACAACCTGAAAATCCGATTGCCCCTCAAGCATTGATGGTGCGAGTAGCTGCCGAGTTAGAGTTAGCTAAAGAGGCCAACCAAAAGCTTAATGTGCTGGTTAAAGGTGATCAAGGGGTAGCTTACGGTAAAGTTGTGGCTGCAATGGGATTATTAAAACAAGCAGGAGCCGCCCAAGTGGGTTTAGTTACTGATTCCTCCAGTCAAGCTTCGGAGACTCAGGGATGATTAATGATCAAAGTTACCGTAAGGCTTTTTTTGCCGCTGTTTTTTTTCATTTTTGCCTGGCTTTTATGTTGCTTTTTGAAGCATCAAATCCGCGTCCCGTGTTAACACAGGAAACCCAAAATGAAGCAGGCGAAATAAAGCCGCTTAACGTTGCAGATAAACCTGAAGTGGAAATTATTAAAGCGGTGAGCGTAGATAACCAGGAGGTTATGAAAACGGTCAACCGCTTAAAAGAAGAGCGCGCGTCACAGCTTAAAGCGGAGCAATCAAGGCAACAGGCGTTGGCAAGACAGGCCGAAATGGCGCGAAAAGAAAGATTGCAAGAGCAACAACAGCTGGCAAAATTAAAAGATGAAGCCGCCAAAATCGCAATTGCCAGAAAAAAACAGATTGAAGAGGAACAAAAACGCCTAAAACAACTAGCCCTGCAAAAAGAGCAAGAGTCAAAGCGTATTGAAGAGCTAAAAAAGCAACAGCAAGCGTTGGAAAAGCAAAAACAGCAGGAAACCGAAAAACTCTCAGCACTTAAGAAAAAGCAGGCAGAACAACAAGCAAAGGATGCCAAAGAGCTGGCTGAAAAAGCGGAAGCCCAAAAAGTACAGCAACAAAAGGCAAATGCCGAGCAGGCCGCGCGCGATGCAGCACAAAAAGCTAAAATTGCGGGCGAAGTTGATAAATATAAGGCGCTGATTGTGAATGCAATAAGCCAGCGCTGGATACTGCCTGAGAATGTCGATAGAGGGCTATCTAGCCAGTTTAGAATAAGGCTGGCTCCCGATGGAGCAGTCCTTGAAGTAAGTTTGACGCGCAGCAGCGGGGATCCGATTTTAGACAGGTCAGCACAAACGGCAATTTATAAAGCATCACCATTGCCAGTACCTTCCGATCCGACAACATTTAGTTTGTTTCGTGATATTAGTTTAACGGTAAGACCAGAGAATGTTAGGGGGTAAATGTGTTTCTTAAGCGAATTTTAATTTTATCATTGGCGTTATTTTCCAGTTTGAGTCACGCTCTTGATTTAGAATTAACCCAAGGGATTAATTCGGCATTACCTATTGCTATTAATTCTTTTGGTTTTGATAGTGCAGGTCAAGAGCTAACCACTATTGTTAATAGTGATTTGCGCCTGTCAGGCCAGTTTAAAATCATTGCCAATCCTTATGGTTATGATGGTCAATCGTCTGTAACAGCGTGGCGGCAAGCAGGTGCTGACAGTTTGCTAACGGGGCAGGTAAGTAAAATCGGTTCAAATCGTTATGAGATAAGCTTTGAGCTTTTGGATGCTGTAGCTCAAGGACGCTTGTTAATGAAAAAAAATTATCAAGTTAATGGCAATGAGGTACGTGCTCTCGCTCACCATATCAGTGATCTCGTCTATGAAAAACTGACGGGAGAACGCGGAGTCTTTTCAACACGAATTGCTTACATTCTGGTTCAACGAAGCGGCGGCAGATCGCGCTATTCACTTGAGGTAGCTGATGCTGATGGCCATAATCCGCAAAGTCTTTTAGTTTCCTCTGAGCCAATTATGTCGCCATCCTGGTCACCCGATGGGAAACAAATTGCTTATGTATCATTTGAAAAGAAAAAAGCGCAAATATTTACGGTAGCAGTTGAAAGCGGTAAACGGCGACTGGTTACCGACTTTGTGGGGATTAATGGCGCGCCTGCGTGGTCTATAGATGGAAGTCAGTTAGCGGTGGTGTTGTCTAAAAGTGGAAACCCCAAAATTTACAGCGTGGATTTATCAAATGGTAATTTGAAACAACTTACTTTTGGTGACGCCATCGATACTGAGCCACGATTTGCACCAGATGGCCGTTCATTGCTATTTACGTCAGGCCGCGGTGGTTCGCCGCAAGTGTATCGTCTGGGATTAGCTGATGGTGCTATTAGCCGGGTTACTTATGATGGTAAATATAATGCACGAGCCACATACACTCCTGACCAAAAGCATATAGTAATGCTGCATAAAGAAGAAGATAGTCGCTTTAATATTGGTGTCCAGGATGCAGGAAATGGTCGTGTAACACCACTTACATTTTCCTCACTGGATGAATCACCCTCCGTTTCACCAAATGGGCGACTGATTTTGTATGCTACTCGCCACAATGATCAAGGTGTACTTGGAGTAGTCTCACTTGATGGGCGGATTCGTATGCGTTTGCCTGCTCGTGAAGGGGATGTGCAGGAACCAGCGTGGTCTCCTTATCTGGGATAATATTTTTTTGAGTTTATAGTTATAATTACGCCGCAGTTTACTTGATGTCGCTCCGGTGACATCAATGTCTTTATTTAGGGAGAGATGTTGAAGACTTTTGCAACTCGTATTAGCGCAGGACTATTACTACTGATAATTAACACACATGCTTATAGCTGGAATAGTTTAGGTCACCGTCTGATAGCACAAATTGCCTACGATAATTTGAATAGCGACACAAAAAACCTTTATAATAATTATAACCATAATTTAGATAAGGTCTATGGCGCCAGAAATCTTGTTAATGCAGCGCCATGGCTTGATAGTTTACGATATCTAAACGAGTTATGGTTGCAGCCTATGCACTATATTGATATTCCCTTCTCGCGAGATGGAACAGCGCTTATTCAGCCAGATGCTACCAATGCAGTTTCTGCCATTGAAAAAGCCACCTCCGTTTTAAAAAATAAAAAGGCCTCACCTTATGATAAGGGATTTAGTCTTCGTATTTTATTGCATGTAGTAGGCGATATTCACCAGCCAATGCATGGTGTTAGTGAGTTTAGTTCAAGGCATCCCGGTGGTGATATGGGTGGCAACCTTTTTCATCTAGCAGCAAATCCTGTGGGAACAAATTTGCATTCTTATTGGGATAATGCTGGTGGTTGGCTTAAAGGAAAGAAACACTATTCACGCACTAATCTAGCCAAACGCGCGAGCTCAATCGAGAAGCATTGGCCTTGCGATAGCTTCTCTATGGGAGTAAATCCCAAAAGATGGGCACATGAGTCTTATCAACTGGCAGTAAATAAAGCCTACACAATTAAGGTTGGACAAAAACCTTCAAAATCCTACCAGCGAATGGTGCGTCAGTTAAGCGAGCAACGAATTGCAATAGCAGGTTGCAGGTTGGCTTATTTACTCAATGAAGCTGCTGTAATGGATGTTTGATAACAACTAGGTATTGAGGGGTGGAGCATCTATCAGCTCTGAGCGTGCAGATATCTATTGCTTGAATGGTAGTGGCAAAAAAATGCCGTCTTTGCGAACAAAGTGAAGCAATCCAGTGACTTGGAACGCTAATTAGCGCCTCTATTGCTCACAAAGGTCACTGGATTTGCTTCGTCTGCGACTCCTAACCAACTTCACAATTTGCACAAAATATTATCTATTAAAATGGTCGCCAGATCTCTAATCGGGCAACCAATGTAATGTAAACTCGCGAATCTTCTTCTCTGTCGTCCCGGAATTTAGAGAGACTTAACGAGCGCGCGAGTTTAGCCTCTCTTAATGTCCTGGATCTATTTTCAGGCTGGTACGAGGTATTAATCCTGACATTATGGCAAGCAATTGCCTGACAAGGTGCACGGAGTGGAATGGATCCCGGACATAAGTAAGACTAGGTTCGCACGCTCACCAAGTTTTACTAAATTCCGGGACGACACGCATTAGAGCGTGCGTCACTCCTGGTAAGCTAGAACGAGAGTGCTATACGTTTTCTGGATTTCATATACAAGCTCGCAAAGACGAGTTATTTACCCGCATTTAAAAATTTTCCTGTACAAAGGTGATTTTGCTTCGATTATTGGTAATTAAGATTATATTCAATCTGTTGTGCCTTTAAATTGGCGTGTTGGAAAAAGCATAAACACCGCTCTAACAACGCTATTAATCACATGTTTGACAGGGTATGCACAGACTTATCAACAGAAATTGTGGATAAGCCATATTTGTTACTAAAAGCCGATAAAAGTAAAAAGCCATAAGCAGTATGCATTTAATCGTTTAATGTGGAATATAAATTGACAATGGTGTGATAACTGATAGAAAAAATATCCACAGAACGGTTTGTTTGGGGTTTTGATGGGGGATCTACCCTATCGCCCTGTCTGTGTGACCGGGCGGATGGGGGTAGAGCTGAAAGGAATTCTGACAGACGGTCTAACCGTGAAGGCTTTCATGCCGGGACTTGACTAAAACACCCTCTACATGCGCAATTTCCTTTAATCTTTCCATGCCAAGAGCCGCGTGTCCTGGGTATTCGTAAGGTCCTACCAATACAGAAGCCTCTTTTGGATAAATCTGTAAGAAGGCCATAAAGCCCAGGCCTTTCAGGCGATTCACCAAGGCTACCGCATTGGCTTTATTTTTAAACTTACCAGCCGAAACATACCAGGGGAGTGATAAAGCCTTAGGGAAATAGTCTTGACCGACCACGGCCGTCGGCAAATTTTCCATATTATTTTCCAACTGCGCATGAAATAGCGGCTTATAGTTTGGATATGGATAAGAGAGCCTGTCTAATTCAGATAAATTCGCTGATTCATCAGAGTTAACACTGGTCGTTGTATCTTCAGGCCAACTCCTGTTGATATAGGGCAGCAGTTCGCCAATAGTACTTTGAATTTGATAACGAGCCATTATTTCCGTGTTTTCCGCACGCGTAAAATCAACCTGAGTTTTATAAAATACTTTCTGCGCGTTTAATAAAGCACCAACTGCACTTTTCCCTGCTTTAAATCGTTCTTGATTTTCATCCCGGATATGATTGGTCATTGCCAGGCGTTTTCGCAGCGCGTTGAGCTTTAAACCCGCAACAGTCCAGTTAGCCCACGACATTCTAACGGATTTACTTAACTCAATGATGGACCGGTTTTTCACTTCATGTTTATCAAAATGAGATCCATAGCCTGCGGAAAAATGGGGGTAAATAGCCTTATTTTCATCAGGAAGATAATTGTTTAACCCTTGCTCAATTGCTTGCCCTACCGACAGAGGAAGATCGCTATTAGCTGGTATGCGTGGATAAATCAGTTGATTTGGCCACTTGCCTACCGTTTTTGCATATTTTTTCCTGGCGGCATGTAGATTTGCTTCAGCACGAATTCTGTCAGCCTCGGCACGTGCCAAAGAGGTAGCTATAAGATTTAACTCAATTTTTTTAGCCCTGGTTCCTTTCTTCTGCTCTTTCACCATCAAAAGTATGGACCGATGTAAACGAAGATTAATTTGCGCCAATTCCAACAGTTTTTCTTGCTGAATAACTAACAAATATCGATTAACCACATCCAACGCCAAATCCTCTGCAACGCCTGGCTTATTAATATTTTTTGAGGGCGTTTGAAATTTAAGCTGGTTAAAAAAATTGTCTTTTTCTATGGATGCACGCCCCCCGGTACTCTTTAAATCCAGAGACGGGGCTGAATTAACAATCAATTCGGGATTGTAAACCAGACGATGTTGTATCGCATCACTCAGCGTTTCTGCAAAAATTGGAAGCGTTGTAACCATAGCCACAATCGCAAGCGTTAACCTCATACGCGAACCTTTCAATATAATTTACCTAGTGGAGGCTGTTAACCTTTATTTTTTATTAGGGGGGATTTTACAGTACCCTTTTCCGGAGGTATAGCATTTCCAACCAATTAAATTAATCCAAAGCGCTTTTAACATCAATCGATTTTCGTATAAATTAGGGTTACTCTATAGTGTTTTTATTTATTGCAACCTATTTGGACACCATGAAACAAGAATTTGCGCCATTGACAGTGAGTCAGTTAAATCGTCAGGTACGCTCCTGGTTGGAGCATGATTTGGGCGAGGTAAATGTATTAGGAGAATTGTCCAATTTAAGTAAACCGGCATCAGGTCACTTCTATTTCACGCTGAAAGACACGAGTGCTCAGCTCCGCTGTGTTTTTTTTCGCAGCCATCACACGGGAGCGTCGCGGGAGTTTACCGATGGTCAACAAGTTATTGCTAAAGGCAAACTTAGCTTGTATGAAGCGCGAGGTGATTATCAGTTAATCGTGCAGGAACTGGTACAAGCAGGACTAGGAGAGCTTTACCAGCAATTTGAGCGTTTAAAATTAAAACTTGAGCAACAAGGGTTGTTTGCTCCTCACCGTAAAAAACCCCTCTCCCGCTATCCGGTTACTATCGCGGTCATTACATCAGGCACTGGAGCAGCATTAAGGGATATCCTGAGTACCTTGGCACGTCGCTATCCTGTTGCTGATGTACACATCTACCCCTGTGAGGTTCAAGGCAAAAATGCAGCACCTCAATTGATCAACGCAATTCTTCAAGCCAATAAAGATTGTAAATCCGATGTAATTTTACTGGCGCGAGGCGGAGGTAGTATTGAAGATCTATGGCCTTTTAATGATGAGCAGTTAGCACTCACCATTAGCCAAAGTAAAATCCCCATCGTTTCAGGCGTGGGGCATGAAATCGATTTTACCATTGCCGATTTTGTCGCCGATTTGAGAGCCGCAACCCCTACCGCTGCCGCTGAAGCCGTAACACCAGACAAATTTGAATTAATGGGGATTCTTGCGAGTTTAATCAGAAGAATGCTGGTTGCTGTCACTCGTACCATACAGCATCAGAAACTGGTTTTATCCCATCAGCTCGCTAAAATCTCCTCGCCGGAGCAGTTAATTTCATCTCACTGGCAAACGGTTGATTACCTTGAGCGACAACTTAATCAACTATCCGGTCAATTACTTCGCCATAAGCAACATCATTTGCAAGTGCTCGTAACAACCTTGAACTCGCATAATCCAAAATCGTCATTACAACAATTAAGCTCACAACTGCAACAAGCACAAACTCGATTACACCAAATAATTCGTACGCGTTTTCATGAATCAAAACAATCATTTATGAATCAATTAAGCACCTTGCATGCTGTCAGCCCTCTCGCAACCCTGGACAGAGGTTATTGCATAGCGACTCACAAAAACACGGTTATTTTTAGTAGTGACCAAGTCCACGCTGGTGATACAATTAAGCTACAATTAGCAAAAGGTCGGCTGTCTTGTAACGTGATAAATAAGGCCGATTAAGAGGATTTAGAGAAGTACTATGCTTGATGATTTAACCGCCAGTTTACTGCTAATTAAAGCTCAAACCGAGGCTAACTTTTCTACCTTAGGCATCATTCTCCTGGTACCTTGGGTATTTTTTGTAGCGAATTTATTGGTCAATAATCGCCTCCTATGGCTTGGGATTATTCCAAGGCGCTTATATGGCCTTTCAGGTATTATATTTGCCCCAGTACTTCATGCCAATTTTAATCATTTATTTTTTAATTCCATTCCTTTATTAGTCTTAAGTAATTTTATTCTGATTAATGGTCTAGATTTTTTTCTGATAGCCACAGTAATTATAACCCTTTTAAGTGGGTTTTTAATCTGGTGCTTCGCCAAACCCGGCCTTCATATCGGGGCGAGCGCCTTGATTACCGGTTATTGGGGATTACTAATCAGTGATATTTTCCAACAAGGAACGGTTACTGCCGTTATTTTAGGAGTGATTAGTTTATATTATTTCGCCGGCATTTTTTTAGGCATCTTCCCAGGGAAGAAAGGCGTTTCCTGGGAAGGTCATTTATTTGGGTTGATTGCCGGGTTTACAGCAAGTTATTTAATACCCTGGCTCACGCTTTTAAGATAATTCAAACGCATAGCCGAGTTTTTGCGCAATAGCGTTTTCATAAACCTTATTGGCAATACTGATATCTTGTATAGCAAGTCCAACTGATTTAAATACGCTCAATTTTTGCTGAGGGAATAGGTTACGTTGCTCAATAATTTCCCCTAGCTCATGAATATCTTCAACCTTGAGATAGTGATTTTTAATAGCGCTGTGTATTTCACCCGATTCGCTTAAAGCTGCTTGCAATTGATCAACCACCACAAAAGCCTCCCCCATTATGTCATCTGCAACTTCATGCATCGCCAAGGTATGTGAGCCTATTGCATTAATATGAACACCAGGCTTCAGGTCGCCAAGATATATAAGCGGCTCAAGACTACCCGTTGCTGTACAAATAATATCGGCATTCCTCACGGCCTCTCCAATAGTCGGACAGACACTAACCTCACAACCCGTAACAGTCGCTGCAAAAGCTTCAGCATTTTCAATATTACGTGACCAAATCGATACGTATTTGATGTTACGAACAGCGCTGACTGCTGATAACTGCGTTGCCGCTTGAACGCCTGACCCGATAATAGCAACATGAGAAGCATCGCTAGTGGCCAAATATTTCGTCGCAAGACCCGAAACGGCACCTGTTCTTAACCCTGTTAAATAGCCCGCGTCCATCATTGCTTTAATTTCGCCGGTATGTGCATCAAGCAATAACATGGCTCCTGTGATTGCCGGGAGTGATTTAGTAATATTGTCAGGAAATATCGACACAACTTTTAAACCGAGTGCCCCCTCATCACTTAAATAAGCCGGCATGGTTAACATCAAAGCCTTTTCTTTTTCAATTTCCACAGGTGTACGCAAGGGAAGAACGGCTTTTTTTAAATAAAGCGCCTTGAAAGCATTCTCCATCACGGTGATTGCTTCTTTCATCGTAATAGATTGCTTAATATCATTTAAAGACAACAGCGTTAAACTCATGGTAGGCGTAACTCCCTTTTGCGAACCGTACATAAACAGATAATATTACCGCACTTGCAAAGGTAAGCAAGCAATGGTTCATTTCTAATAGGTATAGTATACTTGTCTGCTTTGAAAATTAACGCTTTGTCATCACTTATGCCAACCGCTATTTTGAATTATCCAGCCATTAGTAAAAAACAAACCTGGGGGCAATTACAGGGTTGTAGTCTTGCATTGGCATTGGCCGAATATTGTCAAAAAACAGCCGGGATTAAACTTCTCATTGCTCCTGACAATTTGAGCGCAAGCCAGTTGATCAATGAGCTGCAATTTTTCCTCAACGACAAAAGCACGCATGAAATACTTTTTTTTCCTGACTGGGAAACGCTCCCCTATGATCAATTCTCACCCCACCAGGATATTATTTCCGAGCGGCTATCCACGTTAAGCCGTTTACAACAAACAACCAATGCTATCGTCATCAGTTCTGTATCAACCTTAATGCATCGATTGTGTCCTCCTCAATTTTTGCACCAATATGCGTTTATCCTGAAGCAAGGTCAAACACTAGACTTGCAGCATTTTCGCCACCAATTACAACAAGCAGGCTATCACGCTGTTAATAAAGTTCTCGAACATGGTGAGTATGCATTGCGCGGAGCGATTATGGATGTTTACCCTATGGGTAGCATCTATCCCTTTCGCATTGAATTATTTGATGATGTCATTGACAGCTTGCGACTCTTTGATACAGAAACTCAGCGCACTATTAATAAAATTAATGATATTCACATATTGCCTGCTCGAGAGTTCCCACTCGATGAGCCAAGCATTGCGTTATTCAGGCGTAATTTCAGAGAGCGCTTTTCAGGCAATCCTGGCAACGCACCTATTTATGAGGCGGTGAGTAATGGGCAATTTCCGTCAGGCATAGAATATTATCTGCCCCTATTTTTTTCAGAAGCCGTTACGTTTTTTGATTATTTGCCGAGCGATACCAGTATTTGCATGATAGAAGATATTCCGGCACAAGCGGAAATTTTCTGGCAGGAGCTAACTATACGTCATGAGCAACGTCGTCATGATGTATCTCGCCCCATTCTTAATCCGCCAGCTTGTTTTTTAACCCCTACCGAAATATTAACGAGAGCCAATCATTATCAGCAGATTCGTTGTTTTCACGAGACTCGTGAAAATAAAGGAGCTGTATTTAATTTTCCAGTGCATACAGCACCCGCTCTTCCGATACAGCGTCAAGCTGAGCAACCCCTTATCAAATTAAAAGATTATTTAAATCAGCCGGATTTTCGTTATTTATTAGTTGTTGAAAGTGCTGGCCGACGTGAAGTTTTAATGGACTTAATGAAACAAAGCGGAATCACCGCGACGGTCACGACAGACTGGCAAGCATTTTTAGAAACTAATACGCCCATTAATATTACGACAGGCCCGCTCATTGAAGGAAGCGAACTTAAGCCACAACAAATCTCCATCATTGTGGAGTCCCAATTATTTGGCGATCATGCCACACCTCAACGGCGCAGTAGTCAGAAATCTGTCGACCCTGATTTAATTATCCGTGATTTGGCCGAATTACAGTTGCATGCCCCCGTTGTGCACTTGCAATTTGGTGTTGGGCGTTATCAAGGGTTAAAAACTATTGAAAGTAATGGGGTTTCTAACGAGTTTCTTATTCTGGGCTATGCAGGCGATGACAAAATTTATGTA
This sequence comes from Legionella sp., assembly GCA_030680075.1. Taxonomy (GTDB): domain Bacteria; phylum Pseudomonadota; class Gammaproteobacteria; order Legionellales; family Legionellaceae; genus Legionella_C. The sequence continues at coordinate 84,751 of JAUXWR010000504.1, forward strand.
CCGGTAACGTCCTTGCATTATATTAGCCGCTATACGGGAATGGACAGTGAGCATGCTCCCCTCCATAAACTCGGCAGTGAGCAATGGCTTAAAGAGAGAAAAAAAGCCGCTGAGAAAATTCACGATGTTGCAATCGAGCTACTTGAAATTTATGCAAAACGCGAAGCAAAACCAGGTTTTGTTTATCAATTTGCTAAAGAAGAATATCAACGCTTCGCAAGCGGTTTTCCTTTTACAGAAACCGATGATCAATTGCGCGCGGTCGCGCAAATTATTCAAGACATGCAATCACCACGTCCTATGGATCGCCTGATTTGCGGTGATGTAGGTTTTGGCAAAACGGAAGTCGCCATGCGCGCGGCCTTTCTTGCGGTGCAAAATAATAAACAGGTATGTGTATTGGTTCCCACTACCCTGCTCGCCGGGCAGCATTTTGAAAATTTTCGCGACCGATTCGCGGAATTTGCTATTAATATTGAACTCTTATCGCGTTTTCGTAGTGATAAAGACGCCAAACAGGTTATCAACTCCTTACAAAACGGCCAGGTTGATATCGTAATTGGAACCCACAAGCTTTTTTCAAAAGATATCAAGTTTCATAATCTGGGCTTGTTAATTATTGACGAAGAGCATCGTTTTGGCGTGAAACAAAAAGAACATATCAAGGCTTTGCGACTTAATGTAGATATCTTGTCCATGACTGCAACGCCAATTCCTCGTACCTTAAATATGGCAATGGCCGGTATACGTGATATTTCGCTCATCGCAACGCCTCCAGCAAAACGGCTTGCCATTAAAACATTCTGGCAAGAAAAAAATGATACTATCTTGCGGGAAGCTTTATTACGGGAAATTTTACGCGGCGGTCAGGTATTTTTCCTGCACAATAATGTTCAAACCATCGAGAGAATTTGCCAGGAATTACAGGCATTGGTGCCCGAGGCAAAAGTAAGAAGCGCACACGGGCAAATGCGTGAGCGGGAATTGGAAAAAATAATGTCTGATTTCTATCACCATCGCTTTAATGTGCTGGTTTGTACCACCATCATCGAAACGGGCATTGATATTCCCACCGCCAATACCATCATTATTGATAGAGCTGACAAATTTGGCTTGGCGCAATTGCATCAATTAAGAGGCCGCGTGGGGCGCTCGCATCATCAGGCTTACGCTTATTTACTAACACCTAATGAAAAATTATTAACACCAGATGCGGTTAAGCGCTTAGAGGCAATTGTATCACTGGAAGATTTAGGCGCAGGCTTCACACTGGCGACTCACGACATGGAAATCAGAGGTGCTGGTGAATTATTGGGTGAAGATCAAAGTGGTAATATGCAGGCTATAGGATTTAATTTGTACATGGAAATGCTTGATAAGGCTGTCAGTGATTTGAAAGCGGGTAAAACGCCCGAATTGGCAACGCCTATTCATCAGGGTCCTGAAATCGATTTACGAATTAGTGCTATTTTGCCTGAAGATTATATCGGCGATATTCATGCGCGCCTGATTATGTATAAACGTATCGCCAACGCTAAAGATAAAGAGCAATTACGTGAATTACAAATTGAAATGATTGACCGCTTCGGACTTCTTCCCCAACCCGCCAAGCAATTATTATTACTTACCGATTTGAAATTGCAGGCAGAGCAATTAGGTATAGCCAAAATAAATGCCGCCCAACAACAAGGAAAAATTGAATTTGGCGACGCGCCACGTATTGATCCGGGTGTTTTGATTAATCTGATTCAAGTGCAGGCAAAACGCTATCAACTGGAAGGCCCCTCTCGTTTGCGCTTTACCCTGGAGAGCAATACAAACGAGGAGCGTATTTTAGAAATTAAAACGTTGCTGGCTAAATTGGCGAATTAAATACCAATGTAGCCCGGATTAGCGAACCGTAATCCGAGATAGCAACGCTGGCATAGCGCTTTCTACCCTCATCAATGTCAAATGTAGCCCGGATTAGCGAAGCGTAATCCGGGAAGCAGCGCTGGCATAGCGCATTTTTACCCTGCTCAATGTCAAATGTAGCCCGGATTAGCGAAGCGTAATCCGGGAAGCAGCGCTGGCATAGCCCATTTTTACCCTCATCAATGTCAAATGTAGCCCGGATTAGCGAAGCGTAATCCGGGAAGCAGCGCTGGCATAGCGCATTTTTACCCTGCTCAATGAAGGGATAGTATTGGTGTTTTAGAATTACGGTGATTGCTGTAAATTTATCCCAGTCCTGGCTGTGATGCAATTTCATTAAGACCTTGGAGATCTATCACCTTAAACCTCGCAGCAAACCAGTTGATTTAGCGCATTTCCCGGATTACGCTTCGCTAATCCGGGCTACATCACTAAATTGGCGAATTAAATACCAAATGTAGCCCGGATTAGCGAAGCGTAATCCGGGCTAGCAGGATTTCTGTAAATTTATCCCGGTCCTGGCTGTGATGCAATTTCATTAAGATTTTGGAGATTTATCACCTTAACCTCTTCATTTTTGTCTCTAATTGTCAGAGTATTATTATCAAAAATAATTTCTGTGCCGGTATATTCTTGTCCATCAATAACTGCAGTGACAATAACCTCTTGAACAACCTCTGTTTTACCAGATATTAGATTGAAAAAAGCCATGTTTTGAGCCCTTAGGCGGGCTAAACTCGATTCAACAGCTGAACTATTGCCAGGCTCAATTGCAGGGACGGGGATTTTTCCTTGTGGGATAATTTTATACCTAACTTCAGATTCTTTTTTTACCAATCCATCTGTAAATATACGATTACCAATGTTCACACCGCTATACCATCTTTCGTTGTACTCTGTATCCAAGACCTTATCAGCGCAGAGACCACTCATTATACACATCCCAGTTTTCAATACCACTAATGGTCTAATTGGTTTATCTATGGGTAAATTACCCTCTCTCATTTCTTCGTCAGTAAATGTTCGACATTCAGGTTTCATACAATTTTCCTTGATAGTTTAAATACTAAGAGAGTAACGGAGAAAATTCATCTGGCTTGGCCATGTCATCGTTGCAAACCAATTGATTTAGTAGCGCATTTCCCGGACTACGCTTCGCTAATCCGGGCTACATGGCTACATCACATCTGCCCCTGTGTTTATCTTGTGCCGCCAATCGTTAGGGCATCGATTTTTAATGTCGGTTGGCCAACTCCCACTGGTACAGATTGCCCGTCTTTACCACAAACGCCAATGCCGCCATCTAGTGCCAGATCATGACCAATCATGCTGATTTTTTTCATTACATCAGGGCCATTGCCAATTAATGTGGCGCCCTTGACCGGGGTCGTGATTTTACCGTCTTCAATTAAATAAGCTTCACTTGCGGAAAAAACAAATTGACCAGAGGTAATATCGACTTGACCGCCGCCAAAATTAACCGCATATAAACCGCGTTTCACGGAACGAATAATATCTTCCGGGTTATCCTTCCCGGCTAACATATAAGTGTTAGTCATTCTTGGCATGGGCAAATGGGCATAAGATTCACGTCGACAATTACCAGTGGGCTTCATCCCCATGAGTTTTGCATTAAGTTTGTCTTGCATGTAATTAACAAGCACCCCATCCTCAATCAATGTTGTACATTGGGTAGGTGTACCTTCATCATCGATGGTCAGAGAGCCACGTCTATCTGCCAATGTACCATTATCAACAACAGTGACGCCTTTGGTCGCTACCTGTTGGCCCATTTTTCCTGAAAAAGCGGAAAGTCCCTTGCGATTAAAATCGCCTTCCAATCCATGGCCCACTGCTTCATGTAATAACACCCCAGGCCATCCTGGGCCTAATACCACAGGCATAGTTCCGGCAGGAGCGTCTTGTGCGTCCAAATTGATAAGCGCTTCTCTTACCGCTTCACGCGCATAGCCGAGTGCTTTTTCCTCTTGCAAAAAAGTGGAATAGGCAACGCGCCCACCGCCTCCAGATCGCGCAGACTCGCGCCGTCCGTTTTTATCCTCAACGATAACACTTACGTTAATACTGACTAAAGGTCTGATATCAGCGACAAGGTTGCCGTGAAGATTAGCTACCATAACCACTTCATAGCATCCACTTAACGACGCATTTACCTGGATAACGCGTGAATCAATGCGTCTCGCTTCTCTGTCGATTGACTCAAGCAAAGCAATCTTATCTTGTTTGCTCATGCCTTCTATGGGGTTTATCCCTTCATAACGAGGCAGTGCTTTTCCAGGTATCTGAATAGCTTGTACAGGTTTTGTCGTCGCCAAAGCAATGGAGCGTGCGGCGTCTGCTGCTCGCTGCATTGCGGGTAACAAAATGTCATCGCAATATGCGTAGCCTGTTTTATCGCCACTGACTGCGCGAATACCAACGCCTCTGTCAATCGAAAAACTGCCGCTTTTTACTTCCGAATCTTCCAAATACCAGGATTCATAGCTGCTGCTTTGAAAATAAAGATCAGCATCATCGATATGGCGACCGGTCATGGATTGAATTAACTTCTGAATAACCGATTCATCCAGTGAGGCGGGCTTTAATATTAAATCTTTGGCAATCGCCAGAGCTTGAGTCATCATAGTTCCTGCTTAAAAGTGCTACTTGTAATCTGAATAAGAAATCATTACTGGACTTGCTTCTCGCAAGAATTTGTTCCAGATGAAATTAATACATGGTGGTTATTACAGGGAAACTGCCGTCGCAATTGCTGTAATCGTTGTAAATCAATGGCTGCGGTTATTATACCAGCACCCGCCTCTTGGCGGACCAAAATTTTACCCCAAGGTTCAATAATCATCGAATGGCCATAGGTTTGGCGACCATTTTCATGAAAGCCCCCCTGATTGGGAGCCAGTACATAGCACAAGTTCTCAATTGCTCGTGCCCGAAGCAACACTTCCCAGTGAGCTACTCCTGTGACGGCAGTAAACGCCGATGGCACTGAAAATAACTCAGCTCCTTTCGCTACCAATTGTTGATATAATTCAGGAAAACGCAAGTCATAACATACAGTAAGTCCAACGCGCCCCACAGGCGTATCCACAACCACCAACTGATCGCCGCGTTCAATGGTTAATGATTCCTGATGCGCTTCCTGCTCTGATACTCTTACATCAAAGAGATGGATTTTATCGTAACGCCCTGCACATTGGCCTTTATTATCAAAAACAAAGCTTGATGCTCTGACGCGATCCCCAAGACTCTTTAGAGGGAGTGTTCCTGCGATTATCCATAGGCTGTATTTTTTAGCGAGCCGTGCAAGCGATTCCTGAATTTCACCTGCGCCTGATATTTCGGCAATTGATAATTTATCGGTTTCTTTCATCCCCATAAAGGCAAAATTTTCAGGCAAAACCACTAAATCTACTTGTTCATCTTGTGCTTGCTTTAGAAATTTTTCAACCACATCAAGATTGTTTTTGATAGATGCAGATGAAACCATCTGTGCCACTGCCACTTTCGTCATCTTATACTCAAGTAATCAAAAAATTCATTTTACACTTAACTTCAACGTAAAATATACTCTAAAATTATTGTCTTAAAACCTAAGGTTAAAAAAACAGCGCTTGCCTCTCCTGTTAAGTAACTATAGACTTGAAATGCAACATAGTTACCCCCATATATGCTAAACTATAAATATAAATAATTTGGAGTTATCGATGAACAGAAATGACGTAACTGTACTAAGTACTCGCAATGAATCGGTACTTTCAACTAACAAAGTGCTACGTAATACGTACCTCCTTTTAAGCCTCACTTTTATATTCAGTGCTATTATGGCTTATGTTTCTTTTGCCTCTCACGCTCGCCCCATGAATGTTTTTGTCATGATTGTTGGCGTTTATGGCTTAATGTTTTTAACACAAGCTTTAAGAAACAGTGCCTGGGGACTTCTTAGTGTGTTCGCATTCACCGGTTTTCTGGGATACACCCTTGGCCCTATTTTGAATCTGTATGTAGCTAGCTACTCTAATGGCCCTCAACTTATTGCGACTGCAGTAGGTGGAACCGGTATGATATTTTTTGCCCTGTCTGGTTATGCCCTGGTAACTCGCAAAGACTTCAGCTTTTTAGGCGGGTTTCTGTTTGTAGGCGTTATGGTTGCATTGCTTGCGATGATTGCGGGTATATTCATGCAAGTTACGGCCTTGCAATTAGCGATTTCTGCCTTGTTTGTGTTGATTTCTTCCGGTTTGATTTTGTTCCAAACCAGCGAAATTGTTCATGGTGGTGAAACGAATTATATTAGTGCAACGGTTTCTTTATTTGTTTCCATATATAATTTGTTTGTAAGCTTGTTGCAACTGCTCGGTGCTTTTTCAGGTCGTGATTGACAGCCAATCAGTTAATAAAAAACCCGGGATTTGCCCGGGTTTTTTTATGCTTTCGAATCATGGTGGGCACGGCGCGCGCGCCTTTGCCCACCCTACATTTATTCATCAACCTTATAAAGGCGAAGATTTTACGACGTTATCAATTGCCATTAATGTTTGCAGCAGGGATTTTATCTTATCTAAAGGCCAGCTATTAGGCCCGTCACTGAGTGCTTTATCCGGATCAGGATGAGTTTCCATGAAAATACCGGCGATGCCAGCAGCGACTGCGGCTCTTGCCAAAGCGGGAATAAATTCACGCTGACCACCAGAAATGCCGTTATTACCACCCGGTAATTGCACTGAATGAGTGGCGTCATAAACTACTGGGCAGTCTGTTTCTCTCATGATTTGTAATGAGCGCATATCAGAAACGAGATTATTATAACCAAAACTCGCCCCCCGCTCACAGACCATGATGTTATCGTTACCACAGGCTTTCGCCTTAGCGACCACATGTTTCATTTCCCAAGGCGCTAAAAATTGCCCTTTTTTGATATTCACCGGCTTATTCATTGACGCGACTTTTTGAATAAAATTAGTCTGGCGACATAAAAAAGCAGGCGTTTGTAAAACATCTACAACGCTCGCTACTTCAAGTAAAGGCGTATCTTCATGAACATCCGTTAATACCGGCACGCCAATCTGACTTTTAACTTTCTCAAGAATTAATAGTCCCTTCTCAAAACCAGGACCTCGATAGCTATTAATAGACGAACGATTCGCTTTATCAAAAGACGACTTATAAATAAAAGGAATTTTAAGTTGGGCACAAATTTCTTTCAGATACCCGGCTGTCTCCAAAGCCATTGCCTCGCTTTCAATCACACAGGGGCCTGCAATTAAAAATAAGGGAGCGTTTATACTGGCTTCAAAACCACATAATTTCATGCTTTTTCCTTTTCATGATGATATTGGCGAGCCGCCATAATAAATTGTTTGAAAAGCGGGTGACCATCTCTGGGGGTAGAGGTAAATTCAGGGTGAAACTGACAGGCGATAAACCAGGGATGATTAGGTAATTCAATCATCTCAACCAAGGCACCGTCGCTTGATCGCCCCCCGATTACCAAGCCTTTTTCGATAAGGCTATTAACAAAGAGGTTATTAACTTCATAGCGATGACGATGACGCTCAATAATCTCAGGCTTCTCATAAATTTGATAAGCATGCGATTTAGCATCAAGTTGGCATGCTTGAGCGCCAAGGCGCATAGTGCCGCCGAGATCGCTATTTTCATCACGCACATTCACTTGTCCGTCTTTTTCCATCCACTCACTGATTAATGCAATTACGGGATAAGGTGTATTTTTATCGAATTCGGTAGAATTGGCCCCCGTCATTCCGGCTACATTTCGGGCATACTCAATAACAGCGGTTTGTAATCCCAGGCAAATACCTAAAAAAGGAAGCTTCGACTCACGCGCATATTGAATAGCCTTGATTTTTCCTTCAATCCCTCGTTCACCAAAACCGCCTGGTATTAACAAGGCGTCCACGTGCGACAAAAGACTTGTGCCATGTTTTTCAATACGTTCCGCGTCTATGTACTCTATTTCTACTTTTGTTTGCGAATGAATACCGCCATGATATAACGCTTCGTTAATCGATTTATACGCATCATTAAGCTCTGTGTATTTACCGACCATGGCAACTTTAACCGTCATGGTCTGGATTGCTTGCGCATCAACGACGTTTTGCCATTCACTCAAATCAGCGGGTTTTAAATTTAAACCCAATTTTTTAACAACAATTTCATCTAAACCCTGCTCATGCAAAATCATGGGAATCAGATAAATACTCTTGGCATCTTCAAGCGAAATAACGCCCTCTTTCTCAACGTTGGTAAATAAGGCGATTTTAACCCTGTCTGCTGTCGATAACGGTTTTTCAGAACGGCAAATCAGTATATCCGGCTGAATACCAATAGAGCGTAACTCTTTAACAGAGTGTTGAGTGGGTTTCGTTTTGGTCTCACCAGATGTTGCGATATAAGGGACAAGGGTCAGATGAATAAATAAAGAGCGCTGCATTCCAAGCTCAATACGCATTTGACGAATAGCTTCAAGAAAGGGCAACGACTCAATATCCCCAACTGTACCGCCAATTTCAACCATGGCAACATCAAAACCCTTGGCTCCCATTTCAATAGAGCGCTTGATTTCGTTGGTAATATGGGGAATAACCTGCACCGTACCGCCGAGATAATCACCTCGCCTTTCATTTTTAATGACGGTTTCATAAATTTTACCCGAGGTAAAATTATTGCGCTTGGTCATGGTGGTGCGTACAAAGCGTTCGTAATGCCCCAAATCGAGATCCGTTTCTGCCCCGTCTTCCGTAACAAAAACTTCGCCGTGTTGAAAAGGACTCATTGTCCCCGGATCCACATTGATATAAGGATCAAGCTTTATAAGAGTAACCGATAAGCCGCGGGCTTCAAGAATTGCTGCAAGCGATGCAGCTGCAATACCTTTGCCGAGTGAAGAAACCACTCCGCCTGTAATAAAAATATAATTTGTCATTGATGACCCCGTTTGGAATGCCAAAACCGCCACATAAGCGGTATAAATTATTTCGCATGTAAACGGGATTAAATTTTAACAAAATAAGAACGAAAATAACACATTATTTACGCAGCGAAATCAACTTTCGTCATTATTATGAAAAATATAGTCTACATTCGTTAGGCAATCGTTAGTAAATGCCCGAGTTTAACTTGCTTTGCCTTCAAATAATCATGATTATCGGGTGAAGGCTCTATGGCTAAAGGTATTCGTTCACTAATTGTTAAGCCATATTTTTCCAAAGCTTCAATTTTTTTAGGATTATTAGTGAGTAGCCTTAAAACTTCAACACCTAAATATTTTAAAATCTGGTAAGCAATGGCATAGTCTCGCCCATCGGCCGGAAGACCTAATTGCAAATTAGCATCCACCGTATCATAGCCTTGCTCTTGCAACGCATATGCTTTTAATTTGTTAGCCAAGCCTATACCACGCCCTTCCTGGCGTAAATAAATTAGTATACCACCTTCTTTTGCCAGCATTTCCAGAGAACGTTTCAACTGACTACCACAATCACACTTACAAGAACCAAATACATCCCCTGTAATGCACTCTGAGTGAATACGGACCAATGGCACTTTGTTACTGACTTCCGGAGGTCTGACCAGGGCAAAATGCTCAGCATTATCAAGGTCATTGGTAAAAACTGACATCAAAAAATTGCCGTAATCATGCATTGGAATTGTGGATGTTGCGGCCAGTTGTATAAGCTCTTCAAAGCGTATGCGGTAATCTATCAGGTCTTTTATAGTTACCATAGGAATATTATGCTCGCGAGAAAACAGTGCTAACTGATCGCGGCGACTCATCGTGCCATCGTCATTAATAATTTCACAAATAACCGCTGCAGGTTTAAGGCCTGCAAGGACTGCCAAATCGACACTGCCTTCTGTTTGTCCGGCGCGCTCAAGTACGCCACCAGCTCTTGCACGCAATGGGAATATATGTCCTGGAGAAATAATGTCAAGTGAGGTGCTGGCGTCATCAATAGCAACCTGGATGGTGCGGGCGCGATCACTGGCTGAAATTCCAGTAGAGACACCGCTCGCCGCTTCAATTGACACGGTAAAAGCCGTGCCATAGGGCGAACGATTATGAGACGTCATCATTGGCAAATTCAATCTATCGATTAATTCATCGGCCATGGGCAAACAAATTAAACCCCGCCCAAATCGTGACATGAAATTGATGGTTTCAGCGTTGATAAACTCCGCCGCAATAACCAGATCCCCTTCGTTTTCGCGGTTTTCATCATCTAGCAAGATGATCATGCGACCAGCCTTTAAGGTGGAAATTGCCTGCTCAATGGTTACAAAAAGACTCGTCATAACTCAACCTCACTGTTCAACTGCCCCGATATTGTAAGCTGATGGGCAACAATACGGGTAAAATAATCAAATTCCACATTGAGCCGCTGGCCAATTTTTAGCTGACCAAACGTTGTATGGGCTAAAGTGTGCGGTATCATCATTAGTTTGATACCAGTCGTATCCACGGTATTTATCGTTAAACTGACCCCATCCAGAGTGATACTACCTTTGGGTAAAAGGTATCGAGAGGCCGGCATTGCAAAATCACCAATATGTATTTCCAGGTAATCACCAAGAGCTGTCATGGCTTTAAGGCTCGCCGTTGTATCAACATGACCACTGACATAATGCCCCCCCAAACGGCTACTTGCGAGTAGCGCGCGCTCGATATTAACCTGGTGACCCGCACGTAATTGGCCTAAGGTCGTCAATTTCAGTGTTTCCGGTGATACATCAAACGCAAGATGCCCCTCAACACCTGGCAAAAGCGTTAAACATACGCCATTAACCGCTATGCTTTCCCCTACTTCGGGTGCGGATAAGGTCGTGCTTAAAAAAAGCCGGTTACCACTCTCCATTTCGTTGTTTGCTAAAACCCGAGCTTGCTGTTGAATCAGGCCGGTAAACATGAACTCTCCTGCCAATCAAGGCACGCTATGATGTTATTTTTCTGAATTTGCCATGAAATAGTGTGCTCACGACCAAACAAATTTTTTCCAGGATAAGCTGGTGTGGCATTAATGCCTAAAGTTTGTGGGACTATATAAAGGTAAGTTCTCTGTACTAATTCCTGTTCATGCAAGGCGGAAAAAATAGTCCCTCCAACCTCGACCCACGCATCATGAAAGCCCATAGCCCCAAGATGTTTGATAACTGCTGATAAATCCAGATGACCATTGACCGCAGGCACGCCATAGTAGCTGCAATTATTGTGCGCCTCGGTAACCTTGATATTGGCGTCATGGAATATATGGCAATGACTGGCTTCGTGAAAAATTTTCCGACGAAGAGGCAATGAAAGACGCGCATCAAGGATTGCAACAGGCTTTTTTATCGTTAAATTATCAAGGCGAGCTGTCATTGCGGGATCATCATTAATGATTGTTCGCGCACTGGTCACGATAACATCCGCATAAGATCGCTGCATATGAGTAAATAAGGCGCAGTGTTGGTTTGAAAGTACGACTTTTTCACCATTAACACCTGCAATTTTCCCATCAAGTGTTTGGGCTATTTTCGCGGTAATCCATGGCTTTCGAGTCGCCGTCCAAAATTGATAGCTTTTATAAAACTCATCAATTTCAGTGAGTGGGAAGTGAATCACGTCAATCCCCTGCTTCTTAAGAATCAAAGGCGTATTGTTAGCGATAACCAAAGGGTTAGGATCCCGAAATCCATATACAACGCGTGTTACACCCGCCTCAATAATAGCAGAAACGCAAGGAGGCGTTTTTCCCCAATGATTGCAAGGCTCAAGCGTTACGTATAAGGTAACATCGCGTGTATTTCCCTTTATTTGCTCTAAAATACACTGCTCTGCGTGAGCACTTCCTGCGCCTTGATGAAATGCTTCGGCGATTATTTTATTATTATGCACAGCTACAGCTCCCACACTGGGATTAGGAGCACAAGCACCTCGTCCCCGGTACGCTTGTTGCAGAGCAGCTTTCATAAACTGTTTGTGCATAATCAAATCAACGCGTTAAAATACGAGCATGATAACAAATTATTCAATTTTTGAGTAGCCTAAGAGCCGCAATCAAGGCATTTATTCCCCAATATTGGCACAATTTGCTGCGCGTCATTTACATAAGTCTTCTTTAAACCCTGATATTAGCTTTAAGTGTTATTACTGTTATAATCAAAATTGGCATTCACAAGAGGTGTAAGTAACTCTATGAATAGACTCAGGAAAATTTTTAATACGTTAAAGCAAATTAATCTGGGCTTTTTATTAATTATTTTGCAAATTACCCCTTTTAACGTCTATTCATTAACCCCCTACTCCACTGATGAGCTTGAAGAGCTTGAAAAAGAATTTGTCCAGTTGATAAATCAATCAGACAGTATTGTTCGAAATCCATTAGCCAATCAGTATCTTAATCATTTGGGCAAGCAACTAGCGCGCTTTGCCAAAGTTCCAGCCCCTTATTTCTTTATCGTGAAATCCGGTGAAATTAATGCATTTGCAGGGCCTGGCGGCTACATTGGCATTAATTCCGGGCTTATTCTTGCCAGTGAAAATGAAAGCGAGTTAGCCGCGGTGATGGCGCATGAACTGGCGCATGTTCGCCTGCATCATCTCTACAGTATGATTGAGCATCAGAAACAAATGCGCATTCCGATGCTTGCCTCTTTGCTTGTGTCTGCAGCATTAGGGGTTGTTAATCCCACCCTTGGAAGTGGAGCATTGATGGCGTCTTTAACAGGCTTTGCGCAAGATAATATCAACTTTACGCGTGCCAAGGAGAAAGAAGCGGATAGAATCGGTATTGATATGCTGATTCGTTCAGGACTTGATCCACGTGCAATGGCCAGTTTTTTTAAGAAAATGCAACAACATAGCCGCTATTATTACACAGCGAATATTCCTGCCATTCTACGCACTCACCCTCTTGATGATGACCGTATTGCAGAAGCAGAAAATAGAAGCTTGCATATTGCGGGCAAACAATATCCTGACAACCTCAATTACCGTCTCTTTAAAGAACTTATCCGTACGGACGTCACTACCGATAATAAACAACTTCTTGATTATTATCAGCATCAATGTCAAAAACATAATCAAGAGTATATCGCCTGTCAATTCGGTTACGTGCAGGCACTCATTAATATTAACCAATTCAAATTAGCCAGTGAGCGTTTAGCCCCCCTCCTGAAAGAGGATAACAATAATTTATTTTTTCAAATTACGATGGCAAATGCTGAAATCGGGGATAAGCAATTTGACACTGCCAATAAAAGATTACAAGACTTACAATCCAATTACCCGGATAATTATGCCGCTTTAATGGCTTATGCCCACGGCCTGCTTGCCAATGGAAGTGCTGAGAAAGCGGTCAGCGTTCTTCTTAAAGGGTCGCGTCAATTTAAAAATGACCTGCCTCTTTGTGAACAACTCGCGCGCGCAGAAGCTTCTGCTCACCGTCAAGCATATGCTTATTTTACAGAAGCACAATGTCAACTGTTACAAGGGCGTGCAAGGGATGCCATTCGTAAATTAAAGGTAGTTTTGACGCTTGCAAAAAAAGACCAATATCTCCTTGCAAGAGCGGAGGCGATGATTGATGAGATTAAGTATATGACGAAGGATTAGGTTGGAGAATTTTGCGTGCATTAGACAAGGTTGCCATTCTTTCAGCGCACAAACCTTATCCCAGTCACTCTAACAGATAATCCGTATTCTCCAATTCATCAATAGAATTCTTAATGTCGTCTATCTTTTTAACGGTATCGGTTTTTTTGAAAAATAAAAAATCAGCACCTCTTGTTTTTATCAAATTAACCATTCCCGCCCCAAAATAAAAAACGCCAAGACCCGCTATAGCAAGAAGAAAGTTTTTTATAATAACCCCCATGCCGCGGTGACGTTGCAAAATTCCCCGCTCAGTTGAATCCTCGATTGCAATAGCACATGCGGCACTAAATACCTCGTAGTCTGCTATCGTTTTAGTACTAAAACGATAAGTATCAAAAGCCTCTGATAGCTTTTGATGAAGTGTATCAATTTCCCCGGCAGCCTTGAGATAAGTGGCTTTTTTAAAGACTTTAAGACGAAATTGATTGGATTTATTTTTAAGTGCTCGTAATTGTTTATCAAACTCCACCTCTTGACGCGTTAAGGGCGGAGAGGCAAAAATATTTCGGGCATATTGGCGCTCAAGCTTTACAACAGCTGCAGCCGATTCACTGGATTTAACAACAACGACAGGTTGAGGCATAACTACTTCGTCATCAGGTTCCAGAAGATGTGGTTGCCTTACAGGGTTAATGTTTTCACAAGGCAATTCAGGGTGTTGGTTTTCTGTGATAAATTCTTTAATCGAGGCAATTTTATCCACCAAAACACTAATTGCGGTCTGTCCATTTAAATTATCAACCGGTAACGTAGCCGCCAGCAACAATACCGATTTTTTTTGACATAGAGCAAGCTTATTAATGTCGTGGGCGCGTAATACACGGGCACGTTCATTAATGTAATTAATACACTCAGATTTATACTCGTCCAACGCTTGATTATTGTCAGCTACTATTAAAAAATAATGACCAGCACCCGGGTCGATTGCCAATTCAAATTTTCTGACGGCCTCGCCAGACTCCATGACAATTTTTTTATCGATTTTTCCATAAATGGCGTAGGAGATGCCCAGATGATCCAGAACAGGCCTCACATCAGAAAGGGCAATTTTTGTGCCCGGTAAAGCCAGGTATTGACAATAATTAGAGTACCCCTGCTCGAGCCAATAAGTCTCGGGCTTGACCTCCTCTGCCTCCTCAAAAAAACTTTTATTGGCTAAATACAACGCTTCCTCTGAGAGAGATTCAGCACCGGATTCATTAAAAAACTCAACTATCCGGGAAAAAACAGGAACTTTTTTAGCCTTCTCATACAAAAGCTCTTTATATTCATCATTAACTAATAACCAATGAGCAAACCAGCTTCTTAAAAAAACACCCAGTACCATAGTTTTCTCAAAAAAATGCATCGACCCCTTGCTATCCGGATTTTTAAGTTGCTCATAGGTATCAAAAATTTCCAAATCTTCAAGACGCTTGAACTGCTTTTTCAAATCCTGAACGGGCTTGATATCTTGGTCGTATTGCAGAAACAAATGCGGTGGAAACGGTTCGTTATTAATAAGCAGATACAGTGCAAAGGCATGAAAAAAACAATTATTCATCACGGGAGAGACATCAATTGCCCTATCAATTCTCTCGTGAAGCACAACATCTTCAATATTCGCTGATGAATGAGCCATTATTTTCTCTAAAAATTCTTTCCAAAGAATAGCATCTCTTTATTAACCCATTAGGCAGAATTGTCAAGCCTCTTGCATCAAAGTCCTCTTTTTCATAGACTGGGTTAAGCGTTTTATTTATGGTGCTTGAGCATGATCGTTTCAGGATGTCGATTCGTACCTCAGTCCTTTTTTTTTCTATCTTTACTATACGCAACTATTGTCTTTTCCGGACAAGAAGCGGCCATTTGTGATGGAACCGACAAGCTACCTTGTATTGTACAAGACACAAGCGCCTCTTATTCGCATGTAAAAAATCTGCGTGATACATCAATGATCGCGTCCTACTATCATGAAGACACAGCTGGTATCGATAAATTATGGTCTTCAGCAAGTGCCGCTCCCAACGAAGATGGCTGGCAGGAAATAGCCGATTACATTAACAAGCAAAGCCTGAAAAAGCCCAGTCGTATTGTAGTGGTGGATTTACGGCAAGAAACTCACGGCTACTTGAATGGCCAGGCAATAAATCTGACCACTTCTCATAACTGGATTAATTTAGGGAAAAAGAGACAACAGGTTTACGCAGACGAATTGGCGTGGCTGCGCGATTTACAAGAGAAAGACCATATTAATGGCGTATTAACCCCTAAGCAATTTGATGCTAAAAAATATACTCATGGTAAAAATGTCGTTATTAAAACTGTTAAAAGCGAAGAAGAAGTAGTAACTGAGGCGGGCTTAGGCTACCACCGCTTAAACGTTAGTGATCACAGGGCGCCGCTAGACAGCGAGGTTGATGATTTTGTTGAGTTTTATAAAAAGCTCCCCCCTTATACCTGGCTACATATTCATTGCCGTGGTGGTAAGGGCCGTTCCACCAGTTTTCTTGCAATGATAGATATGCTAAATAACGCCGATAAAGTCAGTTTTCACGATATTATTGCGCGGCAGGCCTCAATTCCCCCTTTTTATAATTTATCAGAAATTTATCGACTTGATCCGGAGCTTACGGATTTTTATGAAGAGCGGCTGGTTTTTTTAACAAATTTTTATCTTTATGCGCAACAAATTATAGCGGGTTATAAGGGCAGTTGGTCTGATTGGAAGTCATTACAGGGATTAGTTATTTAATAAACAGGAACTTAAGCATCCACTAAATAAAGGGCAGAAATACGATGAAACTACATCAGATTAATGAGGATAAACTACTACTTTCAATAAAACGCACTTTGGCGCATTTATTTGGCGTACTAATTATCCTCGGCACCATTGTTCCTGCGGTTTATTTAATGATGCAATATCAAATAGTCTGCAAACAAAAACAACCCAATCGCGCAGAACAATGCACGTTAGAGAGCAGTGTTTATGGTTTTTATCATTCAAGCACACCGTTAGGCGAGCTAAAAAAAGCAGAAGTTGTCAGCAGCCAGGGAAATAAAGGCAGCACAATATATGGCATATATTTACAAACGGATTCGGGGCCTGTCAGCCTCACCGGTGGCAGCTCCAGTAGTCGCACGGATAAAGATAGTGTCGTTGCGGCTATTAACACTTATATCAGCAATAGCCTTGCAACATCCTTTGATGTGCCCTACCCCACGGCCTGGTGGTTATTTGCCTTCGCAGCGGTTTTTCCGATAATCGGTTTTACTTTGCTTTGCCTGAGAAACGTTTATATTCTGGTAGATAAGGTTTCAAAAAACGTTACCATCAGACGAACAGGCATTCTAAAAACAGATGAAGAGAGCCTTTCTTTTTCAGAAATTGAAAACGTAATTATCGAAGAGTCCGTAACATCCAGAGGCTCAACGGTCTATCGGCTGGCTTTTGCATTAAAAAATAAAGCACCTATGCCCTTGATTAATACTTATGACACGAATCATGACAAAAAAGAAACCATTGCCAAAGCCTTAAATCAATTTATCTTTGCCAAGGAAAAAAAGCCTTCATCGCGAAAAAAGCAATAAGATGAGCCCTATTCAAGCCCTATCTTTTGAGGATTAGGGTAGTCAGCTCGCGTATTGCTATAAAAAACATTGTATATTCCACCGTTGGATTACTGTGAAGCATTGATAAAAATTTCTCCCAGCGAACGACGGTTCGCTGATGGTTATGTACCCACTTATCAATAAGCTTCTGAGGATCGGGTTCTTGTGTATCTTCTCTGAGAATAGCGATAGACAGCGCTTGTTGTAAATTATCCAACTCATCACGCAGTGTCAGGCGGGTTAATGCATGCCAATGATCGTCGCGCGTATCGCTTGCAATTTGGTCGCGAAACCATACAAGGTTCATGCGCTCGCCTGCGGCAAAATAAATTCTCGCGACTCTTTCCAACTCCATCGTATTGTTAGTAGCTACTTCAATAATATTCAAAGAGGTATAAATAGCCCTGTAAGCTGCTATACGTTCCGCTGTTTCTGCAGGAAGATTTAATTTCAGGAATTTCTCTTTCAACGAGTTAAGGTATTGTTTAGTAACCCCTGTCATTAATTCCGGTATCAGGCGCTCAATTGACCGTATCCCATGTGAATAATGCGCTACCAGTGTATTTAAATCACCCACATGATGGTTTCCATGTAAAAACCAATGAGTAGACAAGTCAAGTAGTTTGCGAATGATATTGATAGTCTCAAATTGATCTTGCAGCGGGATTTTGAAATCCAGTGATTCAATAATTCGTTGCAGCTCATCTGTTTCAAAACTATGTGCCGCCAATGTATAAGCACGTATAATTTCCTCAACTGTGGCACCTGTTTCCCTTTGCATACGGTAAACAAAAGTAAGACCCATCTTGTTTACTACTTCATTACTGAGCTGAGTTGCCACAATGTATCTTTTCAGTCGATGTTCAAACATCTGGCTTTGATACATCTCTCTCACTGAAGGGGGAAAGGCTGTTTCGAGAATCTGATTTAAATAAGGATCCTCTGGTAAACTGGATGCTAAAATCTCTTGTTTTAAATAAATTTTTGTATAAGCCATTAAGGTTGCGAGCTCAGGTCTGGTAAGACCCAGGGCTGCAGTTTTGCGTTCCACCAATTCTTTATCAGAGGGTAAAAACTCCACCTGGCGATTCAAAATATTTTGCATTTCCAGCTCTTTAATATACTCCGTATGAAGACCTATATGATTTTTTGCTGAAAATGCTGAAAAACTTAAGACCAGCGCCTGTTCATAATTGTCATTTAATACGAGATGAGCAACTTCTTCTGTTAATGAAGTTAATAGTTCATTGCGTTTTTCCTCAGTGAAAATACCTTTATTAACATCACTATTAAGTAAAATTTTTAGATTTACCTCATGGTCAGAACAATCTACCCCTGCTGAGTTATCAATAAAATCAGTGAAAATTAATCCACCATTCAAGGCATATTCTACACGTCCCCTCTGCGTGAAACCCAGGTTACCTCCTTCGCCCACAACCTTACAACGTAACTCATCACCGTTTACTCGACAAAAATCATTCGTGCGATCGCCAACATCAGCAGCTGTTTCCTGACTTGATTTTACATAGGTGCCTATCCCGCCATTAAAAAGCAAATCAACAGGCGCTTTTAATAAGGCCGTGATTAGCTCATTGGGAGGTAGGGCATCAGCGTCCACCGCAAATGCCTGTTTCATTTCTGGCGTCAGGGTTATGGACTTAAGAGAGCGTTTAAACACACCGCCCCCTTTGGAAATTAATTCAGGGTTATAATCTTCCCAGGAAGAGGTTGGTAAATTGAAAAGCCGATTACGTTCCTCATAAGAAAGCCTCGTATCAGGCGTTGGATCAATAAAAATATGGCGATGATCAAAAGCACCCAGTAATTTGATATTTTCAGAATAGAGCATACCATTACCAAAGACATCCCCACTCATATCCCCAATCCCTATAACCGTTATTTCCTCTCTTTTAACATCGCAATCTAACTCACGAAAATGCCGCTTTATTGACTCCCAAGCCCCTCTTGCTGTAATCCCCATTTTTTTGTGGTCATAGCCTGCTGAACCGCCTGAAGCAAAAGCATCTCCCAACCAAAAATCATACTCTTTGGAAATACCATTAGCGATATCGGAGAACGTTGAGGTACCTTTATCAGCGGCGACAACCAGGTAAGGATCAGCACTGTCATAGCAAACCACTCGAGGTGGAGGAATAAAATCGGCATCAATTATATTATCTGTAAGATCCAGCAAGGCACGAATGAATGATTTATAACAATTAATTACGAGAACTTGAACCTCCTCACGAGAAGCCAGAGGCGGTATCGTTTTTAATACAAATCCCCCTTTAGCACCTGATGGCACAATAACGGTGTTTTTAACCACTTGCGCCTTCATTAAGCCTAAGATTTCCGTCCGAAAATCTTCAGGGCGATCAGACCACCTGATACCGCCGCGCGCAATTTTTTCCTTACGCAGGTGAATGGCCTCAAAACGGGGTGAGTAAACAAAGATCTCATACAATGGTTTTGGCAATGGAAGTTCAGGGATTGCAGATGACTCCAATTTAATAGCTAAATAGTCAACCTCATTGCCCTGAAAAAAATTAGTCCTGAGCGTTGCTTTCATTAAAGCAAGCAGACGGCGAATAATTCTGTCTTCATCAAGACTCGTCACCAATTCAAGTTTTTGCGAAATTTGTTGCTCGATGTCACCTGTACGTCTTTCATTATTATTAATGTCCGGATCGTGCATGGTTTTAAACAAATCAACTAAATCCCTGGTAATTGACGTGTTGCACGCTAGTGCTTTTTCAATATAAGATTGACTGAAACGAAAGCCAATTTGAAGAAGATATTTTGCATAAGTACGCAATATGCCCACTTCCTGCACGGATAATAAAGCGCCTAAAACGAGCTTGTTAAATCCGTCATTTTCAGCAAGGCTGAAATACACATTAGTAAAAGCATCGCGAAACAATTCTTTAACGTCATCTACTTTATAATCCTGTTTGGAATAAATTAGGGTGAAATCACTAATATAAACACAACATTTGTCATCAATTTTAACTTTATGAGGGATTTCACTTTCCGTACGCAAATCAAAATTCTCAAGCATGGGCAAAATATCAGATAAGGGAATAGGCTTTTTCCATTGAAACAATCGAAGATGGAGAAAATTTTCGTTCTGACCGGATAAGGAATAAAAATTCATTTCAAGTGGATTTTGCGGGGATAGTTTTTCAAGATAGGTAATATCATCAAAAGCCATATCTGGCGTATATATATCCATGTAACTGGCAGAAAAACTATTATTATATTTAGAGTGAAGCAGAGTACTTTTCTCACCCGTTGATTCTTCAATAAGTTTTTTCTCTAGTTGTTCTTTCCATGACATGACCATATTTCATTCCTTAAACGTAAGCGCTTTCATTTTTATCTTATTAAGTCAATTATAATGCAGATTATGCATATTGATTAATTTTACCACTTATTTACATCTATAATTGCTTAATAGGCGACCTTATTGACTTACTACCTCCCCAGCCCAGCTATTGAAAAACGCAGCCGGATGGATTAATTAATAAGAGCTGTACAGGGATTTACAGCCTTTTCCACAATCACAACAAGGATGAATGATGGCAAATTTGACAAAGCTCTCGATGGAGCTCGAGTATTACTTTAATAATTTAGCAGAAGATGAAAAAAAACTTACTGTTATAAGGGAAGTCCCGGTCAATGGTATCTGGGAAAAAGAAGAATTTTTTACAATTGTACCAACTCCCATTGAATCTCACTTTCTATTTTGCTATCGCAATGAAGTAGCAGAAGAAATAACTAACGCTTCTCTTCGTACTATTCATGCGCCACTGCTCCCATTATTAGTGAGCATTAAAAAACATAATGATATTTCCCGTAAGAAAAAAGGAGAGCTACCACCTCCTGATTCAGTCGATCCACTACCGGCTGATGAAGAAATTTATGCCTACAAAAAGCTTGCAAAAACCGGATGGCAGCGCCTCATTAGCCCCCTGACTTTTACCAATGATGCTTTAAAATGGATTGCCAGGAAATTATTTTTAGATACATTTTTAAGCAAATATACCGTGGGCGTCATTATTGCCTTTATTGCCAACAAAGGTAACTCCCATTATAAAACTGAAGCACATACTATCACTGAAACACTGGGCCCCTTGATTTTCCCCGCGGGCTTTAAAAGACCCAAGGTATCTGATGAGGGTAAAATTTACCTGGATCCTATTCTTAGCGCTCAATATGAATCCTTAAAAAACTATAATCGTGACTATATATCCGGTGATAAAACCATCCACTTTACCTCTTTTAAAATTCAGATTGATAAAAAAACTCTATTAGATAGCGCAACCGCCAGTAATGATTTAGCGAACAGTCAACCAGAAGGTTCAACTCACCTTCATATTATTTATTTTAACGGTAATAGCGGTTGTTATCAGGGTGATGAGCATATGATTGCTGAAGATTTATTAGCGTTTGAACGCGATTATGATTTGCCTGTAACAACCGTTCAATTTAACTACCCGGGTGTTTTAAATAGTACTGGTAAAGCCGAGAAAGCCTTCGATTTAGTAGAAGCCGGGATAGCTCAGGTGGAACGATTGCATAAAGAGAAAAATATTCCTTATGAAAAAATTGGCCTACATGGTTGGTCTTTAGGGGGTAGTATTGTGAGCCATGTAGCCAGTTACTATCATAAACGTGGGATATCACTTGCCGGAACTTATGCTGCCAAAACTTTCTCATCGACAACTAGCGTGGCCTTATCGTACGTCGAAAAAATCCCCTACATCGGTAATATTTTGGCGGTTCTACTGCGTTTTATTGTCGCCTGTGGCGAATGGGGTTCTCGCTGGAAGCTCGACACTGCGTCAAATTTTATAAGCCTTCCCGAAAATGAACGTGAATATTCCCTGGTTCGCACGATGAAAGCGATTAGAAATATATATGAGCCAATCGATGATTCCGTTATCCCTCACGAGGCTGCATTACATAAATCCTGGCGGTTAAGGCTCATGCGCTTTTTCAATAAACAGGGTCTGTTTGGTTATGATAAAAGCACTTACAAGGAAACAAATGAAGAACATAAAATGGTAGTTATTCAAAAAAATCCAGCAGGAGACTTGGTTTATCAGCCGAAAACTTGCGGCCATAGTACAACAAATTCTAATCACGACCAGGATGGCATTTTTTTATATCATCGCACCAAGAACGAATCGGACGTAATCGCTCTTCTTCCAGCAGGAGATGCTGATGTTGGGGAGGCCAAACCCATTAATCTCTGCATTGAATCGGGCGTTAGAATGCGCGGCTTCTTTGCTCATCCTGAAAATCGTTTAAACGGTGCCGAGCCATCAACGGCTATAGTTAGAGCCGCTATTAGTGCATTTAACTAAAAGAACCCTAAACCCATGCCGGACTTTCGGCATTTCAGGGTATAATCACGCTGTCTATTTAATTGAGGTTTATGCATGCGTAACATCGTTTCAGTTTTAATCATCACCTTGCTCGCTTTTGGCTTAATGGTAAATGAAGCATCCGCCAAGCGATTTGGCGGGGGTAGAAGTTTTGGTACCTACCGTTCGGTCAAAAGTTTTTCTTCGCCTTACGCTAAGCAACCGAGCAAAGCCTCATCATCTGCCAGTAAATGGGGTGGTGTTGTCGGGGGATTATTAATGGGTGGCTTATTAGCCAGCCTCTTTATGAATCATGGTTTGGCAGGTGGTTTACTGTCCTGGCTTCTGGTGGGAACCGTATTATTTGTTATCATCGGCTTTTTGCGCAAGCGAATGCAACCGGGGTTTCAATCGGCACACAACTTCTCAGGACAAGCTCCCTTCAAGACCTTTACGCCTGATTTTTCCTTCAATAGCGCTAGCGGAACGGTTAATACTCCAGCGGGATTTATGTCGGAGGAATTTTTGCGGGATGCTAAAGTAATGTTCATTCGCTTACAGGCGGCTTATGATACAAAAAACTTACCTGATTTAAGCGAATTTACGTCTCCTGAAGTATTAGCGGAAGTAAAATTACAGTTTCAGGAGCGGGAGGAAGAATTTAACCAAACAGAAGTTGTAACGCTTGATGCAGAGTTACTTGATGTCTCCCTGGAAACCAGTCCATTTACAGCCAGTGTGCGTTTTACGGGGTTAATTAAGGAAAACAGCGATACTGCCAGCTCATTAAATGAAATTTGGCATTTTCGGAAATCCCCTGATAATTCCAAATGGATAGTGTCTGGTGTGCAGCAAGATAAGCCCTTATAGTTAACCGCGCCGTGACCATTAATGTTTAGAAAAACCTGACTCTGAGCCACGCTCCGTGAACGCTCCCTAACGGTCGCGGCTCGGTTATTAGCGGATTTACCGAACCGCGACCGTTAGGGAGCGTTCACGGGATTTAATAAATTAAAGAAACTTGTGTGTTCTCAATAAATTGGTGGGCCGTATAGGGTTCGAACCTATGACACAGAGGTTAAGAGCCTCCTGCTCTACCAGCTGAGCTAACAGCCCTATAAAAAAAGCATATCTTATTAACGAAAAATTTCAAGCGCTACTCAAAAAAACAAGTCGCCTGTCTTTATCTTTGCACAGGCCAATTTTTTAAATGCGGCTAAATAACTCGTCTTTGCGAGGCGAAGACGAAGCAACCCAGTGACCTTATAAGCAATAGATGCGCTAATCCAAGGCCACTTGATTGCTTTACTTTGTTCGCAAAGACGTGCATTTTTTCCGAGATTTAAAAATGTCCTGTACAAAGCTTCTTTACAATATTGTTACACCAATTAATATTATCTTAACATTTGCCAGTTATCATAACTTAATGATCAATAAGACTGAGCAAATCGTGGCGTCTCAATTGCAAAAAAAGCAGAGTGAACTCAATAGAATTTGTATGGCCTATCAGACACATCTGTATCAAGAGCTAATGAAGGCCGTAAACTCTTACGAGGTTCGGATCAAATATGATTATGTCGGACACTTTTTTTTGGATAAGACAGGAACTAAATACCCGATTTCACTTTATATTCAGAACCGCAGCAATGAAAACATTGACGCACTGCATTTCATCACCCAAAAATACAACAAGGTGCAACAATTAAGAGAAACCCTTTTTGGCAAAAATATTTGGGAAAATCAGGAAAACTTCGAGACTATATTTAATGATATCCAGACCGTACGCCTTATCGGCAGACATCGAGATTCTTTTGCACTCTTATTTCTAAAAAATCTGGCGTATACCTTGTCTTCCGTTATTTTCGGGGCAGGCCTTATCGCTTCTCACTATACAAAAAACAGCTATTCGTTTTGGCGATCGCACGGTGCCATTACCATGGATGCATTACAAGAAGTCTTAATACCCGCCTCACCCCTTTATTAATCTGCCCTTTCATCGCCAAATTTACAATTTTAAGGTAAAATAGCTTTATCTTAAAATAAAATGTATATTTTAATGCCAATTTCCCACCTCTTTTTAGCCCTTTTAGTTGTCGTTATCTGGGGGGTAAATTTTTTATTCGTGAAGCTTGCGCTCGAAGAGATTTCGCCTCTATTGCTCTGTGCATTACGCTTTCTATTAGCAAGTGTTCCTGCCATTTTCTTCATAAAGCCACCTACCATGCCGTTTAAACGGTTAGCGGCCTATGGGTTAATCATGTTTGCTTTACAATTCTCGCTGCTTTTCATTGGCATGCATGCGGGAATGACGCCCGGAATGGCATCTCTTATTATGCAGGTGCAAGTATTTTTTAGTATGTTCTTTGCATCAATGTTCCTGAATGAACGTCCGGACAGCTGGCAAATTGGAGGGGCTCTTGTGTCTTTTATGGGCATAGGTGTCGTTGCCCTGCATTTCGATAGCACCATTTCCTTTACGGGTTTTATATTTATCCTGGCTGCCGCCGCAACCTGGGGGATAGGCAATCTTATTACCAAAAAAACGGCCAATATTAGCATGATAGCCTTGGTTGTCTGGGGAAGCTTTATTGCATCCTTGCCCATAACGTTGCTTTCTCTTCTAATGGAAGGCCCAGCAAATATTGCAGCAAGTTTTCATCACTTAAGCTGGGTAGGCACCGCTTCATTATTATACATTGTTTACGCATCAACATGGGTAGGATATGGCGTCTGGAATTGGTTACTTAGCCGCTATCCGGTTGGTATTATTGTTCCTTTTACTTTATTGGTTCCGGTTGTTGGCGTACTAAGTTCTGTGCTGATTTTGGGCGAGCCATTTACACTCTGGAAACTTAACGCAGGATTGTTGGTAGTAACCGGGCTATGCATTAATCTATTGGGTGCGCGCTTTTTCCGGACTAAGAGACCCGTTGAAAGTTGTTAAAGCACCAGGTATCCCTGGTGCTTTATTGATTAATAGTGGTCTCGATGTGGTTTAGTTCCATAATATTTATGAATTGAAGAACCCCACGCAGAATCAGACATATTTGGCCAATGATCCTTGTCAAACCCAGGCGAGTTCTTTAATAGCTCTTTGTCGATAGAAATAATGAAGCAATCATTTACCGGATCGTAGGAAAACATAGACCAGGGCAGCGCGAATAATTTATCACCCATTCCTAAAAATCCACCAAAAGATAAGACCACATAGGCAACATATCCCTGCACTTTATCCAACATCAGCGCCTCAACCTTTCCTAAATTTTCACCCTGGGGATTTTGAACACTTACGCCAATTACATCTTCGGTGCTTACTATTTGCATGCTCATATGACTCTCCTTGACGACTATTGTTAATTCCAGTTTTATCTCATTTATAACAAGACCTGTTGCCTAGTATAGTAACTGTATTAAATATAATCAAAGTAGTCGTAATCAAATCAATTATGCCAGCATTATTTACCGTCTTTATCTGCTATATTTTTTGCATCTTTCCAATACATCATTATTTGTTCAAACGACAACCCCTCAAGAGTGGTCAAGCCACGACTACTCGCCAATTGCCTCACGGCATTTATCCTCTTCTCAAATTTAAAAAGAGCTTTGCTTAATGTATCTTTCGGGTCAAAGTGGCAAAAAAGAGAAAGTGAAAATACCGCATGCATCAGATCACCGATTTCCTCTTGCAATCCAGCTGAATTACTCTCAAACTTCAAGCTAAGATGCTCTTTTATTTCAGCACATTCGCTTTCAATTTGCGCCATAATCTGCGTGGTATTTTCCCAACAAAAACCCAGGCGCTCAGCATCCTTTTCCAAAACACATATTTTATCTAGCAACTCCATGGTATAACTCTATAGTAAAGGTAAGTATCGAACGGTACCATAGAGGCAAAAACAATTAAATCTCTCCATTTTTAAAAATGCGAAACACTATTGCAAGCAGGTCGCCTACATGAAAAAGACGCAAATAATAAAAGAAGAAAAACAGCAGTTACTGATTATCTTGCTAATCGTGTTTATGGGATTCATTGGCTCCTCAATTGCTTATCCAATATTTCCCCCTTTATTTTTACATCCTGAGCACGGCACTATTGTCCCGGCTCACTGGCATATCAGTGCAAGAAGTATTTTACTTGGTATAGCGCTTGCCGCTTATCCGCTTGGGCAATTTATTGGTTCACCCATTCTGGGCGGCTATTCTGATAATTATGGCCGCAAAAATTTATTGATTTTAAGCCTTGCCGGAACCATTTTCGGCTATCTCCTTTCAGCCCTTTCATTGCAATTTAATTGGTTATGGGGATTATTAATAAGTCGTTTTTTAACAGGAATAATGGAAGGAAATATTGCCATTGTAAGAGCAATGGCAACCGATTTGAGCAGTATTAGCAAATATGTAACATTAGGCAGAATTAACAGTGTTGGCGCCATCGGCTATGTGATGGGCCCGATGATGGGTGGGTTTCTATCTGATAATAAATTAGTCCCCTGGTTTTCTTTCGCCTTCCCTTTTTACCTTGCTGTAGTGCTTACTATTATAGCGATGGTTTTCGCGCAATTTAAACTTTCCGAAAGCATCAAAAAGACAGCAATACCACACCTGACGCTCCTGGAGAGATTTAATCTGATAAATCGCCTTAAATTCCTATTTAAAAACAGCGCTATTTTGAAAAATTTAATTATTTGCAGCACCATATTTACCTTTTCTGTGGATATTTTTTATGAATTTGGCCCAGTATATCTAACGGGTCTTTGGTCAATAACCCCTTCTGGTATCGCCATTTACAATGCGGCCTTATCCTTTACTTTGGCGATAGGGGCAGGCTTGTTACCCTACAGATTATCATTATATTTTTCCGTAGAACGTGTTGTCATCACATCAATGCTTTTAACATCCATCTTTTTCGGACTTATGGTAATTTTCCCCTCCTATATTCTTGCTTTTATATTATTTGCCCTGGTGGGGTTAAGTATTGCTATTGTCAATACCAGCCTGACGATACAGGTTTCAAACGCTGCAGACTCCCTCGTTCAGGGAGAAGCCATGGGTGCTCAGGTCAGTTTACGAATGCTGGGAGATGCTTTAATTTGTTTAATCGGGGGCTTTCTTATTGTTTCCTCAGTGATTTTGCCTATTGCTTTAAGTTGTATAATCGCGTTAATTGCGCTCGCAAAATATACTCTGCGATTTTCAGTGAAAAACTAATTATCAAAAATAGCCAAGGATTCAACTTGATGTTACATTTAGTTGCACACGGAACACTAAATGTGCTATTTTATACAAAATCAATCATAAACGACTTATAACTCATGCATTCTAATTACTTCATAACAAGCATATCTTCTTTACGAAAGTTGCCCACTTTTGAGGTAGTTGCATCTCTCACTCTAACTCTTTTGGTGATTAGCTGTCTCTCCTTCCCCTTGAAGCGGTTATTTTTTTGATTTCGCGCCCCTTCAAGGGGAGAGGAGCGAAGTCAAATCATTGACACTGTTTAGAGGAGAACGCCATGATAAGATTTTTTCAATGCTCAAGTACTGCGCCACATTTATTTACAAAACCCATGACAACCATGGTCAGGGACTTCCAATTGGCACACTCTAAACATCATGGAAAAATTGTAAAAATTCTTCTTTCAGAGAGATATAAAAATACGAGTGACATGTGGCAATATCTCCGGGAAAACATAATAAAATCACATCCCCATAGTTTATTTGTGTGGACTGCTCCTACTTCTCGTTCCAAAGGACAGCATGGTGACTTTATACATCCTGGTCATAATTTTTCATCCGTTACTGATGAAACAGGTGAAATCGTATCGTTTATGAGCAAAACGCCTGATTCGACTTCGGTTTTAAGAGAGCTAAAACGCGTTCCTGATAAAAGATTTGAAAATCTTCCACAAACCATGGGTGTTTTTAAGCCCCTGTTTACCTCAGTGCGTACAGAATTTGCAAAATGGAGTAAACGCGCCTCTTTAGTACAAGGTTATCCCTTATATGTCCATATTCTTCCATTAATTGGCGGGCGCGAGGCTCTGAAACGCTTTGAAAATAATGTTATCGAAATAGTTGAAATCGCTGAACCTTATCGATTACTTGGTTCAATGCATCCAGACTGGGATCAATATATCCCAGCAAGCAACTGTAATAGTGCCGTAGGTCAATCTATATTCGGTAAAGAGGATTGCCCCGCAGTTCATGATTTGTCTTGTCAGGAAGCGGCTATGCAAATGGTATTAAAATTTGTTAAAAATTCGGCCGACTATATCGAGCAAAGCAATGCCTTGGGATTAACGACAGGAATTGAACCGCCCACTATTTCAGAAGATTTATATCGCGCTCTTTTTACCTGTTAAAAAGTAACTTATAGAAGTAATGACATACTATACACAGACTTATCCACAGATTTTGTGGGTAAGTCCTGGTGGATAAAAAAATAATTAAATGTGCCAAAACCTTATACACTCTGGGTTTTGTCAAAAAACAGAAATAAAAAACTCAGGGAGGAAGGCACAGAATCAGGAGATGAAGGAAAAAATATCCACAAAGAAGAGGATAAGTTAATATAAATACCGGGTCGATAATAATAACAAAAAAATAAGAAAAAAACAGTATTGACTTGAGATATTTCTTGGGTTTTTTTAAGCGTTTTGAGAAGTATCTTCACTAACGAGCGTTATTGTACTCATCATGCTTCATTGTGAGGAAGAACGAGAAAATCATGAACAGCAGCAGAATTAACTGAAAAAACTCCATTTTTCATACTGTTCATCGTTCGTTCTAAATTAGGGTTACTTAATTAGATAAAGAGCTAATTGCTGCGTCTAAATTCAATTCACTTTCAGGGTTACCACTGTACGAAAACGTAGCACGACTGGAACATAACACCTTCTGCGCAGCTTTCTGTTGTTTTTCAACTAGGAGAGCCGCTACCAGCATCTCGTTAAATTCTTCTTTTTTATTTAATATCTGCATCTCTTCTTCAGTAGCCAGAGAATTCAGATCAACAACGCGTATGTCCGTTAAATTACGAGTCTCACCACCGCGCCTGTAATCCAAGCCCCATCCAATGATAAATGCATTTTCGTCTACTTCAAATGCCGCATGAAGAGGATGCGCATCGGGAGATAACCTCTGTTGCTTCTTATCCACTAACACTAATAATTCAACGCTTTCAGCGCCAAGCTCTTCTATTCTATCTTTCACTTTTATATAGGTCTGACCGGTATCACATACATCGTCTACAATATATACTTTGCGGCCACCTACAAGTATCTTGAGCCCCGACTGGATTTGGACATGTCCTGACGATGCTGTATCGTCCCCCCAACTACTAACTACCAACGTTGTCCAGTCATGTTTATATCCTATTTTGTGCAGCTCTTTTCTTAATTTATTTCCAAACGGGACGCCACCATCCATAAGGATAACCAATAAAGGCTTTAGAGGAGATTGAGTATCTTCTTGCTTTAAGGCTTTTTCTTCCTCCTCTGCCCGTTGATTCATTAATTCCTGAGCCATTAGTTTTATCTTCAGATTAATATTAAGCTTATTAAGTTCAACGCCAACAACATCCTCAGCGATTAATGATTTATCACATACACGCTCTTGAATTTTCGATTCAAGTGCGTCTATTTCCCTTAATTTTCTTCTTAATTCCTCTATTGTAAATCCCGGCATTATTGTCTCATTCCTAGTGGTTAAATTGAGCGGGGATTTTCAAGCAGAAAGTGTAAAAAAGCAACTTGTTTTGCTCGATATTAATAAGACCTAATCCACTACTGACAGAAATTGACACGGTATTTGAGTAAGCTACCTTTTCGTTCAAAGATCTTGTTTATAAGGAATTATTAATGAAACATACCGAACCAACCCTTGAGCACATTGAAGGCTTTGCTGTGTCAGGCATCGACGTTCGCACAATAAATAGTGATGAATTCAATCAGGATACTGCGAAGCTTCCAGCGCTATGGGGCAATTTTTTTTCAAAGGCGATTGCCGAAAAAATAGAAAACCGGCTACCTGACTCATCCATATATGGTGTGTATTCGGCTTATGAATCGGATGCAACAAGTTTTTATACGGTAACCGCCGGAGTCGCCGTTGAAAACGAGCTCAAATCCTCGGAATTTAGCACCGTTAACATTAAGGATGGGTATTATCTTGTTTTTTCAGGTAAAGGGATGAGACCCAACGTTATCGTGGATACCTGGAAAAATATTTGGACTTATTTTGCAACCAACTCCAAATACACGCGTAGTTACCTTTCAGATTTCGAACGGTATAATGGTTCTAAAGATATTGCTATTTATATCGGCATTCAAAAACCTGCCGAGTTATAGTTAGCGTGAGATAACCGACGCAGTCATTCGTGATACACAGGTTAATTTTCCAGCATCATTGTACAAATCAATATGCCAAACTTGCGTGGTGCGTCCCAAATGAATGGGGCGCGTTATCGCGGTTATCAACCCCTCTTTAACTGATCTGATGTGATTGGCATTAATTTCCAGCCCCACGCAATACGACTTATTTAAATCCACCACCGCATTGGCCGCGGTACTGGCAAGTGTTTCGGCCAATACAACATTTGCACCACCATGAACAATACCAATAGGTTGTTTGGTTCGCTGAGATGCGGGCATAATGGCGGTGAGTGAATCCTCCCCTATTTCCGTAAATTCGATACCAAGAAAATCAGAAAGCGTATTTTCTCCGCGTTTGTTAAGCTCACCAATAGTAATCTCTTTAAACCATATAGACATAAATTTTATCCCTCCAAAGCCATAGCGATATAATCAACCTTTTCATTATTTAAAGCACGCGTAATGTGGCCTTTTCCGGTTAAATCTTTAGCTAACAAAATCTCCCCTGCTTTAAAATTTTTAACGACACTCTTGCTTGTTTCAATTTGCATGACCCCTGATAACACAATAATATACAAAGGTTCTGGAGCATTATGCCAATCCTGAAAATCACCACTCTTACCAAAAAATACCTTTTTTGTGGGAACAGGCATTGAAGTTAAACCAACTTTAGCAGGACTAAGTGGCGTCGTTGCCTTTTTAAAATAAGAGCCCCCATCTTTTCCCGTAAATAACACTGTATAAGACAAAGCCTGCGCAGCATGAACGACTCCATGAGCCATGAGAAGAATAGAAAAAATAAAACGATGAATACGCATGATTATTTAATATGATTTCAAATGCAATCAAGATAACAACAACCCCTTCAACTGGCAAGTTGCTTTAACAAAACAAACTTGTTTGAATCAGATGCGACATCCGAGAAAACGGCAGAGCTTATTATCTTGCAAGAAACCAGACTCTCTGGTTTCCCGGTTTGAGGTGTATGTGTCACGAAAGTGACCGCAAGAGATCATAATTTATAATTTTCTTACGATAACCTTACGGCCTTTAAGTTTACCACTTTTGAAATATTGATAAGCATTGCTTACCTGACTTTGATGTACTGCAACATAGGAATAAAGAGCTGAAATATCGATTTTTCCGATAGCATCTCCTGCAATACCTGCATCTTTGGTCAATGCACCTAAAATATCCCCTGGACGAATTTTATCGCGCCGCCCGGCACTGATACATAAAGTCACCATGGCAGGAGACAAAATAGTCGTATCGTTGCAAGTTAATGAGCTAACATCCGCCCAAATCAACGGTTGAGATAATTGACTTTCAATAGCGCAAAGCCGCTCTGCATCAGCAGGCGTTGTCAACGTTAAAGCGAGCCCTTTACTCCCTGCGCGCCCCGTACGTCCTATACGATGAATATGCACATCATGCTCAAAAGCGAGCTCATAATTTATCACGGCCGGTAATTCTTTAATATCAAGACCGCGCGCCGCCACATCGGTTGCAACCAAAATAGAGCAACTTTGATTAACAAAACGAATCATGGCCAAGTCACGATCAACTTGCTCCATGTCGCCATTCAATGCAATGGCACTAAAACCTTCTTTACAAAGTAGTCCCGCCAATTGCGTGGTTTTTTCTTTAGTATTGCAAAAAATAAGCGTGGATACTGGCTTGTGATGGAGTAACAAGGCTTTTAGTACCGGAAATTTATTAGCCTGATTGCTGACTTCATAAAATTTCTGTTCAATAGCTAACTCAGCATCAGTGTTCTCAACAACCACCCGCTTAGGATTAAGCAAAAATTCCCCGGCCAATTGTTTGATTTCCGCAGGGTAGGTCGCTGAAAACAATAAAGTCTGACGTTTTTTAGGGCAATAATTAATCACGGCTGTCATCGCATCAAAAAAACCCATATCCAGCATCCTGTCGGCTTCATCCAAAACCAAAGTATGGAGTTTCTGCAAGGATAACGATTCTTTGGTTAAATGCTTTTGTACACGACCAGGTGTTCCGACAATAATATGCGCGCCATGCCTTAATGAATCCAACTGAGGCTTCATGGGCATACCACCTGACAAATTAAGTATTTTGACATTGGGCATAAGGCGCGCGAGTTGACGCAAAGCCTGACTGACTTGCTCTGCTAATTCGCGCGTAGGGCACAAAACTAACGCTTGTACCGCAAAATGCTCAACTTTGAGGTGATTTAAAATCGCCAAGCCAAAAGCCGCTGTTTTACCACTACCCGTTTTGGCTTGTGCTATCACATCTTCCTTGTTAAGCATTAACGGAAGACTTTGCGCCTGAATTGGCGTCATCTGCTCATATCTTAATGAAACCAGATTAGTTAATAATGGCTCTCTTAGTGATAGTGAAGAAAATAATGGCTCGTCCGTGGCTTCCAATTTAGAATCGGTTTCAGCAGGTTTCATGTGGGATACATCGCTTGAATTTAAAAATCAGGCAAGAGACTACCATTTAATAGGGCACTGCTGCAAATTTAAGCGAATTGGGGATGCATTTTCACCTGATTTCAGGGTTATTGATTAAAAAATTCTTCAGAAAAAGATAATTGTTTTTTGCTGGAAATTTCTATTCGCGTAAATTCAATAAGATGTTTATTAGCAAAGCATTTCCAGGTTTGTTGATTATTTACATACTGATTTTTCTTTAATTTAAAAACCGACGGCACGTAGACACCTATATTTTTTTTGGCTTCATGTGTTCTCGCTGAATAAAAAATAAATGATTCAATACTATCTTCTCTCATTTTTGTGCCTAGTGACTGACTTTCCTTATAGCTCAATTTATTGGAAATATCTTGACAATATTTATCAAAAGGCTCTTCTGTTAAATCTATTCCTCTATCGCTTAATAAGTTAGCGCTGAATGCTGTCATCAATATTTCTACATCGCCTAAATGCGCTGCGGTGTCATCAAAAAATTTCAATCGATAGTAAGCCACTTCTGTAAAAGCCGTTTCAAGCTCTAGCGAACCATACCATAACGAGGGTTCAAAGATTCGGCCAAATCGCGAACCGTATCTTAAAGGGGGATACCGAAAGGGTGTAAATAGTAAATAATTTTTTTCTTTTTCAATAGGAGGCTTTGATTCTTCTATTAACGCTTCAAGAAGATCATGCTCTTCTCTTGAGTCAACCAAATCACGAGAACTTAAGATGTGTTGGGCTTCAACTACCCTCCATGAATCAACAGAAATTTTTTTAATGAATTGTTTACCGTCGCATAACGCCCATATCGTCATAATTTTCCACGCATAGCATCAATATAATTTACTACCTCAACCAATCCAACCACGCTTTTTAATTGCTCAACAGGTTTTTTATTAAAATATTTATTGTAACTATTTAGCCATAATTTGGCTTTCTCATGATTATTTCCAAGCAATGAATTCAACCCACGATATACTCTTAGTAAAAGTAAGGCGATTTCACCTTCTTTGGTGGAAGGTGAAATGAATGCTTTAGCCTGATTTAATCGTGTAATGGTTGACTCGCTAACCCCAAGAATTTGATGCAGATCCTTTCCCGTTAAACCATAGAATTTAGCTAAATTTAAGAGTGCCTTCGTTAATACCTGATCCTTTTGCTGATCATTTTTTAAAGATATTTTCATAAATCACCCCCTATATTTCATTATAAATTATATGACATAAATATTTCATGTGCAACCTGGCGCATCTACAAGTCAAATAGATAAAACATGAGTTGTCGCGTTTTAATGCATTGACTCCGGAGAATAAAATTAAACGCATAATCACCTTAAACACAAATCAAAAATAACTGAATTGCCTAAGGAGAGAGCAACCACCATTTGCTAATATTGCGATTAATAAAAATTTCCGCTAATGTCATAACCTTATAAATGCTGGATAAATAAATGGACGCCGTCAGCAAAGAGCTATTAGTTTCACTGAGTGAGCGCAAACAAATCATGGTGGAGCAACTTCACCAGTTTTGCGACATCAACTCAGGTACTGATAACCTCAAGGGATTGGAGAGAATGCACCAAACCCTGGCCTTAGCTTTTAAACCCATCGCAGATAAACTTGAAACGCGCCCTCTTTCTCCAGTTACCACGGTTAATATGACCGGCGAGCTAACTACCCAATCTTGCGGAGATGCGCTTCTTATTCGTAAACGTCCAGACCTTAAACGGCGAATTTTATTAGCCGGCCATATGGATACGGTATACTCCGCCGTCAATCCCTTTCAAACATTGACTTATGTTAATGAAAATCATGTTAATGGCCCTGGGGTGGCTGACATGAAGGGGGGGCTCATCGTCATGCTGCACGCGCTGGCAGCTTTTGAAGAGTCACCCATTGCCAAGACTCTTGGTTGGGATGTTTTAATTAATGCTGATGAAGAAATTGGCTCGCCTGCTTCAAGTATTTTAATTGATGAAATGGCACCTCGTTATCAAGCGGCTCTTGTATATGAGCCGGCAATGAATATCGAAGGCACTTTTGCGAGAAATCGTAAAGGTAGTGGTAAATTAACCCTGGTTGCCACGGGTAAAGCCTCTCACGCGGGTCGAGCCTTTTATGATGGCCGCAATGCCATCTGCTACCTTGCTGAAGCCATTATTTCTATCCATGCCCTTAACGGCCGTCGCGAGGGAGTCACGATTAACGTCGGCAAAATTGCGGGTGGTGAAGCCTTGAATGTCGTGCCGGATAAAGCGGTAGCAAAATTAGACATTCGCATTAGCCAGGCAGATGATGAATTCTGGGTTATGGAACAACTCTATACCCTATTTCAAAACCTGAAGCGTGACGATTATTCATTAACGGTGCATGGCGGTTTTGGCAGGCCCGTGAAACACGCTGACGCCGGCACTATTCGATTATTCAATCGCATTAAACATATTGGCGAGCAAATGAATCTCACGATAAACTGGCAAGATAGTGGCGGGTGTTGTGATGGTAATAATCTAGCCCATCATGGCTTACCCGTTATTGATACACTAGGAGTAAGAGGCGGCTATATTCACAGTAGAGATGAATTTGTTTTACTGGATAGTCTGGTTGAACGCTCGACATTAAGCACATTGCTTTTGCTTGATTTGGCAGAAGGCAGTCTTGAGGAACTTAACGCATGATACTTTTTCGAAGGGCGTATGCTGGCGATCTTGATGCAATTCACCATCTTGCCCTTAACAGCGGTTTTGGTCTTACCACCTTACCTAAGGATAAAGAGTTATTGCACACTCGTCTGAGCTGGGCCTGCGCATCCTTTGAAAAAGCCATTACCAAACCTCTTAATGAATATTATCTTTTCGTATTGGAAAATACCGCGACAAAACAGGTGGTAGGTACATCCGCCATTGAAGCGCTTACGGGTTATGAAACGCCTTTTTACTCTTATAAATTATCCAAACGAACGCGCATATGCCATTCGCCAGAAGTTCGCAGTGATTATGATGTACTGAGTCTCGTTAATGATAATCAGGGCAAAAGCGAAATCTGTACCCTGTTTCTGGAGCCATCTTTTCGCAAAAATAATAACGGCTTACTACTCTCACGTGCACGCTTTCTGTTCATGGCTCATTTTCCGGATAGGTTCGCAGATAAGGTTATAGCGGAACTGCGCGGCATTTCCGATGATAAAGGCGAATCACCTTTTTGGGAAAATGTAGGCAGGCATTTTTTTCATATGCCCTTTGCAGACGCCGACAGACTTACCATTTCTACCAATAAACAGTTCATTGCCGATCTTATGCCTGGAAATCCTTTATATGTGCAATTATTGGCGCCAGAAGCGCAAGCGGTGATAGGCAAACCGCATAAATCAACTGTTCCCGCGATGAATATATTATTGCAGGAAGGCTTTCGCCACAACGGTTACGTCGATATCTTTGATGGCGGGCCAACTATCGAGGCACCGCGTCAGCAAATTCGCACCATTGCAGCAAGTCGTGTGTTAAAAATCCGCAGCATTAGTGATGAGGTGCGTAGCCAATTTTTTTTATTGGCAACAACCCATCTTGATTTTAAAGCAGTTATTAGTAATGTCATCTTTAATGATAAAAAAGATGAGTGCATTATCAGCAAAGAAACTGCATCGCTTCTCAATGTTACACTCGGGGATTGCATTAGCCTGTCCCCATTACATAATGAAGAGCCTATACATAACAAGGAGAATGCATGATGGTTAATTACATACCCAATCAGCATTATCTAAATGGCAAATGGCAGTCCAGCACTGGTGAGCCTCTTATTTCAAGCAATCCTCTAGATAACACATTAATCTGGCAAGGCAATAGCGCCACCGCCAAAGAGATTGCTATTGCTTCTGACGCGGCTCACAGAGCACTGACAAGCTGGGCTTTATTAGATAGTAAAAATCGAAGCCAGTATTTGCAAAAATTCGCAGAAATAGTAGAGAAAAATCGCCAGACATTAACCGAGCTGATTTCTCTTGAAACGGGTAAGCCTTTATGGGAAGCCGCAACCGAAGTTAGTGCGGTAATTGGCAAAGTCAAGCTTTCCCTGCAAGCCTATGAGGAGCGTACATCAGAAAAAAAAACCCCGACACCTGAGGCAACCGCATGTCTTCGCTTTAAACCGCATGGGGTGGTCGCCGTTCTTGGGGCGTTTAATTTTCCGGCTCATTTAAGTAATGGACACATCGTTCCGGCTTTACTCGCGGGGAATACGGTAATTTATAAGCCTAGTGAGTTAACGCCTGGGGTCGCTGCATTTATTATGCAATGTTGGCATGAGAGCGGTATACCTGCTGGTGTTATTAACTGTGTGCAAGGCAATGCAAGTACAGGCGAGCTGTTACTGTCATCAGACATACAAGGTGTTTATTTTACAGGTAGCTACAAAACCGGGAAACGCATCCATCAACATTTTAGTGACCGGCCCGAGATTATTCTCGCTCTTGAGATGGGCGGAAATAATCCACTGATAGTCGATGATATTAACGATATCGATGCGGCAGTTTATCAGACTCTCCTTTCAACGTTGATTACCGCAGGCCAACGCTGTACATGCGCTAGACGCGTGCTTATAAAAGACAGCTCCATCGGCGATTTTTTCCTCGATAAATTAATTACGGCTTTTAGAAAAGTAAAAGTTGGCGCATTTACAGAACAACCGGAGCCTTTTATGGGGCCGGTTATTAGCCACAAACAGGCATTAGCGCACCTGCAGTCGCAACAACAATTAGTTGAAGCGGGCGGCAATTCGTTGCTCACTATGAATTTACTGCGCGAAAATTCCGGTTTACTCTCTCCCGGCATTATCGAGATGAGCAATGCTCACACTATTTTAGATGAAGAGATTTTCGCGCCGTTTGTTCAAGTGTACCGTTATCAAAATTTTGACGAAGCGCTTATGATGGCTAATAAGACCCGTTATGGTCTCGCGGCGGGTTTGTTGAGTGATAGTGTCACTCAGTATCAGCAATTTTATCAAACAATAAGAGCAGGGCTTATTAACTGGAACAGACCTACAACAGGGGCTGCAGGTAATCTTCCTTTCGGTGGTGTGGGCTGTAGTGGCAATCATCGACCTAGTGCGTATTTTGCCGCTGATTATTGCGCCTACCCTATCGCCAGTATGGAGCAACCGACATTAAACAAGCCTTCGCAATTATTGCCAGGCATTGATTTGGGGTAAACTTGTGCGGGTATTTGAACTAAATATTGATGGCCTTGTTGGCCCCACCCACCATTATGCAGGTCTTTCTGCTGGTAATCTTGCCTCAACAACGAATGCTTTAAAAGGCGCAAATCCACAGGAAGCAGCCAGACAAGGGCTGGCCAAAATGGGCCTGCTTCATAATATGGGTTTAAAACAGGCTTTATTACCGCCGCATCAACGCCCTAACCTGCATTTATTGTATCAATTGGGTTTTACGGGAGAGGCCTCTCAACAAGTCTCTAAAGCCTTTTCTATGGCGCCCGAATTATTGAGTGCGGCGTACTCAGCATCCAGTATGTGGACGGCGAATGCTGCTACAGTGTCGGCAAGTAGTGATTGCACAGATAATCGGGTGCACTTTACAGCAGCAAATCTCGTCAGTAATTTGCATCGTCACCAGGAAGCTGATTTTTCTGCTCAATTATTACGGCATCTATTTAAAGATGAAGCGTATTTCAACCATCACCCCATCTTACCAAGAAGTCTTGTCACGGGTGATGAGGGGGCTGCAAATCATAGTCGCTTATGCGCAAATCATAGTCAGGCAGGTATTAATTTTTTTGTTTACGGAAAACAGGGATTAAATTTAAAAAACCATCACCATGTGCCTCTCAAATATCCTGCTCGCCAAACGCTGGAAGCATCGAGTACAATTGCGCGTGCGCATTGCCTGAATCAACAACAAGTAGTATTTGCCTGTCAAAATCCACAAGCAATTGATGAAGGTGTCTTTCATAACGATGTGATTGCTGTTGCTAATGAATCAGTATTACTCGTGCATGAGTTCGCTTTCAAAAATCAGAAGGACGTGCTAAAAGAACTACAAGATAAAGCAAATTTTGAACTTAACATAATTGAAATCAGTAACAAGCAGCTGACAGTAGCTGACGCAGTTGCAACGTATTTATTTAACTCTCAACTTCTATCAATGCCAGACGGCACAATGACATTAATTGCCCCTATTGAATGCGAGAGTAATGCGCAAGTAAAATCCATCATCGATGAGATAATCAGCGACTCTCATAATCCAATAAAGCAAGTACATTACCTGGATTTAAAACAAAGTATGCGAAACGGTGGTGGTCCTGCTTGTCTTAGGCTTCGTGTTCCTTTAAACGAAAATGAGCTCGGGGCAATGCACCAGGGAATTTTAATCACTGACACGCTCCTTGATAAGTTGGATAAATGGATTATTCGACATTACCGAACCCATCTTCATGCGAATGATTTAAAAGACCCTTCTCTCATAGATGAAAGCTTCCTTGCTCTCGATGAGCTAACTAACCTGCTTGATTTAGGTTCAATTTATCCCTTTCAACGGGAGAAAACTGTTTAATGTTATGGCGAACATTCGGGGGTCGATGCATTTATCACTCTCCAACAGGCATTCAAATTTTTGATAATTATTTTTTTCGTTGGTTAAAATTTGACAGTGAAGCGCTGCAAACGCTTTTATTCAAATTAGCGCCTGAACATGCGGGCTTGGATTACATCAAAGCCCTCATTTCCCCCGCCAAAAAAATGCCTGGAAATACCTGTATGTTAGGCTTGGGCGGCGGCGGTGTTGCGCATGCATTATCGCCTTTTTTGATTAACTCCACTTTGCTAGCTGTTGAATATGATGAGGAGGTCATCCAATTAGCGGCGCAGTTTTTTATGACTGAACAATTAAGCAATCTTAAGGTTATTCATCATGAAGCCAATGAGTTTGTGAGCAATTATTCAGAGCAGTTTCTACATATAATCGTCGATTTGTCTAATGCCAATTCTTTTCCTGCTTCTTGTTATAACGACGAATTTTTTGCACAATGTAAGCGCATCTTACTTCCAGATGGCTTTCTAGCTGTAAATTTAGCTAACCCACATGAACAGCGTCCTGTTTTTGAGATGATAAAGAAGCAGTTTTGCGGTGCTACAGTTACCTTACCCATTAAAGAATGCGCCAATGTAGTCATCATCGCGTGCAATAGCAATAAAGTGTCAACACTCCTGGACATTTTTAAAAATTACCCTGGTTTAAAGCGCTTAACTTGGGATGAAACATGGGGATGTGTGGCACATTTATAAAAAAGATGTCATAAAATTTTGAGACCTTTGTACAGGACAATTTTTAAATCTCACAAAAAATGCCGTCTTTGCGAACAAAGTGAAGCAATCCAGCGGCTTGGAAAATCCAATTAGCGCATCTATTGCTCATAAAAATCACTAGATTGCTTCGTCTGCGACTCGCAAAGACGAGTCATTTACCCCGCACTGAAAAGTTGTCCTGTGCAAAATTTTGAGACGCAATAAACTCTCCTCTTAAGAATTCCTTAAGCATTTTTGTGTATTATTTGTCCAAATTATTTTTTTGATAAGCAACTGCTATGGGTAAAGAGAAATCTGTAAAAACCTCGAGTGGACAACCAATTTATATCGATCCATCACTAGGTTCAAAGTTGAGTGTAACTGAAGCGAAAACGGTAAGATACCATCAAGAAGGAAGGAAAAAAATCTATACCTACCTTCCTGATGGAGCAGAAGATCTGGATGCCAATAGACGCATAACAATGAAAGATTCTACTTATAGAAGCAACCAACTGGTAGATAGCATTACAGGCAAAATTTTAACTCAACAAGAACTAAATAGTCTTATCGCTATTGAGAAAAATAAAGTGTTTAGCTACGTTCCTGAGGGCAAAACAGACACCGTGGAAAATAGAGCGCAAGCCGTGAATAATTCTACCTATCGATGCCATAAATTTGTGAATGCGATAACTGGCAAGCATCTAAGCAAAAATGAACAAGCAACGCTTGTTTTAACAACCCTTTACAATACATATAGTTTTATACCCGATGGCCAAGAGGCTATAGAAGAAACCAGACTTTATGCAGTCAAATATTCCACCTATAAAAACAGGAAACCGGTCAATGCCGTGACTGGTAAGACACTAAGCGAAAACGAACGAACCACTCTGACGCTCGTCGCTGGTGTTAGTAACACTTATTCTTATGTTCCAGATGGAGAGACTGATACGCTAAGAAGTAGACACATTGCCGTTAGTAAACAATATTATCAAAGTTAT
The DNA here is from genome assembly GCA_030680075.1 of Legionella sp. Lineage (GTDB taxonomy): Bacteria > Pseudomonadota > Gammaproteobacteria > Legionellales > Legionellaceae > Legionella_C. The sequence continues at coordinate 126,416 of JAUXWR010000504.1, forward strand.
CTGCCTCTGGATGCTTTGACCGGCAAGTCGCTAACTACTCATGAAAGAATGAATATAACTTATGATATTGAAACTGTGTCCCATAGCTATTTGCCTGATGGTAAAGAAGACCTGCCAGCAAACCGATGCATCGTGTTCGACAAACAAACCTATGAGACTGTGCTTAACCAAAAAATATTTAGTCAAAACGGCTACAAAATTCAAAAGTTAACAAATATTCCGCAAGCGGTACTTGTTGTATTTTGTGATGAGCAGTGGAAAGAAGCTTCACGCCATTTCAATGCTTTTTTTATGAATCAGATAAACAGAAAGTGGCACTATAAAAATAATAAGGTAAAGTCTGAAAAACCTGAATTTGAATTAGTTGAGGTAGATGGTTTATTTCATATAGTTCTTCATAATCCGACGTCTGTTATGAATTTAAATATTAATTTTCCGCCAACAAATGAATGGCTACCTGCACCGAATGAGGACCATTCCGAAATAGAGACTGAGAATACAGCAGAAGCAAATTACCAGGAATTTTATCCCTATGAGGAACTGCCAATTTTTGATGAAACTGTAATGGATAATTTTATTAATCCAGCAGAGTCGGCTCATGGGTTTTTTAATGACTCAAGAGATAAAGAACTTAAGATTCATGAGCGCTCATGGCCTTCCGGTGAAGAACCAGCCAAACGTATGAAAATTGCTGATTCTCAGAACGGACTCACCGGATGAAGCCCTCCTAAACCTGAGCCTTGGATGGTTCTGAGACAATTTGCCGATTCATGCGTTTATGATCAAATCGAGGAAATCAGAGAGTATGGTGAGGTGTTTCTTCGGACACACGAAACCCTCCATGCGCTAGTTGAGTTCATGGAGAATCTTTATACTTAAGCGTTTTTTCTTGCTTTAAGCGCGCCGGCTTTAACCAATTCATCATGAAAACCTAGTGAGTTAAAATCTATAACTTTATCAAGAAAAATTATACCATCCAGATGATCATACTCATGCTGCAACACGCGAGCATGAAGATCGGAAACCTCTCGCTCCATTAATTGACCATTTGTATCGTAACCTCGATAGCGAATGTGTTTGTACCGTGATACTCTGCCTCGAAGTGTACCAACACTTAAACACCCTTCATACTCTTCAACACATTCATCTGATAATGGCTCATAGGTGGGATTAAATAAAATTGTGAATGGAATTGCTGGCAGATGAGTATGAACTGGATGCTGGTCCATACCAAACACAAGCGCTCGCTTGCTAATACCTATTTGCGGAGCCGCCAATCCCAAGCCCTTTTCAGCTTGCAACATGGCAAATAATTCTTGCTCCAATTGCTTGAGTTCAGGGGTGCCAAATTCTTCCTCTGTAATAGGCTGAGAAATTTGTCTTAATAAAGGGTTTCCTAATAGAATAATTTGATTTTTATCCATGATTTATTACTTGATTGTTCATTTTATAGATTCGGTGGAAAATGATTAAATGGTGCATTAGTAGATATTAAATTGCAACAAGGTATAAGACGTATGATGCCGCGCAGAACGCGCGGCAAGAGCAGATTAGCAATAAATTTAAATTTCCATTAAATCTTTTTCTTTATCAGCCAACACCTTATCAACGTCAGCAATGAATTTGTCCGTCAGTTTTTGAATGACTTCTGCTGCGCGACGTTCATCATCTTCAGAAATGGCTTTTTCTTTAACCAGGTCTTTAAGTTGATTATTAGCATCACGACGCACATTACGAATGGCAACACGTCCTTGCTCACCTTCAGCTCGAACGATTCGAATCATTTCCTTGCGTCGCTCTTCTGTTAAAGCGGGCATAGGGACACGAATCGCACTCCCTGCGGTGGCAGGGTTGAGACCTAAATCAGCATTCAATATAGCTTTCTCGACTGCCGCGACCATTGCTTTTTCCCAAGGTGTTACGAGCAAAGTACGGGAATCGCTGGATGTTACCTGAGCAATCTGGTTGAGTGGAGTTAAGTTACCATAATAATCAACCTGAACATGATCCAAAAAGCTGGCATTGGCACGCCCCGTTCTGATTTTGGTTAATTCATGTTGTAAGGTTTCAACGGTTTTTTTCATCCGCTTTTCTGCATCATTCTTGACATTATTAATCATGATTTGCTCCTACAATTGTTCCGACACGTTCACCAACAACAATTTTTTGTAATGCATCAGGCGCTGCCATATCAAAAACTTGCAACGGCATGCCATGTTCCTGACATAAGCAAATCGCTGTAGCGTCCATAACCTCTAATCCATCACTTAAGACTTGTTTATAGGTTAAGTAATCATAACGAATTGCATCAGGATTTTTCATGGGATCTTCAGAGTAAATACCATCAACTTTGGTGGCCTTTAGAACTATATCAGCCCCTACTTCAATTGCACGTAAGCACGCAGCTGTATCGGTTGTAAAGAAAGGATTACCGGTTCCTGCTGCAAAAATAACAACTTGCTTTTCGCGTAAATGGGTTATTGCCTTGCGGCGATGGTAGGAATCCACCACACCAGACATTGGTATGGCTGACATGATGCGAGCAGGTAAATCAATGCGCTCCATTGCGTCTCGCAATGCCAAGGCATTCATAACGGTTGCCAGCATGCCCATGTGATCACCAGTGACGCGCCCGAGGCCTGCTTTTGATAAAGCTTTACCACGAAAGAGATTGCCGCCACCAATGACGAGACCTACCTCGACACCCATGCGAATTAACAAAGCAACATCATTAGCAATCTTGTCCAGCACTGATGGGTCAATCCCAAATTGCGAATTGCCCATCAGCGCTTCACCGCTGCACTTTAGTAAAATACGTTTGTATTTTAGTGGAAGTTTATTACCCGTCATAATTAGTCGCGAACCTGTGCCATAACTTCTTCAACAAAGTTATCTTCTTTTTTCTCAATACCTTCACCCACTTCAAAACGCAGGAAGGAAACGACTTCGGCATTTTTTTCTTTTAACAATTGACCAACTTTAATATTGGGATCTTTAACAAAAGGCTGACCAAGGAGGCTTACTTCATCAATAAATTTGTTGATACGCCCTTCAATCATCTTGTCGATAATTTCTTGTGGTTTGCCACTTTCACGCGCTTGAGCTGTAAAAATATCACGCTCATTCTCAATAGCTTCAGCTGAAACCTGATCACGATTAACAACCATTGGACGGGTTGCAGCAACATGCATGGCAATATCTTTTGCCAATTGTTCATCACCATTTTTGAGCGCAACGACTACGCCAATACGTGATCCGTGCAAATAAGAACCAACAACACCATCGCAAATCACTCTTTCCATGCGACGAAGTTTGATGTTCTCGCCAATTTTTGCGACCAACTGCTGTCTTGCCTCTTCTACAGTATGTGTTGTACCCATCAAAGTAGCGTTCGATAATGCGGCAACATCATTGATAGCCTTGTCATTCAATGCAGTTGCGGCAACTTTATCAGCAAAGCCTGTAAAGTTCTCATCACGAGCGACGAAATCAGTTTCACTATTGATTTCTATCATCACGGCACAACGACCATCAGTAGATCTCGCAATTACTATAACGCCTTCTGCGGCGATTCTATCAGCTTTCTTATCGGCTTTGGCTTGTCCGGCTTTGCGCATTGCATGGATAGCTAATTCCATATCACCATTAGCTTCAACCAGGAATTTTTTACATTCCATCATGCCGGCACCTGTTCGTTCACGCAATTTCATTACTAACGCTGCACTAATTGACATTTTTAATTTCTCCAATAACAAAAAGGGGTGCGTCAATTTAACTCGACGCGCCCCTAGCATGTAATTATTTATTCACCCGCTTTGTCAGATTCTTTCTCAACTTCCACAGAAATTTCTACGAATTCAGCGTCAGGAGAAGCACCACCGATGGTGTTTCCATGTTTTGCGTCCAGAATAGCATCTGCGATACAACGAACATAAATGTCCACAGCACGCATGGAATCGTCATTACCAGGGATAATGTAATCGATGTTATCCGGGCTGTTGTTAGTATCCACGATACCAATAACAGGAATTTTTAATCGACGGGCTTCTTCAACAGCAATGTGCTCGAAACCAACATCGACAACAAATAACGCATCAGGCAATCCGCCCATGTGCTCAATACCGCCCAATCCACGCTCAAGCTTTTCAAGCTCACGAGTCAGCATTAAGGCTTCTTTTTTAATCATGCCGGCAAAAGCACCCTTTTCCTGCATTTCTTTTAGTTCTTTAAGACGGAAAATTGATTGACGAACTGTTTTATAGTTTGTCAACATTCCACCTAACCAGCGGTGATCAACGTAAGGCATGCCGCAACGCTTTGCATGTTCACGAATACTTTCCTGAGCGGCTCTCTTGGTGCCTACGAACAGAATTTTAGCTTTATTGGATGCTAAACGGCCAACGTAATTAACAACGTCTTTCATCATTGGCATCGTTTTTTCTAAATTGATAATATGGATTTTGTTTCTTGAACCAAATATGTACTCAGCCATTTTTGGATTCCAAAACCGTGTTCTGTGACCAAAATGTGCTCCGGCTTCGAGCAATTCACGCATACTGACATTCATTAATTTATCTCCAGGGTTATGCCTCCACGTTTCCCATAAGACACCCGACATTGGGACCCCGCCTTATGTGACGAAACGTGTGTGTAGTTAAAAGCGCGATATTTATATCACAATTGGCGAGTATCAGCAATGATATGAATTATTTAATGATGCATTCCCTTTTGTACCAGCCTTAAAACACTCGCAAAATTCCTGAGGAAAGGTATATACTCGAAACTGCCTAATAATTTTATATCAAGGATAATAAAATGTTTAAGAAAATAGTCCTGCTACCTTTGGTGGCTCTTTCTTTCAATCTTGCTCAACCTGTATTTGCTGATGAAGTAAAAACTCCTGCCGCATCGACCTGTACTTGTAAACCCATGGATAAGATGGCAAATGTTTTAAATCTTGATGACAATCAGGTAGCACAGATTAAATCAATCAAAGCAAAAGCACGCGCGGATAGAAAAGCCAATATCGAAAAGCTTCATGCCATTCGGGTACAAATTAAAGGTCTAATTTTATCAAAAACAATGGATGAAACCCAGCTTGATAATCTGATTAACCAAAAAACTGCCATCCTTAACGCAATGATGAAAGCTCGTGTGATTTCTAAAAACCAGATTTACAATATTCTGAATCCCAAACAACAACTGGCTTTTCAGCAAATGATGAAAGACTGGGAAAAAGGTACCCATAGAAAATGCGCATGTAAAGGTCACGCGTCTTAATATCCGTTCGAATACTATTTTGAATCAAAATGTAGGTCGGGCTTTTAGCCCGACCGCTTGTTGGGCCAGGGCCGCAACCTACAATTTAAGTGCTCTTTTCAAGCGATGAAAAATACTACCTATCCGCTTAAACACTCTTTAAAACAGCTTAAAGAAGAGCTGTGTGCCGAATTTTGCCAAAAAACCAGTATTACCAGCCTTACTCGAAAGCTCGTATCCTGCATCGATGATACTCTTTTAACCCTTTTCCAAAAAAATGACCTTCATCATGGGAATGATTTTTGTCTATTGGCATTAGGCAGTTATGGACGGCGAGAGCTGCAACTGCATTCTGATATTGACCTTCTGCTTTTACATACTCCTGATATTAGCGATACCACGCTTCAACGTGCCCAATTGTTTATTCAGGAATGTTGGGATATTGGCTTAGATATTAGTCATCAACTCACCACTGTTAGTGCCTGTGCTGAATTGGCTAGTCAGAATTTAAGTGTCATTTCGACTATTCTTGATATGCATCTTTTGTGTGGCAACGGTCACTTAATGGAAGAGCTTCAATATCAAACGCATCCGCTACATATGTGGCCAAGCTATGATTATTTTTTTGCAAAAAAAGAAGAGCAGAATCAACGCTACGCGAAATACGGCGAAACTGCGTATAATCTTGAGCCTAATGTCAAACAAGGATCGGGCGGGCTTCGTGACTTACAAATTCTTTTAAGTATCAGCAAGCGTCATTTTGGTGTAAAAAAACTGGCCGACAGTATAGGTTGTAACTTTATTACGGATAAAGAATATGAAGAACTTATCAATTGCCAACACTTTCTTTGGCGTGTGCGTTTTGCCCTGCATCTCCTCGCAGGAAAACAGGAAGAGCGATTACTTTTTGACTATCAGGTCAAATTAGCAGACTTGTTTGGATTCGTCGATAACTCAAAATCTCTGGCTATTGAACAATTCATGAAAGCTTATTTTAAAGTTATTAAACGAAGTCGTGAATTAAATGAAATGCTACTGCAATGGTTTTCTGAAACCATCGTTCATCACGAGAAACAAAAAATAACACCTTTGGATGCGAATTTTCAACTCTCCAATAATTTTATTGAAGTAAAACATGGGCGCGTATTTTCTCAACATCCAGAAGCGTTGCTTGAACTGTTTTTGTGGATTGCCAAACGCCCTTCTATTTCAGGTGTGCGCGCCAGTACCATTCGTTTAATCCGCCAACATTTATACTTAATGAGTAAAAATTTTCGCAGCTCCCCTGCCGTAACCCGGAATTTTCTGGAAATTTTCAAAGAGGGCGAAAATCCTTACGAAGCCTTACACCATATGAATCGTTACGGGGTACTCAGTCACTATCTTGATTGTTTCGCCGCAGTTACTGGGCAAATGCAATATGATCTCTTTCACGTTTATACCGTGGATCAGCATACTTTGTTTGTAATTCGTAATTTATGGCGTTTTCTTAATCCTGATTTTAGTAAACAGTTTCCCCTGGCTGCCGTGTTAATGCCAGTCATTGAAAAACGGGAAATTTTATACCTTGCCGCCCTTTTTCACGATATCGCTAAAGGACGAGGCGGCGATCATTCTGAATTAGGGGCAGAAGAAGCAGAGCTTTTTGCCCTACGTCATCAATTAACTAATGAAGATCGTGAGTTATTGATTTGGCTCGTTCGTCATCATCTACTAATGTCACAAACAGCACAAAGACAAGATATTTATGACCCTAAAACCATCCAGCATTTTTGCAGCCTTCTCCCGGATGCGAGTTATCTTGAGTATCTCTATTTGTTAACTGTTGCCGATATTTGTGCTACCAATCAAACATTATGGAATAGCTGGAAAGATTCCTTATTAAAAGAACTCTATCGTGCCGCAGCAATTTCTTTTCAAGAGAAAAAAGCGCTTTTAGATGAAAACACGCTTTGTGAGAGATTAAAGCGACAAGCTTTAGATTTATTAGTTAATGAAAATATAAAGACCGAAACCATCGAAAACCTATGGCAACATTTTAAAAGCCGCTACTTTTTGCATGAGTCCCCAGAGGTTATAGCTCGCCATACAAAAGCAATCCTGCAGTGCCAACACTATCCTTTAGTATTAATTTTACCCCACCATAGCCAGGGAGGAACGGAAGTATTTATTTACATGCCTCATCGTGATGAGCGGTTTACCATTACCACTACCGTCTTAAGCAATCACCAGGCAACTATTCAGGAAGCAACCATTTTAACCTGTGATAATCAGTTTGATTTGGATACTTATATTATTCTTGATGAACAACACCAGGCCTTTTTTAGTGAACAGCGAACCTTATCCATTCAACAAGCATTGATTAAACAATTGGCAAAAACAAAAGAATTGCCCACACTCTCTAAACGCCGCCTTTCACGGACCCTTGAGCATTTTAAAGTCAAACCGCAAATTTCATTTGATGAAGATAGTGAGTCTCAATATACACGGCTTTTTTTGGTAGCGACCGACAGACCCGGCTTACTGGCGAAAGTAAGTCACGTTTTTTCCAAACATGCGATACATTTGCATAATGCAAAAATTTCTACAGCTGGAGAGCGAGCGGAAGACATGTTTTATATATCTAATCAAAAAGGTTTGCCATTAAGTAACGAGGAAAAAGAGAGTTTACTTGAGCATTTGGTTAAAAATTTGAGTTGATATGTAGCTCGTGTTGCACATGACCATTTTTAAATCCTGGAAAAGATGCCGTCTTTGCGAGGAGCGTCAGCGACGAAGCAACCCAGTGGCCTTTTGAACAGCAGATGTATTCATTAGCCTATTCAGGTCACTGGATTGCTTCGCCTGCGGCTCGCAAAGACGGTTCCGGAGAATACTATACTATGATTTTTTGTGTTTTTTTATCAATCTGGAAAGAAATATAAACAGAACTCTTACAAAAAATCACCATTACTTAACGGCGTTCAGTAAAAAAAATTTTTAATAAATCCGAACATTCAGCCGTCAAAAATCCTTCATCAATAATGACTTGATGATTAAAAGGATAACCTTTCAACAAATTAACAACAGAACCTGCAGCCCCTGCTTTGAAGTCGCGACAGGCAAATACGAGGCGTTCTATTCTTGCGTGCACTAAAGCGCCAGCACACATGGAGCAGGGTTCGAGCGTTACATAGAGGGTGCTTTTTTCCAATCGATAATTAGCAGCCGCCAAAGCCGCTTCTCTTATCGCAAGAATTTCGGCATGCGCGCAAGGGTCATGATTTTGAATAACCTGATTATAACCACTGCCGATAACCTTATTATCCCTGACCAATACCGCACCAACAGGAACTTCACCGAGCGCGTTAGCTTTTTGAGCCAACGCGTAAGCTTGCTCCATCCAGAAAGTATCATCTACTCCCATTCGATGGTCGCGGGTGGTTTCCCGGAAATATCATAGGTGACGCGTGATACATCTGCTACTTCGTTGATGATACGGTTAGAAACAATACTTAAGAAATCCCAGGGTAAATGTGACCAATGGGCTGTCATAAAATCGACAGTTTCTACGGCGCGAAGACAAATAACATAATCATATCGACGGCCATCGCCCATAACACCAACACTTTTTACCGGTAAAAACACAGCAAAAGCCTGGCTTACTTGATGGTAGAGCTCAGCCTTATGGAGCTCTTCGATGAAAATAGCATCAGCATGGCGTAAAATCTCGGCATATTCTTTTTTGACCTCTCCAAGGATACGAACCCCTAAACCAGGTCCCGGGAAAGGATGGCGATAGACCATGTCATGCGGCAGCCCTAATTCCAGTCCAATTTTCCGTACTTCATCTTTAAATAATTCGCGAATAGGCTCTAATAATTTCAAATTCAGGGTTTCTGGTAAACCACCTACATTATGATGCGATTTAATAACAACTGCTGCACCATTGGTTTTGGTAGCTGCCGACTCAATCACATCCGGGTAAATAGTGCCCTGAGCCAACCATTTTACGGCGGGTATTTTTTGCGCTTCTTCATCAAACACTTCAATAAACGTATGCCCGATAATTTTTCGCTTTTGTTCAGGGCACGAAACGCCTTGCAATGCGTTTAAAAATCTTTCTTCGGCATTAACGGCAATAATCGTGATGCCCATATGACGGCCAAACATCGCCATCACCTGTTCGCTTTCATTCAAACGCAAGAGTCCGGTATCAACAAAGACGCAAATTAATTGCGCACCTATCGCCTGATGCAATAATGCCGCGACCACTGAAGAGTCTACCCCTCCCGATAATCCAAGCAAAACTTTATCACTACCTACTTGTCCTTTAATAGAGACAATGGCTTCGTCGATAATATTGGCAGGCGTCCAGCTTGTATTTGCTTTACAAATATCAACCACAAAACGCTGTAAAATACGTAAACCCTGAGTGGTATGCGTTACTTCAGGATGAAATTGCAGGCCATACCAATGCTTTTCTTCATTAGCCATCCCGGCTATTGGCGCATTCCGCGTTTCACAAATAATAGTAAAACCAGGTGGAAGGGATGTTACTTTGTCACCATGACTCATCCATACATCCAGCACTCCTGTGCCCTTGTCTGTTACTCTATCTTCAATATTTACCAATAATTGAGAATGCTCATGCAAATTAAGCTCGGCGTAACCAAATTCGCGCAAATTGGAGGATTCAACCGCCCCGCCCAATTGTACCGCCATGGTTTGCATGCCATAACAAATTCCCAACACCGGTAATCCACAGGTAAAAACCCATGCCGGTGCACTTGGATTAGTATTTAGCGTAACAGTAGAAGGGCCACCTGATAAAATAATGCCGCATGGCGCTAATGCATTAAATTCGGACTCATTAATATCAAATGGATGAATTTCACAATAAACCCCCATTTCGCGAACACGTCTCGCAATCAGTTGCGTATATTGCGATCCAAAATCGAGGATTAACAAAAGCTGTTGTTTTATAGTTGTCATTACGAATTATCAACCTGATAGTTTGGCGCTTGCTTGGTAATATTAACATCATGCACATGCGATTCACGCATGCCTGCGTTTGTTACTTGCACAAATTGCGCTTTCTCGTGCAAAGTAGGGATATCTTTACTGCCGGTATAACCCATACACGAACGCAAACCACCCATCATTTGGTGAATAATTGTCTGTACAGGCCCTTTATAGGCAACTCGCCCTTCGATACCCTCAGGTACCAGCTTTTCCATGCCCTGGCTTGCATCTTGAAAATAACGATCACTAGAGCCTTGAGCTTGCGCCATGGCACCAATAGAACCCATGCCACGGTAACCTTTATAAGTGCGGCCTTGATATAATTCAATTTCACCGGGGGACTCTTCTGTTCCTGCGAAAATACTGCCGAGCATGACCGTGTTAGCACCGGCGGCGAGCGCTTTACTAATATCGCCTGAAAAACGAATTCCGCCGTCAGCAATTATCGGAACACCGCGTTTTAATCCTTCGGCAACATTGGCAATGGCCGTGATTTGCGGAACACCAACGCCTGTCACAATACGTGTGGTGCATATAGAGCCTGGGCCAATTCCTACTTTTACAGCGTCAGCTCCTGCTTCAATCAAATCTTTAGCTGCAGCAGCAGTTGCAATATTGCCCCCGATAACCTGAACGGTGGGGAAGTTTTTCTTAATCCATTTTACCCGGTTCAAAACACCTTGCGAATGGCCGTGTGCTGTATCAACGATTAGTACGTCAACGCCGCTCTCGATAAGCGCTTCAACTCGCTCATCAGTGCCCTCACCAACCCCTACTGCGGCACCTACTCGTAGCTGCTCAGAACTATCTTTGCAGGCAAAAGGATTTTCTTTTGCTTTTTGAATGTCTTTTACTGTAATTAGGCCACGTAAATTAAAGGCGTCATTGACTACCAGCAATTTCTCAATCCGATGCTTATGTAAAAGACTTCGAATTTCTTCACGACTGGCCCCCTCTTTCACCGTTACCAGGCGCTCTTTGGGAGTCATTACCGCAGAAACTGGCAGCGATAAATTCGTTTCAAAACGAATATCTCTACTCGTAACAATACCAACCAGCTGCTCACCATCTACAACAGGAACACCTGAAAAACTGTGCTTGGACATTAAGTCAAGCAACGCTTGTACTGTTACTTCGGGAGATACAAAAACAGGGTCTTTTACCATCCCGCTTTCAAATTTCTTAACTTTGCGCACCTCTTGTGCCTGCGCATAAATATTCATATTCTTATGGATGATACCAATCCCGCCTTCCTGCGCCATCGCAATTGCCAAACGGGCTTCTGTTACCGTGTCCATAGCAGCAGATACCAGTGGAATATTTAATTCAATTTCACGAGTAAGTCGAGTTTTGAGAGAAACTTCTTTGGGAAGTACGATAGAATGCGCAGGAACTAATAGCACATCATCAAAAGTAAGCGCTTGTTGCAAGATAGAAAGAGACATACCAAACTCCTGCGGTTTAATTAACCGCATAGTATACAATAATTATTGAAAATGATAAATAACTTTACGAGATTTTTGATAGTTTCAGCTTTACAAGACCATTTTTAATGCGCCAATAAAATGCCGTCTTTGCGAACGTAGTGAAGCAATCCAGTGGCCTTAGAAAGATTACTGAATATACCTATTGTTCTCCAAGTCACTGGATTGCTTCACTTCGTTCGCAATGACGCATCTTTTTTGAAATTTGAAACATTGTCCTGTGCGAAGTAATTTCGAGTCTTTTTTTACTCTCTTTCGCAACACAGACGAAGTGTAGCAAGAATAATTCGAAAACCTTCTGTCAACATAAATTAGCGCCAACTATGATAAAAATAAAATTTATTTGTATACAATTTGTATAAATCATAAACCATGGCTTATAATTTAATCAAAACCAGCAAGGACGCCATTATGAAAAAAACAATTTTATCCGTGATAATTATTACTTCGGCTCTACTAATAACAGGCTGCTGTGGATTTGGTGACGGCTGCTGCGGCGGTTGCGGCACTACGGTTTATACAACAACCTGCTGTGGAAATGGCTGGTAATATAAGTAGGCAGGTTGGTTCTTAAGTATCAACCTGCATTAACAGCGGTTATTTGCTTTTTTTAAACTCAATAACCGTTACCTGAACGGGGTTATTACCAGGATTTAAATCCTGATGCGATTCGCTACCTTGGGCTTTGGTTAAAAAAAGTGGCTTGTCTTTTTCAAGTTTGACAAGCGATTTTCTACCTGACCGATAAATTACCTGCAATTGACCATCGGTTGCTGGAATAACAACTCTTGCAAATTGATGACTATGAAAAGGTAACTTTTGTTTTGGACAAATAATAGTTTTCCATACTTTTGTGGTCGCATTTTCGATAAAAATTTCACGCTTTGTTTCACAGGTGGCAGCAAACGCCAGCTGACTTATGCCAATTAAACTTAATAATATAAACCTAACCATGTCTTTTCTCCTTTATACAACCAAATTAATCCAGTAAAGCCGGTATTTCTTTTCGCGTATCTTTATATTGATTTTCTTCATCGACAAAAACTACCGTCGGCTGATAATGCCGACAACTATCATCAGGAAGCTCAAAAAATGTAGCGATAATAATGATGTCTCCTGGTGTGACTAAATGGGCTGCCGCACCATTAACGCAAATGGCTTTAGAACCCGACTCTCCTTCTATCGCATAGGTTTCAAAGCGAGTACCTGCCGTTACATTCCAGATATTGACCGCTTCAAAGGGTAAAATATTGGCAGCGAGGAGTAGTTCCGGGGCAATCGTAATACTACCTTCATAATCCAGATCAGCGTGCGTTACGCATGCTCGATGAATTTTTGATTTCAACATTCGTCTGTAAATCATTAGTATCCTGAAATAGCCTATCATTGCAGCGGTATTCTATGTTGTGTATGTCTTAAACACAATAGACATTCAATGAGACCTATGATAGCGATTAATTCAGTGTGAATTATTTATCAACTTGTATATTAGTAAGTATATTTAATCAAATAATAATATATTTGCTTCAATTACTTATTGAGCTTGAACTGACCAATCAATAACGTGTAAACTGGGTTAAATTCTTTATAAATTGTTACTACAGGGGCATCGCGTTGGCTAAAATTATTGTAGTCACCTCAGGTAAAGGTGGGGTAGGCAAAACAACGACTTCGGCGGCTATTTCATCGGGTCTGGCATTAAAAGGTCATAAAACAGTTGTTGTTGATTTTGATATCGGGCTTAGAAATCTAGACATCATTATGGGCTGTGAAAGACGGGTTGTGTATGACTTTATCAATGTTATCAATGGTGAAGCCAGTCTTAATCAAGCGCTTATAAAAGACAAGCGTATCCCTCAGTTGTTCATATTACCGGCATCTCAAACCCGTGATAAAGATGCACTGAGCATGGAAGGTGTTGAAAAAATTCTTCTCGACCTCTCAAAGGATTTCGACTTTATTGTGTGTGATTCACCAGCAGGCATCGAAACAGGCGCTTTAATGGCAATGTACTATGCTGATCATGCAATTATCGTCACTAATCCTGAAGTATCTTCAGTTCGTGACTCTGACAGAATATTGGGTATTTTGGCCAGTAAGACCAAACGCGCCATTGAAAACAACACACCGATTCAAGAGCATCTGCTCCTGACTCGTTATGATCCTGAGCGTGTTGAAAAAGGCGAAATGCTATCTGTTGAAGATGTCAAAGAAATTCTGGCAATACCGTTAATTGGTGTGATTCCAGAATCTAAAGCTGTACTCAAAGCCTCAAATACGGGGACGCCAGTTATCCTTGATGAAGCGAGTGATGCAGGTATTGCTTACCAGGATGCCATTGCCCGTTTCCTCGGTGAAAGCAGACCTATGCGTTTTGTTAATGCGGAGCGTAAGGGATTATTGCGTCGGTTATTTAGCAAAAATAAAGAGGATGTGCCAGCATGAGTATATTCAGCTATTTAAAGAAACGTAATAGTACGGCATCGGTTGCAAAGGAACGCTTGCAAATAATCATTTCGCATGAGCGCGCGCAAAGAAACACGCCGGATTATCTGCCAAGACTGCAAGAGGAAATTCTGGCGGTTATTGCCAAGTATATCCCTATTACTCGAGATAAGGTCAGTGTAAATCTCGAACGTACCGGGGACAGTGCGGTGCTGGAATTAAATGTTACGATGCCAGAAGAAGCATTAGAAGAAATTTAATCGCCATAGACTAAATTTCTTCTATCTATAATAGCCATTTCGGAAATGACACTGGCATTAATCCCCTCTGCTCTTATTTTATTGCCCTCACCCAGCAAAAATTCAGCCAGGATTGGCTCTGGATTGCCGTTGCACTGCTTTTAAAGACCTGCAAAAAATAGTGTTGGGCCATAAATAGCCCAACAGCAAATTTTAAATTGTTTCTATTGATATATCATCGTGATTGGAAATGGAAGGATGCTTTGATTTGGCAGAAATACGATTACGAAGAGCGCGGCGAAGTTCATCGTCACTAAAATCATCCACTGCAATAACTTCCTGCCGTGCTTGCTCGGCTTCGTAAAGCTGATTGGCTTGCGCTTTATCAATAATATTCGCGTCTTCCGCTTCGGCAATTTGCTCAAGTAACGTTAATGACTGGAGTGCTCCCTCTCTAACAGCTTTCGATATTTTACGCTCCAATGTTTCCGCTGCACAGATTTTATTAAATGCTGATTCCAATCTGCCGATTGGGCAATTTTGCAAAGGCTCTGTAAACACCAAACGCGTTATCCTTTGTCGTGTCTCATTCGGTTCTATCATAATTTTGGCTAATTTCTGACCCAGCTGATCAGAAGGCTTTGCACGTTGGCTACCAAAAGGTTGTAGTACTATTTTTAAAAATACTCTTGCCCATTTTAAGGGGTAATTCGTAATGACGCCATTTAAAGCCACTTCGGTTTCATGTAACAATTGCTGACAACACCATTCAACAACCGGCAAATCCTCCAATGGCTCTCCATCACTATGAAAACGTTTTAATACAGCCGAGGTTAGATACAAATTACTAAGTACATCTCCAAGGCGCGCCGAAATTTTCTCTTTACGCTTCAGTGCCCCCCCTAAAGTTACCATACAAAAATCGGCGGTAAAGGCTAGATTAGTACTATAACGATGTACCAGCTGATAATACCGTTTTGCACGTGATGCAGGTGCTTTGGTAAATCTTGCATCGGTAAATGCAAATATAAGTGACTTGGTAAAATTTGCCAGAACAAAACCAACATGCCCCCAAAAGGCTGTATCAAACGCTTTAAGATTATTTTCGCGTACACTTTCTAATTCTTTGTAAACGAAAGGATGACAGCGAATTGCCCCTTGTCCAAAAATAATGAGACTGCGTGTCAGAATATTCGCCCCTTCAACGGTAATTGCAATTGGGGAATTCTGATGACCGCGACCAAGATAATTGTTAGGCCCAAGACAGATTCCCTTGCCTCCGTGAATATCCATTGCATCGGTCGCCGCTTGCCGGCCGCGCTCAGTGGTATGATATTTTAAAATAGCGCCTGCCACAGAAGGTTTTGCTCCCTCATCAATAGCTGAAGCCGCCATTGTCAAACCTGCATCTACAAGATAGGCATTGCCGGCAATACGCGCGAGTGGCTCCTCTATTCCTTCGAAATTCCCAATTGCCTGATTAAATTGTTTTCTGACTCGCGCATAAGCACCACTTGCCAATGCACAGACTTGCGTACCACCAACTGCACTGGATGGTAATGAAATGGCGCGACCGGCGCTCAAACACTCCATCAGCATTCGCCACCCAGCCCCGGCCATAGCGGCGCCCCCAATTAAACAATCCATGGGTACAAAAACATTTAAGCCTTGGGTCGGTCCATTAAGGAAACCGGTATTAAGTGGAAAATGGCGCCGGCCTTTTATAACACCGGGTGTATTCGCAGGAATTAACGCACAACTAATACCAAGATCATTGCCTCGACCTAATAAGTTGTCAGGATCGTACATTCTGAATGCAAGCCCAATCACCGTTGCTACAGGGCATAAGGTAATATAGCGTTTGTTCCAGTTAAGACGAAGCCCCAGAACCTCTTCACCATTTATTTTTTGACGGCAAACAATTCCTTTATCAGGTATTGACGCCGCATCAGATCCTGCATTCGGGCCTGTCAGCGCAAAGCAGGGAACTTCTCGACCATTTGCCAACCGAGGAAGATAAAAATCTTTCTGAGCCTGGGTGCCATATTTCAGTAAAAGTTCAGCCGGGCCTAACGAGTTGGGAACGGATATAGTCGTTGCCGCAGTGATAGAGCGCCCATAGACGGTTGCAAGAATTACCGTTTGTGCAGTCGCTGAAAACTCAAGCCCGCCGTATTGCTTGGGAATAATCATCCCTAAAAAGCCCTTTTCCTTAATGAATTGCCAAACTTCTGGCGGGAGATCGGTATGATTATGCGTAATATCCCAATCATCAAGCATCCGGCAAAGCTCTTTTAAAGGGCCATCGATAAAAGCTTGTTCCTCAGCGGTTAATCTCACAACCGGGGCATTGCGTAATTTATCAAAATCAGGAGCACCACTGAAAATATCGCCTTCCCAGCTAACTGTTCCGGCTTCCAGGGCTTCACGCTCAGTTGACGACATGGCAGGCATAGCTTTACTGATAAGGCCAAACAAATGCGCGGAAATCAGCGTTCTTCGGATTGGTTTTATAGCGAAAATCAACAGTGTTATGAAAATCAGCGACATCATTATTTGGCTGAACACCCCAGGTGCATCGTATTGCCGCACAAGTAGTGCAAAAATTGCAAAACTGATAGTCCAGACAGCAACAGATGCTTGCCGGCTTAATAATAAAAATACCCAACACACTGTGGCAATTATAATTAATCCTGATAACACAGTATTCTCCTTCAGTTTCAATCTATAAGGTTATAGATTGATAATCGATAAATCTCACTCTTGAGAGGCTAATGTGAGACAGATATTTGTCTACTTATTTTTTTCAACCTTAATTTTTTGCCAAATCATCCAGCACCTGAAAAACCTGCATCCCGACCATCAATGGATTTTCCATAGGCAACATATGCGTGCCTTTTACTCGATAACAGTTAACATTATATTTTTTTTTCATGTAACGAATATCAAATCCGTCTACGACAGTACTTTTATCACCATAAATCAGAGCTGTTGGCACTGTCAATCGCCCTTCATAACGGGGTAAATGGTGGGGAATGGTACGGAAAATCAGATACTCAACCTGCTTGTCAAAATTAAGCCAATAGCCTTCATTGGTTTTTTTAAAACCAAAATTAATATAATCCTGTAAACATTCCTCAGTAAAGGTTTTAAACAATGGCCGCCCTCTTAAATACCGAGTTAGTTCTTCGCGGGTTTGCCAGTGATGTCTTCTGCCGCGTGTTCGCAAAGCAGGGGTAAGCTTATCAATTAAACCTATAGATTTGGCAAGCCGTACCATGCCTGATTTAAAACGCCCTAAAAGAGGGGAATCGAGCATTACCACCGCTTTAAATAAAGAAGGCTCCTTGATGGCTGCCAACAAATTTAATACGCCACCTAACGAGTGACCTAATCCAATAATGGGATGGGAAAATTTTTCCCTGATACTGGCGATTAACTCATCCACCAGATAATCCCAATTTTCAGTCACTGGAAAATGAGGGTTATGGCCAACCATATCAATATATTTGCAATCATAACGAGCGTCTAATACTTGAAATAGTTGTCGATAACACGAAGAAGGAAAACCATTCCCATGCGCAAAATGAAGACCCTCTTTCACCTCAACACCAATTTATTACTCTCTCGTTTTAACGATAGCACCGCAAAACTGAAATAAGTTGCTAATAAAACAATCATTAAAAAACTTATCCCTGCAAAAAAGAGATTGAAGGCCACGATAATCATTAATACGACAATTTGTGGAGTAGCAGACACCGTCAATAAACGAACTGCCTGCCCATAAGTCAACTCAAATTTGAGCAATACTTTTGCCACTAATTGCGCCATTAAGGAAAAAACAAACAGTAATACTAAATATACAACAAAAAAAAGCAACGCAATGGTTGGATAAATAATTATTTCAACCAGCAATTCGATAGCGTTTATGCCAGATGACTTAATCCATTGACTACCGTCAAAAACCTGATTCATTCCCTTATCAAATGGACGCTCGTTAATGGAGACTGGTGTAGGCGCACTTCCTTCAAAAAGCTTGGGTGGAGTAGGTGCGCGATAAATTAACTTATTTTTAGTGATAAGAATTGCCAATTGTGGGTATTGATTATCGATAGTGGAAATACTGCCTGATGTATCCACAATTGCGATCACTTGACCTGCATCATTCTTTACCATATAAGGCATGGGTTTATCTAACGAAACCTCACCATTTTGCACATAAAAAGGCGGTAATTTTTTTAGAGGCATTATAATCTGTTGCTCAAAAAAATGATGAAATTGCTCAACCACTCTTAGCGAAACGGGTATGGACATAATAAAGATAAGCAAAAGTAGGTAGCCCACAGGAAATCCTTTCCAGCGCTTGCCCACATCCACGTATAATTTGGCGTTAAAAAAAGAATGATAGAGCGCTTGCCAATAATTATAATGGGGAGCATCTATATCACGTAACGCTGTCGATTGTTGTTTTTTCATGCCCAACCTCCAATTCGTAATCCTGTTTCTTGCCGATATAAGTTAGCTTTGGTAATCATCATTTCTATAGCCGCATCCTCAGCAATAATGGGCGTATCTGCCGAGATTTTTATAGAAAACCGCTGTTCGCCACATAGGCTTTGAGCATGCACAAGCTTATCTGCACCCATATCATCAATAAATTCAATTTTTACCGAAATTGCTCCATTTTTTTGGCGACTTGTAAGTGCAAGATGCTCAGGCCTTATCGCCAAAACAACTTCCTCATTATTATTTACAGTAAAATCCATGGGAGGCAATGGCAATTCAATCCCGACTTTTGTCACTATTTTTTGTTGTACCACATCAATTTTACCTGGTAAAAAGTTGATGGGATAATGGCCTGTAAAACCCGCGACAAAAATTGAGGCAGGCTGCTGATAAAGCATTTGTGGCGAACCAATCTGCTCAACTTTTCCCTTATTTAATATCAAAACGCGAGAGGCCATGGTCATTGCTTCGGTTTGATCATGAGTGACATATAAACAGGTAGTATTTAGCTGTTGATGGAGCTTTTTAATTTCATGGCGCATTTCGCCACGCAATTTTGCATCCAGATTAGACAGCGGCTCGTCAAATAAAAATACAGACGGCGATCGCACAATAGCGCGCCCCATCGCCACACGCTGACGCTGCCCTCCTGAAAGTGCCTGTGGTTTACGTTGTAAATAATCTGACAACTGTAACATGGTGGCAACCTCATTAACCCGTTTACTGATGTCAGCCTTATTCATCCCTCTCATTTTTAATCCATAAGCCATGTTATCGTATACTGTCATGTGCGGGTAGAGCGCATAGCTCTGAAAGACCATGGCAATATCGCGCTTCGAAGGCGCAATTTCATTGACACATTGATCGTTGATTAATATTTGGCCGCTACTAACCTCATCAAGCCCTGCCACCAAACGAAGCAGGGTTGATTTTCCACAGCCCGAAGGCCCAACAACGACAACAAACTCACCCTTCTCGATGGATAAACTAACACCATCAAGAATGCGGTGCTGGCCATAATATTTGCTAACATCAACAATATTGACAGTTGCCATTAATGAATTAACCCCTTTTCAAACCAGCGTTGCATAGTTATTACTACTATACAAGGCGGGAGCATAGCTAATAAAGCAACACACATAATGTAATGCCATTGCGGAATTTGATCAGCCACTCCTGCAAGATAACGGATGCCCATGACGATAGTTGCCATATTAGTGTCTGTTGTAATTACCAATGGCCATAAATATTGATTCCAGCCATACACAAAAAGAATGATAAACAATGCGGCAATCGGTGTACGTGCCAATGGGAGAAGAATATCCCAAAAAAAACGCCAGGGACTTGCACCATCCAGTTTTGCCGCCTCAACCAACTCCGCGGGTACTGTCTGAAAAAATTGCCGAAAAAGAAAGGTGGCAGTTGCTGATGCCATTAATGGGAGGGTTAAGCCGCTGAATTTATTTAACCACCCTAATGACGCGACGACCTGAAATGTGGGGACAATTCTAACTTCAACGGGTAGCATCATGGTGGAGAAAATAATGGCAAAAATGCATTTTTTAAAAGGCAGATCAAAATAGACTAATGCAAAAGCTGAGAATAAAGCCAAGGTGATTTTACCGGCTGCAATCAATATTGCCATGATCAAACTATTAGTGAGCATGCGCCAGACAGGCTGCCCACCTGTTGCTGTAATACCATCTATAAGAACTGCTTTTAAATTATGAAGCAAAGATGAACCAGGAAGCATGGGCAGTGGCGCATGCATCATGGCAGCCCCTTCATGGCTTGCTGCAACGAGCGCAAGATATAACGGTGCAAATAACAAAATTATAAAGCAACCCAGTAACGCATGAGCCGAGAGTCGAGTAATAATTTTCATGCGTAATGAACCTTTTTTTCAAGGTATCGAAACTGAAAAAGTGTCAACCCTATAACCATTAGCATCAGCAGTACGGATTGAACCGCTGAACTTCCGGGGTCCATTCCAACAAAGCCATCTTTGTAAATTTTATAGATTAAGGTAGTGGTTTTATTTTCAGGACCACCGTTGGTTAGCACATCTATAATGCCAAAGGTATCAAAAAAAGCATAGATGAGGTTCATTATTAATAGAAAAAATGTGGTTGGTGATAATAACGGGAAAATAATTTGCCAAAATCGCTGCCAGCCGGATGCACCATCAATAATCGCCGCTTCCAGTAACGCCGGTGGAATTGCTTTGAGTGCTGCAAAGAAAAAAAGAAAATTATAACTGAGCTGCTGCCAACTGGCAGTGAGGATAATCACCGCTAAGGCCTGGCGCGGATGGATAAGATAATTAAAATCAATACCTGTTACATTCAACCCAGTTGCCACCCAACCAATAGCAGGTTGGCAAAGAAAGCGCCACAGTATGGCCGCTACTGCCGGGGCTACTGCATATGGCCATAACAACAAAGATTTATAAATCCCCTGGCTTTTACGACGCCCCTGCACGAGAACCGCCAAAAGAAGCCCGAGTCCAAGGGTTATGAGCGTCACAAAAAAAGCAATGATAAAGGTGACTTTAACCGCACTGACAAATCCTGGATCTTGAAACAAATCAATAAAATTGGTGAAACCTGCAAATTGCAGATGTAAACCAAATGCATCACTGAAATAGAAGGATTGAACTATAGCACTACAAGCAGGCCATATAAAAAAAATAAAGGTAATAAGCAGTTGAGGAGCTATAAAAAGAAAAGCCAGTTTTTTATAGTGGGTATATTTTGCCATCTGGCAACCCTATTGAGATGTCCTGAATTAGTCGCAAACGCGACATTGGAATAAAGATTATATCTTAATTCCAGCCTAAGATAACATGAGTTCAATATTATTTTCTTGCAAAGGACAATTTTAAATGCGGCTAAATAACTCGTCTTTGCGAGTCGCAGACGAAGCAACCCAGTGACCTTATAAGCAATAGGTGCGCTAATCAGCTTTTCCAAGGCCACGGGATTGCTTCACTTCGTTCGCAAAGACAAACAGTACTTTACACTGATAGAATTATCTCAAAATCAAATTTTTACCTTTTTTTGATTACGTAAAGTGCGCCGTAATAATTGAGTATAGACAGGTGGATTTTTTGCGAGCTGTACGACGGTTGTAGACGTAAGGCAACTTACCATTAGTGGTAAAATCAACGAATAATTTTGAGTCATTTCAACGACGAGAACAATTCCTGTAAGAGGTGAGCGAATAGTTGCCGAGAATAAAGCGCCCATCCCTGCAACAGCAAACATGCCAGGATGAATAGTGAAACCCGGAATTACAGCGTTCAATACGTAAAAATACCCCATTCCAAATAACGTCCCCAAGGCCAACATAGGCGCAAAAATACCACCGGGTACATTCGTTGTGTAACAGAGTATTGTCGCTAAAAATCGAATTAAAAATACAGCGCTCAAAACCCCTATCCCCGGTGAGAGTGTTAATGAATCCTGAATGATTTCATAACCACCACCCACAATATCCGGGTAATAAACGGCCAAAAATCCTGCCAAAGCGCCAATGAGCGCGACGTAGAAAAAGCGATAAGCGGGGGAAAATTTGTCGGTCATATACAACCGATGCATTAACACTTTATTAAACACTAACCCAACGAAACCCGTGACTATACCAAAAAGAAAAAAGAGCCAAAGCGAATTCAGACCAGGCGCATCAAAAACCACCATGGGAATAGCAGGAGCACTACCCAATATCATCTGCATTGTGGTGGTCGCTATCACACAACATATAGCAACCATTTTAAAATTGGTGAAATTAAAATTAAATTCATTGCGCATTTCTTCAATAACAAAAAGCACACCCGCTAAGGGCGCATTAAACGCTGTAGCCAAGCCTGCTGCGGCACCTGCTGAAATTAATGTATCAGAGCGCCCTTGTTTAAGACGAAAAATTTCACCAAGCATCGCGCCTAAATTGCCACCCATCTGAATGGTGGGGCCTTCACGACCCACCACCATTTTCGCACTAATCGCTAATACGCCGCCAATAAATTTAATCGGTAATAAACGACGCCAATGAACTGGTCTCTCATGCAACAATGCACCTTCAATCTCCTGAACACCGCTTCCGGAGGCTTCAGGTGCAAAATCTCGCACAATTATCCAGGCAATAAGAACCATTACCATCGATAATATTGCCGATAGCAGGCCTTGCGCTATATGATGTCGGCTTCCATATCCAATTAATAACGTCAATAAATTATTCGTGACACTAATTGCCAATTGAAAGCATGATCCCACCAGGCCGGTAAGAATGCCCAGCAAAATTGCAATGCCATAAACCAGCAGAGTTTTCTCACGCACAAACAACACTCCTTGTCATTATTTGTTTTTTATCATGGCCATTAAATTATTAATTATTTGAAAACCCGCCTTATCTGGCAAAGACAGAATGGTTTCAGGGTGAAATTGTACAGCGTATATCGGTAACGTTTTATGAGCAATGGCCATAACAATATCGTCTGTCGTATGGGCCGTCATTCGTAAGTCTCCTGGCAAACCTTCTTTTTTGGCATAAAGTGAGTGATAACGCCCCGCTGTAAAAGAATGACCAAGACCTGCCAGCAAACCTTCCTCTGCATCCACAATAATTTGGGAAGCCTTTCCATGCATGGGGTACGATAAGGTGTGCAACTTGCCGCCAAAATACTCAACAATACCTTGCAAACCCAGACACACCCCAAATAAAGGAATTTTCAGCGCTAACACGGCTTTGATTGTTTCAGCAACGTTAAAATCCTGAGGCCTCCCGGGACCCGGTGAAAGGACAATTAAATCAAATTTTTGCTGCTTCAAATGGTTAATCACGTTCTCACTACGCATCGTTTGAACGTTAGCACCTGTTTGTCGCAAGTAGTTTGCCAAGGTATGGACAAATGAATCCTGATGATCAACCAGTAATACCTTTTTGCCCACACCATCTTTAACAATCGTATTCCTCTCGTCAACTTTTGCCGGCTCATTTCTTAAAATGTCTAAAAATGCAGACGCTTTCAATTGTGTCTCTTCTTCTTCCGCAACTGGTACTGAATCATACAACAGTGTTGCGCCCACTCGGATTTCAGCAATGCCCTGTTTAATACGCATAGTTCTTAGAACCAAGCCTGTATTAAGTTGCCCATCAAATCCAAACCAGCCAACAGCACCGCCATACCATCGACGCGGTGATTTTTCGTATTTTTCTATAAAATTCATTGCCCATAATTTAGGGGCACCTGTAACAGTAACTACCCACATATGCGTTAAAAATCCATCCACGGCGTCAAAACCATCACGAAGCGTTCCTTCGATATGATCAACGGTATGAATCAAGCGGGAATACATTTCAATTTGGCGCCGCCCCACCACCTTCACGCTTCCTGCCTCGCAAATTCGCGACTTGTCGTTTCTATCCACATCTGTACACATGGTAAGTTCGGAAAACTCTTTTTCCGAATCAAGAAGTGTCTGAATATTTTGAGCATCCTCTATAGCATCGACACCGCGCTTTATAGTACCGGAAATAGGACAACTTTCTATTCGCCTTCCTTGTACACGCACATACATTTCAGGAGAAGCACCCACCAGATACTCCTCCTCGCCAAGATTAATAAAAAATCCATAAGGTGAGGGATTTTTATTTCGCATGCGAGTAAAAATGGCCGAAGGTTGTTCTGAACAATGCGCAAAAAAAGTCTGGCTGGGAACTACTTCAAAAAGATCCCCACAAGCAAATCGCTCTTTTGCAACGTCCACTAGCTCTGCATATTCACCAGGCGCATGATCAACCAGCATTTCAGGTTTAAACGTAGGGGCATAAGCTTGATGAGCGCCCGTTCGCGGCAGCATTTGCGTGGAGCGTCCTTGGTATTGAAAATCATAACGCCTTAAAAAGGCTTCTTCCTTACGGTGATTTACTACATAAATCTCATCAGGAAAGTAGAGCACCATCTCACGCTGATCCTCATTTCGCTCTTTGCCTACGGTTAGCGATTCAAATTGATAAATCAAATCATAACCAAAGGCACCATATAAACCCAAATAAGAGTCATCAGGGCATTTAAAAAAAGCAAGAATTTCGCGAATAACTGTAAATACGGAAGGCTTATGACTTCTTTCCTCTTCATTGAAAATTTTATCAACAGGCTTTACCTGAAGGTAGCAAAATTCGGGCGTGCAAGAGAGGATATCAAGCTTGTCAGATTGCGCGAGTGCTATATGGATAATGGCCAGCAATTCCTCACCGCGTCTATTTAATGCTTGCAGATAAATTTGCCCTTGCTTGAATGTAAACGCTAAAGGGGGATTATAAAATCCGATATCCCAGCAGGTATAACGCCCGGGGTATTCAAAACTTGACGCAAATAAAGCGCCTCTTTGAGTATTTAGCTTCTCAAGGAGTGGCTCAATAGCTTGGTGATAGGTCAAGGATTGCTGTTCAAATTCTATATGAACGCCGCCTTGTGTTTTCATTTGTTCTAACATCGATGCAGCCTATCAAAAAAAATACATAATGGTCATTCTACTTAAAAAAAATAGCGCTGCAAGGGTAGGAGGTAAGATAGATAAATTTCACACATAATGAGGAGAAATTTGTGGGAAGCCGCGATAATTCGTACAACTCACGAATTATCGCGACATCTGCAAGCTTTATTTAAGAGCTGTACGGATAGACACGCCAACAAAAATATAAGTCCAGCCAATAATGAGTAATTCAATGGCAATAAATAAACCAATTACCCAGATGCCGCTTAGTGGCCAGTGAGCCAGAATCATTGCACCAAGAATAATAGCAGCAAGACCCGAGACAAGCACAAGACCCCATACTTTTAAATCTTTAAGGGTGAATACCATAAGAATTCGGCTTACACCAATAATGATTAATAAGGCCCCAATAAGCATTGTCAGGTAAATTGAAGCAAGAAATGGATCGTAGATAACAATGCCGCCGCAAATAACATACAGGACGCCAATGAAAGCATGCCAGAGGATTCCTTTCCATTGAGTAAATTTTGCTGCGTCAATTATTTGAGATACTCCCCCAACAACAAGCAGCACACCAAAGAAAAACATACTTACCAAGGTTAAAAACACTGTCATGCCCATACCAACGGCACCCAGGATAACAAATATTATTCCTAAAGCGACTAACCATCCCCAACTACGTGTTACTTCTTTAGGGGCTGATTTGCGACTCTTTTTTGCAGTGGTCATAAAATATCCTTATTTTAAGAAGAGGCCCCTATAATAGTAAGTCAAATTTGTCTCTGTCACCATACTGTTTTAACTATTTTTTTTAAATACCATAAATCGTTAAAATGTCGACGTGTAATTAGTTTCAAATCTACTTAAGTCTTGCTTAAAATTTGAGGTATAATCAGGAACTCTCCCCGGCGATTTCATTTAGCGAGAAGCGCATTATGACCTTATCAATTACCGATGTTCGCGCCATTGCCGCCCTAGCTTATCTCGAGGCCGATAATGACGACATGGAGAAGCTTGCTCGGGAAGTAAACGACATCATGGATTTTGTGCAGCAACTAAATCAGGTTAATACAACTCAGGTAGCTCCCCTCTTCCACCCAATGGATCTGCATCAACCACGTCGCTCGGATGAAGTTTCCGAAGAATCATGCTTGCGAGAACTAGCAGAAATTGCCCCTCATTTTGAGGAACAATTGTATTTAGTCCCCAAAGTCATTGATGCAGGAAAATAATAATATGTTAGATTCGCTTGGCCAAATAATACACGCTTTAAAAAATCAACAATTTTCAAGCGTTGAACTTACTACTTATTATATAAAACGCATTAGAGACCATCAGGAGCTTAATGCTTTTATAGCTATCGATGAAGAGCACGCTCTGGAGGATGCAAAAAAGGCTGATAAAATTTTAAGCCGGCAGGAAGCCAACTTATTAACGGGAATTCCAATCGCCCATAAGGATATTTTTTGCACGCATAAGTTACCAACAACTTGCGGCTCTAAAATGCTTAAAAATTTTACCGCCCCCTATCAGGCGACCGTTGTGAATAAATTGCAAGAAAGCGGCGCAATTACCCTCGGTAAAACCAATATGGATGAGTTTGCCATGGGTTCAAGCAATGAGAACAGCTATTTTGGAGCGGTTAAAAACCCATGGGATATGACGCGTGTTCCGGGTGGCTCCTCCGGCGGCTCGGCCTCGGCAGTCGCGGCTGGGCTTATTGCATTTGCCACGGGTTCTGACACGGGTGGCTCCATTAGGCAACCGGCTGCTTTTTGCGGTATTTCAGGTATTAAACCCACCTATGGGCTTTTGTCACGTTATGGGATGGTCGCTTATGCATCAAGTCTTGATCAAGGGGGCCCTTTAGCCCGCTCAGCTGAAGATCTCGCAATTATCTTGAAAATCATGGCAGGCTTTGACCCACAAGACTCCACCTCAGTAAAAAAAGTACTTCCTGATTACTCGAAGACGTTGAATAACTCTATTAAAGGCTTACGAATTGGTGTGCCTGGCTGCTTTTTTCAACAGGAAGTTGACCCTGTTATCCAAAAGGCCATTCTAGATGCTATGCAACTTTTGCAGCAAGCAGGTGCGATACTCGTTGAACTGGATTTATCATTGCAACCATTATGGATTCCTTGTTATTACGTCATTGCCTGTGCGGAGGCCTCTTCAAACTTATCGCGTTATGATGGCTTACGCTTTGGTTATCGCAGCAAAAAAGCCGCTACCATTCAGGAACTTATTACCAACTCACGCACTGAAGGATTTGGGAGTGAAGTAAAACGTCGTATTTTGACAGGTACGCACGTTCTTTCATCAGGTTATTTTGATGCCTATTATCTGCAAGCCCTTAAAATCAGGCGACTTATTCAAAATGAACTGCAAGAAAGCCTTCAAAAAGTTGACGTGATTTTAGGCCCAACCACTCCACAATGCGCGTTCAAAATAGGGGAAAAACCCATAAATCCCGTGCAAAGTTATTTAGCGGATGTATTTACAGTAGCCGCCAATTTAGCGGGATTGCCAGCATTATCAATTCCCGCAGGTTTTAATGGCTGCTTACCAATTGGCATGCAACTAATTGGCGGACACTTCACCGAGGCTCGCCTCTTGAATGTGGCGCATCAATATCAACAGATGACTGAATGGCATAAAGCTCGCCCATCAGACAAAGAGGTATAATTTATGGCATGGGATACAGTGATTGGTCTTGAGGTACATGCGCAACTTAAAACGCGCTCAAAACTTTTCTCAGGCGCGAGTACTCAATTTGGCGCCCCTCCCAACTCTCAAACCACTTTCATTGATGCGGGTTTGCCGGGTGTTTTGCCTGTATTAAATCAAAAAGCGGTGACTATGGCCATTCAATTTGGCCTGGCAATTGATGCTGATATTAATAATCTGTCTTATTTTGAGCGTAAAAATTACTTTTATCCTGATTTGCCTAAAGGGTATCAAATTAGTCAATTTAAGTGCCCTATTGTCAGTAATGGACATTTAACGATTAACCTTGGTGCTAATCAATCTAAAGATGTTGAAATTATTAGGGCGCACCTGGAGGAGGATGCCGGTAAATCATTGCATGATGCTCATGATGACTTTACGGGTATTGATTTAAACCGCGCGGGAACCCCTCTTCTTGAAATTGTTACATCTCCCTGCCTTTATTCGGCACAAGAGGCCATTATCTATCTCAAAGAGCTGCATCAATTAGTGCGATTTTTAGGAATTTGTGATGGAAATATGCAAGAAGGCTCATTTCGTTGTGATGTTAATATCTCTCTTAAACCCCAAGGCTCCACGCAATTAGGCACACGAACGGAACTAAAAAACCTCAACTCTTTTCGCTTTATTGAAAAAGCCATTGCCTATGAGCAAGCTCGTCAACAGGATTTACTGGAGAGAGGAAACAAGATAAGGCAGGAAACACGACTTTTTTGCCCTGAAACCGAGACGACGCAAACATTACGCAGCAAAGAAAACGAGCAAGATTATCGCTATTTCCCTGACCCTGATTTATTACCCATAGATATTACAGCTGAAGAGTTGGCTCAAATAAAAAGTACTATGCCGACTTTGCCCAAAACAATACGAGAGACCTTGTGCCAAGATAAAATTTTACATGAAGATGATATTTATTTTCTTCTCTCCACACCGGCTACTTATGAATTTTTTTGTGCTGTTAAATATAAGACAAAAGCCGATGATAAAACAATTATCAACTGGCTCAAAGGAACTTATGCCGCCTTCCTTAACGAAAAAAATCTGACGTTTGAAAATCCCGTTGTTAGCGCTGAAGAGCTTGCTGATTTATTAAATCATTTACACAACAAAACCATCTCTACGGCTATTGCGAGACAAATTTTTAATAAACTTTGGGCGGGAGAAGGTCGTGTCGAGACGATTATTGCCCGTGAAGGATTTACGCAAGTTAATGACAATGATGTGCTGACAAGCCTGATTGAAGGGCTCATTAAACAATACCCGCAACAAGCGCTGGATTACCGTAATGGCAAAGAAAAATTGCTCGCTTTTTTTGTTGGCAATGTTATGAAAGAAACCAAAGGACAGGCCAATCCCGAGCAAGTAAATCAGTTATTAAAACATCACCTTTCCCAATCTTAAATCAGGCTAGCACCGTTGTCATACCGCAAAGCTTTGGTATGACAACGTAATACATTAGCCGTGATAGGGTAACTCTTAGTAAGGTTTAACAATAACCGTAGTGCCAATATCGATGAAATTCTGATTCAACCATTTTGCCGCACTGGGTAATACTCTTATACAACCATGGCTGGCATTATAATTAGGAACTTCATAAGCCGCATGAATAGAATATCCGCCAGAAAAATGCATGCAGTAAGGCATACGCGCACCACCGCCGGTTTCAATGGGATAGATACTGGACGTACACTCAGGCCCCTTTTTTGAATACACTCTAAAGGTACCGGTAACTGTTTTACAGCCACGGCCTATATCCTCGCAGAAATCTTTTCCACCGGATGCACTTCCTGTTTGCACACGATTTCCCTGAGCGTCATAAGCGGCCCAGGCCGTCGCATTTGGATCAAAAATAAAGACTTTACGCCCAGTCGCAGGTCTTTGCATTGGGAAATGATTACTCCCTTTGCTATCCCTGTCATAGGCCGCGGTATAATGCGTATAACCCGCATCATCCACTATAGGTACAGATCTATCCATTGACGCGCACGATGCGGTCAATATACACAACGATCCAATGATGAGTTGTTTTTTCATTGGTATTCCCTCCCTCTTTTTTTTAATTTATCGGGAGAAATGAAAATAGGTTTAGCTTTTTTGGTGAAATATTTTAAAAATTGTTTTATTTATGGTCTTTTTGCATGGATTTGGGTAGCATTGATGCGATAGCCAAACGAAGTTGTTCATCAGTGCATTCAAAGCAGCCACCTCGCGCCGGCATGGCTCCATAGCCCTCGACCGTGTGTTTTAGAAGCCGATCCAAGCCCTGTTTAACACGCGGTCCCCAATCTGTTTCAGATTGTAGTTTGGGTGCTCCAAGTTCAATTAAAGGTTTAACAGCATGACAATTGGCGCAAAAGTGCTGAACTATCTTTGCCCCTTCATTTTTTTTACCGCGAATACTATCAAGAAACTCCTGAGGATGATGGGTTGCAGCGAGCACACCCGTTGTCAGTAAACTTGATAGTATCAACACTAACCATTGAAGACGTTGCTTCATAAGCTTCAATACTCTGCTGTGCTAAATTGGCAACCATCCAAGGACTGAGTGCATACAAATCCCCCTAGTGTGTCTATCCAGTTATAATCAACACGCGCTGGAATTTTTATCAAAACCGGCCACCAGATGGAATACTCCCCTATTGAGTTACGATAAGTACACAAAGCCCCTCGCCCAAGCCCTGCTACTAAAATATTTGCCCGCACAAATGCTGTATTGACATCGCCCTGAGGTGTATTAGCCGAAAAAGGATTAGCTATCCAGGGTGGAGGAATTTCACCCCACTGCAAAGAGCTATTATTAGGATCAGGACAAGTAGAGGCATGCAGAGGTTGATTAACTACTCCCATTGCAACCAATGTAATTACTAATAATTTTTTCATCATGAATTACCTCAAACGGATTCTCTATTTCTAATCATAACTCGGATAGCATTTTATTTTGCAAATAATTTTAATCAACCCATTGTTAAACATTATTTGTTTGTTATAATCGTCACGCGATGCCGGGGTGGCGGAATTGGTAGACGCGCCGGATTCAAAATCCGGTGGTGGTGACACCGTGTCGGTTCGAGTCCGACCCTCGGTACCATTGAGACATTTTGTATCAGTTCTCAATGGTTCACAGTAGCAATAAATCCTTGTTTTACAATACAACTCTTACTCTTCCTTTATTGCATCAACGTTTTTTTAATTTGAAAACCATTGTTCAGCAGCTTGTAGTAATGATGTTATTGGCTGAACTCCCTGTGGCCAGGAATTATTTTTTTCATAATTTACAACCAGCGTTTTTAATCCTGCATCAATAGCCGCTCGAGCACCTTGGGGTGAATCTTCAATGGCTACTATTTCAGATAGCTGGCAACACGTTTTTTTTGACGCACTGATATAAGGTTCGGGATGAGGCTTGCCTTTTGTTACCTCTTCTCCGGATACAATAAAATCAATCATTGGCCTGAGCAAGACGCTTTTCAGCCAAGTTTCTGTGCGCTTTTTTGTATTGGATGTAACTATTCCGACTATTGCTCCCTGCTCTTTTGCTTTTTGAAGTAAATTTTGAGCGCCAAAAGCAGGCTTGACGTCTAAATATACCGCATCAATTAAATCATAATAATTGGCAAGTAAGGTATTTTCATCACCCTCAAGTTGATGGGATGCTTTAAGGCGATGAACCACTTCATTAAGTGGCGGCCCATTAAGCGAATCAAATTCAGCGTTGGATGGCTCACA
This sequence comes from Legionella sp., assembly GCA_030680075.1. Taxonomy (GTDB): domain Bacteria; phylum Pseudomonadota; class Gammaproteobacteria; order Legionellales; family Legionellaceae; genus Legionella_C. Next base: position 158,303 of record JAUXWR010000504.1, read on the forward strand.
TTGAAATTGCGCCAAAAATCGCTGGTAGACCTGGTACATAACCGACAGGCTGTCGGCTAATGTACCATCTAAATCAAGTAAAAGCGCACGCGGTAATAGTAAGTTCATTTACTCAAACCTTACGGCATTTGTACAGTCGATTTTGCCCTAATGCGCCAACGTTGTTCGGCTTGACCTTGGACATTGCAATATTAAGCTTTGTTGCGGCTTGAACCAATGGATCATCATAATCCACTTTTCCGCCGTTCATCATCGGTACTAATATATAAAGAACAATATCGTGCAAGCTGATGAAATCTTCGACATCCAATACCTCAAGCCCTGCTGTTGGGAGAAATGGCAATAACGTTTTTTCATTAAAAAAATGATTAAACTCAGCGGGGGTACGTGAAGTCAACCCCACTTGTTCACGCACCTGATTTTGCAGATTATAAGTCTCTTGCGAGTTTTCAATCATTAATAAATACCCGCCTGGCTTTAATAATCCGGCTAACGACGCAATTGCTTTTTGTTGCAATTCATCGGTATTAAGATTTATTAGACACCTGTCAGTAAAAATGACATCAAAGTGATTGGTCGGTTGTGACAATTCAAGAACATTGCCGACACAAAATGTGAGCCGCTCATCAGGGATATTTTTTTCTTTTTTAACCTGGTTGGCCGCATCGATCATTTCCTCCACATAATCGATACCCAGAAATGACGCATTTGTATGCCTTTCCATTAAGTTCAGGCAATTTTGTCCATTTCCGCAACCCATTTCAAGAACAGTTAAAGCCGTGCCCTTTGTCTTTTCTATATCTGTTAATGCCCTTGATAACGCATCAATCTCCATTGTCTTTGCTGTAGAGGTTTTTGTGGTGGCCTTGAGATTTGTTCCGTATTGTTTTGCCAGGCCTTGCCAATGTTGGCGAATACTATTTAAATCCATTGTATTGTTCATCTATTTTTACTTCCTCTTAAACTTTGTTATCTAAAGACTGTTGTTGAAAGTGTTGAATAAGCACGGCTGAAACCTCTACAAACTGTGCAGCTTCCTGTTTCATTATTTGAGATACACGAGCTATGGGAATTAATCGTAATTCGTCATATTCATTAGTTGCGTTATTTTGATGAATCGCCACTATCTCGTCAAATAAAAGTGGGCATTTTATTACAATACCTATATCTAAAACATGAGAGTTGCTATCCTCTACAACACAAAAAGGACGCATTTGAGTAATTTTCTCAGCTTTAATGCCTGTTTCTTCCTGTAGCTCTGTCAAAATCTGGGAAAGAAAATCTACGTTTTCGGGATCAACGATTTTACTCGCATCGATACTACCTGAAGGCACAAGCTCCCACAAACCCGCGCCTTGGGTCACTTTGTCTGCCCGACGACCAAAAACCAGGCCATCAGCACATAATAATAAACCCGACACACCAATCGCTCGAAGTTGTAATGCATTAAATAACTCAGGGCGTGCTTGCTGGGCAATCAGATAACGATACTCTGTAATTGACGCCTCGATTTTTTCATTTGTAATCGTTGCGGCGGATAAGATACGCCCGTTGAATAGCTCCTTCCCTTGCCGCTTTTGGAAGGTTAACCAAAGCGAATCAATTTCATTGGCCAATTCAGCCGATAGCTTAAGCGTTGAGGGGATGGTTTTTATGAAAAACCCGGATTGGGGGTGAATAGTTTGGACAGTAAGCATTTCAAATTTCTCTAAATTTAGTCCGTAATGCGATTTAATTTGTGATATTACAGCATGCAGCAAAAACATTATCTTTTGTTTCAAACTTTCTCGCAATTAGTGCGTCATGATTCTTTTCAAAAGACCGTCTTATCAACCCATTATAATGCGCATCATTTTGACAAAATGCTCAATTTTATTTATCATCCTTCCAAAGTTAAATCTTTAAAGACAATACGATGCTTCAAAACAAAATTACGCCGAGCAAAGCTTTACTTATCAGGCCCATGTCCTGTGAAAAACAAGCCGCTTATGTGCACAATAGTGCCGTAGACGAAGCGGCAAAAGAGGATATTGGCAGGGTAGCTTACCGTTATGTACAATCTTCGCAAGGAGAAAGAAATACACGTACTGAAGCTATCGTATGTGGAATTGCTGGTTTGTGCTTTCTAATACTTTATGTGAGCGAAGTTTTCTTGAGCAATGAAAAAGCGAATAATGATGATTTATCTAATAATAGAACCATTTTAAACTACGCATTAACTCTTATACCCATTTTAATTGTGCCTGCATTATGGCTCAATGTGCTTCCTAACCTAGCAAATTCACTTAATTATAATGCGACTAAAAATCAAGGTAAAGATTGGCTTATAGCGCGCCAAGGACCATCTTTTTTTAATAAATTAAAAGTATTGCCTTATAGCCAGTTCGGTAAAGAAAGACTTCTTGCGTTATTAAAAGAAGATAGTATTGACGCGTCATCTATTGAAAAAAAATGTACCACCAGTGGCTCTGCCTGACGTAGGCATATTAACAATTAGCTTTAAAGGGGAATGATGGTGATTTTTAATAGATTACTTGAAGATTTTAACGGCACAGCTGCTGTTATAGGCTGTACAAATACACCCAATCCCCATAGTGATTGTGGTTCTGGCAATCGCGTGCTTCATGCAAATAGCGATATTTTTTACTCCATAGATTTTAACAAAGACAAACAACCTGATCTGGTTCTTGATATTACTGGTGACTTACCTGTATTCCTGAAGAATAGATTTCAGTTGGTGCTGATAGAGTGCGTTGATATCCCGGTTTATAACAGTCGGCCTCCCCACAAGGGTTTTGATAATATTTGGTCGATGGTTGAGGATAATGGGTTTATTTTATTTATAGGCACACCTCGCTGGAAAAATGCAAGGGACTATCTCTACTCACGGAAACTCCGCTATATTGAACTCGGAGCTGAAGGGGTATTACTTCCTAAAAATCAACACCTGACTGAGGAGGAGATTAATTCCACTATTTCTCAATTACCACCTGAATTAATTAACACGATTAAAAACGCCTCGATTTTGTATAATTCACCAGTTAGTGAGTACGTATTTTGTAGTCTTAAAGAAGAGAATTTTCCGACTCTAAGGGAAGCCATTTATGCGTCTTCCTATAATGAAGGCTTAAAGCGCTGCATAGAAGAATTTGTAAGCACTAATAAAGAAAAACTAACTCCCTCTCTTCATGCGTCTCTGGAGGAATTTAAATTAAAATCTCTTGCCGCAATTGAAGAGGCAAATGAGAATTCTCGATACTGTAATAAAAAAGAGCTTCAAAATATTGCTAAAACAACATTTCACCATCGACATGATTTAAGGCGAAAATTTCTGGATTTACTGTTAAAAGCTACCCTAATAGCACCTTTATTGAGCTGTATTACCCGTCATAGTTTTTATTTCATGGATGCCAAGACATCCCGCCAAAAGAATTTGGAAACTCAGTTAAATACGTTTGAATCCAATAATAAGTAACGGCTCTTCCACGAGACGCACGTTTTAAGTAGATGGGTAAGTTCGATTACCACTCTCCTAAACCTGCTCTGTAAGGTCACTCTTGCGCGTCGGGGTCCTGCCAGGGTAGTGTTTTTTTTAGTGCTCATTACATTCCGCGCTAAAAATAAACACCACCCTGTCACCCCTCCATTGCCATTGCATCTTGGCAGAACTCTGTTTGTTTAACTAAGCTCAGAATTCGAAAACTCGGTATTATACGATTTGCATCGAGGGGTGGTGGAGTGGTTGTATTTTGCGAGCACAACGTAGTGAGCACGGAAAATGCAACCACTCCGACAGGACCCCGAGGCACGGTTCTCTCGCGGGAGCACGTTTTAAGTAGATGGGTAAGTTCGATTACCACTCTCCTAAACCCGCTCTGTAATGTCACTCTTGCGCGTCGGGGTCCTGCCAGAGTAGTATTTTTTTTAGTGCTCGTTACACTCCGCGCTAAAAATAAATACCACCCTTTCACCCCTCCAGTAGCATTGCTTTTTAGGCAGAGTTCATAACATTTGCTATGCTGTAACATTACATGGAGTAATAATCAGGTTCGCTTATGCCTATCATCACTGTCAATAACCTCGATATCTATTATGAGCTGCATGGTCGCGGTAAACCGTTGGTATTGATTGCCGGGTATACAGGTGATCACACTTTCTGGAATCTGATGCTTGATGAGTTGGCGCAAAAGTTTCAGGTGTTGATTTTTGATAATCGGGGTATAGGTCAAACAAAAGACAACGGCACTTTTTTTACCCTTGATACTATGGCAGAAGACACATTCGCGTTGACCGAAAAATTAGGATTAGCACATCCTCATATTCTAGGGCAATCCATGGGTGGAACCATTGCTCAGATTCTGGCAAAAAAATATGCTGACAAAATTGATAAGTTAATCTTATTAAATTCAGCCGCAAAATTTAGTTTGCGTACTCAAATGACACTGGAAAGCCTTTTAAATTTACGTAAAGCAAATACTTCATTTGATTTATTTATAGATACGGCTCTGCCCTGGTTTTTTTCAAGCGATTACCTGAGTAAACGTGAGAATATAACCAATTTCAAACAAGCATTGTTAGACGCGCCTTACCCGCAATCAATAGGTGATCAAGAACGACAATATAAGGCTTTATCAGGCTTTGATTCCAGAAGTTGGTTACAAGATATTAGGCCAAGAACTCTTGTAATTGCGGCTAAAGATGACATCATCGCGCAACCAGACGATAGCAAAGCCTTAGCGATGGGAATCACAGGCTCCAAATTTGTAATGATAACTGGCGCTCATTCGAGCCCGGTGGAACAACCTCATGAGGTTAATAAAAATATCCTGCGATTTTTATTATAGAGACTTAATGTGCGGCTTTCAGTTTTTTCTCTGTTTTAAATTTATCATCTGTTTCCAGTATTGTTTGATCCTTTATTAAAATAAGAAAAGGAATAAAACCTAAAGCCAATATAAATGCTAACTGATACAAGCCAACCCAGCCCAACCACATTTGCACTAAAGCCGCTATGGGCCCTGAAAAAACTCTGGGAAGTGTTGCAATGGCCACCAATAACGAAAATTGGGTAGCAGTGAATTGTTTATTAACAAGCCGCATAAATAAAGCAACCAAGGCCGTCGACCCCATTCCTGCAGCAAAATTATCACAAACAACCGCAACTGCAAATAAGGTTAAATTTTTTCCAGCCATCGCTAATGCCACAAACAATAAATTAGTTACAGCCTGCAAAATACCAAAGGTAAGCAGCGCTCTGTATAAAGGCCAGCGTAACATGATTATTCCGGCAGCTAACCCGCCTAAAAGAACGGAACTAATCCCCAGCATTTTATTAATATACCCAATAGTATCCAGAGAGAAACCAATACCTTGTATTAGAAAAGGCATGACGATACCACTGGTAGTAGTCGTGAACGCCTCGCCAAGTTTGTAGAATAAAATAAAAATAATAAGCGGCAATACACCTTCGCGTTGAAACAACTCTTGAAGTGGCGCAATAAAAGACGATAAAAAAGGCCGGTCTATCGTTTCTTCCCTTACAGGCTCCGTACTCCATAACGTGGCAAAAATACCGACAAGCATCAGCATACTCATTAGTCGATAAGTAACAGCCCAACCGAGATCATTAGCAACAATCAGAGCAAGCCCACCTGCCATGAGTAAGGCTAATCGGTAACCAAATGAGGACAGTGATGCCCCTAGAGCATGTTCAGATACCGGTAAATATTCTGTCCGCTGGGCATCTACGGCTGCATCTTGAGTTGCTGAAAAACACGCCAAAATAAAAGCAATGAACGCAAGAAGTTGTGCGGAATGATTAGGTGTAAACCATGCCATCACATTAAAACCAATCAATAGAGCCACCTGGGTTATCAACATCCAGCTACGACGGCGACCTATAGAAAGAAGAGAATAGCGATCCAGAAAAGGTCCCCAGAGTACCCTGTATACATAAGGCAGACTGATAAGGCTTAACATGCCTGTTGCAAGAACTGACATACCTGTATCGGCGAACCAGGCTTGTAAAGTGCTGGTGATTAATGCAAGTGGAAGCCCGGAAGAAAAGCCCAATAAAAAGATAACCACAAGGCGTTTATTCATGCTTCAGTACTCGTCATTGAGTAAATTGATGGACCTTGACCAAAATACTGGTCAAGGTTTGATGCAATATTGATTATGAAGCAGACTTGTTAACGGCAATCAAATGAATTTTGAAAACTAATGTTTCATTAGGGCCGATTGGACCACCCATACTACGAGTTCCATACGCTAAACCGGCAGGAACATATATTTCCCATGTTGAACCAGCAGGCATTAATTGCAAAGCTTCAGTCCAGCCTGGAATAACTTGAGATACTTTGAAAGTAGCAGGTTTGCCAGCTTTTTCTGAACTGTCAAATACCTGACCATCAATTAATTTACCGGTGTAATCAACAGTAACACTATCGTCTTTACCAGGTTTAGCGCCTTTGCCATTTTCAATAATTTTATATTGAAGACCGCTTGGTAATGTTACAACACCAGCTTGAGCTTTATTTTGATTCAAAAATGCGTCACCTTTAACTTTATTGGCTTCCGCTTTTTGAGTGAATTCAGCATTTCTTTTTGCCATTAAATCTTTTTGAAATTTGTTTAAAACATCTTTCATTTGATCGTCAGTCAATATTAGTTGGCTTCCACTCATACCGTCTTGCAAGCCTTTAGCCATTACCGCAGGGTTAATATCAATTCCCTGTTTTTTAAAATTTTTCCCTAAATCAGCTCCGATACTATAGGACAACTTGTCCAAATCGCTGTTTAAAGTTGTAGCATCTGGTGCCGCATATGTTGTGGACATTGCAAAACCCATAACAACGGCCGCGACTAGCTTCATCTTCATAAACAATCCCCTTCCTATCTTTTGTGAGAGTTTAACTCAGTAAATACAACTATTTATTTTGCCTAAATTCGAGAGAGATTACCAGTACATCAGCTATGGACGTCGAAATAAACATTTTGATGTTTTGCCCTGAATTGAAAAAATGAAATACTTTGATAAACTGGATTTTCATTGTGTTTAAGGATGAAGCCATGAAATTTTCCAACTTTAGTGTTTGGGAAGATGAAATACGTAAACTAATCGTATCTATAGCATCGGCAACTAAAATTGAGTCATCGCGACTTGAAAATTGGTTCTATTTGAGTGGAGCCTTGGCCTCTTATAAAGGCCAAAGTGAATATTACAAAACTCAAGTAGCCTCTTCTTTAGTCAAAACGGGTAAATACCCGAATGTTACTGAAGAAAATATGGCCGCCCAGCACAAAGCCGGATTTGATCAAGTCCTTGCAGAGCTTAAAAAAATCTACCCTGAGAAAATTGACCTTATAAAAGAAATTTTTGCACCTTTCATAGCAAAAATCGCAAGCACTCATAATGATTTTCGCAACCTACAAGCCACCATCACTACCAAAATGCATGAGTTGCTTAATCGTGAAGAAATTTTTGATTTCATTCCCTGGATTTATGGTGAATTCAACGCTGTTCAAGCCACGGGTGAACTTGCAATAGATATTAATCTGCATATTCAACATATGGCAAAATATATAGAGATAACGCAAATGCAGTCAACTTCTTCATCTTCAAATTACGCCAGACTTTTCAAATCGACCCAACAACAGCAGAAGATCGATGATGTCGAGTATACTGCAGACGGCCCGTAAAAACGCAAGGTGGGCACAGCGCGCGTGTCCACCAACTACTCGTTCAGAAGCTGTTTTTTTACTGTAATTTCATTACATCCCCAATTAACATCGTAAAATCCTCGTTTAACATGGTGCCTGAATGTACTGTTATCCCAATCGCAGGGTTTTTCCACATAACCATGTTTCACTGGGTTGTAATGTATGTAGTCCAGGCTTCGATGTAAATCGTCCTCATCACGAATCAAGTGTTCCCAAAATCGGCGTTGCCAAATTGTTTTCTCGCGTCGTTGATTAGTTGGGCTATCAATACCCATAGAAAAATACCGCTTTAACATATTCCAACGAAGCGAAAAATTACTGTCGCCCTCTGGAAGTCGCCAAATACAATGAAGATGATCTGGTAATATAACTAATCCATCCATACAATAAGGGTGCTTCTCCATCACATAGCGAAATGCTGCTTTCAAACGAGTTAATGCAGGCTCTTTGCATAAGAGTGGCTGGCGCTCATAAGTGACTACTGTAAAAAAATAAGTACCACCTTTTATAAATAAACGACGATATTGGCTCATAATTCAAAAATTTTCCTTTGGCTGGTTGGATTGTGATGGGCACGTCCATGCCCATCCTACGGCGAAGAATTTTATCCTTGGTTAAGCGCTGAGGATAGTAAATTGTAAACATAGAATAGTGGGCATCGGTGAAGTGGTGGGCACGTCGCACGCTCCTTTGCCCACCCTACGCGCTCATTGCGCAGCCGAATGTAAAAACCGTAGGTTGAGCAAAGACGCGAAGCGACGTGCCCACCCACCCATTCATTGGGAAGCCGAATTTAAGGCGCAACAGGCAACCCATAAGAACCGTAGGGTGGGCAAAGACGCGAAGCGACGTGCCCACCCACCCGTTGATTCCGAAGCGAATTTAAGGCATTACGGCACAACAGGCAACCCGTAAGAACCGTAGGGTGGGCAAAGGAGCGAAGCGACGTGCCCACCATTCTCGATAAAATGCAATTCATGGCACTTTGTTAAACACTCCGTCAATCATCTGAATAATTATATTGTTAATGAATGGCTTTCCTTCTAAACTTGTATTATTGAACCATTCGAGTTATTTACACATGAGCATTAGCTTATTTGATTTATTTTCTATTGGTATTGGCCCTTCCAGTTCACATACTGTAGGTCCAATGCTTGCATCCAATGCTTTTATTCAACAATTGGAAAACGATACTCTTATTGAGAAAATTGCGCGGATAAAAATTGAACTATACGGATCACTCGCCCTAACCGGAAAAGGCCATGGTACGGATAAAGCCATATTAAATGGCCTGGAAGGTAAACTGCCGGATACGGTTATACCTGAAAGCATGGTGCCTCGCATGCAGGAAATTTTAACCACTCAAACATTAAAGCTCGGCGGGCATAAAGAAATTCCTTTTAATGATACATTTGATTTTCTATTTTTACAGAAAGAATTACTGCCAAAACATACCAACGGCATGCGCTTCACCGCCTATGATAACGATGGAAACATACTCAAGACTCAAATCTATTATTCGATTGGCGGCGGATTTATTACTACAGATGAAGAATTTGATCATAGCAATACTGAGGGTACATCAGTACCTTATCCTTTTTCTACCGCGTTTGAATTAATAAGCCATTGCGAACAAAATAAACTTACCATTGCCGAATTAATGATGGCAAATGAACTCACCTGGCGGGATGAGGCCTCTATTCATGAAGGCATTCTTGCCATTGCGAAAGTAATGGATGACTGTATTCATAATGGCTGTCATCACCCGGGAATTTTACCAGGTGGTTTATTATTAAAAAGACGTGCACCCGATTTATATCAAAAGCTCATGAAAAACGATGGCATTTCCAGCGTTTTTGAGAATGCCGATATAATGAACCTGCTTAATTTATATGCAATGGCTGTCAATGAAGAAAATGCTGCTGGTGGACGTATCGTTACCGCGCCCACCAATGGAGCCGCAGGAATAATACCTGCAGTGCTTAAATATTTTCAGGAAGCACATCATAAAAACCGTAAAGAAGATATATATACCTATTTTCTCACCGCCGCAGCCATCGGTATATTGTATAAAATGGGCGCATCCATTTCAGGGGCCGAGGTCGGTTGCCAAGGAGAAGTCGGGGTTGCATCCTCCATGGCTGCCGCGGGCATCACAGCGGTACTTGGCGGCACTATTGGACAAATTGAAAATGCTGCCGAAATTGCCATGGAGCATCACCTTGGCATGACCTGTGACCCTGTCTTGGGATTAGTGCAAATACCCTGCATTGAACGTAATGCGATGGGCTCGATTAAAGCCGTAAATGCTTCGCGTCTCGCCTTAATTGGTGATGGTCAACATCAAATATCCCTTGATAAAGTTATCAAAACCATGAAACAAACAGGCATGGATATGCAAAGTATTTATAAAGAAACGTCAATGGGTGGTCTTGCCGTAAATCTCCCGGAATGCTAATAAACCGGCGACCAAAAGCCATGCGCCAATAAGAATTTCTACAAAAGCAAGTAAGGTATTGCTCGCGAGAAAATTCATCAGCATAACAGCGATGGTCGCGGTCAACATATTGATAAAACTCATCATGGCCGAGCCGTTCGCCTTGTCACTTAACGCGTTGGACGCGATATAGGAGGCACCAGAAAATATGAGACTACTAAACAAATATAACCCCATGGTGCTGGTAAAAAACCAGAGAGCCGAGTTGGCTCCTGTTTTCCACATTAACAATAAGCTAATGATTGCCATAGCACATACAACAAGACCTGCTACTACAACTTGGATGGCAGTGAAGCGCATGAGCAATCTTTTAGACCATAACCCACCGGCTAACATTCCAGCGACATTAACCAGGTTCCAATAGCCATATTCATCTGCAGACAAATGCAATAACTCATCAGCAATTTGTGGCGCTGCTGCTGAAAAACAGTAACCAATCAGAGTACAAAAGCCTACCGCAATGGCAAATATAACTAATGTTTCAGACCTTAGCGTCCGTTTATAACCATTAACAATGGTTGATACATTTATCCTTTGTGGGTGTTTTAAGGTTTCACCGAATGCATAGGTACCCAAAAGCATGATTATTCCCTGTAGTAATAAAACAGCAAAGCAATAAGTCCATTCTCCATAGGCGGTTATCAATCCTCCCACGACAACAGCTAATCCTATGCCTAATGTAAATGACAAAATGGAATATGCCATGGCGGTTTTTCTCTGCTCCTCTGGCAGCCATTCATTAATCAGCATAAAAGTGCAGGATAAACCGCTGGCAGCTCCCAAGGCGCTTAACAACCGCCCACTTAATAAAAGCCAATAAGCATGGAATGAAATGCTTGCGATGCACAACATAATGCCAACTATATTGATAATTAAGCCGGTCCGAAGGGCAAAAACCCGCCCCCAACGATTAGCCAGCGGCCCGTAAATTAATTGCCCCAAGGTGTAACCTATTAAGAAAAATGACACCACCCATTCCACTTCTCCAGAGACCAAATCAAATGCAAGACTTATTTGAGGAAGGGCCGGCGTTATGATTGCGGCTGATACGGATGCAATGGACAAATAACTCAATAACCAGGTCATACGAAAACTTTTAATCATGAGTCTCTCAGTAATGGAGAAGACCTTATTATATTATTTCCATTTACCGGGATAAAGCTGGAAAAAGTTAATTATTATCAACTAAAAATTAACAATCTAATGTTATTTGATAAGTGTTTCCGGAAGAGGCGTTATAAAAAATATCGCTCACCGCATAACCTACAACCGCGGCCAGTTGCTCATTGATATACACAAGAGGAATATGGTCACGCTGCCACGGTGGTATCTGCCATTCTTGCAGTAATTTTTTTAATGACTTAGTTTGCCCGTGCCAGCAGAACACTTCCCCGCCCTGTCGAAAACGGATCTGGATGGTGCTTTTGGGTGGCAGAGTTACGCCCTGTTTTGAAAGCGATGCGCAGAGCGTTCCTGAGCTTAATAACAGCGGTTTCGGAAATGAAAGCCACTCAACTGGTGCACGTTGATTCTCGTGCGTTTTTTTTAATAAGTACAGCGTTTCTTGATAGCGGCGTACGCAATAACCATCCCAGGCTATTTCAGGGTCGGCATTTTGCTTTGCCAAAATAACTTCAGGCACCAAACGATTAAACGTTGCAGTGTCAGGCATGCGAACTGCGTTTTTTTTAAGCCAGCTCTGCAAAACATTATTAATTCGTGAATAACTCAAACTCTTTAATGGCATTATCAGGAGTTTATTACGGCTTTCATCAAGAGCGGGATAATCAATGGCGGCCAAGTCATTAAGTTGCTTTTGTGCGTCGCGGCAATGAGAAGCCGTGCGAGCCAGATTGGTCATCACTCCTGGCCAGCGTGTCTGCAGCAGTGGAATTACGTCATGTCTTAAGAAATTACGGGAAAAATTACAATCCGTATTGCTCTCATCATTTATCCAGCTTAAGTGATGATTCATTGCGTAAGTGGAGAGGGATTGGCGGGAAAGGTGTAAAAATGGTCGAAAAATTTGACCTTTGGCAAACTTTTTCATACCAGCCATTGCAGCCAACCCGCCTACCCCTGCCCCCCGAAAAAGCTGTAAGAGTACTGTTTCTGCTTGATCATTCAAGTGATGGCCTAATAATAAGCCATCGTTTTCATCGACTAGTGAACGAAAAACTGCATATCGCGCAGTTCTTGCTTGTGCTTCAACATTGGCAGAGCGATTAATGGAGACTTTCCGGACGATAAGCGGCACATTTAACGTGTCACACATTTGCTGACAATGCACGTTCCAGGTGTCTGCATTATCACTTAGCCCGTGGTTAACATGTACCGCAGAAATTTTTTTAACAAGCAATGGCTCTCTTACCAGCGCATGCAGCAATACGGTAGAGTCAAGACCGCCGCTATAAGCTATAAATAATCGATTGCAAGACCTAAGCCGCTCCAGCCAATCATCCGTTAATAACTCAGTCACAGGCACCCATTGCCATGAATTTCGCGTAACGTTGATCAAGCAATTCGTCCATTGACAGGCGCTTTAAATTTTTTAACTCTTCAACCAATACGCTTTTTAAACGTGCAGCCATCGCTTCCACATTACGATGAGCGCCGCCCAACGGCTCTTTGATCACTTCATCGACCAAACCGTATTCCAAAATTTTCTCAGCAGTAATACCCATCGCCTTGGCAGCCTCTGGCGCTTTAGCAGCGTCTTTCCATAAAATGGAGGCACAACCTTCCGGTGAAATAACAGAGTAAATTCCATATTGGAGCATGAGTACGCGATCACCAACGCCTATAGCCAAAGCACCGCCTGATCCCGCCTCTCCGGTAACAGTGCATATCACAGGCGTTCTAAGCTTGGCCATTTCTAATAAATTTCTGGCAATTGCTTCAGACTGATTACGCTCTTCAGCGCCAATACCAGGATAAGCACCGGCGGTATCGATAAAAGTAAAAATGGGGATCTTGAATTTCTCGGCCAATTTCATTAAGCGCAGTGCCTTGCGGTATTCTTCCGGGCGCGCCATACCAAAATTACGATAAACTTTCTCTTTAGTACGCTTGCCTTTTTGATGACCCAGTATCATAACGGCTTCACCATTTAAACGCGCAAGCCCGCCAATAATGGCAGGAGCGGCGGAATAATGCCTGTCACCGTGAAGCTCTTGAAAATCAGTGAAAATATAATCTATATAATCCGTAGTCTGTGGCCGCAAGGGATGCCTTGCCATCTGAGCCACTTGCCAAGGCTCGAGATTAGACAAAATTGTGGCAGTTAACTCTTCACACTTCGCTTCTAGGCGGGCAATTTCTTCACTTAAATTGACTTCATTGTCATTACCAACCATGCGTAGCGCTTGTATTTTTTGATTCAACTCTTCTATGGGTTGTTCAAAATCCAGAAATTGTCGGCTCATCATTACTCGTTTGGCGAATTTATCATCATGCGATATGATAACCTCAACTTCCTTTGGACGCTACCCGTTGATCTATCTTTCGGCTATGAAACTGCCATTATTGCAGCCAATATGTGCACCTGATTATCAGTTGCGAGAGGATTGCATTGATATTTTGCAATTTTCTCTGACAGAACTACCGCTAGAAGCGACTACCTTGTTAAATGAAGAGGAACGAGTCCGTGCCAATCGATTCTATTTCTCCCGCCACCGACGAAGATTTACCGTAGCACGCGCAATGTTACGCGCAATTCTTGCAAAATATCTTTCGGAACAACCGGAAAATCTTGCCTTTTCCTATAATAAATACGGGAAACCTGCTCTTGATAATTCCGCTCAAATTGAATTTAATCTTAGTCATTCTGGCGATACCGCCTTGCTTGCTGTAGGAAAAAAATTCCCCCTCGGTATCGATTTGGAGTTGTTTTCTGCAAGACCTTATGAAGATATAGGAAAAAATTTGTTTTCAGCATCGGAAATTAATGTCTTGGCAGCACAACCCGACAATTTGAAACCTTTTGTATTTTTTAATATTTGGGCACAAAAAGAAGCCTTTATAAAAGCCCAAGGCATGGGGTTATCCTACCCTACTCAAAAATTTACCGTCACTGCAGCGCCCTCTATCAGTCATGATGTGTATGATGAATTGCATGGCGGGCTTTGGAAAATCACCTCGTTTATGCCGACAGTGGGTTGCTGTGGCGCTCTTTGTTATAGCCCTGTTGTAACAACGCTTCGAAAAATTATTATTAATCCTGATGATTTTTTAAAAAAGAAAACACTCACCTGATCTCACCTTGATATGGAGGCATTGTGCTTATGCTTCGATGGAGATCGCATAATGCCTAACTCTAAGCGATCGAAAAAAAACAGTATGAACTCTGCCAAAGAAACAATGGTACTGGAGGGGTGACAGGGTGGCGTTTATTTTAGCGCGGAATGCAATGAGCACTAAAAAAACGCTACCCTGGCAGGACCCCGACGCGCAAGAGTGATATTACAAAGCACGTTTGGGAGAGTGTTAATCAAACTTACCCACCTACTTAAATCGCATTTTCACGCAAAAGCAGCATAACAAAGCAAGTTCAGGTAAAATCTTAACAAACTTACCTATCTACTAAACTAACAATAATATAATGAAACAATTGAGCTCGTTACAATTACAACTTCTAGATTGTCTTTCTGATGGCAATTGCCATAGTGGTAACGCCATAGGAGAACGTATTGGCGTATCACGAACAGCCATTTGGAAACAAGTGAGTCAATTGATTGATTTAGGTTTAAACATTAGACGCATACCCCAGCAAGGCTATCAACTCACGCGCCCCTTTAAACCCATTAATGAAGAATTAATCCGTAAAAATCTTGAACTTACACGCCCCCTTAATTTTCATATATTTGCTGAAATTGACTCCACCAATCGCTTCCTGAAAGATGCGAATCCTTGCAAGGAAATCAGTGTTTGTTGTGCTGAAAAACAAACAAATGGTCGCGGTCGCTTTGGTAGACAATGGGTATCTCCTTTTGGCGAAAACATTTATTTATCTACTCGCTGGGAATTAAATTGTTGCCTGTCAAAACTTTCTGGCTTAAGCCTTGTGGTGAGCCTTGCCATTCTGGATAGTTTGCAAAAAAATTCTATACAAGAGGATATACGAGTCAAGTGGCCGAATGATTTATTATGGAATCACAAAAAACTGTGCGGTATTTTAATAGAAATTAATGCTGAAACGAATGGCTGTGCCGAAGTAATTATTGGTATTGGCCTAAATGTTAATACAGACACTCTAAATCAACCTTTGGCTGACAATGCCTGGTGCTCATTGTATGAAATGACCGGAAATTATTTTGACCGCAATGTTTTAATTGCAGAATTACTGCGTTCTCTCAATCAATACCTTGATCAATTTATGCAAAATGATTTTCAATTTTTTCAAAAACGTTGGCAGCAAGTGGACTATTTAGACGGGCATTATATTACAGTGTTACAAGCACGCGATTCTATCAGTGGCGTTGCAAAAGGTGTAACAGAATTTGGTCAATTATGTCTAATTGATGATGCAGGTATTGAACATTATTTATCATCAGGGGATACAAGCTTAAGTAAGAAGGAGTAGATAAGAGGGTTCGCCCCGGGCTATTCTATTTGACCCGGGGACCGGATGACTGCGAAGAAATCCGTTTTACACTGACTCTTCAGTATCAGAAGATTCTTTTTCTTGCTGTATACGCAAATAAATTTCTTCACGATGAACTGAAACATCTTTTGGTGCATTAATACCTAGACGCACCTGATTTCCTTTAACACCTAAAACTGTAATATTAACATCATCGCCAATAATTAAAGTTTCGCCAATACGCCGGGTTAAAATCAACATGACTAACTCTCCCTTAGATAGCAATCACCTACTTTTTCCATAGAACGCTTCCATGGTGCTCTTAGTGATTACAGTTGAATAAAAAAACAATCTTTTAATTGTTTGATTGTTATTTTACACACTTTTTCTTAACAAAATATTAAGAACCATTAATGTTTTTTCCCGCGTTGAATTTTAATGCCAATATTATCAATGGAAAATAAGCAATTAAAAGCCCAAAAAAACCATTAATTAAATTATTACTTACCATAAAAGCCATGGGTAATAGCCATAATAAATTAATTATGAAAACACTTAATGTAACCGTAATATGCTGACCATAATAACGTGATGCATGCTGATAAGCATGATTACAATGTGCTTCAAACAGTCTTTCGCCACAACGCGCGCGGTTGAGCAATGTTACAGTAGCATCGACAATAAAAACACCTAAAAGTATCATCCAACTCCAAAAAAAGTGAGAATTTATCATTGCTGCCTGAATTGAAAGGACTCCTAAAATAAATCCTAAAAATCCGCTGCCCGCATCCCCCATAAAAATTCGAGCGGGTGGAAAATTCCAAAATAAAAAACCTGCAACGGCAACAGCCAAAACACAGGGTAAAAACATCGCAAATTGATAGGAATGAAACCAATATAATAACGCGCCATTTAGACAAACAGTGACGGCTTCAATAGCTGCAATTCCATCAATGCCATCCATGAAATTATAGAGATTCAATAGCCAGACCAAATAAAAAACGGCTAGGATATCACTGACAAGACTTGAGGATAATGTCCAGCTAAAAAAACTGATATCAGGCATGCCGCCGAGTAAAAACACACTAAAACCGCATGCTATAAAATGCCCCAACAAACGCCATTTGGCTGCAATATTGTAATTATCATCAAGGAATCCCAGAACCGCGATAAATAAACCCACTCCTCCTAAAACCGCAAAAAGTGAAAGGGAGATAATTTGTAGCCAGGCTAAACCAGATAACGCTAAAAGAAAGCAAAAAACAAACGCAATTCCCCCTCCTCTGGGTGTAGGCACACTATGAGAACTGCGATGATTGGGTATATCCAGTAAATTAATTGTCAAAGCATAACGACGTAATGCCCAGGTTAGCATTGCCGATAGTATTAAAATAACCAAATAAAAGTACATCCAGACCATTATTTCTCCTTATTCAACATCTACAGTTGCCGCAAAGAGCGGTTGCAATTTTGATTCAAAACATGCCAATCCACGGATTATACGGTAGTCACTCAGTAATCTGATCATTTTTTTATTTAAAACAGCGCATAATAATGATATGGTGATTTCAAAAATTATAAGTTATTCATTATGAAGCAATTTACTGAACTAAACGCGTGGATTCCCCTCGAAAAACAGGCGCAAGATTTGCGCTCAAAAGCACTAAAAACTCCCCCAGAGAAGCGCTTTCAATTGCATACTCCTCACATCAGTCTTGATTTTACTAATCAGCGCCTCGATGAAACCACTTTTGAATTACTGCTGGAACTCGCGAAAGAATGTAATCTTGAGGCAAAAATCAAAACGCTAATACAAGGCGATATAGTCAATCATAGTGAAAAAAGACCAGCACTACATACAGCCCTGCGCACGCACGAAAAAACTCTTCTCGTTGACGGTCATAATATTATGCAGGATATAGTGGCAACACGCGAAAAAATGCACGCTATTGCCACTCAAATCAGAGCCGGTTTTTGGTTAGGCAGCACAGGCCGTCCCATTACGCATATTGTCAACATTGGTATGGGAGGCTCTGATTTTGGTCCGCGGTTTTGTATTGACGCACTGTCAGAGTGGAAATGCGCTAATTTAAGCTATCATTTTGTCTCAGATATGGACCCACACAGCTTTGAACACGCCGTAGCCGGACTAAATCCGGAAACCACACTCTTTATCATTTCCTCAAAATCTTTTACCACCCAGGAAACACTCTATAACGCTAAAAAAGCATTTGCCTTTAGTAAAAATTGCCAACCAGCCAAGCACTTTATTGCAGTTACGGCCAACAGTCGCAAAGCAGAAGAATTTGGCATTGAGAATGTTCTTCCTATTTGGGATTGGGTAGGAGGACGCTACTCCTTATGTTCCGCTATTAATTTAATTACCTGCATTGCTATTGGCCCTCTGCGTTTCACCGAACTTCTCGATGGCGCGCACAGCATGGATGAACATTTTAAAGGGACAGACTTTCATGAAAACCTGCCTGTGGTCATGGCTCTTATTGGTGTATGGAATATAAATTTTTTACACATACCCAGTTTATTACTATTGGTTTACGCAAAGCAGCTTGAGCAATTAGTACCCTATATTCAACAATTGGATATGGAAAGTAACGGCAAATCCATTGATATTAATGGTCGCTCCGTTAATTATTCGACAGGGCCGATTATTTGGGGTGGTTCAGGTAACCAGGCGCAGCATAGTTATTACCAATTACTTTGTCAGGGTACGCATAAGGTAGCTGCCGATTTTATTTCAACACGTGCTTTTGATAATGAAGTAATTAATTCACTCTGCGAGAAGAAAATTCAGGTCTTAAGTAAAGGGATTCCAGAGCTAAATGCTAATGCCTATATTGCCGGCGGTATGCCGATTAATCATCTTCAAGTAGCCGCCTGCACCCCTTTCGTATTAGGCGCATTGATAGCCCTTTATGAACACAAAATTTTCACTCAAAGTGTATTATGGCATATCAATCCATTTGATCAGCCAGGGGTTGAGAGTGCCAAGCGCTTTAAAAAAATGCCTGAAGTGATTAAAAGTTTTTAATATTATTCTTTGCACAGAACAATTTTAAATGCGGGGTAAAACTCGTCTTTGCGAGCTTTTATATGAAATCCAGAAAACGTCTAGCACTAACGTTCTAGCTTACATGATTGAAGCACGCTCTAATGCGTGTCGTCCCGGAATTAAGACTTGGTGAGCGTGCGAACCTAGTCTTACTAAATTCCGGGATCCATTCCACTCCGTGCACCTTGTCAGGCAATTGCTTGTCATAATGTCAGGATTAATACTTCGTACCAGCCTGAAAATAGATCCCGGACATTAAGAGAGACTAAACTCGCGCGCTCGTTAAGTCTCTCTAAATTCCGGGACGACAGAGAAGAAGATTCGCGAGTTTACATTACATTGGTTGCCCGATTAGTGATCTGGCGACCATTTTAATAGATAATCTTTTGTACA
>JAUXWR010000507.1 GCA_030680075.1 Legionella sp.
GGCCAGCACCTCGCCGATGCTTTTTTCCTTCCAGCGCACCATCAGCGTCTCGGCGCTGAAGCGCGAGCCACGGCAGACGTCGCAGGACACTTTCACGTCCGGCAGGAAGCTAATTTCGATCTTCTGCATGCCCTGGCCCTCGCAGGCCGCGCAGCGGCCGCCGGCGGTGTTGAAGGAAAAGCGCGACGGCGAGTAGCCGCGGATGCGCGCTTCCGTGGTGTCGGCGAAGAGCTTGCGCACGGTGTCCCAGAAACCGACATAGGTGGCGGGGCAGGAGCGCGGCGTTTTGCCGATGGGGGTCTGGTCAACCTCGAGCACGCGACCCACCGCTTCCCAGCCCGAGACATTACTACAACCTATTGTTTTTATTGATTTTTTAAGCTTGTTATTGACCAATCGTGCAAGATTCGCGTGCAGCACATCGCGCGCCAGAGTCGATTTTCCCGAACCCGAGACCCCGGTGATTACCGTTAATCGGCCCAGCGGTACACGCGCAGTCACGTGCTGCAGGTTATGCAAATTCGCTTCGCGAACGAACAGCGATGGCGTCTTGCTGTCGACGCGCCGCGGCGGATGCAGCGGATGCTGCAAAGGTTTGGCGAGCAGACGCCCGGTGACCGACTGCGGATTCGCCTGCAGTTCTGCGGCAGTGCCTGCGGCAACGACATGGCCGCCGCGACGCCCGGCGCCGGGACCGAGGTCGATCACATGGTCGGCGCGGCGGATGGTGTCTTCATCGTGCTCCACTACGATCAAGGTATTACCCTTGGTCTGCAGTTTTGCCAGCGTGTCGAGCAGGATGCGGTTGTCGCGCGGATGCAGGCCGATGGTCGGTTCATCAAGAATGTAGGCAACGCCGCGCAGGTTAGATCCGAGTTGCGCCGCGAGGCGGATGCGCTGCGCTTCCCCGCCCGACAGTGTGGGCGCGGCACGGTCCAGTGCCAGGTAACCGAGGCCGACTTCATCAAGGAAACTCAAGCGACTGCGGATCTCAGAGACGATATCGCGCGCAATCGCCGCCTCGCG
>JAUXWR010000512.1 GCA_030680075.1 Legionella sp.
ACTTCCCGCTGATGCCGCGCATGTACATGGCCATCGCGCAGGAGGAGCGGCACCCGATCGTCGAGATCATGCAGCAGACACCGGAGATCCCCGAGGGCTGCCAGTGGGCGATCTTCCTGCGCAACCACGACGAGTTAACCCTCGAGATGGTCACCAGCAAGGAGCGCGACTACATGTACGCGATGTACGCCGCCGACAAGCGCGCGCGCATCAACCTCGGCATCCGCCGCCGGCTCGCGCCGCTGATGGAGAACGACGTGGACCGCGTCAAGCTGATGAACGGGATGCTGCTCTCGATGCCCGGCTCGCCGATCATCTACTACGGCGACGAGATTGGGATGGGCGACAACATGTTCGCCGGCGACCGCAACGGCGTGCGCACCCCGATGCAGTGGAGCCCCGACCGCAACGCCGGCTTCTCCCGCGCCGATCCGCAGCGTCTCTACCTGCAGCCGATCATGGACCCGATCTACGGCTACGAGGCCCTCAACGTCGAGGCCCAGGCCAGGGAAAGCAGTTCGCTGCTGAACTGGACCCGGCGGATGCTTGCCGTGCGCAAGACCAGCCACGCCTTCGGACGCGGCAAACGCACGTTCCTCAAGCCCGGCAACCGGAAGATCCTGGCTTACCTGAGCGAGTACGGGGACGACACCATCCTCGCCGTGTTCAACCTTTCGCGCGCGGCGCAGCCGGTGGAGCTGGACCTGGCGGCCTACAAGGGCCGCGTGCCGGTCGAAATGCTGGGGCGCACCTCGTTCCCGCCGATCGGCGAGTTGCCCTATCTGCTGACGCTGCCCTCGTACGGCTTCTACTGGTTCCGCCTCGCGGCTGACGCCGAAATACCGGTCTGGCATCAGGAGCACGTGGCGCTGCAAGATCGCCCGACACTGGTGCTCTTCGACGGCTGGACCAGTTTCTTCCGCGAGCGCGTGCTGCCGTGGCGGCTCGGCATGGCCGACCGGATGCGCGCCCAGTTCGAAACCGACACGCTGCCGCGCCATATCGA
>JAUXWR010000522.1 GCA_030680075.1 Legionella sp.
CGCGCCGCGCCGTCCTGCGCCAGCAGCTGAAATCCAAACGTCGCCACGTGTTCCTGCATCGTCACTTTCTAGTCGGGAGAGCCGCAAACTTCACCTCTCCCCGGTGGGGAGAGGTCGCTAGCGCATGTACAGCATGTGCTAGCGGGTGAGGGGGAGATTCCTTTGCGAGAGTATAAACCCCCTCACCCTAACCCTCTCCCCCACGGGGAGAGGGGACAGGTTGCGTCGCGGCCGAAGGAAAGAGCAGTGAGGCGTCGCCGTAGGAGTAGAAGCGGTAGCCGCCGGCGATGGCGTGGGCGTAGGCCGCCTGCAGGCGCTCCACGCCGGCGAAGGCGGCCACCAGCATGAACAGCGTCGAGCGCGGCAGGTGGAAGTTGGTCATCAGGATATCGACGGCGCGGAACCGGTAGCCCGGCGTGATGAAGATGTCGGTTGCCCCGGCGAAGGCGACGATCTGGCTGTCACGCGCGGCGGTCTCCAACAGCCGCAGCGACGTCGTGCCGACGGCGACGATACGCCCGCCGCGGGCGCGCACGGCGTTGAGCGCCGCGGCCGTCTCGGCCGAAATCTCCCCGCTCTCGAAATGCATCTTGTGGTCGGCGGTGTCGTCCGCCTTCACCGGCAGAAAGGTGCCGGGCCCGACATGCAGCGTCACGAAGTGGCGTTCGATGCCGCGCGCGTCGAGCGCCGCCATCAGTTCCGGCGTGAAATGCAGACCGGCGGTCGGCGCGGCAACCGCCCCGTCGTGCGCCGCGTACATCGTCTGGTAGTCGCTGCGGTCGGCGTCCTCGACGCCGCGCTTGCCGGCGATGTACGGCGGCAGCGGCATCTGCCCGACGGCGGCGATCGCCGCAGCGAGATCCGGCCCGGAAAGATCGAAGGCGATGTCGACTTCGCCAGCGGCGCCGCGCGCCGCCACCGTCGCATCGAGCGCACCGGCCAAGCATATGCTGCCGTCGTGCCCGAAGTGCAGGCGATCGCCCTCCTGCAGGCGCTTGGCCGGCCGCGCCAGCGCGCGCCAGCGATTATCGCCGAGCCGCTCGATCAGCGTCACCGCCACGTTGGCGACAAGATCGCCGCGCCGGCGCACGCCCTCGAGCGCCGCCGGAATGACGCGCGTGTCGTTGAACACCAGCGCATCGCCTGCGCGCAGCAGTTGGGGCAGATCGCGCACGCCGCAATCGGCGAACGCCGCCTCGCCCGCCGGCACCACCAGCATGCGCGCTGCATCGCGCGGGCTTACCGGATGCAGCGCGATCCGCGCCTCCGGCAGTTCGAAATCAAATAGGTCCGTGCGCATCAGTAGAGTCGGATGAGCAGGGCGCCGGCTAGCAGCATGACGGCGCCGGCCATGCGTCCCAGCGACAGCTCGCG
>JAUXWR010000010.1 GCA_030680075.1 Legionella sp.
CCGGGCTGGCCGGCGCCGCGCGAACTCGACGCCGCGGAACTCGACGTCGCCAAGGAAGCGCATGTCGACGCGACGCGCCGAGCCGCCCGCATCGGTATTGACCTGATCGAGGTTCACATCGCGCACGGTTATTTCCTGCACGAGTTCCTGTCGCCGCTCTCGAACAAACGCACCGACCGATACGGCGGCAGTCTTGAAAACCGCATGCGCTATCCGCTCGAAGTCTTCAAGGCGATGCGCGCTGTATGGCCGCCGGACCGGCCAATGGGCGTGCGCCATTCGGTGACCGACTGGGCGGAGGGCGGCTGGACGCCCGAGGACGCCGACGCCTTTGCGACCGCGCTCAAGGCGCTTGGCTGCGACTATATAACGGCGACCACGGGCGGCTTGTCGGTGCACCAGAAGATTCCAATCGGCGAGGGGCACCAGGTCGAGTTCGCCCGCCGTCTGCGGGACAAGACAGGTCTGCCGATGATGGCGGTTGGCATGATCTTCGATCCGCATCACGCCGAGCGAATTATTCGCGACGGCGATGCCGATATGATTGCGTTGGCGCGAGGGGTTCTGTCCGACCCGCATTGGGCCTGGCGTGCCGCCGCGACGCTCGACGCCGACGTGGCTTATCCTGTGCAATACGTGCGCGGCTACAAATCCAATTGGTTGCGGGCGCACCGCGGCGTCGGCGAGCGGGGAGCTTCGCAATGAGGACTTCCGGGCCGGCTAGCGTGGAACAGCATATCGTCGAGGCCTATGTCGCGTTTCAGACGGCGACGCTGCCCGATATTGCCATCGACGCCGGCAAGCAGCTTGTCACCGACTGGCTCGGCTGCGTGTTGATCGGCGCCGAGGCTGCGCCTGCCAAGGCATTGGTTGCGGCGCATGGCGACGAGATTGGGCATGGCGTGGCGACGTGTTTTGTCGGTCCGACCGTTTGTCATCCGGGTCTGGCCGCCCTGATATCCGGCACGGCCTCGCACACGATCGAGCTCGACGATATCTATTCGCCTGCGATGTACCATCCCGGTGTCTGCGTCATTTCAGCGGCACTCGCCGCCAGCCAGTTGGCGAATGCGTCCGGCGAGCGTTTCCTGCGCGCGGTGATCGCGGGCTATGAGATTTCCAACCGCATCGGCGCCGGCGTTAATCCGGAGCATTACACCTATTGGCACACCACAGGCACCGTCGGCACATTCGGCGCGGCGATCGCGGCGGCGGTCGCGCTCGACCTTGATGCCGTGCAGGTGGCCAACGCCATCGGCAATGCCGCGTCGATGGCGGCCGGGCTGCAGCAAGCCTTCCGCAGCGACGGCATGACCAAGCCTTTGCATGCCGGCCGCGCCGCGGAGGGCGGGTTGCTTGCTGCGCGCATTGCTAGGAGCGGCTTCACCGGTTCGTCCGACATGCTGTCCGGCCCGGTCGGCTTCGTGAAAGCGATGAGCCACGGCCGCGACATTGCCGGACAATTCGACAATCTGCTGACGGATTGGACGGTAACGCGGAGCATGTACAAACGCTTTTCGTCCTGCGGCCATATTGCCGCGCCGATCGATGTAGCGATGGATTTGAAGGCGCGCGAGAACATCGATGTGGCGCAGATCAGGCAAATCGATGTCGCGACCTATGCGACCGCGCTGAAAGCGGCCGGCATCGTGCATCCGGGCAGCGTATTCGAGGCGAAATTCTCTCTGCCGTTCTGCGTTGCCGCGTCTTTGCTAGGCCACGACCTGACCGATCCGACGTCGTTCGACAGGCTTTACGCCGACCCGGCTATCGGCAGGTTGATCGACAAGGTGACTTTGGCCGAGGATTCGACGATTACGGCGGCATTTCCCAAGCTGCGCGGCGGCCGTGTCTCGATCACCATGAATAATGGACAGGTTTATGCCGACGTTGCGGTAACGCGGAAGGGCGAACCGAACAATCCGTTCACGGCGGACGAATTGCGCCGGAAATTCAAGCGCCTCGCAGGCGCCACGCGCCAGAAAGGCAACATCGACGCGTGGCTGGCGTGGGTCGATGGGCTGCCTGCCGGCGCCAGCGTGGCGCCGGGGTCATTACCGTTGGCCGCACGCTGATGATATGCTCGGGCCTTAGCCGGAGTTTGTTCCATGAGTAGACGTTTTCCTCCGCTCAACCCCTTGCGCACCTTCGAGGTCGCGGCGCGTTGCAAGTCGTTTACCGAAGCGGCCGAGGAACTCGGCGTGACGCAGGCCGCCGTCAGCCGCCAGATCGGCGTGCTGGAAGGTTTCTTCAAGGCGAAGCTGTTCGAGCGAAACGTCCGCTCGGTAGTGCTGACGTCGATCGGCCGCCAGTTGCATGAAGACGTGTCGTCGGCATTTCAGATCATTCGCTGGTCGACGGACCGTATCTTCCAGGAAAACGTCCTGGTGCGGGTGCAGACCTATCCGACCTTTGCGGCGCGCTGGCTGATGCCGCGGCTATCGAACTTCATGACCAAGTATCCTGCGGTCGACCTGCGCGTGCAGACCGCGATCAAGCCGGTCGACTTTTCCAAGACCGATACCGAAATCGCCATCCAGTTCGGCCGCGGCGATTGGCCGGATGTCACTGCGCATCCGCTGGTGGCGGATGCGATCGAGCCGGTCTGCAGCCCGCATCTTACGTCGATACCAGAGCCTGGCGATATCAACGCGCTGTTGCAGCACACGCTGCTCACGTCGAAATACCGCTCGCGCGACTGGACCGACTGGTTCGAGCATGTCGGCCTGCAGCCGGGGTCGGAAAAGCGCTGGCTGGCGTTCGAGAGCTCGATCCTGACGTTTCAGGCGGCGATAGAGGCCCTCGGCATTGCCATGGGGCAGACGACCCTGCTCAGCGCGGAATTCAAGTCGGGCGCGCTGATCAAGCCGTTCAACCTGCCACTACTGCGGAAGCTGCAATATTGGGTCCTATGGCCTGCCGGGCGACGGCTGTCGCCGGAGGCGCGCAAATTCATCGACTGGATTATTGCCCAGGCCGACTCCGAGCGGAAGGGGCCGCCGACGGTGGCTCTCTCCCGGACCGGGCAAAAGCTAGGCACATAACCAGACCGAATACCTCAATGAGCGATGCGAACTGGCCTCGCGGCGCAAAAACTACCGATATGCTACCGGGCTTCGGCCTTTAACTGATGCGTTTGTGGGGCGAAATGGACTTTCAGCTTACCGAGGAACAGCAGTTCTACAAGGATACGGTGCGCAAGCTGGCGCAGAAGCATCTGGCGCCCGGCGCAGTCGCCCGCGCCAATTCGGATGCCTATCCGTGGGACGTGGCGAAGCTTCTGGCCGAGAACGGGCTCCTTGGCATTACCATGTCGGAAGCCGACGGCGGCCAGGGCGGCACGCTGTTCGACGCCGTGCTGGCGATCGAAGAGGTCGCGCTGGCATGCCCGCGCAGCGCCGACGTCATCCAGGCCGGCAACTTCGGCGCCATCCGTACCTTCGCCGAATACGCCACGCCGGAGCAGAAGAAGCGGTTCCTGCCCGATCTGCTCGCGGGCAAGAAGGCCATCGCCGTGGCGATGACCGAACCGGAGGCCGGCTCTGCGGTGACTGAATTGAAATCGTCCGCGACGCCGGACGGCAATGGCTTCCGCTTGAATGGGTCGAAGGTTTTCACGACCCTGAGCACCGAAGCCGAACTATTCCTCGTTTACGTCCGCTTTGGGCCCGGCACGGCCGGGATAGGCTCGATCCTGCTGGAGCGCGGCACGCCCGGCTTCAGCCTCGGCCAGAAATCGCGGTTTATGGGTGGCGATGCGTGGCAGCAGCTCTATTTCGAAAATTGCTTCATTCCGCCGGAGAACGTATTGCTGCCGGCCGGAGGGTTCAAGAAACAGATTGCTGGATTCAACGCCGAGCGTATCGGGAATACATCGCGGGCGCTCGCTGTCGGACGGCACGCCTATAACGTTGCCCGCGAACATGCGCGCAATCGTCGCCAGTTTGGCCAGTTGCTGTGCGAATTCCAGGGCATTCAGTGGAAGTTCGCCGACATGGCGATCAAGCTGGAAGCGGCGCAATTGCTGCTCTATCGCGCCGCGCTCAACGCGGCGAACCAGTTGCCGTCGGAATACGAAACCTCCATCGCCAAGGTCGCGTGCAACCGGGCCGGCTTCGAAGTCGCCAACGAGGCGTTGCAGGTGATGGGAGCGCTCGGCTTTACCGAAGAGAGCATTGTTCAATATTGCGTCCGGCGCACGCGCGGCTGGATGATCGCCGGTGGTTCGATCGAGATCATGCTCAACCGCATCGCCGGCTCAATCTTCGAAACCAGATCGCGCAAGAAAGCCCTGACGGCGGCCGAATAAGAATGGAAAGCCGGGCAAAGTTACGGCGGGCGCTGTTCGAGCCGGAAGCGGTTGCGATCATCGGCGCCTCCGATGAGCCCGGCAAGATCGCCGCGCGGCCGCTCGAACTGCTGATGCGCCACGGCTATACCGGCGAGATATTTCCGATTAACCCACGTCGCGACACGGTGCTTGGCCGCAAGGCCTATGCCAGCCTCGGCGCGCTGCCGCGCAAGGTCGATCAGGCCTATATCGTCTTGCCGACGGAATTGGCGATGGCCGCCGTCGAAGATTGTGTGCGCCATGGCGTCGGGGCGATTTCGATTCTGGCCGATGGCTTCGCCGAAGCCGGCGAGGCCGGCCAGGCTTTGCAGCGGAAGTTGGTCGGCATTATCGCCGGCACCGGCAGCCGCGTCCTCGGCCCCAACAGTCTCGGCCTGGTGCGGACATGGAACGGCCTGTCGATGACCGCGAACGCGGCCTTCGCGCGCGACACGCTCAAGACCGGGCGGTGCACGGTGTTGTCGCAAAGCGGCAGCCTGATCGGAACGTTCGTCTCCCGGGGCCAGGCGCGCGGCATCGGCTTTTCGAACCTCGTTTCAGTCGGCAACGAGGCGGATCTATCGATCGGCGAGATCGGCGATTGCCTGATCGACGATCCTGAGACCGATACGTTTCTGCTATTTCTCGAGACGATGCGCCATGTCGATTATCTCGCTGCCTTCGCGCGCCGGGCGGCGGCGGCCGGCAAGCCCGTGCTCGCCTACAAGCTCGGCCGTTCCGATATCGGCGCCGAACTCGCGGTGTCGCATACCGGCGCGCTGGTTGGCTCGGACGCGGCCGCCGATGCATGGCTGCGCGATTTCGGCATTGCGCGGGTCAATATCTTCGAGGCATTGCTGGAAGCGCCGCCGCTGCTGCGGGGCCGGCGCCCGGCGACCGCCAAGCCCAGCGTTACCCTGCTGACGACGACCGGCGGCGGCGGCGCGATGGGCGCCGACCCGCTCGGCAGCTACGGCATTGGCGTGCACGGGGGCGACGAG
>JAUXWR010000015.1 GCA_030680075.1 Legionella sp.
CTTTGATCCAAACAACCTTAATTCGACGAGACTTGCTAACCTCCCGGTATTCGCTCCACAATTCTGCATTGCTCTTGACGGTATTCTGGCGATTAATTGCGTCACATACATACTGAGAGTCAGTTCGGATGATTAGCGATTTTTTTGAATCAACAAAACGAATCGCCTCTATAACAGCGCGCAACTCCATCTGATTGTTGGTTGCAGATTGGGTGTTCCCACCCCTCTCTTCACCAGATCCATGAACGACAAATGCCCAACCTCCCGGTCCTTGGTCCTTACCTTTCTTTTTTGACAGAACCGCAATTGAGCCATCGGTCGATATCGTCACAGCATTCGAGGTATGGACAAACCGCCTAGCGGGATCGAGGATAAACGGCACATCATCTAAACTCTTGGTCTTCACGTCACCAAGCAAACACACACCGCCAAGTCGACGTCTTGTCTTCCAGTCTTGACCAACCAATTGTCTAGCAAACCACTGACGAAACCCGTTCAGCCGAAAATCGATTTTTCGATCAATATCCTCAATTGTGCTCGGGGAGTTTCCGTATGCAAACGCCTCCGCCCAGCCGCGCAACACCTTGTCTAACAATTCAAGCGTCTGAACATATCGTCGTCGGCTTTCGAAGCTATTTGCCGCGGCTTTGACGTCTAAAATCGATTGTCGGCCAAGATAAATGTGCCCTTCCACGGCGCTATCCAGCTTCTGGCGAGCTAGCCGCGATGGTTGATACAGACCAGGCCGAATGTCGTAACCAAGAAAGACAAATCCCTGCTCGACCGGACCAAACGCCGCCTTTTCGATGCTTACACTTACCCCATAAGGGTCATGGCAATTTAGGCCTAGCGCCTTAAGTTCTTTCTTCGCACTAAGAAAAGCTTTATTGACATCGCGCTCATTATCGCCAAGCAAGACAAAATCATCAATGAAACGAACGCAAATTATTCCTCGATCATTGAACTGAAGATCAAAATTATACAGAAGAATATTTCCAAACAGTGGCGACAACGGCGAACCTTGCGCAACACCTTCATCGCCTGTAGGAAAGACGCGACGATCTTCGCCTAGCGCATCTTCATTCGCCAAGACAACTGCCGTAGCGGTAGTTAGCGTTTTTAGAAATTTTTCGTCGTCAACATCACATGCAATCTTTTCAATTACCGACGATCTCGGGATGTGGTCGAAGAATCCAGAAATATCTGACCTGACATAATGAGTCTTTCCAGCGGAAAACGCATCGCGTATCAGCCGAAGTCCGTGCGGCACACTTCTATTTGGTACGCCACCGACGCTTGTAGGCTGATCAATGACTTTCCGAACAAAACCCGACTTCTGTTGAAGACAGTCCAGCCACGATCGTTCCACAATGCGGTTATGAACTGACGCCATCACAATCCCGCGCTTTCCACCGCTACTCTTCTTTTTTAACACTCCTTTTTGTGGCTCAAATTCGAATGTGCCGTCTCGCAAACGCCTTTGCATATTAAAGATGTTCCGGCTCTCCTCTCGGCCAAACATTTCTATTGCAACACGCGTCTCCGGCGAAGAAGAAGTTAAGCCGTTAGAGCGAATTCGATGCCAAGCAGACCGAAGGCTGCTCTGCTCCGTGGCAAAGTTAAATAGCTT
>JAUXWR010000017.1 GCA_030680075.1 Legionella sp.
CTCGGCTTCGAGATCGTGGCCAACACGCCCGAGCAGTTCGCCGCCTACCAGGCGTCCGAGCACGCGCGCTGGGGCCAGCTGATCGCCGCCCGCAAGATCAAGGCGGATTGAGCTGGCGGGCCATGGCGACGTCCTCCACACCCACCATCACCGAGCTGCGGGTGATCCCTGTCGCCGGCCGCGACAGCATGCTGCTGAACCTGAGCGGCGCGCACGGGCCGTTCTTCACCCGCAACCTGCTGCTGCTCACCGACAGCGCCGGCCGCACCGGCGTGGGCGAGGTGCCCGGCGGCGAGAAGATCCGCCAGACGCTGGAGGACGCCCGGACGCTGGTTGTCGGCCAGCCGATCGGCAACCACCAGCAGGTGCTGCAGCGCATGCAGCAGCAGTTCGCGGACCGCGACAGCGGCGGCCGCGGCCAGCAGACCTTCGACCTGCGCACCACCATCCACGCCGTCACCGCGGTGGAATCGGCCTTCCTCGACCTGCTGGGGCAGTTCCTCGGCCTGCCGGTCGCCGCGTTGCTGGGAGAAGGCCAGCAGCGCGACGCGGTGGAGATGCTCGGTTACCTGTTCTACGTCGGCGACAAGGGCAAGACCGACCTGCCTTATGCGAGCGAGCCGGATGCCGACAACGACTGGTTCCGCCTGCGCCACGAGCCGGCGATGACGCCGCAAGCGGTGGTGCGGCTGGCCGAAGCGGCGCACGCGCGCTATGGCTTCAACGACTTCAAGCTCAAGGGCGGCGCGCTGCGCGCCGAAGAAGAGGTCGAGGCGGTGCAGGCCTTGCACGAACGCTTTCCCCAGGCCCGCGTCACGCTGGACCCCAACGGCGGCTGGCTGCTCAAGGATGCGATCCGGCTGATGCGCGACATGCGCGGCGTGGTCGCCTATGCCGAGGACCCGTGCGGTGCGGAAGGCGGCTTTTCCGGGCGCGAGGTGATGGCGGAATTCCGCCGCGCCACCGGACTGCCGACGGCGACCAACATGGTGGCCACCGACTGGCGGCAACTGACGCACGCGCTGTCGCTGCAGTCGGTCGACATCCCGCTGGCCGATCCGCACTTCTGGACAATGGCGGGCTCGGTGCGCGTGGCGCAGACCTGCCGCGACTGGGGCCTGACCTGGGGCTCGCA
>JAUXWR010000019.1 GCA_030680075.1 Legionella sp.
AGGAACTGCTGCAGCAGGTGGCCGTGGCCGAGGTGCACCTCGAAGCCGTCCATGCCGGCCTCGAGCACGTTCTTCGCCGTGACCACGTGCGCCTGGATCACTGCCGCCATGTCGTCCTCGTTCATGGCGTGCGGCACCGCGGCCACCGGCGACCAGCGCACCGGCGAGGGGCCGAAGGACACGGTGCGCTCGAAGTCGCCCTCGATCTGGCGGCCGATGTGGATCACCTGTCCCAGCAGTTTCGCGCCTTCGGCGTGCACCGCTTCGGCGCAGCGCGCGAACAGCGGGATCGCTTCCCGGTCGTAGCCGCCCACGCCCTGCGGACGCCCGAGGCTCTCGCGCGCGACGCGGATGGACTCGAAGATGATGAGCGCGGCGCCACCGCGCGCGCGCGCGCGGTGGTACTCGACGTGGCGCGTGGTCGGCAGGTGCCGCTCGCCGAAGTTGGTGGTGTGCGCCGGGGAAAACAGCCGGTTGCGCAGCGCAAGGCGCCCGAGCTGGAAGGGCTGGGACGACAGCGGGTAGCGGCTGCTCACCGGGCTACTCCGTCCTGCCCAGGACCGGCGCCTGGCCGATGCGGCGCCAGATGAACTGGCCGTGGCCGCCGGGCCCGGTGACCTTGCCCTCCTGCATCACGGTGACCCCGCGCACGACGGTGCGCACCGGCCAGCCCTTGAATTTCCAGCCCTCGTACAGGCTGTAGTCGGCGTAGGAATCGAACTCCGTGGCCTTCACCACCCGTTCCTTCTCCAGGTCGACGATGGCGAAGTCGGCGTCCGCCCCTTTCTCGATGCGCCCCTTCACCGGGTCGAGGTGGAAGATTTTCGCCGGGCCCGAGGTCAGCAGCTGGCAGATGCGCTGCAGCGGGAGCTTCCTCTTGTGGAAGCCCTCCGAGAGCAGCACCGGCAGGATGGTCGCGGTGCCGGGAAAGCCCTGCGAGGCGAGCCACAGCGGCTTGTCCTTGGTGGATTTCTTGCGCGCGACGTGGTCGGAGGCGACCACGTCCGCGGTGCCGTCGGCGAGCGCTTCCCACAGCGACTCGAGGTCGTCCTGCGTGCGGAAGGGCGGGTTGGCCTTGCCCATCCCCAGCAGGTCCGATTCCTCGGTATGCGTGAGGTAGTGCGGGCAGATTTCGAAGCTGACATCGGCGTAGCGCTTGCGCCAGAGCCGGATCTCGTCCACCGCGATGCGCGAGGAGATGTGCGGGAAATAGACGCGGGCGCCCAGCCGCTCGGCGAAGTACATGGCCCGGATTGCGGGCTCGGACTCGGTGATCGCGGGCTTCGACGCCGACCAGTCCTTCAGCGTGCTGCCGCCGGCGGCCTGCACCCGGCGGCGGATGCGGTTCACGATCTCGATGTTCTCGGTATGGCACACCATGGTGGGCTTGCCCACGCGCGCCGATTCCGCGAGCAGGGCGTGGAAGAAGC
>JAUXWR010000021.1 GCA_030680075.1 Legionella sp.
GCGCATCACAGGGCCGAAAAACGACGGACCAAGGAAGCAGGCCGAATGCTCGCTGTAGTGTAAACTCTCGAAGCACCCTGTTGGAAACTCAAGGCCCCGAGCCCCAGCCACCCTTCCAGTCCGCGAAGTCGGGCTAGCTCAAACGTTGGATGAAAGTTCTTTCCACCTCACACCACCGGTCCCGGCACCTCGGCCCACTTCGCGTGCCATTCCTTGAACACAATCGGTGAGATCTCGCTGGGCTTGATCTCGCTGCGACCACACCAGAAGACGCTGGTGTGTTCGACGGGGATGCCGGTCTCGACGAGATGCTTGTCAATGGCGGCCTTGTGGGCGAGCACGGTGTCCTTGTCGGTGCCGTGGATGACGCCCATGATGTTCACGTTGGCGAAGCGGTCGCCGCCCTCACGCCAGCAGGCGTGCGTCATGATGGGATGACGGCCCACCTCGCCGCCGACGCGTTCTTCCATGCCCTTCGGCACCTTCCAGTGGAAGAGGGCGTTGAAACGCGTGACACGCTGGCCGGAGGCGCTGGGCTTGACGTGCTCCAGGAAGGTCGAGAAGCGACCGATGACGCCTTTGGCATCCAGACTCTTCGCCACCTCGCAGAATTTCTCCAGGCTCACACCGGCGGCCTCGGCACGGCCTTTCCACGGCTCGGGGCCGATTTCATCGGAGGAGAGATCGCCTTTGAGATGCAGCAGCACATTCCACTCCTCGACATCGAGCTCGGCGATGTTGGTGGTCATCATGACGGCGGGCTCGTCGGCCTTTTCGCCGGGTTCCATGGTCTTGCGCCGCACATGGCCGACGCCGAGGGCGAAGATGCCGTGCGCCTGCATGGTGTAGTAGTCCTCCGCGCCGATGAGGCGCTTGAGCACATCGCAATGCTCGTTGATGGCGCGGTCCTGCGGCACCTTGAGCGTCGTCCACAGGCGGAAATCACTGCCGCTGACCTCGCGGTCGGTGCTGCGCAGCACGACGTGGCCGCTGAAGGGGTCCTGCTTGAAAAGGAACTCAAAC
>JAUXWR010000029.1 GCA_030680075.1 Legionella sp.
CTTGTACATGATGCCGCCGACCCAGCGCAGGTCGACATCCAGCGGCCCGACCGGACGGCCGCCGAGCGCGATGCCGGCGGCGGCGCCGTTGTCGGCGACGGTATCGAAGATCTTGCGCTGGTCCTGGAGGCGGGCATCGACGATCTCGATCGCCGGGATGACGTATTCGGTGGCGCGCAGCACGTCAGCGAGGCCGACGCCCGGCCCTTCGAGCCGCTTGCCCATGATGAAGGCGAGTTCGACTTCGACGCGCGGCTTGCAGTAATTGGAATGCAGAACCTTGGCGCCGTCGCCAATCATCTGATCGTCGAGGATGTAACCGTACTCCGGCTCATCGATCATCGACGAGCGCTGCATCGCCTTCGAGGTCAGCCCGACCTTGTGGCCGATCAGTCTGGCGCCGGCCGCGATCTTGCGGTCCTTGACCATCGCCGAGATGGCATAGGAATCCTCGATCTCGATTTGCGGATAAGTCACGGATAGCTGGACCGCCTGCTTATGCTCGGCTTGAGCCTGCATCAGGATATCGGCGCACTTTTTGCGGTCGGCATCGGAAAGCATCGGACTGGTCACTCCCATCGTTTCGTTTTCTGGAGCGGCTTCGGCGGCAAATTAAAATGGGTCTGACGCGGCAATCCGTCGAGCCGGTCCTGCGCCCGGGGCGCAGCGTACCGCATCAGTAATGCGGTGGCGGCGGCTCCGGCGTTTCGCCGCCGCCCCCCGTGCTTTGCGCCTCCTGCAGCTGATCGGCGAGCCGCGCCACCTGGCGGTTGAGTGCCTCGATCTGCTTCCACTGCGCGGCCAGGGCCTCGCTCAAATCCTCGATGGCGCGCTCCTGATGCGCTCGGCTCATCTCCAGGGCCTCGACGCGGGCCTGCAATGTCTCGATATCGTCCATGGCCTGTCCCCGTTTGATGCGCTGGTGCGATGCACCCGACCATATCGCAACCGCAGCAAAAGTCTGAAATACTGCGCCGCAAGAACGGGAGACAGCATGACTTTCGACACCATTATCCGGGGCGGCACCGTGGCGACCGCCTCCGACACCTTCGCCTGCGACGTCGGCATCACCGGCGGCAAGATCACGGCGCTCGGCAGCGATCTGGGCCAGGCGACGGAGATCGTCGACGCCACCGGCCTGCTGGTGCTGCCCGGCGGCATCGACAGCCATGTCCACATCGCCCAGCCGTCCGGACCCGGCATCGTCATGGCCGACGATTTCGCTTCCGCCACCCGCTCGGCCGCGTTCGGCGGCAATACGATGGTGCTGCCCTTCGCCATGCAGCAGAAGG
>JAUXWR010000034.1 GCA_030680075.1 Legionella sp.
TGATCGACGACGGTGCGGATGGTCTCCTCGCGCGCGTCGGTCATGGCTTGACCGGTGAACTTCGGATAGACGGTGGCGTCCTTCGATAAGGCGTTGAAATCGTCGAAGCCGAACATATCGTCGAAGAACGCGCGCATACCGGTTTCAAGGCGAACGCTGGCGAGCATGCGCTCGACCTGACGGGAGCGGCCTTTTTCGGTCAGCAGTTCTCCCGTTTCGGCAGCTTTGAGCAGTCCGTCATCGGGCACCGCGTTCCAGAGGAACAACGAAAGCCGCGTTGCGAGGGAATAGGCGTCCAATCGCTCCTTGCCCGGATTGGCGGGATCGGGCTCGGAGGTTTCCGTGACGAAGAGGACGTTCGGACTGACAAGCATCGCTTCGAGCGCAATGGCAAGGCCGGCGTAGAAGTCCTTCAGGCCATCGGCGGATGCGACGGCTTCGTTGACGAAGGCGTTGAGTTCGTCAGTGGTGAGCGGGCGGCGATTGAGGAGACGCCCCTTCTCCTTCAGGAACGCGGTCGCGCAGGCGCGGTCGGCCGCGGTTTCCGAAGCCGGTTTGCAGGGCACAAGGAAGGCGCGGTGCTGCGGGTCGACCGCCATTTGCGAAAAGGTGAGCGCGGCCTTCTGATAAAGCTCGAGCTGTTGCGTGGTCACGCCGCCGCGCGACGTACCGAGCGCGATGAGGCCATCGGTACGTTGCGAGGGCGGGAATGTCGCGACCGGGCGGATGTCAGGCCCGAACATATATGCGACTGTATTGAGGTACTGCGCTTCGGTGAGGATCCGCAGGCGCTTTGCCGAAGCCCCGGCGCCGGGTTCGCTCACGCTGGCGGCAGCGATTTCGCGTTCCGGCGCGGGCGAAGAACACGCGCCGATGAGGCCGGCGGCCGCGAGCCCCGCCAGCACGTTGCGTAATAGCCTGAACCGCCCACCGTCAAACCGCACGTCGAGTCCTCCCAAGACCGGTGCCCACTCTAAACGAAACTTGGCGGTTCAAACAGCATTGGAGCGGCGCCTCCATGAGGGACGCCGCTCCTGTAGGTTGCGCTGCAACCGTCTGTTCTGCCGGAATTTACG
>JAUXWR010000035.1 GCA_030680075.1 Legionella sp.
TCATGAGCACCGTCAGACTACTTGTGATCGCTGCGATGTTGACCGGAACCATCACAGAGGCATATTCCTTAAACCTTATCTTGAAAAAGTCAGCCGAAACAATATTGACTAAATCTGAAGCCACAAGCGGTAAGCTCGCCGTAATAGCTATAAAACCGGCTGCCATAACGAATGCCAATGTCGCGACTGGAGTAAATCCGAGTGCCGGTAGCATCGCCATTACGATTGGGGTTAAGATTAATGCCGCTCCGTCATTGCCGAATAGGCTGAGGTAGCGGGCCTCAAGTAACGCAATGAATGCGAGCAATAAACGCCCATTACCACAGCCCCATGGGGTAATTAACTATATCATTCTTAGCGGGTTACCTTGATTTCTTCCGGGTTAACTCCGAGTCGCTTGTGGCATCGTGCTTTATTGGGGTAGTCGAAGAAATCATACTGGAGCAAGCGAAAAGCCATTAATCCACGCTCTCAGTATGAGTGGGCGAGTCGATAAGATCACAGATCATTAATAAAGGGCCTGTTCGTCAGCTCACATAAGATATTTGACTGCAATAGGTTTTTTACAGGGTGCAGAAGCTTCTATCTTTCAGGCGACAAATAGCATCAACTCGCTTCTGGTTCACTTTACCAGAACCGAACTCTACCCGTATCCAGATGAACAAAATTGGACGAAGGATAATAGCCAACACCGCCTATTTGTAATGACAAAGCCGCGCTGCGTAAATCGGATAGTTTTCGTCCTGGTAGGCGAATATCGATGGCCTTTCCATGCGTATGCATGCTGTCTCTGGCAACTCCGCCGCTCTGTGCTGCCAGTTTGGCATTGGTGGCAGGAGAACGGTATGCGGAGATTACATGAAATTCTTGATTTGTTCTTAATTTGTGTTGTAGCAGATGAAGAAAATCAAATAAAGTAGGATCGATGGAATACCGATCACCAGTGCGGTGGTCACGCAGTACTTGATTAATGGAACGCATGCCCTCTGGAATATAACGACCATTGGCCCAGAAGGTTGCACGGGTTCGTTCACCGGTATGTAAATTAAGAAAGCTTAGTTTTTTCTCTAAGGGTTTTTTGATGGCGGCATGCACGGATGTTGCTGTCATTGGCAACGCTAACAAAGTACATGTGCCTAGGCCGGTTTTTAAAAAACGTCGGCGGCTGGGTTCTGTTTCTGATAAATACGCTTGATCCAGAAATTTTCGTATCATCGATTATTTTCTCCTGAAAATGCTGCGATTGTGTGCGAAAAATAATTTACC
>JAUXWR010000037.1 GCA_030680075.1 Legionella sp.
ATTTGACACAGTCCGCGAACATGGGGATGGGCTGCTGGTGAAATTCCGCGGATATGGCACGCCTGAATCTGTTGGGCGGTTCCGTAACCAGTGGGTGTACGTCCGGTCAAAGGAAGTGCCGCCGCTCCCCGAAGGTCAATATTACAAGTATGAATTGGTTGACCTGGACGTGGTGGAAGATAACGGCAATCCCCTCGGTAGACTGGTCGAAATTCTGGAAACCGGCGCGAACGATGTCTATGTCATTCGGGATGAAAATGGCAGGGAAATTCTTCTGCCCGCCATTCCCTCGGTCATTATTAATGTGGATATGACCCGGCGCATGATGAGAGTTCATCTGCTCGACGGTTTGATCGAGAATCGGGATTCGTAAATTGGGGGAGTGATACAATTCCCCAATCGCATATCCCGAATACGCCATGGACGATAAAAAATACTGGATCGGCTTTAACTTAATTAGATGACATTTTTGCGTGGCCGTCGGTGGCACACGCAAGGTCACGCCATATGGCAGGCAGGTGACGGAGGAGATCGCATTGTTTCTTGCGGCGAATGGGATGACGGTGATCAGCGGGCTTGCGCGGGGTGTGGATGCCATCGCGCATCAGGCGGCGCTGAAAGCGGGCGGGCGGACGATGGGTATGCTCGGGTCTGGAGTGGATAAGATCTATCCGCCGGAACATCGCAGGCTTGCTGAACAAATGATGGAGCGCGGTGTGATCATCAGTGATTACGCGGTGGGCACGCCGCCCGACGCATCCAACTTTCCACCGCGTAACCGCATCATTTCGGGATTGTCCTTGGCGGTGGTGGTGGTCGAAGCGGCTGAAACGAGCGGTGCGTTGATCACGGCTGAGTTCGCCGCCGAACAGGCACGCGAAGTGTTTGCTGTGCCCGGAAGCATCCTTGCGCCGCAATCCAAAGGTACGAACCGATTGATCCAAAAAGGCGCGCAGCCGTTGTTGACCCCCGCTGACCTGATGCAGGCGCTTGATCTAACCCGTATCGGCGCACAAAAATCTGCGCGAACGATCCTGCCCGCCGACGAGATCGAGGCGCGTGTTTTTAATGTGCTGGGGAGCGAGTCATTGCATGT
>JAUXWR010000041.1 GCA_030680075.1 Legionella sp.
TATCGTCGGTCTTCGAACCATGGTAGCGCTTGATCCAGCCGTGGACCTGACGCTCGACGTAGGACCCTTCCTTCCGCAACGCCCCGAGGCCCGTCGCTTCGTAGTCGAGGGCGTGTAGGTCGGCGAGGTTGCGCACGAATGCCTCGCAGCACCCGCGCACGGTGGCGGCATCGGCGTAGAAGCCTTCGGGCTTCACGCCGCGGAAGATGCTCCCGCGGATGCGCTCCATCACATAGAACTGCGCGCCCATGACGTCCATATCGTCGCAAAGGGCCAAGGGCTTCGGAGCCGCCGGGTAAATGGGGTTTAGCGCGGACAACACGGTATATTCGCGGCCCATGTCGTGGGCGGATTTCACCTTACTTCCGAAGGGCGGTCGGCGGAGGACCAACTCGCGTTCGCCGACCTTCAGGAGGTAGGTCAGGTTGGAAAAGCCGCTGGGAAATTGCGTGACTTCCAGCGGGCCGTGGAGGTCGGGGATTGCGGATTTCAGGTACACTTCCAGGCGCGGGAGATCGAGCTCCTCACCGGCGCGGATGGGCTTGGGGGTGTCGATGTTCAGGTCCATGGGGTTCCGTTGGGGGTTGGGTAGGACAGCCGTCACGGCTGTCTGGACAGGTCACCGATTCGCCGGAGGCGGACGGGACGCCTGTCCTACTCTGCCTGCGCCCGAAACAGCTCAAGTATCCGCTTCGCCGCGGACATCTTGTGCACTTCGTCGGGGCCGTCGTAGATGCGGCTGGCGCGCTCGTTGCGCCAGAAGGCGGCCAGGGGCGTCCGGTCGGTGATACCGAGGCCGCCGTGCAACTGGATCGCGCGATCGAGCACCTTGCC
The DNA here is from genome assembly GCA_030680075.1 of Legionella sp. Taxonomy (GTDB): domain Bacteria; phylum Pseudomonadota; class Gammaproteobacteria; order Legionellales; family Legionellaceae; genus Legionella_C. The sequence continues at coordinate 835 of JAUXWR010000041.1, forward strand.
CATGACGTTGGGCACGAAGAACTTGATCAGCGAAATCTCCACGCGCGCTTCCTTCGCGCCAAGCCGGTCGATGGTGTCGGCGGCCTGGAGGACCATGAGCCGCGCGGCGTTGATCTCCGCGCGGCACTCCGAGATCCACGCCTGCACGATCTGCTGCGTGGCCAGGGGTCGATCCGGCGCCACCTCGCGCGTGAGGGCCTGCCCGCACATCAATTCGAAGGCGCGCTCGCTGATACCAACCCACCGCATGCAGTGGTGGATGCGGCCGGGTCCGAGGCGCTCCTGCGCGATGAGGAAACCGGCGCCCTCCTGCCCCAGCACGTTGGTCTGCGGCACCCGGCAGTTTTCGTAGCGCACTTCCGCGTGGCTGTCCCAATCCTCGCCGCGGTGGCCCATGCAGGAGATGTTCTCCACGAGGGTGAAGCCCGGCGTGTCCAGCGGGACGATGATCTGGCTCGCGCGCATGTGTTTCGGGGCATCGGGATTGGTCACCGCCATTACGATGGCAAAGTTCGCGCCATCCGCCGACGACGTGAACCACTTGTGGCCGTTGATTACATAGTCATCGCCATCTTTCACCGCCGTGGTGCCCATCCAGGTCGGGTTCGAACCGGGGTAGTCCACTTCGGTCATGGAGAAGCAACTGCGGATGTTCCCGGCGAGCAGCGGCTTGAGGTACTTCTCCTGCTGCGCTGGCGTGCCGTACTTGATGAGGATCTCCATGTTGCCCGCGTCCGGCGCCTGGCAGTTGAAGCAATAGACGCCCGTGAACGTTTTCGCGAGCTCCGCCTGCACGAGGCCATGCTCCAGCACGCTCAGGCCGAGACCGCCGTGTTCCTTGCTGATCTGCGGGAGGGCCAGGCCCATTTCCCGCACCATCCTGCGCTTTTCTTTCAGGATGGGCAGCACCGCGCCGAAGCCCTCGTTCAGTACCTGGGGCTCCAGGGGATAGAGCTCCTCGCGGACAAAGGTCCGCACCCGCGCCAGCAGGTCTTCCATTTTGGGGGATATGGCAAAATCCATGGGGAGGGCTCCTTCGTTGGCCACAAACACAGCGGCCTACAGCCTACACGGCGGGCGCGGAGAAAACCAAGAGCCATCGGACTGATCGGTCCGATCGGTCTGATCGATTCTCGCC
>JAUXWR010000048.1 GCA_030680075.1 Legionella sp.
GAGATTGGTGAAAAGGTTGAAGGGTATAATCTTGCCGGGCTGACCCAGGATTACGGTTCCCGCCTTGCCTATTGGGGCTGGCGCAACATCACCTCCTGGCCGACCTACGGAGATTTGCTTTATCGCGGCAGCCTGCGCGGCGGTCAATTTGATTTCGATGAGCAATTCGAGAGCACTATCCAAAAGAAGGATTTGTTTGTGGTGACAGATTTGCATGAGCTGGACCGTCAGCCGCTTCTCCAGGAGAGGTTGGGTGAGTATCCCGTTTTTGCAGAGGGTGACGGCTATATTATTTATCTGATCAGGCAGTAACTACCTTGTAAAGGAATTAGCTAAAATTGAAGAAGTTCGAATCTGTTGTTTTTCGCTATATTATGTGGACATGTGTTCTTGCAATGCTGTCTGTGGCATTGGTATACACCTATCTGGGCGCATTTTCGTATTATCTCGCAGATGATTATTGTGAGGCTGTGCGTGTCACTGAATCATCACCCATCAAAGCGGTGATAGAGCGGTATTCTATAGGTGCATGGAGGGCTGCCAACCGCTATTCCAACCTTCTCTTTGTTGGAATAGGCGAATCTTTTGGAAAGAACAACATGCCGATTTCCATCATTCCCATGATTGTTCTCTGGTTCTGTGGGCTAATTTGGATTGTTCACGAACTAAGGAATTTTTTTAGGATAGATTGGGCTTTTCAAATCGATCTTTTTGGGGGATTGATGTTCGGCTTTTTTAGTTTTTTACAAGCCCCAAACCTTTTTCAAACGATATACTGGCGTTCCGCCATGATGACCCATTTTGCGCCACTCGTGTTTGGCTCGTTCCTGTTTGCCTTTCTGATAAAACAGGCCCGGCACTCAGGGGATAAACCGCTTCCCCTATTGGTTTATTTGTTTATCCTTATTGCGACATTTTTCATCGCAGGGTTTTCCGAGCCGCCCATCACAACAGCGTTGACTGCCCAGTTTCTATTGATGCTTGCAATTTGGATCTGGGACAAAACATCTACAAAACAAAAACGCCTTACCCTACTGGCATGGACATTTGCCGGCACCTTCTTGGGTCTGCTCGCAATGCTTCTTTCGCCGGCCAGTGCAGGCGTAGCCCAGGAAAAGACTTTGAACATTATTGAATTACTGATGAACTCGTTTCTTTACAGCTTTCAATTTATTGTCGATTCTCTGAAAGCCCAGCCTCTTCCGACCTTTCTTTCTGTTCTCATACCTCTTATGCTGATTTGGCTATACCGACAGGTAAAAACGACAGAATTAACTCAGGAACAGAA
>JAUXWR010000050.1 GCA_030680075.1 Legionella sp.
GCTTCTACCAGACCGCGAACTTCTCGAAATTCATCTCGGTGATCTACGGCGAGATCGCGCAGGACGGCGACTTCACGTTCCTCAACGCCGGCAACCCGCCGCCGGTCGTCTTCTCGCGCGAGTACGGGCGCCTGGCCGACATCAACGCCGAGCGGCTGACCAGCTTCTACCCGATCGGCCTGTTCCCGTCCGAGCAGAACCTGGATCACAGCCGCGTCGAGGCGCCGCTGCACAAGAAGCCGTTCACCACGAACCGCCTGACGCTGCTGAGCCCCGGCGACATCCTCCTGCTCTACTCGGACGGCCTGCTCGACCATGCGCGCGGCGAAGAGCCGTACTTCCCCGATCGCCTCGAGGAGGCGCTGCGCCGGGCCCAGGACCTGACCGCCGCCGGCATCTGCGCCGCGCTGGCGGCGGACCTGAGCGCATTCGCGCCGGCCGCCGACGACATCAGCCTCATCGTGGTCAAGCGCACCTGAGCGAGGGACTGCCCGCAGTCACAGGCGCAGCAGGCCGCGCAACGCGCGCCGCGTGCGGCTGCCGGCGGAGTCGTCGCCGCGCCGCTTGAGCTCGGCGAGCAGGCCCGGCATCTCGGACCGTGCCGCCAGGTAGCCGCGGGCGCGGCAGGCCTCCCCGGCCTGGAAATCCGCCCAGTGGAACTGCGTCACGTCCGGGCGGATGACCCAGTCGGCCATCGCGCAGACGAAGCGGTTCAGGCGCTGGCGGGCGATGGTGTTGCTGCGCAGGACCATGTCCAGTCCGGTGGTGAAGCGGGTGTCCTCGAAGGCGGGGATGTCGACCGCGATGACGAATTCGGCGCCCAGGTCCCGGCAGGCCTCGATCGGCACGCGGAACGGGCCGCCACCGTCGCAGATGACCATCCCGTCGCGCTCCAGGGGCGGGAAGACGGCCGGGATGGCGCTGCTGGCGTAGATGCCGTCGACCAGCGGGCCGTCGCGGAAGACCACGCTCGAGCCCGAGACCAGGTCCAGGGCCACGGCCGCGAACGGGATGCGCAGTTCGGCGAACGTGGCC
>JAUXWR010000049.1 GCA_030680075.1 Legionella sp.
GCCGGCGTAAAGAGCCTACTCGACCGTTTTGAGGAAGTGAGCGCGAGTTTCGCCGGCGAACTGACCGAAGACGAAATGAACGCCGCCATCGCCGAGCAGGCGGATCTGCAGGAAAAGATCGACGCCGCCAGCGGCTGGGACCTGCAGCGGAAGTGCGAAATCGCCATGGACGCGCTGCGCTGCCCGCCGCCGGACTCTGAAGTTACCAAGCTTTCGGGCGGCGAACGCCGCCGCGTGGCGCTGTGCCGCCTCCTGCTGTCGCAGCCCGACATGCTGCTGCTCGACGAACCGACCAACCACTTGGACGCGGAATCAGTCTCGTGGCTGGAGCGCTTTCTGGAAGAATATCCCGGTACCGTCGTGGCCGTGACCCACGACCGCTACTTACTCGACAAAGTCACCGGCTGGAACCTCGAACTCGAAAACGGCAGAAGTATCCCGCACGAAGGCAACTATACCTCCTGGCTGCGCGCGAAGAAGAAGCGCTTGGAACTGGAAGAAGCTCAGGAAGCCTCGCGCGCCCGCACCATCGACCGTGAAATGGAGTGGATGAGCCAGACCCCGCAAGCCCGCCGCACCAAGAGCAAAGCGCGCGTCGCGGCTTTCGAAGCATTGGTGGCCGGCGCGGCCGAGCAATCCCCCGAGGCGATGCAGATCATCATCCCGACCGACACCCGCCTCGGCGGCACGGTGCTTGAGGCGACGGGGCTGTCTAAATCCTACGGTGACCGTTTGCTGATCGATAACCTTACTTTCAACTTGCCGCCCGGCGGCATCGTCGGTGTCATCGGCCCGAACGGCGCGGGGAAAACCACGCTGTTCCGCATGATCACCGGCCAGGAGAAGCCCGATAAAGGCACCCTCAAAATCGGTGAAACCGTGAAACTCGGGTACGTCGACCAATCGCGCGACAGCCTGAAGGCCGATGCGACGGTGTTCGACGAAATCGCGCAAGGCCAGACGGAAATCAAGCTGGGGAAGCATTCAGTTGCCGCACGCGCCTATGTGGGCCGCTTCAACTTCAAGGGTTCGGACCAGCAGAAGAAGGTGGGCCAGCTTTCGGGCGGCGAGCGCAACCGCGTGCACCTCGCCAAGATGCTGAAGTCCGGCGCCAACCTGCTGCTGCTCGATGAGCCGACCAACGATCTCGACGTCGACACGCTGCGTGCGC
>JAUXWR010000069.1 GCA_030680075.1 Legionella sp.
CCTTCGGTCAGCGTGCCGGTCTTGTCGAAGACCACGGTGTCAACCGCCGCCAGCCGCTCGAGCGGTTCCCCGCCCTTGATCAGGATGCCCGCGGCCGCGCCCCGGCCGCTCGCCACCATCACCGCGGTCGGTACGGCCAGCCCCATGGCACACGGGCAGGCGATGATCAGCACGGCGACGGCTGCGGTGAGTGCCGAGGTAAACGATGGGACTGCCGGCACGACCATCCAGATGGCAAAAGTCGCAATGGCGATTGAAATGACGATCGGAACAAAGACCGCCGAGATGCGGTCGGCCAGGCGCTGAATCGGCGCCTGCGATCCCTGCGCCTCTTTCATCAGCGTGACGATGCGGGCCAGGACGCTGTTGGCACCGACGGCGGTGGCCTGAACTTCGAGGGCGGCGGTCTTGTTGACCGTCGCGCCGATCACGCGGTCGCCGGCCACTTTCTCGACCGGCATCGACTCGCCGGTGAGCATCGACTCGTCGACCGCGCCGCTGCCGCTGGTGATCTCGCCGTCCACCGGAAACCGTTCACCCGGCCGCACCAGCACGATGTCGCCGGGGCGCACCTCGGCAATGGCGATGTCCTGTTCCTGTCCATCACGGCGCACCCGCGCCGTGGAGGGCTGCAGCTTGGCCAACTGACGCAGCGCTCGCGTGGTCTGCGTTTTCGCGCGGGCCTCCATGGCGTTGCCGAGCAAGACCAGCGCGATGATGATGATGACCGCCTCGTAGTAGACGTCGGGACGGGCGCCATCGGTGGAGAACCACGACGGCATTACGGTGGCGGCCAGCGAATAGAGGAACGCGGCGCCGGTGCCGACCGCGATCAGCGTGCTCATGTCCGCCGTGCCGTGCTTGAGACCCGACCACGCTCGCGTATAGAAGTGGCGCCCCGCCCACATCATGACGACGACGGTGGCAGCGAGCAGGCCATAGGTCAGGACCTGCGGATCGATGGCGTACAGCCAGGGCATCACCGCCCGGACAGGCGGATCGATCGTG
>JAUXWR010000085.1 GCA_030680075.1 Legionella sp.
GAGATGGGCCTTATTGACATCTTCGCTTGGGGTCTTAACAACAGCATCCCTCTTTTGGGTTTTAGGATTTTCTCCGCCGGCTTTACAAGTGCATAAGGGGACTCTAAGCCAAAACATAGGGTCAATAACTCCTCACAACACACCGTCTCTTTTCCCCAATTGGAACCTGCCCTTTTTACCGGAGAGTTACGTCCCGAGAGTTAATTCCACAGAGGATATTTGGGATCACCTATTAAAGCCTAATGAGCCCGCAACGCATCATAAGCAAGCAACAACGAAGATCGTGGGTTTAACAGGGCCTGGCGGGGTAGGGAAGACATTCTTAGCCATGTATTGCATCCATAATCCCAAGCAACCCTATATGTTTAAAGCTTGGTTTAATGCGGAAACCCCTGACATATTAAAGGCAAACTATTTTGAACTGGGCGAAAAATTAGAGTTATTTCTGCCCAGAATGTCTGAGATGCAAAAGATTAGGGAAGTTAAAAGCTGGATAGAACGTCAGGGAAGTGTTTTATTAGTTTATGATAACACAGCTGATGTTGATGATTTATATGAATTCCTGCCCAACAATGTTCACATCATTATAACGTCTAGAAACCATAAGGTTCCTAATGCGATTGAAATCGGCGCCATGACCCGGGAAGAGTCTTTATCCTTACTCGAAAACCTTATCCCAACCGTTTATAAACAAGATGTTAGATTCTCGCAAGACTCTATTAAACTTGTGAATGAATTAAATCACTTTCCTTTAGCTATATCTCAAGCATCCGCCTATATAACTGAAAATGCCGTCTCTATCTTAAATTATTTGGAACTGTACGCCAAAGAACGGAAAAATCTCCTTTCCAGGAAAGCCCTATCAGCTGGAAAACAGCAGGAGCCTATTTATGTGACATGGGATATGAACTTGGAGTCAATCGGCAAGATGAAGGAAAGTGAACAGGCCTTAAATCTGCTTGGTTTGCTATCTTTCTGTCATCCGGGAGGCATTATTCCAAAGCGCCTTTTGGTGCAAGGCCTCTACGGAAAGGCAGATGGCAAAGCAGTGTTAGAATTTAACACTCTCGTTGGGATT
>JAUXWR010000096.1 GCA_030680075.1 Legionella sp.
GACCATGTTTTCGGCAGAATCGTGGGCGGTGAGACGCCGGACCAGGCGTTTGGAATCAAACAGCGCACTGATAAGGAATGACAGGCAAGGAATGACCGGCTGATGCCTGGGGGGGGCGACCGCCCATGCATGGCAGCAGCCGGCCTGCAATCAGGCCGGCATCGCCCGCCGCGCGAGATCGTAGACGTATATCGGTTCCCCGAGGCCGCGAATTTCGACCGACCTCTTCAATTGAAATTCGACTTCGGAAAAATCAGCCGCCGCGTCGCAGACGGCCTGCGAGGCGACGATCGAACGATTGGCAATGCCGCACAAACGAGCCGCCAGGATTACCGTCTTGCCGATGAGCGTGTAATCGAGATGCTCTCTCGAGCCGAGATTGCCGACCATCACGAGCCCTTTGTGCATACCCATGCCGAGCGGGATGACCTTCGATCCCCTGTGCGCCGCGCTAGCCTTGGACATGTCCAGAATGTCGATGGCGCACCGACAGCACCGCTGCACCATCTTGTCGCCATCGAACACCGCCATGATGCCATCGCCGGAGAATTTGTCGATGTAGCCTCCATAGTTATAGACGAGGTCCACCTGCGCCGCGAGATGCTCGCTCAGCATGTCGAACAGCGATTCCGGTTCCATTGCCTGGCTCATTTCCGTGAATCCCCGCGCGTCGGAAAACAAGACGCAGACCTCCTGCTGTCGCGGGGCAGGCAGCAAGCCGGTGGTCGCGAAGGCCTTGGCGATCTCCTCGGTGCGGGGCGAGAGGTAGCGCCGCAGTGAAAGGCTCATCAGTTCGACCTGCTTGAGGTACGCCGCCTTCTGCAACAGATTGCCAAGCCGGTTTCTGAGCACCATCGCATGCACCGGCTTCTGAATGAAATCGTCGCAGCCCGCCTCCAGCGCCCATTGCAGGATTTCCCTCTGATCCAGGGCGGTGACAAAGATGATCGGCGCGCCCTTGTACCTTTCCATCAATCTGAGCGCGCGGCACAGCTCGATCCCGTTCATGTCGGGCAGCATGATATCGAGCAGGAACGCGTCGACCAGATGATCGCGCGCTATGCGAACCGCCTGCTCCCCGCTCTCGGCTTCGAGAATCCGCACGCCGCTTGAGTCAAGGATATCGGCGGCCAGCATGCGTGGCATCGCGGTGTCGTCCACCACCAAGACAGTCTTGCCGTTCAGTTTCCCATCCATCGTTACCTCGAGCGTGGATTGCGTTCGAGGGCAATGGCGACAGATGCGGCCTTGTCTCCGCAACATACTCGAATCATTGCTACTCCCTCGAAGAGGCTCGGTGGGAAGTGTAGCCTTGAACGTCCGCTCACGGACATTGGCTGGCGTTGACAGCACGGTTCCGATGTTGAAAAGACCCGTTACGCCTGTCGCCCTCTCTCTGAAACGGCTTCTAGCCTGACGATCGCCTCCAACAGCAACTTCTCAGACTGGATCGCTACGCCCGCCAGTAATTTCACATAGCCCTCGAAACCCTGAAGGGGAATGCCGCACTCTTTGGCTTTCAGGAAACCG
>JAUXWR010000098.1 GCA_030680075.1 Legionella sp.
CCACTGTAGTGGCAGGCGCTGGATATGCGCTCTTTCGCACGAATGGACTGCACCTGCCAGCAGCCACATTGGATATTCGCTTTTATGAACTGGCTTTGGCGCTCCTGATTCTTGGGGCAGCGCTGGCGGCTGTTGTATCGCCATCGCGTCTGGGCGCAATTGCCGCGTTGGGCGCGGCAGGGTACGGCGTGGCGCTGATCTTTTTGCTATTCGGCGCGCCGGACCTGGCAATGACACAGTTCGCCATCGAATCCTTAACCGTCATTCTCTTTGTGCTGGCCTTCTATCATTTGCCAAAATTCCAAAAACTCAGCCCAAAGTCATCGCGGCTGCGTGATGCTGTCATAGCCCTGCTGGCCGGCGGATTAATGACAGCCCTGGTGTTGTTTGCGGTAGGCGTTGAGATTTCGCCGTCCATCTCCCGCTATTTCGTGGAAAATTCAGTGCCGCTGGCGCATGGGCGCAATATCGTCAACGTGATCCTGGTGGACTTCCGCGGTCTGGATACGATGGGAGAGATCACCGTCCTGGGTATTGCCGGGATCGGCGTGTATGCCCTGCTCAAACTTCGCAAGGGAAAAGGACGGGAGCAATGAAAACCAATTCCCTGATCCTGCGCACGATGGTTCGATACCTGTTTCCTCTTCAGCTCCTGTTTGCAGTTTTTATTTTCCTGCGCGGACACAACGAGCCGGGCGGCGGTTTTATCGCCGGGCTGGTGGCATCCGCCGCGTTCGCGCTTTTTTCGATTGCCTGCAGTTCAAGGGAATCTCGTGAGGTGCTGGGAGTTGACACGCGCCTGCTGATCGGCTTCGGGCTGTTGATCGCCCTGCTCAGCGGGTTGATCGGCGTTCTGGCGGGCCAGCCATTTCTGCGCGGGATGTGGACGTATCTGCCCATTTCGGGCGTCAAGATCGAAATCGGCACGCCCCTGCTCTTCGATACTGGCGTGTTCCTGGCGGTGGTGGGAGTGACACTGACCATTATCTTCGCGCTGGAAGAGGTGGAGTAGCATGGAGATCGTTCTTGCCATCGTCATCGGCGGGTTGTACGCTGCTGGAATTTACATGATGCTTCGCCGCAG
>JAUXWR010000110.1 GCA_030680075.1 Legionella sp.
CAAGTCGCCCAACGCCCTCACGCTCACCAACTGCCTCAACGCCTCGAATGTTACCGGTTTGCGGCCCTGCGAATGGCCGACCGCACAATTCCGGCGATCGGAGGTACCGGGTTTCGAATGGGAGATGAAGGTAAGTTGCGCCAAAGCCAACGACGTCCGCGCTCATGGTGAATTTCGGACATTACGGTGGACTCATCTGGACGCCGAAAGCGTCACCGCCATCACCGACTGGATATTCCAAGCACACCAAGCGGAGATAACCGGCGCTTACAAAACATTGCTGTCGACTCTGCGGGCGCTGATGTTTCGGGTCACCAGTTCCCTTTTCCCGAAACGGACGACGCACTCGACGTTGTATACCCCGCGGCACGAAGCGACGGCACGCTGGAAGGCCGCTTATGTCGGCTCGGCTACCACCCGTGACGAACGGCTGCACGGGCTCGCCATCGTGGCCGCGCTTCTCGGCCACGCGTCAGACGCAACTGCAACGATTCATTACGGCCGGCCGCGGCGCGGGGAAAACGGTTCTTCCCGATTTCCGATCCCGACTGCCGATCCGGACGAAGTCGCGCGCGTGCGCCGGCTCATGCAACAGAACCTGGATCGGTTCGTCGCTAGGCGGCCGTCGCGGGGGGCTCAACCATGATGCCGCGGTCATCGTCCGATAACCTGGGAGAACTGGGGAAAAATCGCTTTCGTAACGGCCAACGATGCGGTCTCACGTCCGTACGGGCATCAACTGTCCAGCGCGTAGCCAAGGCCGAGCACTGGGCGACGCACAACCTCTCCGTCTCCAAGTTCAGCCACGCTTGTAGCCGGAGGACAATCAGTGGGGGCGATCAAGTGACTAGTCCGGGCTAGTCACGGTCAGCTGTCGCAACACAAAATGACAACCGATAAAACAAACGGCCATAACGGCCACGGGACCAATCACGGCGGCGATTTCGCGGCGTTCATGCGCGCTCGGGGTCATGAGCATGTGCTCGCGTGGATTTTGCGCCGGGATGGGGAAGGCAAAGGGAAGGCGCACGCAGAGGGACCACCCAAGGAGGAGCCACCTGCGGAAGAGCCGAAAAGCGCGGAGGCAAATAGAAAAACTAAACAGCGCAAGAATGACGATGTGAATGGGTGGCGTCAGTGCAATGTAAAGGCACCCAACGACGACGACGCTCGGGCACTGATGGCGGAAATTGGCATCCGCATCAAGAACCCGGAGGTTCGTGCGGCCATTCGAATCGCCACCAAAAATCCGGAACTCGTCGTGTACGGCGCGACCGCGAGCGCGCTTCAAGGCTTTCTGGGGCTCATCGTACGCGCGATCCTGGGAAAGCTGAAAGCAGTTCCGAATCACGACTCTTCGGGACTTTAGCAATGGCGTTGCCGAAAGCATTTTATGCTGAGCCGCGGATTCGCAAGTCGAGTGCTGACTTTTTGAAGCTGAGGGCGGCAACGGTATTCGCAACGGAACTGACGCTTGAGACCCCGGGAATAGCTCTCGCATTGGCCATGGACTACTATCGCGTTGAAATGTTCGCGACCAAGAAGGATTGCGACGAAGCCTGCGGTCCAACTGGTCATAAGGACGTCGCATACTTTCCAACAACCCGAAATACGCTTATTCGCGCTGGCATTTCTCTGGAAAATATTTCGTGCGGACACCCCGTCGGTCATCCTAACTTCTGCGAGGTCTTAACGCCGCTCTTTGATGCGGCGGCGAAGCGACTGATCGAAGACTTGATCCGCGCTCCCGCGGAACATGACGGGATAGCCGCCTCCACGACGATTCCTATCGCTCGGGCGCGATATACGATCCGCGTGATAAGCACCGCCGATTGGCTGAATTTCGAGGTCGGGGCCCTTGCCGCTGCAAAGCTGCGGCTAGCGCCCGGTCCGCAAGGACACGCCAAACAAATAAAAACGACAGACGCGATCAGGGAGAGATGTCGCCGCGCAAAAGCACATTTGCGCATTCATAATGCCAGTTGGTCCGCGTCGTCGTCGGAAACCGGACAAGACGACAGCCCGGCGCATCAGGCAGCGTCGTGGAATTGTAGAACACTGTTCGCGCGGAGCGCACGGGCGCTGTCAGTCGCGTGAAGAGCGGCAGATAATCCTTCCCGCCGAGAAACAGCACCTGTTCGTCCGTATTGGCGGGGAGCATCGACAGGTCACTGTAACCATCGCGCTTCTTCCGCCGTTTCCAGTCTTCTGCGCTCGCCGTGAAGGTGATGTCGTAACAGGGCGTCAAGAACGATGCCGGTATCAAACCCCAGCCCGCCGACAGGATGTAAGTCTTGTCGATCCCGAACTGCTTTGCGAGCGCGCGGTACGTGTCCCTTTCATAGAGCTCAAACGCCGGAAGAAGCAAAAGCGGATTATTGCCAGGATATTTGTTGTAGCGAACCAAAACATCCCGCCAGCTACCGCCATGGTCCGACGGATCATCAGGCCGCGCATAGACGTAGGTATCACTCGCAGGCGCCGAAGCCGGATCGGCGACGAAAA
>JAUXWR010000115.1 GCA_030680075.1 Legionella sp.
AGTGCGCGCACGGTGGAAGTGTATCGCGCCAATGTGATGACCAAGATGCAGGCTGACAGCGTATCGGAACTGGTCCGGATGGTGCTTCTCGACGGCAGCGTGAAATAGCCGGTCGGGCAGCGCCGGCTCCTTGCGCTGGATCAAGTCGGACAGCGCGTCAACCTGCTAGGCAGGAGCGGTAGAGTTCACCGGACCGATCGGGAATGCCGCGCACATGGGAAAGACGGTCGGAATCGTCCTCATCGTCGACGACGATGCAGCGGTCCGCAGTTCGCTCAAGTTTGCCCTTGAGGTCGAGGGATTGATCGTCCGCCTGTACGATGGGCCGACGGCACTCCTGGCCGACGGAAATCTGCCGAAATCCGGTTGCCTGGTCGTGGACTACCGCATGCCCGGAATGGATGGGCTGCAGCTGGTAGAAGCGCTGAGGGTCCGGGCTGTTGACCTGCCGGTGATCCTGATCACCGGCCGCGCCAACAAGCAGTTGCGCCGCTTCGCGGAAGAGTCGGGAATCAGCTACGTTCTCGAGAAGCCCCTGTCCGACGGTGCTCTTGTCGAGAGCATTCATTTGGCGTTGGGGACATGCGGCTAATCTTGGGCGGTTCGGATGCCACGCACCATCATGGGCTACGTCGTCCAGTTCACGGGCTTGCATCAGGTCGGCCTGGCGCTGCTGTCGGTCGCGGTCTTCCTGCTGAGCGCGGTTCCGCTCGAACTGCAGCGCCGCATCGTCAACGACGTCATCGGTAAGGGCACCTTCCGGACGCTGTTCTGGCTGGCCGCCACCTACGCGCTCGTGGCGGTGGCCGAGCAATCCCTGAAGCTCGTTCTCAACGTCTATCGCGGCTGGGTCGCCGAAAGCTCGGTCCGCCGGCTGCGCAGCGGCGTCCGCGGGATTGGCGTTGCAGCCGACCTGTCATCGGGGTCGCACGCCGATACCGGCGTGGAAGTCGCCATGATCCTGGAAGAGGCCGAGCCGATCGGCGGTTTCACGGGCATCAGCATCTCCGAGCCGCTGTTGCAGGGCGGGATCCTGGTAAGTGTCATCGGCTACATGTTCTATATCGAACCCACGTTGGCGGTGCTTGGACTTGCCTTCTTCGTGCCCCAGATGGTGTTCGTCCCGCTCCTGCAGCTCGCGATCAACCGTCGCGCCGAGGCGCGCATCCTGACCAAACGCGAGATCAGCGGGACCATCGTGGAAGGCGCTTTTCCCGAAGGCCACGCCCTCGAAGATGCACCGATCGAGCGCGTCTTCGAGCTGAACATGGGTATCTACAAGCTCAAGTACAGCATGAACTTCCTGATGAATCTCATGCATCATCTC
>JAUXWR010000119.1 GCA_030680075.1 Legionella sp.
CGGTTGGTGGTCACCGAGGTGAACGTGGCGCCGACCTTGGCGGCCCTCGAGGACGTCACGCTCCATTTCGACGTGCCTTTGACAGTGATGCTCACGGGGGCGGATGTGGATTTGCCGGCCAACCGGTTGCGATATGCCCTGGACCTGGGGCCGGCGGGGATGGCCGTGGACGCGACCACCGGTCGGCTGACGTGGACCCCGGGGTCGGCGCAGGTGGGCAGCCACCCGGTGACCGTTTCCGTGACCGACGATGGTTTACCGGCGCTGAGTGCCGCGCGGAGCTTCACGGTGACGGTGACGGGGGAAGGGGCGACCCTGACGATTGATCGCCTGGCGGGGACCCTGACGCAGGTCAGTGCCGGGGGCGACGTGGGGGCCACCTATGAACTGGAGGCGTCCGGGGACATGGAAGCCTGGGAGCGGCTGATCGAGTTCCAGATGGGCGCGACGCCGTATCGGTACATCGATCCCGCCTCGGCGACGCTCCCGGTCCGCTTCTACCGGTTGCGCCTGAAGCAGCAGTGACGCTGCGAAATAAGCCCTTGCTGCGGATCTGGGGGCTACTTATAGTCCGCGCTCCTTTTCGACCGACGAGGGTAATTATGCGACGATCCCGCCCGCCCAAGACCAAGAAATCCGTGGCCAAACGTTTCAAGATCACGGCCACCGGCAAAGTGATGCGTTCCCGCGCCGGAGGGCGCCACTTGCTGCAATCCAAGAGCCCCGGCCGCCGCCGCAGTTTGCGCAAGGCGGTGGAAGTGGGGCCGACCGATGCGCATCGGATCCTGGCGAGCCTGCCGTTTTCTCACCGTTGACATTCTGGGATGGGGGCTCCCGAGGGAGTCAGGATGTATCCTGGCGACTTCGGACCGGCCGATGAACCGGCCCCGCCAAGCGGCCCCGCGCCCGTCGAGCATCCAGTTAGCACCTCCTGAACCATGCGAGTTACCAACGCCCCAGCCTCCCGCAAGCGCCGCAGGCGCATGCTCAACCTCGCCAAGGGTTTCCGCCTCAAGCGCTCGAAGCTGTATCGCTACGCTTCCGACGCGGTGGACCATGGCCTGCAGTACGCCTATCGCGATCGGCGGACCAAGAATCGGACCTTCCGT
>JAUXWR010000140.1 GCA_030680075.1 Legionella sp.
TTTTCGAGAAGACGACGTAAATAGTATCTTTGATAGTAACATAGGTTGTTGACATTTTATCTTTGTTGAGCTATTTGAGGATGAAAGAAGCAATGGAGACTTTCGATGCCCTCATCAAACCGCCGGTCCAGCCTGGACGCGCTTCCTACTAAATCCGCAAAAATTCGTGCCTTGGCAGCCCAGGGAGTTTCACGAGCGGATATCGCTCGCAAACTCGACATTCGCTATCAGCATGTCCGAAACGTGCTTGAGCATGACCGGGCAAAGGAAGCAAAGGCCGCTGACGCGAACAGCTCGAAGCCTGAATGGGGCGACAATGCTGTGTCGCTTAAAACTAGATTAGGGCCGGACGGTCGCGTCGTTATTCCGGCGGCTTTCCGGGAAAATCTCGGGCTGAAAGATGGCGATGTTTTATTTGCTCGCTTGGAAAAAGGTGAAATTGTTTTACTGACGCCGAAGGCAGCAATGTTGCGCGCGCAGGCAATCGTTCGCCGTTTTGTTCCTGAAGGTGTTAGCTTGGTTGACGAGTTAATTGAAGATCGCCGTCGTGAAGCCGAGCGCGAGGCTAACGATGACTAGCGTAGTGCTGGATACGTCGGCGCTGTTGGCATATGTAAAAGGTGAACCCGGAGCCGACGAAGTCGCTGCCGTCATCGGCGATGCGGTGATCTCGACCGTCAACTACGCGGAGGCAGTCACCAAGCTTGTGGATAAGGGCTTGTCCCTGGTCTTGGTACGCGAGGCGCTCGGCATTGCCGGGTTAGACGTCATTGATTTTGACCGTAACCTCGCAGAGGCCGCAGGTGCGATGTTTGCCTCGACCAAACCATTTGGATTGTCACTTGGCGATCGTGCCTGCCTTGCGCTCGCCGGTCGCGAGGGGGTGCAGGCCATGACTGGAGACCGCATCTGGTCGAAGCTTGGCGCCGAGTTCAACATTCGCCTGATCCGCTAGCCCTCCGGCCTCGTTAACTTTTCGCTTCCCCGAATCACCTAGGTCATTGGCTGACCAATAACGGGGGAACCTAAAGCCATGATGCGCGTCCGCTTGAAAGCCGATGGACGGATCGTCGAGATTCTGCCCGATGGCCAGGAGAAGACCGTCGAACACAGGGACCCGGCCGCCTTCGTGCGCCATGTTCGCTCGCGCTGCGGCCTGACCCAGGCGGCCTTCGCCGAGAAGATCGAAGTGCCGATCGAGACCGTGCGCAACTGGGAGCAGGGCAAGCGCAACCCGCGCGGTCCGGCGAGGGCGCTGCTCAAGCTGATCGACAGCGCCCCGGATGCCGCCTTCGCGGCATTAGGCGGACGCCGGCGCTGATCGGAGCAGACCGGGTTGGCAGGCCACGCGC
>JAUXWR010000142.1 GCA_030680075.1 Legionella sp.
ACATCACCCAACACACCCCCAACATGGAAGGCGACAAGTGGACTCACTGCGACAACTCCACCAATGCCTTCAAGCTTCTCCTCCTCTCCGCCAACCTCTGCTCCGACGCGACCTTCTACGTCCGCTACGACGCGGACATACTCAAGTGGGTCGCCAAGGGTGACGCCTCCGAATCCGCCATCGTCAAGTTCGTCCAGGGCTACCAGGACCTCGACGCGTTCCGCGCCGCCAACCGCCGCAAGGTCGGCATCCCCTTCAACTCCATCAACAAGTACATGGTCTCCATCAACTCCATCGGCGACGCCTCCGCCGGCGAGCACCTCCTGACCATCAAGGGCGCGCCCGAGCGTATCTTCGACCGCAGCAAGTTCGTCATCGACGAGCAGGGCAAGAAAGTCGCCATGGATGCCGAGCACCGCAAGAAGTTCGAAGGACTCAACGAAACGCTCGGCAAGCGCGGCGAGCGTGTCATCGCCTTCGCCGAACTCGCGCTTCCCGCCGCGGAATACGGCGCTGACTACGAGTTCGACGCTGAATCTGACATCCCCAACTTCCCCATGGACGGCCTCACTCTCATCGGCCTCATCTCGATGATCGATCCGCCTCGCGACACCGTCCGTTCCGCCATCGTCGACTGCCACACCGCCGGCGTCCAGGTCTTCATGGTCACCGGCGACCACCCCATCACTGCGCTCGCCATCTCCAAGTCCCTCGGCCTTGTCACCCAGCCCACCGCCGAGGAGCTCAAGGCCGAAGGCAAGGAAGTCCCGGAAAACTACTACGGCGCCATCGCCGTCCACGGCACGGACCTCGCCAAGTTCACGCAGGAGCAATGGGACAACGTCCTCAAGCACAAGGAAATCGTCTTCGCCCGCACCCAGCCCCAGCAGAAGCAGGACATCGTCCGCCAGCTCACCGCTCTCGGGCACATCTGCGCCATGACCGGCGACGGTGTCAACGACGCCCCCGCGCTCAAGGCCGCGCACGTCGGTGTCGCCATGGGCTCCGGCGCCCAGGTCGCCAAGGAGGCCGCGCAGATCGTGCTCCTCAAGGACGACTTCTCCAACATCGTCGACGGCATCCGCGAGGGCCGCACCATCTTCGACAACATGAAGAAGACCGTCTTCTACATCATGATCTCCAACATCCCCGAGCTCATTCCCTTCCTCGCCTTCATCATCTTCAAGATCCCTCTCGCCATCTCCACCATCGTCATCTTGGTCGTTGCCCTTGGCACCGACATTCTGCCCTGCATCTCCCTCGCGTACGAAGAGCCCGAAGAGACCATCATGCTCCGCAAGCCCCGCGGCCCCGACGCCCATCTTGCGAGCGGCCGCGACATCGTCGCCTTCGATCTGGTCCTTGGCATGCTCCTCGCTTATGCTGAGATGTTCGCATTCTGCTTCTCCTTCGATGCCGACGGCTTTACCGTCGACACTCTCCGCGGCGCCGGCCCCGAATACTCGCTCCCCGAGTCCGAGATTTCGGGTGACCAGAAGCTCTTCTTCCAGAACTGGTGCGCCGGCAACAAGAAGTTCATCGACGCCGGCGGCAATTCGACCGACTTCTCGTCGTGCAGTGACTACCGCGCCACCGCCCTCAACCGCGCCCAGGCCTCCGCCTTCCTCGCCGTCATCTACGGCCAGATCGCGTCCCTGATTGCCCGCCTCTCGAGCAAGGGCACCTCGTTCACGTGGTTCCGCCTCACGCACAACAACTGGCTCTTCTACGCCATCATCTTCGAGATCGCGCTCGCTCTCATCATTGTTCTCGTTCCCAAGCTCAACAGCTTGGGCTTCGGCATGGAACCCCCCGAC
>JAUXWR010000174.1 GCA_030680075.1 Legionella sp.
GTTTCCGGTCACGGCGAGCGCACCCGGTGCGTGCACTGCCACAGCAACGTGGGCCACGGCCCGCAGCGATGACGAACGAGGGAGCCCCATGAGCGAGACCAACGCCCCAAACCCCCGCAAGAAATGGCTCGTCTATGGCGGTCTCATCGTCGGGACCGCCGCGGTGACGGTCGTGACGCTGCTCCTGCTCGAGAGCATCCGCGACCGCAAGGACGAGGCCACGCGCCACGTCTTCGAGGTCGCGCAGCTCGACGAGACGATCGACGACGCCGAGGTCTGGGGCCGCAACTACCCGCGCCAGTACGACTCCTACCTGCGCACGGTGGACACCCAGCGCACGCGCTTCGGCGGCTCGGAGGCGTTCCAGAAGCTCGACGAGGATCCGCGCTGGCGCGTCCTCTTCAAGGGCTACGCCTTCAGCATCGACTACCGCGAGGAGCGCGGGCACGCCTACATGCTCTCCGACCAGCGCGAGACCGAGCGCGTGACCCAGCGCAAGCAGCCCGGGGCGTGCCTGCACTGCCACGCCTCGAACGTGGTGGCCTACCGCAAGGCAGGCGTCGCGGCCGGGGCGCCGGGCGGCTGTTGCGCGAGTTGCTGCGCGAGCGGGGGACCGCGGGCGGCCACGGCCGCATGGCCGGCGGACAGGTCGATATCGCCGGCCTGACTTCTTTTGAGGTCGAAGCGCTGGAGGAGGAACTGCTCGCGCGGACGCTCGAACTCATCGGTTTTCGCGGCCGCGCCGAATTCAGGCCGCTGCTCGGCCGGCCCGCCGAGGGCGAACCGGGTCCGGGCGCTCTTGCCTTGTTGCGGAGTGCTGGTGTAGCATCCGCGCGAGTCATGAATTGCCCGGTCACACCCCCGGTGGAGAGAGAGTAGCGACGTGCGGAAGGCGCCTTAGGTGAATATTTTCAGAGAACGGCTCCAGGTCAAGGTTGTCTTCTGGATCGCGCTCATTCTCGCTGTCTTTCTCGGGACTTCCTACTACGTCACGACCCAACGCACACTCAAGTCGCTCAATGAAGAGTTCGAGGAGGCGACGCGAAGCAAGGCGATCCTGCTGATGGACGCCATCTACAACAACATCGCGCAAACCACCGAGAGCGGTCACATGCGTCAGTTGATCCACATGGCCGAGTTGACCAACTCCTACACCGAACTGAAGCAACTGGTGATCTTCTCCCAGGACGGCATCGTCCGTCAGTCCCTCAATCCCGACGAAGTCGGCAAGAA
>JAUXWR010000186.1 GCA_030680075.1 Legionella sp.
ACTTCCGACGCTCCATGACGCACCTCCCGTTCCATTAAAACACCTAACTCGGTGTCTTCGGAACCCGGTGCAGCCCAGTACGCGCTAAAAGCGCATGAGGAAGCGCAGCAACCGAATGGGATTACTTGGCCGGCACGCTTCGTCTTAAATGTTCGTAACTGCATCGAGGCCGATCCAGGGAAACAACTCTCGTACCCCGGCACACTCCCGGCACACGGGGACTGGCGCGCCCGAGACGATTCGAACGTCCGAACTTTGCCGTAGGAGCCTCCCGCAGGCTCAAATCGAGCATTTGCGCGCCCCGGCTATTCTGCCAGAATCTCATCGGGGACCAAGCCCGGCGATGCTACGGAATTACCTTCGAAAGGCGGCTCGATCCGTCCTTGTCGCAAGAGCTCCTCCGCGCGGACGATCGAGACCGGCTTGCTGTAGTAGAAACCTTGAACCTTGCGTGCCGATGAACTCGAAGTCAGAAAGGCCCACTGCGCCTCGGTTTCAACCCCCTGGGCAATGATGTCGATGTTGAGTTCTCGGGCTATGCCAACGATGGTGCGCACCGTCGCCGCGCTGTCCGCATCTCGCTCCGCTGCATGGATCAACGACTGCGGGATCTTAAGACAGTTCACGCGATAGGTTTTAAGATAGTCGAGCGTCGAATATTTCGTTCCAAAATCGTCGATCGAAATCTTTACTCCAAGTTTTTTCAGCCGCAACAGGACATCGCTCTGCGCCATCGCCGCCCGCGCAAGCATGGACTCGGTAACATCGAACTGAAGTTCGCTTGGAGCAAGGCCCCATTTTTCCAGCGTTTCGGCAACAAACCTCACAAATTCGCCGCCCATCTTGGTCTGGGCATGGGAGATGTTGATGGCCAGTGTCGGCGGCGCGATGCCGCTTTCTCGCCAGTTGCTCATCTGCTTGCAGGCCTGCTCAATCACCCATTGCCCGATCGCCGTGATGGCACCAGACTTCTCCGCCACGAATAGAAACGCGGATGGCCTGAGCAGCCCACGCGTCGGGTGACGCCAGCGAAGGAGCGCCTCCATACCGACAATTCTGCCGGTGCCGAACTCGACCTGCGGCTGATAGTGCAGTTCGAACTCATGACGGTTGATCGCCAGTCCCAATTCTTCCGTAACGGCTACTTGCTCGCGCACTTGAGCGTCGAGTTCTTCGGTATGGAAGCGGTATTGGTCGCGTCCCTCTTCCTTGGCACGATAGAGCGCCGTATCGGCCTGCGATAACATGTCGTCCTGCGTAGCAATATCGGAAGCATAGGTGGAGATGCCGATGCTTGCGGCGATCCGCAGATCGTTGCCGCCTAGGAGCACGGGCAGGGCCAAGTTGTTGCGAATTTTTGTTGCGAGCGCACCGGCGTCCGAGCTATCGCCAACATCGAACTGCAAGACCGCGAACTCGTCTCCGCCCAGACGCGCGACAAGATCCGATTCCCGTACGCTGGCCCTCAGCCGCTCGCCGACGGTTGTCAGAAACTGATCGCCGACCGGATGGCCCAGCGTGTCATTGATGTCCTTGAAGCGATCGATGTCGAGAGACAGAAGCGCAAACGCCGATGTCCCGCGCCGGGATGCCGAAAAGGCTTGCTTAAGGCGTTCCATGAACGTTGCCCGATTCGCCAATCCGGTGAGCGAGTCGGTGCGGGCGAGGCGAGAAATTTTCGCCTCGGCAGCCTTGCGGTCGGTGATATCGAACAGGAGGCCTTCCAGTTCGATCACCCGCCCCGCCGTATCGCGGATCGCCGTATTGCGCTCTTCGACCCAGCGATATTCGCCGTGGCCCGTCAGCAGACGAAATTCGGACACGACGTTTTGAGCGCCTTCTTCGAATATCTGCACCAGCGTTTCATTGAGGGCTGCTGCATCGTCGGGATGGATGAGGTTTTTATAAAGTTGTGGTGACGCCATGAGAACGGCCGGCTCGTGTCCGAACAGCTTGATGTTCTGTGACACGTAGGTCATCGGCAGATCAGGCGTGCCTCGGAGGCGGTATAGAATTGTCGGAGTATTCTGTATAATTCGATTGGCATTC
>JAUXWR010000189.1 GCA_030680075.1 Legionella sp.
ACCGCGATCGCGGGATGCGGGTTCTGTTGCGATCAACTTCCGGGGGGTCCTTATGCCACGGCTGGACCTTATCCCTGTCTTTCGCAATGGCATCGCAGTCGGACTCATTCTCGTGGCGGCCGGCTGTTCCAGCCTCAAGCACTACCTGGTCGATGCGAAGGGTGCTGCGGTGATCCATCTGGAACCCGCGGCGGTGAACAACGACCAGCGTGAATCGCACGACGTCAGGTTCGACGCAGCCGGCGGTCGTGTGGACCCCGATTCGTGGCGCATCATTGGCCGGGATACCGAGGGCGCACGCATCGCATTGCCCATTTCGTGGGTTCGCAACGTGACTTTCAAGCTTGTTGCTGACGACGCCGGGCGTGCGATCACCGCCAGGATGGGACCGCTGCCTGTCCATTCCATCTGGGCGCCGAGAGGCCGGCTGCTATCCGTGGTGCAATCCGACTCCACGGTCATCGACCTGCGCCGGTTGCCGTCCCGCGTGGATGTGGACACCCGTTTCGTCTTCTGGTCACCGGCACCGGGCGAGGAAAAGAAGATTCCCTTCAGCAACATCGCCTACCTTCAGATGAAGCAGGAATCGGGCGGGCGGACGGCCCTGCTCGTGACGGGACAGTTGTTCATTGCGGGGTTCATCGCACTCGGGATCGCTCTGGAGTCCACGAGTATCACGTCTGGGGGCTAGGCGCCCGTGGGTCGACAGGTCCGAACCGCCTGGATGGGCAGCGAATAGTCCGCCCAGGGCCCGGGCATGGTCGGCGCCGCACGCAACATCAGCGAGGGAGATCGAGATGACAGCCGCAACACCGCAAGTGCGCCGGTCCCACGACAAGATGATCGCAGGCGTCTGCGGTGGTCTTGCCGAGCGGCTCGGCTGGTCGCCCAGTCGGTTCCGGCTCGCGTACGTCATCCTGTCGATCTGCAGCGTCGCGTTCCCCGGGATCCTCGTCTACGCGGTGCTCTGGTTCGTGATGCCTGCGCCGGAAGGACTCCGGCACGATCCGGACTAGCAATTGCCAGCAATGGGGCCGAGCAGTTGACGATTCACGGCAGTCACGTCCTGCGGGGTGCGCAGTGGGCTGTCTGGGCGAACGGGCCAACAACCGGCGGCCACGGGACTTACGACCTCACCAACAACTACTGGGGCACGACTAATGCCGCAGAAACTGCAGCATGGATCTGGGACAGTCGCGACAGCACGAGCAACTGGGCAACCGTCCTTTACGAGCCGTTCAGTTCGCAGGAGGTCCCTGCCGAGTCCACGACCTGGGGCGACCTTAAGGCCGCATTTAGGTGACGCTTGTCCGATTTCTCTCTCGCCTTCACGCAGCGCGCCCCGACCGGGGAGCCAATCCTCTTTTGCCTCGAAATCGAAGCGCGAGAAGTTTACAGCGGCCTCGATCCTGATTGGGATCGGGATCGTCTTGTAAGTGCCTGCTGGACGCGCGGTTGCGGGTGCGGACTTCTGGCCCGAACCGTGGCGCTGAAAAAGAGAGAAGTGGGGAGAGACGCGAGCCGCTCGAAAAGCGCCGTGAAAATCTCTCTCACTCTCAGAATCGCGCTTTGGCTCATTCTGGTTTACACAGCCTGGACAAGTTTGTCCTGATTTGTGCCGCGCGATCCGCAACCTGCCGCGCGCCATTGGCTTGCAAGCGCGGGCAGGGCGCCTACAGGGACCTGAGAACCCTATCGGAAAG
>JAUXWR010000208.1 GCA_030680075.1 Legionella sp.
CCTCGCCGTTATCCGCAAGCTCGCCATCAACATCTTGCAGGCGACGCCAGGACCACCCCGCATCAGCCACAAAATGCTCCAAGCCAGATGGGACAACGCCTTCCTGACCTCCGCCCTCGCCCATATGCGATAGCCCTACCTTTCAGGGGAGGGAGTAAAGCGCATATGCCCATCGCGCCCCGGAACAAGTCCGGGGATGACATGGGAGTGTGGGAGACGCGCGGCGAACGCCGGGCGGTCAAAGAAAGAGTACGGCGGCGGCGGCGGGGCCGCGGCGTTCAATTTCAGTTCGACAGAACGTTGTCGATGGCTTTGAGGAGTTCGGCGCGTTCGAAGGGTTTGTACACGACCATGTTGGCGCCGAAGGTGGCGGCTAAGGGGGCGGTGTAGGTAAGCGGGGCGTTCGGTGCGCCGCCGGAGATGACGACGATCGGGATTTCGTTGCCGGCGCCGCGGATTTCCTTCAGAAGGGCGATGCCGTCCATTTCGGGCATCCAGATATCAGAGACGATCGCGTCGAAACGGCCGGCGTGGAGCTTTTTGAGCGCTTCTTTACCGGAGGCCGCATCCTCGACCGTATGACCGTCAGAGGCGAGTATCTCGCGGACCGAGAGACTAACCTCGGGAGAATCCTCGACGAGAAGGATATGCGCCATGTGTAGATGCCAATACCAAGGTGCGAAGCTAGTGCGAAGCTGACGCGGTGTGCGGAAGGGAAGCGGTAGGGATGTATATCATTGCCTTCGTTCCCTGATCAACTTCGCTCTCAACCTTAAGTGTACCGCCCCATCCCGTGACGATGCTGTATACGACCGATAGACCGAGCCCCGTGCCTTTGCCCGCCACCTTGGTCGTATAGAAGGGTTCGCAGATGCGCGAGAGGGTGTAGGCATCCATGCCGCAGCCGTGGTCGGAGACACTCAGCTCGACCCAACAGCCAGGTGCGAGGGTCAGCGCCGCGGCGTGCGTGGCGTCGAGATCGACCCTGGAGAGCTTCACCATGACGCGGCCTTGGCCGTTCATGGCGTCGGCGGCGTTCGCGACGAGATTGAGCACGACCTGTGACACCTGGGTCGGGTTCACAAGGACAATGGCATCGTCGGCGCGCAGATCCTGTTCGAGCACAATGCCCGGTGGCAGGCCGCTTTGCATGAGGTCGAGCGCTTCGGCAACCAGAGCGGTGATGGCGTGGGCGCCAAGCTGGGGCGCATCGCGCCGCGCAAACGTCAAAACCTGACGGACCACATCGCGCGCTTTGCGGGCACTAGACGCAATGACCTCGAAATACTTCCTGACCTTGCCAGGGTCGGTATCGACAAAATCCTGTCCCAGGTCGGAGAGTGCAAGGATCGGCTGGAGCAGATTATTGATTTCGTGCGCCACACCCCCGGACAACTGGCCGAGCGCTTCCATTTTCGGCGACTGCAGAAGCTGGCCGGCGCGCTGACGATCGAGCGTCACGTCGCGCAAGTTGAGCACGAAGATGCTGGCTTCACGGCCCGGGTAATCGCTGACTGGGGCGATTTCGGCCTGGGCGAGGAAGGTTTCCCCGTCACGGCGCCTGCAGGTGAGTTCGAAGGCGCCGCTGGACGAGCTTGCGAAGGTGCGCAGCACCGCATCCCAGCCGTCGCCGCTTTCCTGCGGCACACGCAAGGTGGCGATGCCGTTTTCATGAAGGGCGGAGGTATTGTAGCCCGTGAGCCGCTCGAACTCGGCGTTGGCATAGAAGAATTCCGGGCGGCCGCGATCGGTGGTGACGACGGCGACGCCGATCGGCGAGGCGTCCAAGGCTTCGTACAGAATGGCGTTGCGGCGCAGCAGTTGCTTGAGTTCCTGTTCGCGCTGCTTGCCCTCGGTGACGTCCTGACAAGTGCCGAATGACGCATAGGATTCGCCGTCGGCGTCGAACAGGACGCGCGCATCGAAGCGGAGCCAGCGCACCGAACCATCGGCGCGGATGATGCGGTATTCGGCTGCCCGCACCGCTTTCCCGTCCATCTGATCGGCGAAGATGCGCTCGAAGGTCTCGCGGTCCTCGGGATGGACGAGGCTCCGATATTTTCCAAAAGCGTGCGTGAAGCCATCGGGCGAAACCCCATGGATCACGTACATGTGCGGCGACCATTGGACCGTTGCGGTCTGCCAGAGAATTTTATAGGTGCCGAGCTGAGCGATACGGGTGTCTTCTTCGAGCCGCGCTTCGCT
>JAUXWR010000216.1 GCA_030680075.1 Legionella sp.
TCTGAAGCAGTTCGTGGTAATACTCCACGCTCCACTCATCGGTGAAACCGAATTCCTTAAAGGTCATATTGAACGATACACGGTGCCCATCACGCTCGGTGTCAATGATCACACCGTCCTGGTCAAACAACACTGCCTTTATTTTTGACATGTGCATCTCCTTGTCATTACGAGCAAGAGGTGGCGGGTGAAGCAATCTCCACATACTCAGAGATTGCTTCGCCGGGTTTTGCCCTGCTCGCGATGACGAATAACTACTTCTTCATCCCAAAATATTCAAGGACGGTATTCACGAATAACTCGTTCTCTTCCTTCGTGCCGACGGTCACGCGGAACCAGCCCTCGCTGCCGTACTTCTTGCTCTCGCCGCGCAGGATGATGCCCTTGGTCTCGGCGAAGGCAAGCACTTCCTTGCCGGTTTTGCCGGTTTCACCGCAATCAAAGAGAATATAATTTGCCTTCGATGGCATCACATAAAAGCCGGGAATAACGCTCAGGGACTCGGTGATGAAATCGACCGCGTTGTTGTTGAATTTGACGCGTTCCGCGAGACCTTCCATATCTTCAAAAGCTGCCAGCGCCGCCCACATGGGGATTGTCCCCACATTCCATGGCAGAAGCGAGCCGGCAATCTGGTCGATCACCTCCTTATCTGCGATGGTATACCCGAAGCGCATCCCCGCGAGTCCGTACGCCTTTGAAAGGGTGCGTGTAATTAATACATTCTTGTATTTTCTGGTCAACTGCACCTGGGACATGCCGAGGCCTGCGTATTCCACATAGGCTTCATCGATCACGAACGGAATGCCTGTCTCCGCAATGGTAATAAAGTGCTTCGCATCCATGAAGTTGCCCGTCGGGTTGTTCGGATTTGCGACCACGATGATCTTGGTCTTGTCGGTAATCGCCTTGATGATCGCGTCGGGATCGTAGTGCATGAGATGATTCTTGTAGATCATCGGAACGGAGACCATTTTTGCACCGAGCAATGTCCCGCGCAGGCCGTAAATTCCGAAGCAGGGGGTGTGCTGAATGACTTCATCACCGGGGACAATGAACATGCGGAAGATGTTATCGTACACTTCGCTGGAGCCGTTGCCGATCATCACATTCCCCGGGCCATCCACATTGTTCATTTCTGCGATCTTGCCCCGGACGACCAATCCCTGATCTGGATAACGGTTTGCCATCTTCGCA
>JAUXWR010000056.1 GCA_030680075.1 Legionella sp.
AGCGCCCAATGGCGTCCTCATAAAGTGTATCATTGGAATTTCAAATTTTTGTTCCCGAACCGGTGCATATTAGCGCGTGACAAAAACATTGTTCCGGTTCCAATTTGGATTTAAAGTTCCGCGCAACGGAGGTCGTCGAGAGCGTAAAAATCGAATTTTTCAAACTTTGCACCCCGCCGCCTAGGGGGGGTCTACCATAACACCTATGTCAAATTTCGTCAAAAATAACGGTTTTTTGTCGCTCAAAAGTGTGAAAATAGGTTCAACTATGCCTTCCCCGTGTTCATAGCATGTATGGACTCCAAAAACGGGCTGATCATTGAATTTTTCGAAACTTTGTGTTTTTAGGACTTTTTCGGACTTTTTCGGACTTTTTTGTCATTTTCCAAAAATTTTCAAAAAAGTGCCAAAAATCGAAAAAATCGAATTTTCGAAGTCGAAACCCATATGTGAGATATGACTTGTATGGGTCATTCCCGACCCTTTTTGACCCTTCTAGTGTCCGATTTCGAACTTTGAAGTTATTAAACAGAAAAGGCCTCAACTCGTCCAAAATCCGGTTTTGAACGCCAAAGTCCGGTTTTGGCTCAAAAATGTCAAAACTTCGATCGCGAAAAAAATGACTTTTCTGGTGAGTTTTTGATCGTCTGAATGGTCTATGGTGGTCCAACTGCAGTCAAGCTGCTTGTCGAGATGACAAATCTTCGCGTTTAACTTGTTATTTTTCAGTAAGTAAGTCCAAACTGTTGGCTTCTTGTGGCGCAATTTGTTCCCGAAAATGGGCCAAAAACGGTCATTTTTTCGACCCAAATTTCGGGTCTGTTTCTGGTCATTTCCGGCCTTCCTGGGTGACCTTCGGTGCCCTCTGGGTGTCCAAATACTTGCCCGATCGACTACCGGACGCGCCTCGATGGGAAGAAGCTCGAGAAAGGGACGCAAACGTGACCCTTTAGCTCGAAATCGCCTTGCAGATTTTGACCCCGAAATGGGCCAAAAATGGTCATTTTCACGACCCAGACTTCGGGTCTGTTTCTGGACATTTCCGGCCTTCCCGGGTGACCTTCGGTGCCCTTGGGGTGTCCAAATACTTGCCCGATCGACTATCGGAGGCGCCTCGATGGAAAGAATCATGAGAAGGGGACGCAAACGTGACCCTTTAACTCGAAACTGTCGTGCAGATTTTGACCCCGAAATGGGCCAAAAATGGTCATTTTCACGACCCAGACTTCGGGTCTGTTTCTGGTCATTTCCGGCCTTCCCGAGTGATCTTCAGTGCCCTTTGGGGTGTCCAAATGCTTGTCCGATTGACTATCAGACTCGTCTTGATTGGAAGAAGTACGAGAAGGGGACGCAAACGTGACCCTTTAACTCGAAACTGTCGTGCAGATTTTGACCCCAAAATGGGCCAAAAATGGTCATTTTC
>JAUXWR010000225.1 GCA_030680075.1 Legionella sp.
GCGCGATCTCACCTTCGATGCCTGGCTCTATCATCCGCAGCTGGCGGAGATCGCCGATCTTGCCGATGCTTTTCCCGGGACGACCATCGTCCTCGACCATGTCGGCGGACCTCTCGGTTACGCGGGATATGCCGGCCGCCATGACGAAGTGAGAACGACCTGGAAGAAATCGATGGCCGATCTGGCGAAACGTCAGAACATCGTCGTCAAGGTCGGCGGCCTCGGCATGGCCATGGGCTGGTTCGATTTCTACCGGCAGCCGACGCCGCCCGGCTCGCAGGCCCTGGCCGATGCCTTCAAGCCCTGGGTAGAGACCTGCATCGACCTGTTTGGCGCAGAGCGCTGCATGTTCGAGAGCAATTTCCCGGTCGACAAGATCACATCCGGCTACGGCGTGCTGTGGAACGCCTTCAAGCGTCTGGCCTCGGGCGCTTCAGCGGCCGAGAAGACTGCCTTGTTTTCGGGCACGGCCAAATGTGTGTATCGCCTCGACTGATACGCGTTTGACATTCCGGTCAACGGCCGGCAATTTCACGAACAGATAAAACTGTCGCAACCGGAATCGGAGCGGCAGCCGGCAGGCCGATCAACGGTCGCCGGATCAGGGAGCGAAGGACAAGACCTTAAAGAAGTCGACTGTCTTTCGCCGTGGCTTTGACCTACGGGAGGAAGAAATGCGTCTAATCGGTAAATTGGGAGTACTCGCGGCGGCCGCTTCGGTGGCACTGGGCGCCGGCACGGCTGTTGCCCAGGACAAGAAGGTCCGCATGCAGATGCAGTCGAACTTCGCGTCGACGCTGGCACTGCTGGGGCCGAACGCCAAATACACGGTCGATCAGGTCAACAAACTGTCGGGCGGCAGCATCGACATGAAGTTCTTCGAGCCCGGTGCCTTGGTGCCGCCGGGACAGGCCTTCGACGCGGTCTCGTCGGGCGCCCTCGACGCCGCCTGGGCAACGCCGGGCTACTGGACCGGCAAGGACATCGCCTTCGCTGTCTTTTCGACCGTGCCGTTCGGCCCGGGCCTCGGCGAGTATCTCGCCTGGATGAAGG
>JAUXWR010000232.1 GCA_030680075.1 Legionella sp.
GAGATACTCTGGCCCGGCTGATAGCGGCAGGCGTGAGGCCGATAATTGCCGTGTCGAACGAGTTTCGTCCGATTCAGAAGGTCCTGATTGCCTACAGCGGCTCGATAGAGTCGGCCAAGACCATGAAGCGATTCGCGCAACTGCGCCTGTGGCCCGACATCAAGTTGAAAATCGTGACTTTTCAAAGTTCGGACGACAAGGCACGACATCTGTTGTGCGATGCGTCCGAGTATTGCCGGGCACACGGCTTTCATGTAGAAACCGATTCGAACCCCGGGTCTCCCAAGGATTTCCTGTTGCCGATGGCAACGGTGTGGCAGGCGGACATGATTGTCATGGGCAACAGCGGCCACAATCTGTTGGTGAAACGAATTCTTGGGGAGACTGCTCTGCACATCATCCGAAACGCCGACCGGCCATTGTTCATGTGCCAATAACCATGTTTTCGCGCGATGCTTCCAGCAGGGGAGGTGCTGGTGACCCCCGATATCAAGACCACCATCCAGAATAAGGGATGGGCTGTAACGTTTGCGGGCATTGGCATAAACCTTGCCCTCGGCGTGCTGTATACCTGGAGTGTCATCAAAAAGGCGATTCCCTCCGAGTGGGGCTGGTCCGACGCCGACAAGGCCCTTCCGTACTCCATCGCGTGCATTGTCTTCGCAGTCGTTATGGTGCCGGCCGGCCGGCTGCAGGACCGGATTGGACCGAGGTGGGTTGCCACTGCCGGAGGCATCCTGACTGGGCTCGGCTTCATCATTGCGTCCTATGCGGTCACATTGCTCTGGTTCGTAATCGGATTCGGGATTTTGGCAGGAGCCGGCTTCGGCCTGGGATATGCGTCAGCCACTCCCCCGGCGGTAAAATGGTTCCCTGCGCGGAAGACCGGCTTCATCGCAGGACTCGTGGTTGCCGGGTTCGGTCTGGCCTCGGTCTATATCTCTCCTGTCGCGAACCATTTGACTGGCTTCACGATTTCCGGCGCGCCGGTTCCGGAACTGGAGTTACTTTCCAGGGAGCAGACCAGGATTGACAGCGAACTCAAGAATGCGCGGGCCCGTCTGACATCAGAACCGATCGAGCCAGGAGCAGCGGAGATCCTGCGTACAAATCT
>JAUXWR010000235.1 GCA_030680075.1 Legionella sp.
GAGATACTCCATCCCGGCTGCTCGAAGCCAGGTACCTTCTGGATTCAGAGAAAAGAGTAAATCAAGGAGTATTTCCAGAAAAGGAAGAGCAGTGGATATTTTGGGTGTGCCAGCCAGTCGTCCTAAGAGTCTTCTCAACCCGCGCGGGTTGTGTGATAATAGTTTGGGGATGCAACAGTGGAGATGCGAAAGATCTTGAAAGTGCTCAAAGAGGTTTCGCTGTTGTCGTTGCCACATGGAGGGAGACAAAGTCAAAAGGATGTCATCGGGTAGGTAAGGAGCTCTTTCGCAAATAAGAGTGTGATTCATTTTTCTTGTGAAGTGATCAGACAGTTGCTCTGTTGACGCGAGCGAAAGAAATTCCAACGGTCTTCAGCGGAGTGAAATTGCAGCACTTCCGCTCAACGGTGACCAATTTTTTCTTGTCGAAAACAGAGAAAGAAACTCCACCCACTTGAGTTGGAAACACCTTCATACCCCAACCAACTTGATCCCACAATGGATCGCGAATAGTATGTTTTTTTGCAGGATTAAGCTTGAGACAACACTGACAACGAATTTATTATTCTTTTCTTCTCAATCTTGCATTCAGTGACCACGTGTATCATCTCCTCATCGTCGGAGACTCTGGCGTTGGAAAGAGTTGCCTGTTGCTTCGTTTCGTGGATGACACGTACACAGAGAGCTCCGTCAGCACGATCAGTGTCGACTTCCCTAAGCACAAAACCATTCAGCAGCACGGTAAGATCATCAAGCTCCAAATCTGGAATATTGCTAATTTCCCACACATCCTTGTGAAAGAAAGAAGGAAAATCTTCCGAGACTCCGATTGTATCATTGTCGTGTATGATATCACTAATCAGGTTTCTTTCAACAACGTGAAGCAATGGTTGAAAGAGATTGATCGCTATGCTCGTGAAGACGTCACGAAGTTATTGGTCGGTAACAAGAGAGATCTGCACATTGAGCGAGCAGTGTCTTTCGAAACTGCTGAAGAACTCGCCGAGAATCTAGGCCTCCAACTTTTGGAAACATCAGCCAAGGACAACCTCAACGTTGATCAATCTTTCATGACCATTGCTCATGAAATCCATGAGGCCTCCCTCCCTTTTGATCTACATCTAACTCGCCTCTGTTCCAATGACTCCACATTGACAACGCTCAATCTCGCTGACAAGAAGATCGACAATGAAGGAGCAGAGAGCATTGCAACCGCGCTGGCCACGAACACGACTCTCTGCACATTGTATCTGTGTTCCAACAACATCACTGACGAAGGAGCTGGAAGAATCGCGACTGCACTGGCTCTGAACAGCACTCTCACAATATTGAATCTGCAACGCAACAACATCAGTGATGAAATGAAAAAGAAGATCAAAACTGAAATCAATTTTAATCGTTCGGCACAGCATCCATATTTCCACCGACAGTCCGAGTCACTCCCTTCCCATCGAACACTCGATCTTCGGAACTTGCAGCTCAGTGCAAAACACTGCGAGCTGTTTCCCTTTCAATCCAATTGGCATGATGCCAGAGTGATCGATTTCCGTGATAATCCGAATCTCACCAGATTTCCTCGATCGATTGGTCATCTTGATCCCTCCATCACTCGAGAAATCCGTTTCGATCCGTTCCAATCACTTTCTGAAGATGAACTCCGATACTCCCAGCTTGATGCATCCTCACTAATCACTGTCATGAAATCCAAACTGCAATATGATCCTCCCAAGATCAATCTCGACATATATTTCAACACCACCACACAAACTCTTGATTTACGTCGGTTGAATCTGGATAATGAGCAGGCTTGTCAACTGCCTCTCTACGAACCTCGTTGGTGGAACATTCGGCGGATTGATTTCACCAAGAATCCACGGCTCACTCAGATTCCAGCCTGCTTGGGGTTTCTGGATCCGCAAGTTATAATGCGCATCGATTTTGATGTGGATAGATTGATCCCGAGCGTGCAATCGTTTGCACAATCTGGATCTGCTGCCATCATCAGCTACGCCAAAGGATTGTTAGAAGGCAAGCTTGTCCAACTCAATCAGGTGAAGATGATTGTTGTGGGTCGTGCGGCGGTTGGCAAGACCACCTTGGCGCGGTCCTTGTACGGACAAAAATTCGACCCCAGAATCCCCTCGACGGATGGGATCGACTTGGGAGAGTTCACCGAGGAAGGGATTCGGTTCATGACGTGGGATTTCGGGGGTCAGAAGGTGTATCGATACACCCACCAGCTGTTCCTCTCCAGCAACAGCCTGTATCTGGTGCTGTTCAAGCTGACAGATCCCGAAGCACAGAGTCTGGAAGAGCTGCGTTTCTGGCTCAGCTCGATCGCATCCAGAGCCAAGCAAGCCCACGTGTTGTTGATTGGGACTCATCTTGACGCCATGCAACAACGGTCTGGAAAGACAGTCAGTGATACCACTTCCCTGATCATTGGCGTGCTCTCCTCTGAATTTCCACAGTTCATTTTGTCAACCCATGTGATTCATGCCGTGAGTTGTGTTCCAGGTAAAGAGGGGACACTGCGAGATCTCCGTCGAGCCATCCTGACTGCAGCCAAGCAGGTCACCATCGAAGTTCCAGAGAGCTTTGTGATTGCGCAATCCTATTTTAGCTCCCTCACTCTCCATCCACCTCTCATCTCCTACAACCAAGCCATTCAAGAGTTGAGATCGAGGATCGCTGGTCCTCACAGTCAGCTTGCATCCATTTTCCAAGTTCTTGATCGTCTGGGACTGGTATCGTTATTTCATCAACCACGATCTGCGACAGGAGGGCTGGCGGTGGTCAGGCCACAGTGGATAGCACGTTTGCTGTCCACGATTGTGACCACCAAGCATCCCCTTGTCAATGGTGAGAAAGGATTGGTTTCATCCCAAGCATTGGCTCAATCTGCATGGACCGACCGAACCGAATTTCCTCCCGAGAAGCATGGGGATCTGATCGATGCGCTTGTGCAGCTGGACGTGTTGTTTCCGGTTGGAGATGATCGGTTCTTTGTGCCGTGCATGCTTCGAGAAGACCCACCAGATCTGGGATTCTTCATCCCTCGTGAGGTGACACTTCACAGCCGGTTCAAGTTCCATCGGTTGGTCAGCGTGCAATCCGCGGCACTGCCAGTGGCTGTGATCCCTCCCTTGTTGATTGCTCTCTCTCAACACGGTCAGTTGAAAGCACGATGGCAGCAAGGATGTATCGTCCGTTTCGATTCTCAGGTGTGGTTGCAGCTGAGCAAAGATCGTGCTGATCGAATCAGTTTGATAGTTTGGGGAGAGTCTTCTCAATCAACAGCCCATTGGCTTCGTCGGATGACAGAGATGATCGTTATGCGATTGACCGAGTTCTACCATCTGTCCTATTCGATTGATATTCCTTGTCCTTATTGTCTTTCTTCATCCCCATCGCTCTTCTCATTTGATGTGCTGCAGAACTGCGTGAAAGATCACCAATTGGAAGTGAGGTGCTCCTGTCAGCCCGACCGACCAATGCGTATCGACATGCTTGCACCTGATCTGATGTTTGTGGATCTGCAGCAGGATGATCGTTTTGTCTTCGAGTTTGACGAAATGACCGAGATCCGAGAGTTAGGCCAAGGAGCTTTCGGTCGTGTCATACTGATGTCCACTCCATCCAACGTCGATTCTTCTTCTCTCCCAACTTGCTCTTCTTCTTCCACCAGTACCAGTTCTGAAGTTGAATATGCTGTCAAACTGCTTGAACACAACACTCAATCATCATCAACATCTTCTCCTCCTCCCGCCTTCTCTGAACACTTTTCCAGCTTCAAACAAGAAGTCTACTTGCAAAGCTGCCTGCAACACCCTAACGTTGTGCGATTGCATGGCATCTGTCTCCCTCCCAAGATGGCCATGGTAATGGAGGTGGTTGATGGAGGCGATTTGTATGGTCAGCTGAACGATTCATTCGGTCTCCGGTCTCGAGTGTTTGGATTTACCAAATCACTTATCACTGAGGTCTCTCGAAAGGTTCGAGAACTCGAAGATATCTCTCGTTTCAGATACATTTTTGAACATCGTGAGCGATTAAGTGCATTTGTACTCACGATGTTCGAAGAGATATGCCGAGAGGTATTAGCATTCCATCTTGATGACATCCCACCAAATGAACTTCAATCACCGTTTTTATGGATCGGTCACCAATACGCTGAGGGAATTCGTGGTCCAACTCTGAACGACCTCGAATCACTCTCTGTCATCGACTTTTATGGCATTCCCATTTGCGAGATCTTCACCTTAGCCACTCCACTGGCTTCCTTTGAAGAGATCTGCAATGGTGGATATCGATGTGCTGAACAGGCGTTCGAGCGATGGAAAGCTCATTTGGTGACCAGCCAGGAACTGCAAGACGAGGTATCGAGCGTGCAATCTCAGTATTTCGATGCCATTCATTCTGTTTATCATGACCGCACCTCCAAGGAAAGTATTGTGCAGATGAAGAAAGTGGAAGATCAATTGCAGGCTCTCTCTCTTCGCCATCGTGAACTTGTTGCACCCATCGACATGAGGTTGAGGTTGAAGCTGGCTGGTGATATCGTGCAAGGGATGGTGTTTCTGCACGAACTCAACCCACCGATGGTCCACCGTGATCTTAAAACCCCTAACATCTTCATGATGCGGTCGCTGATCCATTTCCCTCTGCAAGATCACTCTGAGCTCGCCGAACCACTGGCCAAGGTAGGTGATTTCGGACTTTCAGTGCGCCTTACTTGTGGTTCGGAGCTTCAGGTGCGCGACAGGGAAGAGAACGACCCGTTGATGAACATTAACCCGACATGGGCTGCACCTGAACTGCTGAGCGGAGGACGATACACCACAGCCATCGACGTCTACGCGATGGGAATCATGATGTGGGAGCTGTTGGTGAGAGCGCATCCTTTTGAAGAAGTCAACATGAGCATCCTTCGAGGCTATGTGATTGCTGGCAATCGACCTGCCTTTCCTGATACATTACGCAACGATCCTGATCTTACTAGTTATATCCAGCTAGCAGAGAGGTGTTGGCATCAAGATCCAGAGCAGAGACCAAGCATGCGTCAAGTATATGAAGAGGTCCTCATCATCGCTGCTCAGGAGCTCGTTGGATCTGTGTTACCACCGCTCCCAGCAGTTCAAAATGTTTCCACTGATCGAAGTGCTCGTTCTTCTGTGATGGGATGGAATGTTACTTCTCATCAGCTCAAGAATGATCCAATTGTCTCATCGTCTCCTTCTCCTTCTTCCTCTGCTTTAAAACGATGTTCCGTCTGTCATCGTGACTTTGGTTTGTTCAACAAGAGCCAACAATGCAAGCAGTGTCAGAAGCCTGCGTGCAAATCGTGCTTGTTCAAATGTTCTTGTCTCTCAGCTTCCACACATATGTCTTCTTCCTCTTCATTAGTCAGTGAACCGAAATCATCACTTCGTATCGCTTGCATGATCCTTCCATTTGATGGACAAGAGATGCTGTGGATGGGTTTTGATGACGGCCAGGTGGGAGTGTCCGATCTCACAGCCAATCAATCCTCTCGAGAACTTGTGGTAATGCGGTGCGGAGATCAAGACAAGCACCGACTTTGTGTCAATACCATTGTATTTGGAGATGACTCTGAAGGAGGCACAATCTGGACTGGTGCTGAGGATGGCAGTCTCTCGGTGTGGTCGAGTCGACTCTTGGACGAGAATGAGATCAGAGAGACGAACACCATTCAAGGTACGCTGTTGTTTTCCCAGACCCAAGGAACGAAAACTGGAAAGGTAAGGAGAGGATGGTTTGAGCTGGATGGAGGAGTGCTTCGCTGGTACAAGCATAGGTACGAAATCACTCCGCTTGGGAATGTTGACATCGTTGCGGTCGAGAATCTGCGAATCCAGGACCTCGGTGACGATTCGGTTATCACCATGCAACTTGCAAACTCTCAATCTCTCAATCTGTCCTCGGCGAGTCGAGAGTGGTGTCGCAAGCTCAGAAGCGTCCACGACTTGCGTTTCAATCCTTCCGGTGTGGTTCGAAGGGCGAGTCATCACAGTGCTTCGAATGCTGGGATCCTCGCTCTGATGACCATGGACCACACAGTGTGGAGTGCTTCCACCGACTTTGCGTTGACGCAATGGACGCTCTCCAGCACTGGTGATGAGCATGGTTTGCATCGGTCACATTATCTTCAAGTCGTACGTACTTTCCAGCTGGATGCTTCGCTCTTGCATCCCAGGCTAAGGAGTATTGCAGGTTTTGTTCGAGTGTCTGACACAGTGTTGTGGATAGCAGTGGGGAATCAATGGGTTTTAATTGATACTGCGGTGAAATCTG
Organism: Legionella sp.; assembly: GCA_030680075.1. Classification (GTDB taxonomy): domain Bacteria; phylum Pseudomonadota; class Gammaproteobacteria; order Legionellales; family Legionellaceae; genus Legionella_C. Next base: position 6,316 of record JAUXWR010000235.1, read on the forward strand.
GATCTGGTGTTTTGTGGTGTGAGAATGGTTCATCGTCCGGATTGGAACATGACAAATTTGTCACCCTATGTCCTGTCCAGCATCAAGGACGACGAGAGATCTGGACAGCAGATCACAGTGGGGTCATATGTGTTTGGACAATCAGATCTGAAACAAGCGATGATGACAAACCCAGCACCTTCCATCCACTCCTTCTTGGATCAGTCATGCGTGAGTCGTGGAAAGAAGAAG
>JAUXWR010000241.1 GCA_030680075.1 Legionella sp.
GCCGCCGTCATTGAACGCGCTGCTCGGGGCAGCACGTTCAACGAAAGACCCTCCCGGCTTGCGCCAGGAGGGTCCTGTTGTGTTCAGGAGTTGCGGAGTGTCTAGCTATTTGCCGTAACCACCCGAGGCCGGGGCCGGGGCTCCGTACCCGCCGCTCGCGGGGGGCGGGGTGTTTGCGGGAACCTCCAAGCCCGGGGGATTACCGCGCGGGTTGGTTTCGGGCATCCCCGGCGGTGTCTTCATCATCACCGGCTGCTCGGTGATCAAGGAGACCGCGTCCTTGCCGGTGGCAATCAACTCCATCTTCACCTTGTCGGTTGTCGAACGCACGACACCGAAGGGAAGGACATCCTTGTTGAAGTCGTACGTGGCCAGGACCTTTCCCGTGGCGTCGAGGATGCGGTTTCGGGTCACGCTGTAGCTTCCCGCCGGGACGGTTACCTGCTCGGCGCCCACCTCCTCGGTCTTGAGGTTCGACTGGCTCACCACCTCGGAACCGCTGCGGGTCTCGAACATGGACGTCGCCATGCGCCGGCCCATCATCACGAATTCACGGGGCATCTCCTGCGCGGGTTGGTCGCCGTTTTTCATGATGAGCCGTTGAATGTTTTCCGGATTGTTCGGGTCGCCCTTGAGAAACATCTTGATGATGTTGCGCACCCCTCCCTCGGTGATGACGACCTCGTACCAGAATGCGCCGCCCTCCTTGCCGACAACCGCGTTGCGCATCGTTGACTTTTTTCCGCCCTCGGTCTCGGTCACCGCGTACTCCGACCAACCGCCGACTGTCGAGGCGAAAACACCGAAGAACCTTGGCGGCGGATTCACCGCCGGCGCCTGAGCTCGTGCCGGGAGCGCCCCGGAAATGAGCAACGGAAGGATCAACACTACCGAACGCTTGAACATTCCCATGCCGACCTCCTTGTTGTGCAGGGCCCAACGTAATGGTCTGGTGATACTCCATGGGGCGCAGGCTGTCAATCGGCAGCAGATCGGCTTCAGCGGGGTTGTCGCAAATTCCTGACCCGGCCAGCGGCCTCAGCATGATCCGGCCACTCGGCGAGCACACGATGCCAGTACTCGAGTGCCGGGACGGGTTCGCC
>JAUXWR010000253.1 GCA_030680075.1 Legionella sp.
TCTTCACCCGCCAGATCTTGTTGAACGATTCCCCGGATTTGATATTTGTATAATCCGGCAGGGTCACATCGGCTACGAACGCTGCGCTGCTTGTGCAATCCACTGGGTCGGCCGGTGCGGTTGTGTCGTGATCGGATGCTGGTGCGTCGGTCCCGCTTTGGTTTGATTTACTGCCACAGGAGGAAATGATTAATGCGGTTAAAACAACTAGAACCTTTAATTTTATAGACATGGCTACTCCTCTAGTCGGGGTTAAGGATTAGAACCCGGAATCGCCCTTCGGTTACGGCCTTCCCATATCCACAGTGATGTACTCTCCAAAGTCGCTGCCGGAACAATGCGCGTATCCTGCGCCGATTTCGGTGCTGATGGGGTCGGGCGCGGCGTCCCAATACGGCGGGTCGGCAGCCTATTGGTCCATAATTTGGACAACGCCTTTCGGAGCAGTATCAGGGATAGATGCGGAAAGAGGCGCGTCCATGCTGAATGTAATTGTATGATTTTTCAGATACGGGATCGCGGCTCCACGCCTTGAATGTACGGACTCCCAAAAGCCGCTGCAATATGATCTCCATTTGAGCCTGTCTGGCTGGTCATGGTCTTGCGTTATTCCTTCGGCATCTGCGATTCCTCGATCAGATCCTTCGGCGTCGCCGCTCCGCAGCTGGGACAGATATATTTGTATTCCACAGGTACATACGAGCGTGTGCAGAACGGACAGGTGATCGGCATGGGCTCCTTGGGGACTTCCCGGATAACCTCCTTTGTCACCTCGCGGGTTTCCACGCGGGTCCTGCCTCCGCTGCCGAGTACGATTACATCCCCGCCGCCCGAAGAACTGCTTCTGTAGGAAGGGCTGGGTGACGAGGAAGATGATTTCTTAATGGCCGCACCGCCAATGGCGCCTCCCACCCCGCTTTTGTTCTGCGCCAAAGGTTTTGCAGAGCCGGATGACTTCAATGTTGATTTGGAGGATGATTTGGACGATGATTTTGAGGATGATCCTGACCCGCCCTTCATGTTCCCGAGCACGAAGAACAGCACAGCCACGATCACAACCGCCGCCAGCGTGACGAAAACGATGATCGCGGTCAACCGGAGAGCGCGTGGGATGTTGTACAACTCATAGCCGTAACTAAACAGGAACACGCCCCCAACATAGAACGGTGCAAGGATCAAGATCAGGAGCATCCCCAATTCCTGGGTCAGGCTTTCCTCGAACCAGGTCAGATAGCCAATAAAAACGATCAGCGCGAGCGCCGCCAGCGCGATCAGCCCGCCGGGGACGAGGATGTGTAATGGCTTGCCGGACTTTGTCTCATCGTGGTCATACTCATAAACTTCATGTGTCTTATCGCGCATTTGGCGTGCTTTATATTCCGATTGCGGCATGTTCTCTCTCCTTGAAATATCCCCTCTCCTTCCAGGAAGAGGGCTGGGGTAGGGGGAATTACCTGATCAAATCCTTCGCCAAAGACTCCATGTTCGCGAGGATCACAGCCACCTGTCCGCTGGGGACATTGACACGGTACATGTGCGCGAACCCGTCGCCAAGCATTATTTTAACGGTACGCCACGAGGGCAGTTGAGGTTGCATCTCGCCCTCGGGCAGC
>JAUXWR010000263.1 GCA_030680075.1 Legionella sp.
GGGTCGGCCTCCTCCTCGGGCCGACGCCGAGCGACGACGCTGCGCAGGCCCTCCGCGACATCGACGGCTTCCGCGCCCGTTACATCGCGACGAATGCCATCGACCTCGTCGGCGTCCTGCTGCTCGCGTCCGGACTCATCGCCCTCGGACGCCTGCAGTTGCTGGCGGGTGGTGGTGCTGCGGCGATCATCGGCGGAAGCGCGAACGCGGCGGGGGGCGCGCTGATCGCGCTGACGCTCGTACTCCAGTCCACGGTCGAGCCGGCGGTCGCGGAGCGGTTCGTCGCCGCCTCGACCGAGGGGCAGGCCGCCGCGCTGGCTGTTGGCGAAGCAGTCATCGAGGTGAGCGGGGCCGTGTTCGGCACCGCGTTCCTCTTGCAGATGCTCGGCATCGCCCTGGTAGCGATCACATTCCTTGTCGGGAGTGGCCCCCGTATCAACCGGCCCTTCTTGATCGTCGGCGCGCTGCTCGCCCTCGGCGCCAGCACCATGGGTATCGGTGCGCTGTTCGAGGACACCCTCGGCCGGGTGGAGGCGCTGCTCGGGCTCGTCGCGCTGCTGTGGCTCGTCGTGCTCGCCGCGCTGGTGGCGCGGGCGCCGGAGGGGTAGCGGGGCGTCGTTACCTCAGGTCGGTGGAGGGTCCCCGCGAAGACCTGCCAGGCGAGCGCCGACTTCGCGGTCAGGCTCAGGACGACGTAGGCGCGCTCACCGAAGAGGTAGTCGCGCCACGGGCCCACCTGCCGGTACTGAAATCATGTTCACGGCGAAGGCGTTGAAGAAGACGAAGAGCGAGACGCGATCCCCACCACGAAGCCGGGTGGCGTGGCGGAGGGGTACAGGTTCAACGCCGGCCGTCGCGTGGACGTTTGGCGACGCCCTCGGACGGCCGCCCCTCCCGAGGGGCGGCGTGTCCCCTACCATCCCCGTGTTCGTGATAGACGCGGGAAGGAACACGCATGGCGGGCCGGGTTCAGGACAAGGTGGCGGTGGTGATGGGCGGCGGCCAGACGCCGGGCGCCACGATCGGCAACGGGCGCGCGACGTCCATGCTGCTGGCGCGTGAGGGCGCGAAGGTGCTCGTGGTCGACCGCGACCTCGCCAGTGCCCAGGACACCGTCGACGCGATCCGCGGCGAGGGCGGCACCGCCGAGGCGGTCGCCGCCGACGTGCGCGAGGAGGCCGACGTCCGCGCGGCGATCGAGGCGGCCACCGCGCGCTTCGGGCGGCTCGACCTGCTGCACAACAACGTCGGCGCCAGCCTCGCGATCGGTGACGCGCCGGCGACGGACCTGAGCGTGGAGGCGTGGGACCGGATCTTCCAGATCAACGTGCGCGGCATGTGGCTCGCCTGTAAGTGGGCGATCCCGGTGATGCGCGCCCAGGGCGGCGGCTCGA
>JAUXWR010000285.1 GCA_030680075.1 Legionella sp.
CAAACGCCAGAATTGGCACAAGTAAATGTGGGTGGGGTCACCGCATAGTGCAGCACTATAAAAAGGAAGCAGAACGTACAGTAATAAAAACCTATGGCAAATTAACATATTAACAGGTACGCAGCACCACAGTGGGCCAAAGAAAAATCCGCCCAAGAACAAGTTAGATGCATTTTTCAAGGTTGGTGACCTCGAAGAACCAGATCGAAAGATTTTAAAACATCAGTAGCACATTACCCCACTATCCGAATAATATTGCAATCAACAACAATAATAACACTGTAACTCTCATACCGGATGCTGTTTTGTATACCTTCTATACCCAAAACAGAGATCTGAGCTCGACCAATAACAACAAACCCAACCAACATGAGAGAGATAGAGCTCAAGCAGATATGTATGCCTTTTTCCAAACTCCACTCCTCGTCCTGGAGGTGGAAGTGGAAAGTTAGTTAGCTTTAGCTATGTTCAATAGTCACCGGGGCCTCTGTTAGGGAGGGAACTAGCTGTTGCTTGGCAGCGGATGGATGTGTCAGTGTCGTGAGTCCATTACCGGGGCGGCACTGTTACTTTCCCCATACCCTTTCCCCCCAATACCCGACGGCCGAATTCATGTTTCTTCCAAATTTCATTTTTGGACCAATAAAAAATCGGACACATCATCCTAATTTCCTTTTATATTATAATTCGATGGGCATGCGGCGAACTAATTCAATAGACAGCAGACAACATTGTGCAGAATGTAGCGAAGCTAGTAGTGTTCAGAATCTCATCTTTGCCATCGCTGGAAGGAAGAGGGTTAGCATCTGCCCAAGCTTGCCAGGAGTTAAGAAGGACCATGTCAAAGTAAAACTGGTCAGTCAGTCATGGTGAGCACAGTCTTCTCGTAATAGGCTAACACAAGGTCACCAGCATCGTTCGTTCGTTGACTAGGCCTCTTCACCAAAGTTAACAGCTCTTTGTGCCAATTCGAATTGAGAGGAGCTGAAATATGAAGCTGGCTTGCACTGTTAAGATGGGCTCGATCTACCAGTTGTGTCAAAATAGTACGAATCTTGAACCAAGATTGTGTGTGTTTCTGTGGTTCTTCAGTACTGGATTCCAATCTTTCTTTCTTTAACAAGACGAAAAACAGGAGTTTTTTCGCCTTGAGATTTGGTAGATGTGACAGATCGAAAGTCATAAACTATTACTGCTCCCAGTTCCGTTTCACCAGCCATTTGGTTGGCCTTCCCAAAGTCCCAATCTCGTCACCATCCGAAGATGATTGGGACAGCCGTGGGTAGTAAGATGCACAAGCTTCTCATTACTAGAGCAGGTCTCTCCAAATTGGGCGTACAATAACATCCTGAATAGCTCGCGACAACTCCCTTTCATCTCCAAGGTTCCATAACAAACTTTGAACTCATAGCACACCAGGAAGTTGACGTCCGCCAATAGCGTGTTTTGACAAGAAAGCTCCAACAGGAAATGCAACAAGGGGAAGAATGATAGAAAAACATCGCTGTAAGAATTGTGTAACCTCCTCGAAAAGTTCAACTTGAGAAAATATTGAGTTACGTGTCTGGCCAGCGTCACAATCATGAGTTTTCAAGTCAGTCTAAAACCTGCCAACCTTCCTCTACTTGCTTCTTCACTTTTTTTTCAGTAGTGCAGAGGCGCTTCCTCTTCTTCTCGGCGGCCAATATCTCTGACATGGACTGTCCTACAAACGATTTCCATTTACCAACAAGAACAGATGACATACATGTAAGAGATGTAAAATCCGAGATTACAGGCAAAAAGATGAAAAAAAAAAGGCCAAACAAAAAAAAAGATGTTCCCCTCCCGGCCTAAGTAAGACTACCATATTTGGAATTAAATTCTTGCGTGGCAAACTTTTATTGGTGGTCCAAATGCGAAATTTGGTTTGGCAGAAAGTGGAAAAGTCCGAAAGCTCTTTCATGGCAGGATGGGGGGGGGAAACGGGACGGGGGGTGGCTGCGCATGGGAATAGAGAAGCTTTTGACAAAAAAACTTGTTCATGTCTATTCCCACTCTACCTACCACCTCAGAATGCATGGATTATAAGATCTATTACGCTGGATAAGC
>JAUXWR010000304.1 GCA_030680075.1 Legionella sp.
TTCGGCGCGTTGTCGCGGCGGTTGGAGACACCGTCGCCATCGCGGTCGCGATCGAAACGGTTCGGCACGCCGTCACGGTCCTGATCGCCGCGCCAGCCTCTGTTGCGTTCGCGGGTGTGGCGGACGTTTTTGTACTTGCCGCCATGGCGCGCGCGGTACTCGCGGCTTTCCTTGGCGTTGCGCCAGCTGTGCCATTGTTGGTTCTTATCCCAGTAGCCGTCACTGTAAGCGAAGGCGACGGAGCCGGTGTCGAAGGAGAAGGTGAAGGCTTCGCGCGCCTGGGCGGGCGCGAGGCTGGCGAAATTGAGGCCGGCCATCGCCCCAAGGACGATGACTGCAATGCGAAGATTTTTCATGGATGTTATTCCTAACGGTCGCGGCGAGGCATTTTGGCACGGGCAAATGATTTGGCCGCACCCATGCTCGGGAAGTGTCGGCGCGGAACGCAGTGGCTCCGCGAGGGCTGATCAGGAGAGGTGGAACGATCGCGCCGGGCTCTGCTCCGTCAGCTCACAGGTAAGAACTCGCGTGTAGGGTGTTTTGTTCCCTGTAAATACGCGCAACGATGATGGGGCTACGCTGGGGAGTCGCTTTTCCAGCCACACCCCGCGCCGAAGTCGCGCTGTCGCGAGTCACAAACCGCGTTCCGAAGCGATGAGAGTAAGCCCTTAGGAACTCAACAGGGAAGGCCGACAGCGGGGCCGCGCCGGCGCGAGGCAGTTAATGCTTCAACTGTTTCGTACGCAGAGCGACTTCGATCCGCGCCAAGATTCGCGTGAGTTCGACATTTTCTTCACGCACGAACGGTTGTAAGTCGGCCAGCATATCCTCGGCGCGCCTCCCGTATTTCACGCGAAGATAGTCGGCCGCGCGTTGTGCATCCTCGTTCGACAGCATTGGATCGTAAACTCCTTCTCACTTCAGTTGATAAGTGGGCTCGCGAAAGGGCGCGCGCAAAGATTTTATTGCGTGGAGCATCTCAAACGAATTCCGCTAGGCGCCCAACTAGTCGACCTATTCACGGCGCTGCGTTATCGCGCTGAATTCCACGCCTCGAGTCGAATAGGCCCCACACATCCGTTTCGCGAGTTGTCGGCGCGCATACATCTCATAAGAAGCATTGGCCGCCCGTCTGATGTTT
>JAUXWR010000311.1 GCA_030680075.1 Legionella sp.
ACACGCTGTGCACCGACAAGGGCCGTGCCATCAACCAGCAGGAGCCGGGTTGGGAAAACACGTTGACGGGAATTCCGAAAGAAATATTCCAGCTCTGGACCGACTACCTGAAGCCCCGAGGCTATCGCATCAGCTATCAGATTATCGATTTCTCGGGAGGCGTGCCGGGCGACATTGGCATCACCATCTCCTGGGGAGACTGAGGGCAGGTCGCCCGCGCTTTCCCTGAAATAACGGACCGCAGCATGTCAGCCGATATGGCGCGATTAAAGCGCAAGGCCTATGAAAAGAAGTTGCGCAAGCTACAGGTCGAGCTCTGCCATCTCCAGCAATGGGTAAAGGCCAAAAACCTGCGGGCGATCATCCTGTTCGAGGGACGCGACACCGCCGGCAAGGGTGGCACCATCAAGGCCATCACCGAGAGAGTGAGCCCCCGGGTATTCCGGGTGGTGGCACTGCCAGCGCCTTCCGACCGTGACAAGAGCCAGATTTTCTTTCAGCGTTACATGCAGCATTTCCCGGCCGCGGGAGAAATCGTAATCTTCGACCGCAGCTGGTACAATCGCGCCGGCGTCGAATATGTGATGGGCTTCTGCAGCCCGGAGGAGCACAAGCGATTCCTCACGCTTTGCCCGCAGATCGAAAAGTACATCGTGGAAGCTGGCATCATTCTGATCAAGGTCTGGCTCGAAGTCGGGATGGAGGAACAGGAAAAGCGCTTCGCTGCCCGCATGGACGATCCGTTGCGCCAGTGGAAATTGAGCCCCATGGACGTCCAGTCGTTTGATCGCTGGTACGATTATTCCAGGGCGCGCGATATGATGTTCAAGGCAACGGATTCAAAACACGCGCCATGGTACGTCATCCGCTCCGACGACAAGCGCCGGGCCCGGCTCAACTGCATCTCCCACGTGCTGAAATCGATACGTTACAAGCGCATTTCTCCGAAACCAGTCAAATTGCCGAAACGGTCGATGAAGGGTCAGTACAATGACGCCGCAATCCTGCGCCGGATGACGTTTGTGGAAGAGCGGTATTAGCCGACCCCGTCGGGAGGGGCCGGACCGCGCCATCGCGCCGCCCGGCAGCTTGCATCTATTTCAAGCGTATCGTAACGCCGCCGACCGCAGCGGACACCTCGGCGCCGACCTTGGGGCCGCTGAGCTGCAGAATGACGCCGTTGCCATTCTGTAATTGAACGCCTCCCGCGCCGGCCGCCACCGCGCCGCCCGCTCCCATCGTAGCGTATGTGCCCTGGATTGAACCCGGTCCCTTTAAATTGAGCGCACGACCAACAAATTTGGTGGTCGAGGCTCCGACCGTGAAACCGACGCTCATGCCGGAGACGGTAAACGGATAGCGCTTGCCCCTGAGTACCAATACGCCCTCTCCGCCGCCGACGCCGATAACGAACCCGCCTTTGGTAAAGACGACTACCACCTGGCCGGTTTCAGCAAGCGACGGCGTGCTGAAACCGATCGTTCCCGCGAGTAGAGCAAACAAGACCACTTTCAAACCGGATTTCTTCATGACATTTTCCTTTTGCAGGACACAGAGTCGCGTCGACCTATCGTGCCTCTCGCCTCTCTGCGGCTCCATTGATCCAAGTCAAGGGTCAGACTTTCTCGCCATCAACCCTCCAGCGCCTCCCTCGCCGAGCACGCTGTCAAGCGTCCGCAGCCACTCGCCGCTGTCAGTCCTTTCTGCCAATCCTTCCGCCCGAAGCAGATCGCGCAACTGCGCATGGGCGCCAACAATGCAGAGGGTCACCCCGCGCGACGCTAGTTCGTCGTGGAGATCGAGCAACATGCGCGCGCCTGCCAGATCGATGTAGGGAGACGCCGAGAGATCGCAGGCCACCAGCTTGATATCATGCGATTTTCGCAACGCCTTCAATACCGTCTCCAGAATCGTTTCAGCATTGATGTAGAGCAGCGAGGCTTCAGGCCGGAACGCGATGACACCCACCAGCGGCTCCACGCCCTCGTGCCTGGCCCTGTCGGAATAGCGGCCCGTTCCGGGCAGCCGTCCTAGGAACGCGATGTTGGGCTGCGACGCCCGGCCGAGCAGCAGGAAGATGGATGCGAGAGCGGCAAGCAGGACACCTTGCAGGATTCCGAGCACTAGCACGGATACGAGTGCTATGGCCGCCGCATAGAAGTCGATCCGACTCACGCGCCACATCCGCAGCAAGCCACTGATGTCGACCAACCTGTAAACGGCGACAAAGACAACACCAGCCAACACCGCCTTGGGAAGGTTGGTGAGCAGCCCCGTGAAGAACAGCAGGCAGAGCGCGAGGGCCGTCGAGCAGAACACCAGTGCCA
>JAUXWR010000312.1 GCA_030680075.1 Legionella sp.
CCATCTCCTCGGCCGGCACGTCGCGCCAGACCTGGGCGGGGAGCCCTGCGACCAGCTTGCCGGCCGGCACGTCGCGGGTGACCAGGGCGCCGGCTGCCACGAAGGCCTCGGCGCCGATCTCGATACCCGGGAGGATGACCACGCCGCCTCCGACGCGGGCGCCCCGGCGGATGATCGCGCCCTTGATCTGGCTGTGCCGGGCCTCCGTGCGGCCCATGTAGTTGTCGTTCGTCGTCGTGACGCACGGGGCGATGAAGACGTGGTCCTCGAGCTCGGAGTACGCGGTGATGTACGAGTTCGACTGGATCTTCGTGAAGGCGCCGATCGGGACGTCGTTCTCGACGCAGACGCCGCGACCCACCACGACACCCTCGCCGAGGGTGCAGCGCTCGCGCACCGAGGCCTGGTCGCCGATGATCACGTCCGGGCCGAGGACCGTGCCGGCGTAGACCACCGCGCCGCTGCACACGGCCGCGCCCGCGCCGACCTCGAGCGGCGCGAGGGGCTCCTTCTTCTTGCTCGTCGAGCGCTTGGACAGCTTGGGCTGCTTGCCGAGCACCACGTTGTCCTGGATCACCACCCCGTCGCCGATTCGGGTGCCGTCGTGGATGACGACGTTGGCGCCGATCTCGACGTCCTCGCCGATCTCGACGTCCACGCCGAGGACCAGGTTCTCGCGGCTCATGCGCTCACTCCCGTGCCCAGTGTCACCGGTCGGCCCGAGGACGCGAGCGACTCGCTCATCGCCTCGAGCACCTCGACCACGACCGCTCCCGCGCGCCCGTCCGAGGGCGTCGGCGCGCGATCGGCGACCGCCGTCACGAAGCGCTCGCAGACGATGCGCAGCGGCTCGGTCGCGGGGATCTTGGGGATGTTGATGTCACCCGATCGGACCTGGATGTACTCGCCGTAGGTCTCGGTGCGGGGGATCGGCCCCTTGTCGTAGATCGTCACCTTGCGCTCGGTCTCCATGTCGTCGAAGACGACCATCCGGTCGGAGCCGATCACGGTCATCTTGCGCATCTTGTGCGGGTCGAGCCAGCTCAGGTGTAGGTGCCCGATGATCCCCGAGGGGAACCTGATGCGCCCGAAGACCACGTCCTCGACGCCCGGCTGCAGATAGCTCTC
>JAUXWR010000350.1 GCA_030680075.1 Legionella sp.
TAGAGCAGCGCGAAGATCAGTACCAGCGTGAGCGGAAGGATCAGCTTCAGCCGCTCCTTGACGCGCAGCATGTTCTCGTACTGCCCGCTCCAGACCATGTTGTAGCCCGTGGGAAGGGTCACCCCGGCCGCCACGGCCTTCTTGGCTTCGGTCACGTAGCCGCCGACGTCGTACTTCGAGGTGTCGAAGTCCACGTACACGTAGCCGGCGAGGAGCCCGTTTTCGTCGCGGATCATCGCGGGTCCGTGGGCCAGCATCACGTCGGCGATCTCGCTCATCGGGATCTGACCGGCTCCGCTCGGCAGGGGCAGGAGCACGCGGCGCAGGCTGGTCAGGTCTTCGCGGAAGTCCCGGGCGTAGCGCACGTTGATGCCATACCGCTCGCGCCCCTCCACGGTGATCGACTGGTTGTCCCCTCCGACCGCCGTCATGACCATCATGTTCGCGTCGTCGACGCTCATCCCGTAGCGCGCGAGCTGGTCGCGCTTGAGCACGAAATCGACGAAATAACCCCCCGCGACGCGCTCCGCGTACACGCTGCGCGTTCCCGGCAGCTTCTTGATCACCGCTTCGACCTCCTGGGCCACGCGTTCGATCGTGCCGAGCTCCGCGCCGCTCACCTTGATGCCGATCGGGGTGCGGATGCCGGTCGAGAGCATGTCCAGGCGCCCCTTGATCGGCATGGTCCAGGCGTTCGAGATGCCTGGGAGCTGGAGCGCGGCGTTCATCTCGTTCTCCAGCTCTTCCTGGGAGATCCGATCGCGCCAGAACGGGCGCAGGGCTGGCTTCAGCCACGTCGGGGCCCAGCCAGAGTACCAGCGCGGCTTCTCCCGCCACTTGCTCTCGGGCTGTAGGATGATGGTCGTCTCCATCATCGTGAACGGAGCCGGATCGGTCGAGCTGTTGGAGCGCCCTGCCTTGCCGAACACGCGCTTGACCTCCGGGAAGCGCATCAGGATCTTGTCCTGGACCTGGAGCGCTTTCTGCGCTTCGGCCACCGACATGCCAGGTTCCACCGCCGACGGCATGTAGAGGATCGTGCCCTCGCGCAGAGGCGGCATGAACTCCGAACCCAGCGCGAGGTACACCGGTATGGACGTGAGGATCGCCGCGAAGGCGAGGCCGATGGTCAGACGCGGGTACTTCAAGACCCACCGACAAGGACCCTCGTACATGCGGTGCAGCACTCGCGAGATGGGATGCCTCTCTTCCGAGTAGTACTTGCCCACGAGCAAGCGGTTCGCCACCCCAGCC
>JAUXWR010000357.1 GCA_030680075.1 Legionella sp.
TCCGTGGGCGAAGACGCTCTCGAAGGCGTTCGGCGGGTTCGAGGGGGCCGGCTTCCTCCACCGCGCGGCGGCGGTCCTCATGTTCGCGATCTTCGTGACGCACATCGTCGACGTCCTCCGGCGCAAGAAGCGCGAGGGGAAGACCTGGAAGCAGATGGTGACCGGGCCGAGCACGATGATGCCGACGATGAAGTGGTTCGTCGGCAAGGGCCCTCGGCCGCAGTACGGACGCTGGACCTACTGGGAGAAGTTCGACTACTTCGCGGTGTTCTGGGGCGTGGCCATCATCGGCAGCACGGGCCTGATCCTCTGGTTCCCCGAGGCCTTCACCCGGGTGCTCCCCGGCTGGGTCATCAACGTGGCGACGATCATCCACAGCGACGAGGCCCTCCTCGCCGTCGGGTTCATCTTCACGGTCCACTTCTTCAACACGCACCTCCGTCCCGAGAAGTTCCCGATGGACATCGTCGTCTTCACGGGACGGATGTCCGTCGAGGAGCTGAAGCGCGACAAGCCGGAGGAGTACGAGGCGCTCGTCGCGAGCGGGAAGCTCGAGGAGAGCCTCGGGGAGCCGTATCAGCCCGTCGTCCTCAAGGCTGTCCGGGCGTTCGGCTGGGCCGCCCTGACGATCGGTCTCCTGACGGTCCTCTGGATCATCTACGCGATGCTCTTCTCCTACAGATAGAGCCTCCCTTCGCCCGTCGTGTCCGCCGCCCCGGGGCTTTGCCCCGGGGCGGCTGCCGTTTCGGGGACGTTCGGACGACGTGCCGCGGGAGGGAGCCCGCGTCGGAGAGGCCGGTGTCCGGAGGCAAGGGAAGGCCCGGCCCGCTTGGGCAGCGGGCGGCGCGACGGATGCGGGCCCGACGGAAAGGAAAGGGCCCGGTGCGCGAGGACCGGGCCCCCTAAAACCGCGGGTCGAGACGGGCGTCAGCCCTTCTCCGCGCCTTCGGCTTCCGTCCTGGCCTTCTCGGCCTCGGCGAGCGCCTGCGCTTCGGCGGCGTGGATCCGCTCGAGCTCGAGGGGGTGCTCCTCCTCCATCTCGCGCTCCGTGAGCGTCCCGTTGTACCAGGCGGTGTTCATCGGGTAGGAGTCGGGGTTGAAGATCACGAAGTAGAAGTGCCAGACGATGATCGCGAGGGTGGCGAGCCACGCCTCGTAATAGTGGATCGTCCGGACCACGTCGTAGCCGAGCTTCCCGAAGAGGTTCAGGAAGGTGTTGTCGAGCCACATCGCGAACCCGGTCGCGGCCATGACGACCGTGCCCCAGATGAGCGCCCAGTACTCGGCCTTCTCGA
>JAUXWR010000369.1 GCA_030680075.1 Legionella sp.
GTGGTTACCATTGAAAAGAAATATTGTGCTTTTGAAGGCCGTTATAAAAAACGAACAGAAACAGTAGATACATCGCGAAAAAAGTACATATGCATCGCCCTTATTATTGGAGGCATAATGGGAATTGCAGCGATAGCAGACTTTGTGTCCAACTTCATTTCCCAATACCCCCAAGGTTACTTTGGTCATTTTGATTCGTATGTGTGGAATCTATTGGTACTGGCTATTGCGAGTTTGGCTCTTTTCTTTATAACTCTCGCCAATACCTCTATGGATCATGATTCTCCAATAGTTTTTATAATCATCATATTGTTTCTATTTTCATATGGTATTTACTCTGGCGTACAAACCAGTAATGAAAGAAAGATGAAACTCTAAACTACATAATAATGATGGAATTCTTCATTAAAAAATTATTTGTTCAAGTATACTGATTCTGTCAGAATGGCTTGATTCAAATGAATTTCTCAAATGTCGTCTTGAGAGACTCCAAATATGACAACACCAAGTTTCCTAAATATTTGAATAGTAGCACCTTCTACCTTACCGTCTTTTCCCTTTTCACTTCTTACTCCTCAATGTTTCTCCCCTGCTCGAGACTGCAGAGTCCTTTTTTGTTGTTGGTCGATTCATAAGACTGTTGTTGTAAACACCGCGTCATTGTAAATCGCAACAAAGCAAGAGAAAAAAGCATTTCATTGTTCTTAAAGCATATATTATTATCGTACAATTCAGTAGAGTAGAGTAGCACTAGCACATCAAGTACAAATAAGTTGTGACACAATCGACAAAATTGTGTTGGGTTTACCAGTATCAATAGAGCCTATCCCATCTTGACAGGGTGATGGGCGCAGAGAAGCAAAAGAGAAGCAATCTAGTTCAGACAACTTTGAAGGAGGCCCCTTACATCCGCCTTTATGAAAGGAAAAGAAGATTTACAGCTCCTAGTGGCACTCTTAATGCTTTAGGTAAGATAAATAGTATTTGCTTTATTATTGCCTCTTGAGGGAATAGAATTAACATAATTATCCTCTTCAATCCACGCAGACCCATCAGAAATGAAATCTCTAGCTGTTGCAGCAAGAGTATCCCATCTCGGGTGTCAAGGAACTTCTCAGAACGAGTCTTTTCCATTCACAAATAAGAAAGATTCTTACATCATCTGGAATCATGGGTTACAGTACGTTGAAGGCGTATGTCCAATCCATTATTTACACCTACAACAACATACAACATATTTCGGTAATGATATGCTTCCTTCCTCCATCACCAGCAACCATATGATATGATATTGTCGAATTGAAAAGCTCTGTTTTGTTTAATTGGCCAAGTGAATTTCTTTATTCATGAGGGTGTTTAGGATAAAGTCGTACTGATAATCCACAAAGAATCCTTCTTCTGTTCGGCATTGTAGTTTGGGTTTGGTTAAATCAAGCCAGCCACAACCAAGCCAGACATCCACAAGAAAAAGGCAAATAAGCGTTAGCCCCCAGCCCAAAAGCATTAAAATAAGAAGACAGCCCATAAAATCTACATCATTCAATCTAAAGTAATGGAAATTAACATATTTAAAAGAGACAGCGATGAGAATGCTGACTGGCGCAACGACTACCACACCGACTGCCACAGTAGTCGCCATCTCGAAGATTTCTCGCAGAAATACTAGCAGAATAAAACATTAGAATGAAATCAAAACGCGAGTACAAAGGTTTCTATTTAATTTGTTGCGTACCTTTTTTGTTTATCCAAATGAATTTAATCACAATTTGAAATCTGCCAAGAATTGTTTTCATCTTGTGTCTTCTAACAATCGCTTGTTTCATTGACAGTTCAAGGTGCAGTTTCTTCCGCCACCACCA